>NZ_JBFBLO010000008.1:0-373805 GCF_040686735.1 Streptomyces sp. NPDC079167 | reverse complement strand
TTCCGACTCTATCAGACTCTTTCGTGTCCGATTCCCGGCCGAAGCGGGTTCCTGCTCAATCGCTTTCCAGTTCTTCGCTTTCGCGTTTCCCTTTCGGCGTGGTCACTACATTAGCCGATTTCCTCGGCGACTCATAATCGAGTCGATGGGCGAATTTCGGCATGCCGAAATCGCACCCGCCAGGGGTGAATCGTAGGTAGTGGTTGGCCCTCTCACGATGCTTCGACCCGGTCCGACGGACCGTGCCAAGAACGACTGCATCCGTTCAAGCGGCTCGGACTACATTAGGGAAACAGCAAGGGCGAGTCAAGTTGCCCTGCGGCGCGGCACATGAGTGCGCAACGGCCGGCTCAGACTTCGGCGGCCGGCTTGGCCCTGGGGCTCAGCCGGTACGCCGAGACCGTCGGGTCACCGGCGAGGTAGAAGCGGTGCTCCCAGTCGTGGGCCTTGCTGACGCCTACCCGGGGACCGACCCTGATGAGCGTGTCGGGAACCGGCTCACCCTCGGACAGCGTGACCGCCGTGCCTGCCAGCAGACCGGTTCCGTCGTGCTCCGCCGTGATGCCGAGCGCCTGGCAGAAGTTTCCCGGGCCCCGCGCGAGGCGTGGACTCTCGACCTTCGCCCCTCGCCGCTCACGTGCGAGGTCTTCCCCCTCGATGACCTTGCCCGCCCGGATGAGGACGGCCGAGGCGATGCCGTCCGTTCCGGTGACGATGTTGGCGCACCAGTGCAGGCCGTGGGACCGGTAGACGTACAGATGTCCTGCGGGCCCGAACATGACGGCGTTGCGGCGTGTCCTGCCCCGGTAGGCGTGGGAGGCGGGGTCGGTCGCACCGGAGTACGCCTCGGTCTCCGTGATGGTGATGCTGACGGTTCCCTCGGGAGCCTCGTGGGTGAGGACGGCGCCCAGGAGCTTGGGCGCGACTTCCTCGGCGGGGTGCGCGAGATCCACGACGTTCATGCCGACCGCCTCGCCGGGCCGTGGATCCGGTCCCGGAGGCAGGGTGCCGCCTCCGGGGCGGCCCTGTCGGAGAAGTCCCGCGTCAGCGGCGTACGGTCCATGCCTTCGTTCATGTCGTCCGAGGGTACTGGGACCGGTACGACGGGAACCGGCTACGGTCATGGCGCGTATGTAGGGGACAGGACCTAGGAGGAAAAACATGGGCTTCAAGCGGCTGCTCGCGAGCATGGGTGCCGGCGGTGCCTCGGTCGAGACCGAACTCACCGAACTCAACGTCGTCCCTGGAGGGGTGGTCCAGGGCGAGGTGCGGATCCAGGGCGGATCCGTGGACCAGCAGATCGAGGGACTCTCGGTCGGTCTGCAGGCGCGGGTCGAGGTCGAGGGCGGGGACCAGGAGACCAAGCAGGACATCGAGTTCGCCAAGCTGCGCCTCGGTGGCGCCTTCGCGGTGCAGGCGGGCGCGGTGCACGTCGTGCCGTTCGGGCTGGAGATCCCCTGGGAGACGCCCATCACCATGTTCGCCGGGCAGCAGTTGCGCGGCATGAACATCGGGGTGACCACGGAGCTGGAGATCGCCCGCGCTCTGGACTCCGGCGACCTGGACCCGGTCAACGTGCACCCGCTGCCCGCGCAGCAGGCGATCCTGGACGCCTTCGGCCAGCTGGGCTTCGGCTTCCGCAGCGCCGACATGGAGCGCGGCCACATCCGCGGTACGCGCCAGCGCCTGCCGTTCTACCAGGAGATCGAGTTCGTCCCCCCGCAGCAGTACCGGGGGCTGAACCAGGTGGAGCTGACGTTCGTCGCGGACGACCGCGAGATGGACGTCATCCTGGAGATGGACAAGAAGCCGGGGCTCTTCAGCGAGGGCAGCGACTCCTACCGTGCCTTCAAGGTCGGTCTCAACGACTTCCAGGGCACGGACTGGGCGGCGTACCTCAACCAGTGGCTCGCGCAGGTCGGCGGCCAGCGCAACTGGCTCTGAGGCACCCTCTAGGGTCGGTGGGAAGAACGCACAGCCGACCAGGAGAGGTGCTGACGTGACCGAACCGAAGAGGGCGCCGCTGCCGCACGACTTCCATCCCGAGGTCCCCTCGTTCACTGTGGTGAGCGAGGACCTAGCGCCGGGAGCCGTACTCGCGGACGCCCAGGTGTTCGCGGCGGGGAACACCTCGCCGCAGCTGCGGTGGGAGGGCTTCCCCGCGGAGACGAAGAGCTTCGCCGTGACGTGCTTCGACCCGGACGCCCCGACGGGCAGCGGGTTCTGGCACTGGGTGGTGTTCGACATCCCCGCCTCGGTGACCGCGCTTCCCGCCGGCGCGGGGAGCGGGGCGTTCGAGGGTCTGCCCGGGGGCGCCGTCCAGGCCCGCAACGACTACGGGGCGAAGGAGTTCGGCGGTGCCGCGCCTCCTGCCGGTGAGAATCACCGCTACGTCTTCACCGTGTACGCGGTGGACACCGAGAAGCTCGGGCCCGACAGCGACGCCTCGCCCGCCGTCGTCGGATTCAACCTGCGTTTCCACACACTGGGCCGTGCCCAGCTGATCGGGGAGTACGCCGCCCCCGGAAGCTGAAGGTTCGCCTGCTGTTTGCCCTGCCCTGGTCTTGGAGAGATCAGGGCAGGGCACTTTTTATTGCGTTGTCCATCACGGCTCGCCCGGACAGAGTTGATCCGGGCCCGCCGACCGACGGGCGGCACACGGGAGGTGGGCAGGATGCGGGACACACTTGTACTCAACGCGAGCTTCGAGCCACTGTCGACGGTGACGCTCAACCGTGCGGTGGTTCTGATCCTGCAGGACAAGGCTGTCGTCGAGCAGTCGCATCCCGGGCTCCGTATGCGTGGCGCCGCCGTGGACATTCCGGTACCCCGCGTGATCAGGCTCTGCCGGTACGTACGGGTGCCGTTCCGAAGACACGCGCCGTGGTCCAGGAGGGGGGTGCTCATACGGGACCAGCACCGGTGCGCGTACTGCGGGCGGCGGGCCAGCACCGTGGATCACGTGGTCCCGCGGGCCCAGGGCGGTCAGGACACCTGGCTGAACACCGTGGCCTCGTGCGCGGAGGACAACCACCGCAAGGCGGCCCGGACACCGGAGCAGGCGGGCATGCCGCTGCTGCGGGAGCCGTTCGTGCCTTCGCCGGCGGACGCGATGCTGCTCGCCCTGGGTGCCGGGGGCCGGTCGGCGCTGCCGGAGTGGCTGGCGCACTCCGCGGCGTAGACGCCTCGTCTCCCCCACATGACCATGTGCGGAGCCCGTCCCCCCGTGACCGGAGGGGCGGGCTCCGTCCGTCAGCGCAGCAGCAGTTGGACGATGGCCGCGGTACCGACGACCACGATCAGTGCGCGCAGGAAGCCCGGGCTGAGCCGCCGGCCCACCCTGGCACCTATCTGGCCGCCGATCGCGGATCCGACCGCGATGAGCACGACGGCCGTCCAGTCGAAGTGCGCGACGAAGAGGAAGAAGAGCGCCGCGACGCTGTTGACGACGGCGGCGAGGACGTTCTTGACCGCGTTGAGGCGCTGCATCGTGTCGTCGAGCAGCATGCCCATCAGGGAGAGGTAGATGATGCCCTGGGCCGCGGTGAAGTAGCCGCCGTAGACGCTGGCGAGCATGATCCCGGTGAACAGCAGGGGCCCGCCGTCGAGGCGGGCGGGGGTGCCGGTCCGGTCGCGGCGGCGCTGGACCGCTCTGCTGATGCGGGGCTGCAGGATGACCAGCACCAGTGCGAGGGTGACGAGGACGGGGACGATCGTCTCGAACGCGGTGGAGGGCAGGGCGAGCAGGAGGGTGGCGCCGGTGAGTCCGCCGATCAGCGCCCCGGCGCTCAGCTTCAGTATGCGGCGGCGCTGGCCGGCCAGTTCCTCGCGGTAGCCGATGGCGCCGCTGATGGAGCCGGGGATCAGGCCGAGCGCGTTGGACACGGTCGCGGTGACCGGCGGCAGTCCGGTGGCGAGCAGGACGGGAAACGTGATCAGCGTTCCCGAGCCGACGATGGTGTTGATCGTGCCGGCGCCGATCCCGGCCGCGAAGACCGCGAGCATTTCCCAGATGGACAAGGCCATCTCCTTCGATGGTCAGTGACGCCTCCCCGCCTTCAAGGTCGAGGGGCCTCACTGATCATGCACGAAGGTGTTCTCCGGTCATTCGACCGGGGGCTGCTCCCTGCGTTCCGTGCCGGTGTTGAAGCCGGGGACGCCGCCGCCGAGGTTGCCGAACGCACCGCTGAGGCCCTTGAGGGCGTCGCCGATCTCGCTGGGCACGATCCAGAGCTTGTTGGCGTCGCCCTCGGCGATCTTGGGAAGCATCTGGAGGTACTGGTACGAGAGGAGCTTCTGGTCCGGGTCTCCGGCGTGGATGGACTCGAAGACCGTGCGGATGGCCTGGGCCTCGCCCTCGGCGCGCAGTGCGGACGCCTTGGCCTCACCTTCGGCACGCAGGATCGCGGACTGCTTCTCGCCCTCCGCGGTGAGGATCGCGGACTGCCTGATGCCTTCGGCTGTGAGGATGGCTGCGCGCTTGTCGCGGTCGGCGCGCATCTGCTTCTCCATCGAGTCCTGGATGGAGGTGGGCGGTTCGATGGCCTTGAGCTCGACACGGTTGACGCGGATGCCCCACTTGCCGGTGGCTTCGTCGAGGACTCCGCGCAGCGCGGCGTTGATCTCCTCGCGGGAGGTCAGGGTCCGCTCGAGGTCCATGCCGCCGATGATGTTGCGGAGCGTGGTGACGGTGAGCTGCTCGATCGCCTGGATGTAGCTGGCGACTTCGTACGTCGCGGCGCGGGCGTCGGTCACCTGGTAGTAGATGACGGTGTCGATGTTGACGACGAGGTTGTCCTGGGTGATCACCGGCTGGGGCGGGAAGGGGACGACCTGTTCGCGGAGGTCGATCCTGTTGCGGATCGAGTCGATGAACGGGACGACGATGTTCAGCCCGGCGTTGAGCGTGCGGGTGTAGCGGCCGAAGCGCTCCACGATGGCGGCGCTGGCCTGCGGGATGACCTGGATCGTCTTGATCAGGGCGATGAATACGAGCACCACCAGAATGATCAGGACGATGATGATCGAATTCATCGTGTGCCTCGTGCCCTTCGGTTGCCGACGGATCGCGGTGATCGAGGTCGAGCGGTCAAGACGGTTTCATGATGATCGACTTCGAGTTTGGCAGACTGCGGCCTGCCGTGTGACCAGTTCGCTCACATGACGACGGCCGTTGCGCCGTCGATGTCCACGACGTCCACCTGGCGGCCGGGTTCGAAGACCTGGTCGCCGTCGAGGGAGCGTGCGGACCAGACCTCGCCGGCGAGCTTGATGCGCCCGCCGCTGCCGTCCACCCGTTCCAGGACGACGGCCTGACGGCCTTTCAGGGCGTCGATGCCGGTGGCCTCCCCTGGCCTGGACGCCCGGTGTCCGGCCGCGATCGGGCGGACGACCGCGATCAGCGCGACCGACACCACGACAAACACCAGGACTTGGGCGACGACACCGCCGCCGAGGGCCGCCACGACAGCCGCGGCCACCGCTCCGACGGCGAACATCCCGAATTCGGGCATCGCGGTCAGGACGAGGGGGATGCCCAGTCCCACCGCGCCGATCAGCCACCACACCCACGCGTCGATGTCCACATGGTCATCGTAGGACCGCGAGTGCCTTCCCCGACAGGGCGCAGAGGAGGTTGGCTGTGGTGCGACTACTGGCCGAGGGGCAGTCCGTGTGCGGTGTAGCGGTCGCCGCGGTGCTCGACGACGAGCGGCAGACCGAAGCAGAGGGAGAGGTTCCGGGAGCTGAGCTCGGTCTCCATGGGGCCGGCTGCGAGGACCTTGCCCTGGCGGATCATCAGGACGTGGGTGAAGCCGGGTGCGATCTCCTCGACATGGTGGGTGACCATGACCATGGAGGGGGCGTACGGGTCACGGGCCAGTCTGCCGAGCCGGCGGACCAGGTCCTCGCGTCCGCCGAGGTCCAGCCCGGCGGCCGGCTCGTCGAGGAGGAGCAGTTCGGGGTCGGTCATCATGGCGCGGGCGATGAGAGTGCGCTTGCGCTCGCCCTCGGAGAGCGTGCCGAACTTGCGGTCGAGGAACTCGGTCATGCCGAGGCGGTCGAGGAAGGCGCGGGCGCGCTCCTCGTCGACGGCCTCGTAGTCCTCGTGCCAGGTGGCGGTCATGCCGTAGGCGGCGGTGAGCACCGTCTGGAGCACGGTCTGCCGCTTGGGGAGCTTTTCGGCCATGGCGACGCCGGCGATGCCGATGCGGGGGCGGAGCTCGAAGACGTCGGTGCCGACGCCGCCGAGCCGCTCACCGAGGATCCTGGCCGTGCCGGTGCTGGGGAAGAGGTAGCTGGAGGCGATGTTGAGGAGGGTGGTCTTGCCGGCGCCGTTCGGTCCGAGGATGACCCAGCGCTCCCCCTCCTTGACCGACCAGGAGACGTCGTCCACCAGAGCGCGTCCGTCGCGGACCACGGATACGTCCACCAGCTCCAGTACATCGCTCATGGCGCGTTGTCTCCCCATACAGTGTCGAGATCGTCGCGTGCCTGTGGGCACAGCTCCCAGGGAAAACCTACGCCACCCGAGGAGTGCTCAGGCCCTGGGGCCGTTCCCTAGGCTGTTCCCATGCTTTCGGAACCACGCTCAGGGCGGCTTGCCGCATGGGGAAACGCGCTTCTGTCCGGACTTGTCTCACCGGACGACGCGGCGCTCGCGATCGTCGGGGAGGACGCGGTGCACCGCGTCGAGGGGCTGCCGGGTGAGGCGGGGCCTGTCGGGCTCACGCTGGCCCTCGGCCGGCTGAGGGGGCTCGGTGCGACCGGTTTCCGGGTCGCTCTGCCGGTGCCCGGCCATCCGCTGGGGCTCAGCGGGCCGCCGGACTTCAACGCCCGTGCGCTGGAGGCGGAGGAGGCGGTGGTCACGTCCGGGGCGCCGTACGGCCTGGTGCCGGAGGTGAGTGAGGCGGGGCCGGTGGGCGATCTGCACGTCGAGGTGGTGTGGCGCTGTCTGCCGGTACGGGAGGCGCCGCCCGCGGATGTGCCGTCGCTGAGCGAGGCGGAGCGGGAGCTCGCCGAGGCGCTGCGGGATGCGACGGCGGTGCTGGCGCGACTGGACGTCGCCGGGTCCGGCCCGGTCGCGGAGGCCGCCGTGGACGCCTACCGGGCGCGGGCGGAGCGGGGGCGGGAGGTACTGGCTCCGGGCTATCCGCCCCGCGCGGTGCGGGTGCTGGAGCTGGCCCAGCGCGTGGGGCTGCTCGTGGCGGTGGCCCATGAGAACGGGCACGGCGGGGCCGTGAGCGCTTCCGAGATCGCGGCGCGGGGCGAGGCGCTGCGGCCGGTGGAGCGGGTGGCCCGTCGGGCGCAGGTCGCGGCGTACAACGCGTACGTGGAGGAGCGGGGGCGGTAGCGGGCGAGGCAGCGCCGGGGCCCCGGCCGCCGGCCGGGCTCCGGTGGGCCTGCCCGGCGGCGGCGTCGGTCAGCCGTTCGGGCCGGAGCCGCCGAAGGCCGGGTTGAGCGGGCCCACCACGTCGACCGTGTTGCCGACCCCGCTCACCGGGACCTGGACGAGGTTGCCCGGGACGACGCCCGGGGAGCCGACGGCCGTGCCGTGGGCGGTGGCGCCGTGGCCCGGGGCGGAGGCGGCCCCGGCACCGGCGGCGACGATTTGCGACCGGTGCCGGGGCCGCACGGAGTGGAACCGTCCGCTCGTCCTGCGGCAGGGCGTCCTCCTCAGCCGGCCGCCCCGTGCCGGACCGCCCACAGAGCGGCCTGGGTCCTGTCCGACAGGTCGAGCTTCATCAGGATGTTCGAGACGTGCGTCTTCACGGTCTTCTCCGACAGGACCAGCGCGCGGGCGATCTCCCGGTTGGAGCGGCCGTCGGCGATCAGTCCGAGCACCTCCCGCTCCCGCTCGGTCAGGGTGCTGCCCCGCCCGGTGCCGTTCCCGGTGTCGTCCTGGGCCAGCAGCGCTCCGGCGACCTCGGGCTGGAGCAGCACATGGCCGGCGTGGACCGAGCGGATGGCCCCGGCCAGGGCGTCCGGGTCGACGTCCTTGTACACGTAGCCCGACGCTCCCGCCCGCAGGGCAGGCACCACCGTGCGCTGCTCGGTGAAGCTGGTGACGATCAGCACCTTGGCGGGGTTCTCCAGCTCCCTGAGCCTGCGGAGGGCCTCGATGCCGTCCGTGCCGGGCATCTTGATGTCCATCAGGACCACGTCGGGCCGCAGCTCCTCGGTCCTGGCGACGCCCTCGGCCCCGTCCGAGGCCTCCCCCACCACCTCGATGTCGTCCTGGATCTCGAGGAACGTACGCAGACCCCGCCGGACCACCTGGTGGTCGTCGACCAGGAGCACCTTGATGATCTTGTCAGCCACAGGGGACCTCCATCTGGACCGTGGTGCCCTTGCCGGGCTCCGAAGCGACGGTGAGGCGGCCGCCGACGCCGCCGGCCCGGTGCCGCATCGAGACGAGGCCCAGATGACGGCCCGCGCGCCGGACGGCGTGGGTGTCGAAGCCGCGGCCGTCGTCGGTGATCCGCAGCACCGTGGCCGAGGTGTGCCGGCTGAGGGTGACGGCCACCTGACCGGCGCCCGAGTGGCGCAGGGCGTTGTGCAGGGCCTCCTGGGCGACCCGGAGGACCGCCTCCTCCTGGGCGGCGGGCAGGGCGCGCACCCCGGCGCTCTCGAAGGTGACGTGGGCGGTGTGGGCGCGGTCCATGACCTGGATCTGGGTACGGAGCGTGGCGACCAGGCCGTCCTCGTCCAGGGCTGCGGGGCGCAGCTCTACGACGGCGGCGCGCAGCTCGTCCACGGCCTCCCCGGCCAGGGTGGCGACCTGCTGGAGCTCGCCCTTGGCGCGCACCGGGTCGCGGTCGACGAGGGCCGCGGCGGCCTGGGCGGTGAGCCGGAGCGAGAAGAGCTTCTGGCTGACCGCGTCGTGCAGCTCGTGCGCGAGCCGTGAGCGCTCCTCGGCGATGGTGAGCTCACGGCTGCGCTCGTAGAGCCGGGCGTTGGTGAGGGCGATCGCGGCGTGCTGGGCGAGGATCCCGAGGAGCTCCTCGTCCTCCTCGGTGAAGTTGCAGCCGCCCGTCGGGCTGGTGCAGCGCTTGTTGGCGAGGAAGAGCGCGCCGATCGTCTCGTCGCCGTCCTGGATGGGCAGGCCGAGGAAGTCGGACATGTCCGGGTGCGCGTCGGGCCACCCTTCGAACCGGGGGTCCTCGCGGACGTCGGCGAGCCGCTGGGGCTTGGCCTCGTGGAGCATCGCCGCGAGGATGCCGTGCTGGCGGGGCAGCGGGCCGATGGCCTTCCACTGTTCGTCGCTGACGCCGTCGACGACGAACTGGGCGAAGCCGCCGTGGTCGTCCGGCACGCCGAGGGCGGCGTACTCGGCGTCCAGCAGTTCACGGGCGGAGGCGACGATCGTCTTGAGGACGTCCCTCATCTCCAGGTGCCGGCTCATGGCGAGCAGCGCGGCGCTGACAGCGGCCAGGCCCGACGGTGGGCGATCACTCATGTGTTCACCGTACCGGCGGGCCCACCGCCCCCGTATCGGGCTGAGGACCACCGTCGTACGGGGCTGCGGACCTAGTCCCAAGTGCCGTACCCGGCTGCGGCGGACGGACGAGGCGGCGGGGCTCGCACCGTTCCTACGTTGGGTGGCGTCGGAACTCCACGAGGTGCGAGGGGATGGCTGTCATGCCGATCGCGATGATCACGGGCGGTTCGAAAGGGCTGGGGCGCGCGCTCGGCGCGGCCCTGGCCGCAAGGGGATGGGACCTGGTGCTGGGCGCCAGGTCGCAGGACGTGCTCCGTGCGACGGCCGCGGAGCTGGGCGGCCGGTACGGGACACGCGTGGTGGCCGTGGCCGGGGACGTCACGGATCCGGCGCACCGTGCGGCCCTGGTGGCGGCCGCCGGGGAGCTGGGCGGTCTCGACGTACTGGTGAGCAACGCGAGCGCCCTGGGCGCCGAGCCGCTCGTACGGCTGGAGGCGCTGCCGCTCGCGGGGCTGCGGCAGGCGCTGGAGACGAACGTGGTCGCCGCGCTCGGGCTCGTACAGGAGGCGCTGCCGCTGCTGCGGGCCTCGGCGGCCGGGGCGGTGGTCACGGTGAGCTCGGACGCGGCCACCGAGCCGTACGGGACCTGGGGTGGTTACGGGGCGTCGAAGGCGGCGCTCGACCAGCTGGCCGCGGTGCTCGGCGAGGAGGAACCGGGCCTGCGGGTGTGGGCCGTGGACCCCGGTGACATGGGGACGGACCTCTATACGGCTGCGGTGCCGGACGACACCGGGCCCCGGCCGCGTCCGGAGGGCGTGGCGCCCGCCTTCGTACGGTTGCTGGAGCTGCGCCCCGCAAGCGGCAGGTACACGGCCTCCGCACTGCTGGACGCGGACCGGCGGGCGGAGCGGTGACCGCGCTGGACTCCCTGCGGGTGCCTCCGGAGCTCTCGGCGCGGGTCCCGGCCGAGCAGCGGGGTGCGGGACGGGACGATGTGCGGCTGCTGGTCTCACGGGGCGAGGCGGTCACGCACCGGCGATTCAGGGAGCTGCCCGGCGAGCTGCGGGCCGGGGACGTGCTGGTGGTCAACACGTCGACGACGCTGGCGGCCGCGGTCGACGGGCGCCTTGGCGGTGAGCGGGTCGTCGTGCACTTCTCGACCCGGGGTGAGGACGGCCGGTGGGCGGTGGAGCTGCGCCGGCCGGACGGTGACGGGACGACCCGGCCGCGTCCCGGCGGCCCGGCGGGAGGGGCGGTACGGCTTCCGGGCGGGGAGGCGCTGGTGCTGGACGAGCCCCTCGGGCCGCGGGAGGGGGCCAGGCTCTGGTGGGCGCGGGTGGGGCGGGACCTGCCCGGACTGCTGAGCCGGTACGGGCGGCCGATCCGGTACGCGTACACGGAGCGGGACCAGCCGCTGTCGGCGTACCGGACGGTGTTCGCCGTGCCGTCGCCCGACGGGAGCGGTTCGGCCGAGATGCCGAGCGCGGCGCGGCCCTTCACGGCGGGTCTGGTGGCGGCGCTGGTGAGCCGCGGGGTGCAGTTCGCACCGCTGACGCTGCATACGGGGGTGGCCTCGGCCGAGGTGCACGAGCCGCCCTACCCGGAGCGCTTCGAGGTGCCGCGCTCCACGGCATGGCTGGTGAACGCGGCTCGGGCAGGTGGGGGCAGGGTGATCGCGGTGGGTACCACGGCGGTGCGGGCGCTGGAGTCCGCGGCGGGCGAGGACGCGGTGGTGCGGGCCTCGGCGGGCTGGACGGATCTGGTGGTGACGCCGCGACGGGGTGTGCGGGTCGTGGACGGATTGCTGACCGGGCTGCACGAGCCCGAGGCCTCCCACCTGCTGATGCTGGAGGCGGTCGCGGGGCGGGAGACGCTGCGGCGGGGGTACGCCCAGGCCCTGGACCACCGGTATCTCTGGCACGAGTTCGGGGACGCCCACCTGCTGCTGCCTCCTGCCCGATAAGTCGCTTACGCTCCGCATTACTGGAGCAACTTTTCGTGAGCGCGAAGGGGTCCCCGTGTGAGCCCAGGCATAGGACCCACGTCACTTACGAAGTCGGATAGTTGGCGTAAAACGGGCAACTCGCCTGGGTTCAAACCGGACAAGGAGGTATTAACGAGACCCCGTCCCACTACCCGGCTTCGTACGTCACACCTTTGCCACGCCATTTTGCTGGCGCTAAGAATTGCATCTGTCCCCGACGGAGATGCCTCGGCTCTTCCGTCTCGTCCTCGCCGAGGACCCCTGCAATTCGAAGAGGTACGACTGTATGTCCGTGTCCCGCATCACCAGCCGTAGCCGTCGCCTGAACAAGGCGCAGAAGCTCTCCGTCGCGGGGGTCTCGACCCTGGCCGCCGCCGCTGTCGCCTTCTCGCTCGTCCCCAACGACGCTTCGGCCACCACCGAGCCGCAGGCCGCCTCGGCCGCCGCGCCCGTCGCCTACACCGGCTCGCAGACCAAGAACATCCAGGCCGGCGCGATCGAGAAGAACTCGACGGCCGAGCAGCTGGTCAAGGCCGCCGACGCCGCCAAGGCCAAGGACGCCGCCGAGAAGAAGAAGGCCGCCGCCAAGGCGGAGGCCAAGGCCAAGGCCGTCGCCGAGGCCAAGAGCGAGGCCGCCGCGAAGGCGAAGGCCGACGCGAAGAAGCGTTCCGCCAAGAAGGCCAGCCGCGCGGCCGACCGCAAGCCGGTCTACGCCAACAACCTGGACGGCTGGATCCGTGAGGCGCTCGCCATCATGGACAAGAAGAACATCCCCGGTACGTACGAGGGCCTGCACCGCAACATCATCCGCGAGTCCAGCGGTAACCCGCGCGCCATCAACAACTGGGACATCAACGCGATCAACGGCATCCCCTCGAAGGGTCTGCTGCAGGTGATCAAGCCGACCTTCGACTACTACCACGTCAAGGGCACCAAGCACGACCAGTACGACCCGGTCGCCAACATCACCGCGGCCGCCAACTACGCCGCGGACAAGTACGGCTCGATCGACAACGTCGACAGCGCGTACTGAGCCACGCACGCACGAGCACAACCTGGCAGAGCTGACCTGCCGGTCCGCAGCGTCGCGTGACCGGCCGGCACATGCCGAAGGGCGGCACCCCACGGGGTGCCGCCCTCGGGCGTTTCCGGGTCCGGCGAGGACCGGCGGCGTTACTTGCGCATGACCTCGGGCTCGTGACGGCGCAGCAGTCGCGAGACGACGAAGAAGAGGGCCACGGCCATGAACAGCAGCACCGCGATGTTCACCCCCCACTGGCCGGCCGAGCTCTCCCAGAGCGGGTCCAGATCGGTCGGGTTGTCCGTGTCCCACGGCGGCATGAGGTGGGCGAGGTCTAGCGTGGCCCCGGCCGCGGCGACCGCCCAGCGCGAAGGCATCAGCCAGGCGAACTGCTCGAGACCGGGCGAACCGTAGAGCTGGAAGAGCACCCCGGTGAAGACCACCTGGACGATGGCGAACATGACCAGCAGCGGCATGGTCTTCTCGGCGGTCTTCACCAGCGCGGAGATCATCAGCCCGACCATCATCGAGGTGAACCCGAGCGCGATGATCGCCAGGCAGATCTCCGCGGCCGGGGACATGAACAGTCCCTCGTCGGGCAGCTTCCGGGTGGACAGGCCGATCCCGCAGATGATCACGCCTTGCAGGGCGGTGATCACACCGAGGACGATCACCTTGGAGGTCAGATAGGCGGAACGGGAGAGGCCGGTGGCCCGTTCCCGCTCGTAGATGACCCGCTCCTTGATCAGTTCCCGTACGGAGTTGGCCGACCCGGCGAAGCACATACCGACCGCGAGGATCAGCAGAATGGTGCCGGCCTTGCTGTTGAACCGCTTGTTGGGCACGTCGGGCGGGGCGAGCCCGAACTCCGCGGGGATGACGACGCTGACGATACCGAGCACCGCCGGCAGGACCACCATCAGGGCGAGGAAGCCCTTGTCGGACACGATCACCGAGATGTACCGGCGCATCAGCGTCAACAACTGCGCCGTCCAGCCCGACGGCTTCGGCGGCCGGATCCGCTGCGGCGGAGGCATGTGCACCGGCTGCGCGGCGACGGCGTCGATGTCCGCGGCGTACATCTGGTAGTGCTGCGAGCCGCGCCAGCGTCCCGCCCAGTCGTAGTCGCGGTAGTTCTCGAACGCGGAGAAGACGTCGGCCCAGCTGGTGTAGCCGAAGAAGTTCAGCGCCTCCTCGGGGGGACCGAAGTAGGCGACGGACCCGCCGGGCGCCATCACGAGGAGCTTGTCGCAGATGGCCAGCTCGGCCACGGAGTGCGTGACCACGAGGACCGTACGGCCGTCGTCGGCCAGGCCGCGCAGCAGTTGCATGACATCGCGGTCCATGCCCGGGTCGAGGCCGGAGGTCGGCTCGTCCAGGAAGATCAGCGACGGCTTGGTCAGCAGCTCCAGGGCGACCGACACGCGCTTGCGCTGGCCGCCGGAGAGCGAGGTGATCTTCTTGTCCTTGTGGATGTCGAGCTTGAGCTCGGCGAGGACCTCGTGGATCCGGGCGGTGCGCTCGGCCTCGGTGGTGTCCGCGGGGAAGCGGAGCTTGGCCGCGTACCGCAGAGCCCTGGTGACCGTGAGCTCCTTGTGCAGGATGTCGTCCTGCGGGACCAGGCCGATGCGCTGCCTGAGCTCGGCGAACTGCTTGTACAGGTTCCGGTTGTCGTAGAGGACGTCGCCCTGGTTGGCGGGCCGGTAGCCGGTGAGCGCCTTGAGCAGGGTGGACTTTCCGGAGCCCGACGGGCCGATGACGGCGATCAGCGACTTCTCGGGGACGCCGAACGAGACGTCCTTGAGGATGTCCTTGCCGCCGTCGACCGTCACCGTGAGGTGGCGGGCCGAGAAGGAGACCTCACCGGTGTCGACGAACTCTTCCAGCCGGTCCCCGACCAGCCGGAAGGTCGAGTGACCCACGCCGACGATGTCGTTCGGGCCGATGAGCGCGGAGCCGGACTTGCCGAGCGGCTGGCCGTTGACGTACGTGCCGTTGTGAGATCCGAGGTCCCGGATCTCGAAGCGGCCGTCGGGCGTCGCCCGGAATTCGGCGTGCAGGCGCGAGACCTGGAGGTCGGAGACGACCAGTTCGTTCTCCAGCGCACGGCCGATGCGCATGACCCGGCCGAGGTCCAGCTGGTGGAACGTGGTCGGGCTGCGGTCGCCGTAGACCGGCGGCGGTGCCGCGGCGGCGCCGTGCCCGCCGGCTCCGGGCGGGCCGGCGTGACCCTGCTGGTGCGGGAACGGGGGCTGCTGCTGCATCTGCGGTGCCTGCTGCTGCGCCGGGCCGCCGGGCCAGCCGGCGGCACCCTGCTGCTGAGGCTGCTGCGGCTTGCTCACCGGGGCCTGCTGCACGTGCGCGGCAGGCGCGGGCGCCTGCTGCGGCGCCGCCTGCCCGCCGTGGGCACCGGCGCCCGCCGCCGCGGTGAGGTTCAGCCGCGGGCCGTCGGTGGCGTTGCCCAGGTGGACCGACGTCCCCGGGGCGATCTCCATCTGCTGGATACGCCGGCCCTGCACGTAGGTGCCGTTCGTGCTGCCGTGGTCCTCGATGGACCAGCCGCGGCCGTTCCAGCTGATCGTGGCATGCCGCCACGACACTCTGGCGTCGTCGATCACAAGGTCGCCCTGCGGATCACGTCCGAGGGTGTACGACCTGGACGGATCGAGCGCCCAGGTCCTTCCATTCAATTCCAGTACGAGTTCCGGCACTCCGCGCCCCACTAGTTGTCCCCCGTGTCGCCCCCGTCGCAGGGAGCCTAGGGATGCTGAACATCGTGGGGAACTATTCCAGGAGCGGTCCCCTCACGGAAAGCCGGGCGGCGTGAAGAGCGCGCGGAGGCTGCCCGTCCCCTTCCGCGACCGGGGAGAAACAGGTCCGGAGCACCCCATTCGCGACGCCCCGTTCCCGGACCGGCGTCCGCGCCCCGAGCCGGCCTCCGGCTGTCCGCCACTCGGGACGGCTTCGGAGCCCGACCCGCCGCCCTATACGGTGGGACCACCATGAGCGCATCTCAGCCACCTCGGTCACCCCGGTCTCCTGAGCCCCCCGAGTCCCCTCGGGACACGGACGCCCCCACTCTTCTCGTCAAGATCTTCGGGAAGGACCGGCCGGGCATCACCGCCGGACTCTTCGACACTCTTGCCGCCTACGCCGTCGACGTCGTGGACATCGAGCAGGTCGTCACCCGTGGCCGCATCGTCCTGTGCGCCCTGGTGACCTCGCCGACGCCCGACGGCACAACGGAGGGCGACCTCCGGGCGACCGTGCACAGCTGGGCGGAGTCGCTGAAGCTCCAGGCCGAGATCATCTCGGGCACGGGCGACAACCGCCCCCGCGGCTCCGGCCGGTCCCATGTGACCGTGCTGGGGCACCCGCTGACCGCGGAGTCCACGGCGCTGATAGCGGCCAGGATCACCTCGACCGGTGGCAACATCGACCGGATCTTCCGTCTGGCCAAGTACCCGGTCACCGCCGTCGAGTTCGCGGTGTCCGGTGCCGGAACCGAGGACCTGCGGACGGCGCTGGCGACGGAGGCCGCGAACATCGGCGTCGACATCGCCGTCATGTCGGCGGGGCTGAGCCGCCGGGCGCAGCGGCTGGTCGTCATGGACGTGGACTCGACACTCATCCAGGACGAGGTCATCGAGCTCTTCGCGGCCCACGCGGGCTGCGAGGCCGAGGTCGCCGCGGTGACCGAGCAGGCGATGCGCGGCGAGCTCGACTTCGAGCAGTCCCTGCACGCGCGCGTGGCGCTGCTGGCCGGGCTCGACGTGTCGGTGGTGGAGAAGGTGCGCGCGGAGGTCCGGCTGACTCCCGGCGCCCGCACCCTGATCCGGACGCTGAAGCGGCTCGGCTACCAAGTGGGCGTGGTCTCGGGGGGCTTCACCCAGGTCACGGACGACCTCAAGGAGCGTCTCGGGCTCGACTTCGCCTCCGCCAACACGCTGGAGGTCGTCGACGGCAAGCTCACCGGCCGGGTCGTGGGCGACATCGTGGACCGGGCGGGCAAGGCCCGGCTGCTGCGCAGCTTCGCGGAGCAGGCGGGGGTGCCGCTGGCGCAGACGGTGGCGATCGGCGACGGCGCCAACGATCTGGACATGCTGAACACCGCGGGCCTGGGTGTCGCCTTCAACGCCAAGCCGGTCGTCCGTCAGGCCGCCCACACGGCGGTGAACGTCCCCTTCCTGGACACCGTGCTGTATCTGCTCGGGATCACCCGCGAAGAGGTCGAGACGGCAGACGGCCTGGTGGACTGACCGTACGCACGCGAGGGGCCCCGGCACAGCTGCTGTGCCGGGGCCCTCGCACTTCCTGCTCAGTCGTTCGGCGTCCAGTACTCGACGAGCTTGCCCACGCCGTGTTCGACGCTCTTCCACGAGCCGGGAAACTCCACCACGGCGTAGGCGGCCGTGGGGAAGCCGTCCTTGGTCATGCGGGCGAGCGCATCGCCCTGCGCCCCGCCGGAGAGCGCGTCCGCGGCAGCGTGCATGCCGGGATTGTGGCCGATGACCAGCAGATTCCGTACGTCGTCGGAGGTCTCGGCGAACAGCGCGATCAGCTCTCCGAGGGAGGCCTCGTACAGCCTCTCCTCGTACACGGTCCTGGGGCGCTGCTCGAATTCGTGGACCGCCAGCTTCCAGGTCTCACGGGTCCTGGTGGCGGTCGAGCACAGAGCCAGGTCGAAGACGGTGCCTGAATCGGCCAGCTTGCGGCCGGCGACGGGGGCGTCCTTCCTGCCCCGTTCCGCCAGTGGCCGCTCATGGTCGGACTCCTGCGACCATTCCGCCTTTGCGTGCCTGAGAAGGACGATCCTGCGAGGTGTATCGGCGCTCATACACCTCAGCTTCGCACGAATTGTGCCTCCGGGCGCAGGGTGTTGACGTGCTCGCCCGCTGGGGTGAAGGGCCGGTCAGGCGCGCAGCAGCCCCGCGATGTGCCCGAGCAGCCGCCCGAGGGCGGGGTCGCCGGCCGAGGCGTGCGCCTGGCCGGGTTCCACGATCAGCAGGAGGAGCGCCGCGAAGGCGAGTGCGGGCAGCGCGACGGCCCACCACGGCAGCCTGACCTCGACGGAGTCCGTGGCGGCCGGGCGGTGGGTCCGGGTGTGCGTACGGGCCGACATGTCCGCCTCCGTGGGTCCTCGGCTGTGTTACCCAGAACCTACGGGCCGGGCGGCGGCGGTCCCATCCGGTGACCCACCCACTCGACCCTGAACCTGGCCCCCTAGGGGACAGGGGGGCTGGCCCCACCCCCGGGGATCAGGGGGAGGCGATCGTGGCGATCACACCGATGACCACGGAGATGAGAAGCATCGTCCCGAAGACGAGGAGGAGCTTCTTCTGACCGTTCTGGGGATTCGGATCGAGCACTGGCATGCGCACAGTCTCGCATCTCAGCATTCGTCCTCGATCGCCCGGTCCCGGCCCGCGAGGATGCCGGCGATCGTCTGGGGCACGAGGAGCGCCGCCATGAGGGCGAGCGGCAGGCCCCAGCCGCCGCTGTGCTGGTAGAGCACGCCGACCAGCAAGGGGCCGGGGATCGAGAGCAGGTAGCCGGTGGACTGCGCGAAGGCGGAGAGCCTGACCACACCCGCGCCGGTCCGTGAACGCATCCCGATCATGGTGAGGGCGAGCGGGAAGGCGCAGTTGGCTATGCCCAGCAGCAGCGCCCAGAGCCAGGCACCGCCGGCCGGGGCCAGGTAGAGGCCCGCGTAGCCGAGGAGGCCGCAGGCGCTGAGGACGAGGACGATCGGGCCCTGGGTCCGCAGCCGGGTGGCGACCCGGGGGATCACGAAGGCCAGGGGCACACCCATGGCCATGACCACGGCGAGCAGGACGCCCGAGGTGCCCGCCGAGATCCCCGCGTCGCGGAAGATCTGCGGAATCCAGCCCATCGTGATGTACGCGGCCGTGGCCTGGAGCCCGAAGAAGCAGGCGAGGGCCCAGGACGTACGGCTACGGGTGATCCTGAGTGCGGCCGCCTGCTCCTTGGCCCGCCCCCCGGGCTGCCCGGCGCCTGTGCCGCGATCCCGTACGAGCGCGGTCCAGGGCAGGATCGCGACGGCCGACAGCGCCGCCCAGACGGCCAGTCCCGTCTTCCAGCTGCCGCCCAGCGCGTCCGTCAGGGGCACGGTGAGGGCGGCCGCGAGGGCGGTGCCCAGGGCCAGGGCCATCGAGTAGAGGCCGGTGACGGTGCCGACCCGGTCGGGGAACCAGCGCTTGACGACGACGGGCATCAGGACGTTGCTGACCGCGATACCCATCAGGGCGAGGGCGCTGGCGGCGAGGAACCCGGCGGTGCCGCCGACGAAGGGGCGGATCAGCAGGCCGACGGTGATGGCGACCATGCCCGCGCAGACGACGGCGCCGATGCCGAACCGGCGGGCCAGCCGTGGCGCCATGAAGCCGAACACCGCGAAGCAGAGCGGCGGCACGGAGGTCAGGACACCGGCGACGCTGCCGCTCATGTGCAGGGTGTCCCGGACCTCTTCGAGGAGGGGGCCGAGGCTGGTGATGGCGGGCCGGAGGTTGAGCGCGGCGAGGACCAGACCGACGGTGACGATCCGCAGCACCCAGGGGGAGGGTCCGGGGCCTTCGGACGTGGGGGTGCGGGGGCCGGCGGGAGGGCTCAGGGTCGGGGTCTCGTCGTGACGCATGGGCCCATCATAGAATCATGGGATGATTGACTGTCCACTCCGATTCCCTCCCTGAGACAATCGGAGCGGCGATCCGACGGGCCCGCACCTCCCGGACGACCTCCCCACCACCTTCCGGCCACCGCCGGGACCACCTCTTCCGGAACACGAGCAAGGAGCACCATGGCGCTGACGTCCACGCGGCGTTCGGCTCTCGCCGACCAGGTGATTGCCCAGCTGAGGAACCAGATCACCACGGGCGAGTGGCCTGTGGGCTCCCGGATCCCCACCGAGCCCGAGCTGGTCGAGCAGCTCGGCGTCGCCCGCAACACGGTGCGCGAGGCGGTGCGCGCCCTGGCGCACAACGGGCTGCTGGACATCCGCCAGGGCTCCGGCACGTACGTGGTGGCGACCAGTGAGCTGGCCGGGGTGATGCACCGCCGGTTCGCGGACGCCGACCCCCGGCACGTCGCCGAGCTGCGCTCCACGCTGGAGTCCTCGGCGGCCCGGCTCGCCGCCCTGCGCCGCACGGACCGGGATCTGCGGCAGCTGGACGCGCTGATGGCCCGGCGCGAGGAGACCTGGGCGTCCGGGGACGCGGAGGCCTTCGTGGCCGCCGACGCGACACTGCACCTCGCCGTGGTCGCGGCCTCGCACAACGACGTGCTGACCGAGCTCTACGCCGACCTGAACGACCTGCTCCGTGACTACCTGCGCGACGACGTGGGCCCGGAGCTGAGGCCGGAGGCGCACATGGACCACGCACGGCTCGTCGAGGCGATCCGGGCGGGCGACGCGGAGACGGCGGCGGCCGAGGCGGCCGCTCACGCGCTGAGCTGCCTGCAGGAACGGGTCTGAACCGGGAAGCTGGATCCCTAGGACACCGAGTGGCTGACCCAGGCCGAGCCGACCTCTTTCCAGCAGCGGTCCTCGAGCTTGACCGTCCGGCCGGGCTGCACCGCGACCGCACCGCCGTCGGCGTCGACGTCCCACCAGCGCGCGCACTCGGTGTGGAGCTGGACGAGATCGGTCGTGGGGTACGGGTTGTGGCAGTAGGCGACCACCCGGGAGCCCTCGACCGACGTACGGCATTCGGCGCCCGACGGCTCCGGTTCCGGGGGTGCGGCCGCTCCGCTCCCCGCCCGGTTGGCCGCGCTGACGGCCACCGGGGCCAGGAGCCCCGCGACCACGGCCGCCGCTGCGAGCAGGGCCCAGGTTCGGCGACGTGTGGAGCGCACAGCGATCTCCTCCCCACAGCCTGACCAAAAGTCCGGTTCCACCACATTCTGCGGTGGAACGGCCATCTTTTCGACTTGAGCGCCTGTGGAGGCCAGGACACGCGCGACGGCCGCGCACCCCGGCGAGGGGTACGCGGCCGTCGGTGAGGCGTGAGCGGGTCAGGCGCCCATCATGTGCACGCCGCCGTCGACGTGGATGATCTCGCCCGTCGTCTTCGGGAAGAAGTCCGAGAGCAGCGCCACGATGCCGCGGCCGGCCGGCTCGGGGTCGGTCATGTCCCACTCCAGCGGGGAGCGGTGGTTCCAGACGTCCGCGAGCTCACCGAAGCCCGGGATGGACTTGGCGGCCATGGAGCCGAGCGGTCCGGCCGAGACCAGGTTGCAGCGGATGCTGTCCTTGCCCAGGTCACGGGCGAGGTAGCGGGAGGTGGCCTCCAGCGCGGCCTTGGCCGGGCCCATCCAGTCGTACTGCGGCCAGGCGAACTGCGCGTCGAAGGTGAGGCCGACGATCGAGCCGCCGTCGTTCATCAGGGGCTTGCAGGCCATGGCGAGCGACTTCAGCGAGAAGGCCGAGACGTGCATCGCGGTGGCGACCGACTCGAACGGGGTGTTCAGGAAGTTGCCGCCGAGCGCGTCCTGCGGGGCGAAGCCGATGGAGTGCACGACGCCGTCCAGCGAGCCGAGCTCGTCCTTGACCAGGCCGGCGAGCCGCTCCAGGTGCTCGTCGTTGGTGACGTCGAGCTCGAGGACCTTGACGGGCTTCGGGAGCTTCCTGGCGATCCGCTCGGTCAGCGTCGGCCGGGGGAAGGCCGTCAGGATGACCTCGGCGCCCTGCTCCTGGGCCACCTTCGCGGCGTGGAAAGCGATGGACGACTCCATCAGCACACCCGTGATGAGGATGCGCTTGCCGTCGAGAATTCCGCTCATGGTGATCAGTGACCCATGCCCAATCCGCCGTCAACGGGAATGACGGCTCCAGTGATGTACGACGCGTCGTCGGACGCGAGGAAGCGCACCGCGGCGGCGATCTCGGCGGGCTGCGCGTAGCGCCCGAGCGGCACCTGCGACACGATGCCCTTGCGCTGCTCGTCCGTGAGCACCTGGGTCATGTCGGTGTCGACGAACCCGGGTGCGACGACGTTGAACGTGATGTTCCGCGAGCCGAGCTCACGGGCCAGCGACCGGGCGAAGCCGACCAGGCCCGCCTTGGACGCCGCGTAGTTGGCCTGTCCGGCCGAGCCGAGGAGGCCGACGACGGAGGAGATGAGGACGACGCGGCCCTTCTTGGCACGCAGCATCGCGCGGTTGGCCCGCTTGACGACGCGGAAGGTGCCGGTGAGGTTGGTGTCGACCACGGACGTGAAGTCGTCCTCGGTCATCCGCATCAGCAACTGGTCCTTGGTGATACCGGCGTTGGCGACCAGCACCTCCACGGGACCGTGCTTCTCCTCGATCTCCTTGTAGGCCTGCTCCACCTGCTCGGTGTCGGTGATGTCGCACCGGACCGCGAGGACACCCGCCTCGGTGAGCGCCTGCGGCGGCTCTCCGGAACGGTAGGTGACGGCCACCTTGTCGCCGTTGTCGGCGAAGGCGCGGGCGATGGCGAGGCCGATGCCCCGGTTTCCTCCGGTGACGAGAACCGAGCGGCTCAACGGATCACCCTTTCCTTGGCGGTCTGGTACATCGAAAACCTATCGGTACCACCCCTCATCCAAGGAATCGGCCTCTGACAGCGCCGCCGGGCCGCGACTGTCGGGTTCCCACAGTCTCGACGGCTGCCTCAGTCCGCCATGCCGGGCGCGAAAGCGGCCAGTCCTGTCTCCCGGGCCGCGTCAAGCATCCGTTTGTCGTACGTGATCAGAGAATCGATGGCGTCGCCGATCGCCAGCGCGCTCGCCACGTGGATGGCGTCCAGGGACCGCAGAGAGGCGGGAACCCTGGTGGCCAGGTCACGGACCTCTTCGGTGAGAAGGATTTCGGTGACCGTGGAATCGAGATCCGCGAGAGCGTGAGGGAACGATCCGACTCTGTCGAGCTGCCGGACCGTCTCTACCACACCGACCGTACTGGTGGCGATGGGCAGACCGGGACGGGCGGCCAGGAAGCTTCTGAGTTCCCCGGCGTTGGTCCGCCCTGTCAGCAGAGTCAGAAGGGCGGACGAATCCATGTAGATCAACGGTCGTCCTCCTCTCGCTCGGCGAGAAGGAGCGCCACCGGGTCGGGCGCGTCCGCAGGGAGTTCGTACGCGGCCATGCCGGCGAGTTCCGAGGTGGTGGCCGACTTGAGCCGTATCTTCCCCTGTGCGACGAGGTCGGAGTAGCGCGCCATGGGCCCGGAACTGGGGAGGAGCATGGCGATGACATTGCCATGGCGGGTCACCTGAACCGCCTCGCCCTTCTCCACGCGGGCGAAGACGGCGCTCGGGTTGTACGAGAACTCGCGGACGGAGATCGTGCTCACGAGGGGCCCCTTCAGCGTCTCACGGAAAAGTACCTACATTCGCGAATTGTACCTACAATGAAGGCAGCACGGACCAGGATCCCGGGAGCTACACGGTCGGGGACGGTAGTTTCGCCGCGCGATAGCTCGTGGGCAGCGACTCCGCGAGGGTTGCGGCAAGCCGGTCGATCCGGTTCCTCAGCTCCTGATGCGGCAGCCCCAGATCCAGCACGTGCCGGTGCAGCCTTATCTCACCGTCGCGCACCGGTACCCGCACCACGTTAGGTTTGCCGCCCGCGTACACGAGATGTCCGTCGTCGAGCCCGAGCCGCACGCAGTAAGCGAGCATCTGGTAGAGGTCATCGCGATGGAAGGCACGCTTGTATTTGGCGTCCACCACGATCGCGGGCTTCGATACACCGGACTCGCCGGGGAGGTAGTGCAAGAGGTCGGGCATCAGCAGATGCCGCCGCCCGGCAGTGAGGTAGTGGTTGCGATCTGCGGGTTCCGCCCTACCGCCCACCGTACTGACCAGTGCCTCACCGAGGGCGCGGCCGAGAAAGTCCTCGTAGACCTGCCACATCCGGAACACCAGGCCATCGACAGCAATCGTGCGTCCGTCCGCGAGCTCGTAGGACGCTCCTCCAAGGATCAGCGCCGCCAGAGCGAGCACCGGCTGGTATCGCTGGTTGAGACGGCTCGGCTGCCACACCGGCAACGGCGCACCGGGCATCTGCGGTGCCACGCCGTCCAACTGAGCAGCAAATCCCTGCAACTCCGCACGAAGGCGTGGGTCGAGGCCCGGTACTCGCAGCAGCCTGCGCACCGCACCGAGCAGCAACCTGTTCTCCGGTACATCGACGGTGTGCTCGTCATACGTCACCTCCAGCGGCACCATGAGCCCTGGGTGCCTGCTCAGCTGATCGGATGCCCTCAGCCGCCCCCGCAGTACCGGCAGGGTGTCATCGGTCTCCCGGTAGCCGCGCAGAGGCCCTGATCGCAGGGCCCGCCGGGTAGCGCGGTTGAAGGCGTGCGCGACGGCAGGCAGGAGGTCGGTGCGTGCCACTGCGTCGACCTGCTGTTTGTCCCAGACCAGTCGGTCCGGCGCATACCCGAGCAGATACATCAGCCGGTCCACCGGAACCTTCGGGTCGATGGACAGCCGCACGCGCCCGGCACCGCGCCCGAGCCGAACGGCGCCGACCTGGTCCCTGGCACGCAGCCTGCTCATCCCCACGCGGCCCGCGGCCCGCACATCGACGAGTTCGGACCGGTCCAGCTCCCACGCCTGTTCCGGCGTCAGCGACCACTCGGACCACGCCTCTCCTTCACGAAGCCGTACGTGCGTCTCACGCGTCATGCGTCGCTGCCCGGCCGACCTGTCTCCTCCGGTCCCAGTCCGAGGTGCTTCCTGATGCTCGGCAGACCGTACGTTTCCTCGATCTCCGTGCCGTCGCCCCAGTGGTACTCGGTGAGCAGCGGCAGGACCTGGGTACGCCAGATCAGATCCACGGCGCTTGGGCTGCTGTGGGCCATGGACTGCATCAGGTAGGAGTGCCCGACGCGGAAGTCCCGGTCGGTCGCGGGCCCTTCGGCGATGCGGCGGTTCAGCTCGTCGAGCAGCTGCGCGGCGGCCTGCGGGTACTCATTGGCTTCGAGCCAGCGACTGAGCAGTCCGGTGAGCGGGGGGACATCCGGGTGCAGTTCCATGAAGGAGAAGCGGCGACGCATGGCCGCGTCCATCAGCGCCACGGTCCGGTCGACAGTGTTCATCGTGCCGATGATGTAGAGGTTGGGCGGCAGCCGGAAGCCGCGTCCTTCGTCCGATCCGTAGAGGAGATGTACGAACTCCCTGCGGTACTCCAGCAGGAAGTACATCTCGCCGAAGACCTTGGCGAGATTGCCCCGGTTGATCTCGTCGATGACCAGGACGAAGACCTCGGCGGGACGCTCCTGCGCCGCGTCCGCCAGCCTTCGCAGCGGCCCTTGGACCAAGTCGAAGGCAAGGCCGGTCGCGGTGTCGTTGTTCCGCTCGTCGACCCGGCCGCCGGAGGGCTGCTTCTTCGGCAGCCGAGGGCGAAAGCCCTCGAAGAAGTCCTCGTAGGTGTACGCCGGGTGGAACTGCACCAGTCGTACGTTGCTGAGGCTGCCGCCTGTCAGGTGGCGGGCCAGCGCGAGTGCGGTGAAGGTCTTCCCCGTGCCGGGCGGGCCGTGGAAGATCAGCTGCGGTTTGCCCCGGAGCAGCTCGACGCATTCCTGCAGCCATTGGGTGCCGTCCAGGAAGAGCCCGTCCGCGAATTCCTGGGTGACGTCGGGAAGCCGGGCCTCGACATCGCGGGAGGGAGCGGCCCGCTCGGGCTCCGGTCCGACGAGCGGCTCAAGGCGGGACGCGAAGTGGCTGATGTCGACGATGCGGGCGTCCGCGTCGGCGACGCGGCCCGTCAGCTCACTGGGCAGGTCGCGGACGAAGTCGAGCGGTGCGTCGAGGTTCTGCCAGGCGACGGACCGTGTGTAGTGGGCCGCGTCGTCGCTCGGTGCCGAGTAGCCGGCGGGTCCCCGCACCACGCCCAAGTACGCCTTGGGCCCGTCGGTGCACACCACGATGTCCCCCTCCTGTATCCGGGAGAGGAAGATGTGGAGCTCCTCGGCCCGTCGGTCACGCTGGGCACCGGTCGCCCCGGAGTCGGCATCGTCGACGGCTTTACGGACCCGCTGCGGACCTGTGCCCTGCGGTAGCGGTGGCAGCCTGTCGGCAGGCAGCGTCACCACGCCTTCGTCGCACCAAAGGGTACGAATCAAGCTCGCACCCCGCTGGTCCGTACCCCGGATGATCCAGACCCGGCGCGGACGCTGCGGAACGCCCTCCTGGCCGGGCTCCTCCCCCAGCACGAGTGCGGTGAACTCCTCCGCTGTCAGCCGTCTGTCTGACAGTGCCCGTACGACATCGAGGCTCGACCTCGCCTCGTCGAACAGCTCGTCGCGTTCGAGGAGCAGCCGCCATGCCTCGGTCTCCGCTGGGAGCAGAGGCAGGCCGACTCCTGCCACACCGTCTTCCGAGAGAGCAAGATGCCAGCCATCGGGACGGGTCCCCTGCAAGCAGGCAGCCAGCGCCTCCGCGTCCACGTCGTACTCGCCCGCCAGGTCCTCCAGACTCACCCACCGTTCGTCGGGCAGCGTGGACAGGACTTTGGCGGCGGCATCGAAGCCGGTCCTTTTACTGACCCAGTAGTCGTAGCGGGCGTTCGCCTCCCAGAGGAAGGTGACCTCATCCGGGTAGGCGCCGAGCGCTTCGAGGCCCAGACCCGTAAGCCGCCAGATGCGGTTGGCGCGGGTCAGCCACCCGGCCTTGCTCAGCGCGGTCGCGGTGTAGCCGAGATTGGTGTCTACATCGCTCTTCGCCCTGGGGCCACGAGCGGCAACCCAGTCGTCCGCCAGGGCAGAGTCAGCCCGGTGGATCGACCGCTTCACTTCGCGGAAGGGAAGGCCGTCCGGAAGATGCTGGGCGAGGACGGTCGCTGCCAGACGGACGGCACGGGCGCTGATCTCGAATGCGGTGGGCACAACTTCCTTTCGTGGGGCCGCGGGGTGTTCAGTCCAGGGCGACGGGCGTGGTTGGCTCCACGGCGCCGTTCACGGTGACCAGCAGTAGGTCACCGACGGTCGCGTCGTCCCCGAGTCCCAGGTCCGACACAGGCCGTGCCCCTGGAATGTCACGTGCGGCGACCGGCATGAGATGAAGCTCGTTATTATCTCCCTGGAAGGCGAGCATCACGTAGGTCTCGTCTGCATGGATCTTCGACGCCACAGCGCTGAGAAGGTCGGGGAGTACGGCGCAGACCACGGTCAACCGCTGCCTTTCGGCCCGAGGGAAGGCCGAGATCATTTCCAGCAGCCCTGGGGCGGAGAGGGTGCCTTCCAGCAGGCGCGCCACAGCTGCCCGGTCGCCTGACCGCTCGTCCTCCTGCGCGTACACGAACCGTACGATCGGCAAGCCGTCGTCGAGCACCTGTTGCCAGCGGGGCAGCATGAAGTCGATGTGCAACGCGTCCTCACGGGTCGCTCCCGCGTCGCCGACACGCTCACCGAGGCCGGCCAGCCAGGCATTGATCTCGGCCCAGCGCCAGACGAGCGAGCGCCCGACCGTGCCCTCCGGGTCCGGAAACGCGCCGGCGTCTGATCGGCGCTCCCCGTTCACCCATTGGAGGACGTTCTGCCGACTGCGGCCTGTCCGCTCTGCGATATCCGACACGCCCACCAGATCGGGGTCCAGCCGCAGCAGTCGTAGCTGGGGCAGAACGCTTCTCAACCGTACGACCAGGCGGTGTGCGGCGTCGATGGCGCTGTCGCCCGACTCGGAGAGGTCAAGCAGGTGCTTGTCCCTGTGCTGAGTGAGCAGCCCGTCGAACTCGTCGAAAATGACGCCGACCGCCAGGTCGTCGTCCACGCTGATGCCGTCCACGACGAATAGAAACTCGTACTCCATCTCGCCCTCGTCCCCCTTTGGCTGTGCTGTCACATGCCTGCGCGCCAGGGTTCGCCACCCCTGTGAGGCAGACTTACCCAGGACCCATGCGTTGTCAAACGACAACGCCCCCGCTACGGGCACGGCGCGGATCACCTTCCGGGAGCGGGCAGAGCTTCGCGCGCCGCGCGAGGTTGCGTGCCGCGCGCCCCGGGTTCTTCGCCGTGCCCGGGACCGGGATGGTGAGGCAGCCCCCTTCGGGACAGGAGCAGTAGAGGCGACCCCAGTGCCCCTCTTTATGCAGAGTCCAGCCGTCAGCTATGAGCTGCTTGAGGACTATGCGGATCTCTTTGTCCTGGTGGTCCGCCGGTGACAACTTTGGCCCGACCATGCACCGTCTCCCCAACGTTCGGCGCCGGCAACACAGTTGAACGTCAACTCGGCGTGACGGAGAGACTACCCCCAGAGACTGACAACCGGCGAAATCGCACGTCAATGCAGCAATTGAACGGGAGTTCGATCAGTTGCGACTGTGCGGGAGCAGGCAACGGACCTGCTTGCCTACGGGCGTCAGCGCGACGTCCCAGCCGGGCGCGAGGAGGTCCATGAGCGGGAGCCCGCAGCCGGACTCGGCGGCGGGGTCGTCGAGTTGGACCCCTGAGCGATGCGGCAGGCGACACCGGTCGGGATCGTGGAGCCGGACCCACACACCGGCCGGGTCCGACTCGACCTCTGCGATCAGCGGGACGTAGTGGCCGCAGGCGTGGACGGCGTTGCCGTAGAGCTCGGAGAGGACGAGCTGGGCGGAGTCGACGAGGTCGGGAGCGACGCCCGCCCCGAGCAGGGTCGCCTCGGTGAGGCCACGGACCGCGCGGAGGTTGCGCGGGGAGGCGGACACATGGAGGGCGAAGCCGGTTTGGGTTGGAGTGAGGTAGTGACCCAGGGCGGCACTGGGGCGGGGCGCGTATTGCACATGAACCTCCGAGTGGGCGCTCTTTCGCGCGGGGCCTGACGACTCACCGAATGCACTAAGTCGCTTTGAGTGACCACCCGAGAATGCACACTTTCCATAGTTGGGCGCAACTTTTCTACCCAAACGGGTTACGGATCACCTCGGTTGCCCTCGCAACCTCACCCGGGGGTGCCAGACTTCGGCCATGCCCAACGCTCCCCTGGTCCCGACAGTCCGCCGTCGACGCCTTGGCGCGACACTCCGCAAGCTTCGCCACGACGCCGGTCTGACGCTCGATGAAGCCGCTACGGCCATGGGTTGGAAGGGCCCGAAGATGTCGAAGATTGAGAACGCGGCGCAGGGCGTTCGCCCCAACGATCTCCTCGGCCTGCTCGACGTCTACGGCGTGGCCGACTCCGAGGCGCGCACTGCCTTGGAGGGACTGGCTAAAGACGCAGGAAAACGAGGTTGGTGGCAGACGTACTCGGTGGTCGTCTCGCCCTCCTACGCAGACTTCATCTCGCTTGAGACCGACGCTGAGAAGATCTGCAGTTGGACACCGCTCCTCATCCCGGGGCTGCTCCAAACCGCTGCCTACGCCCGGGAAACCATCTCTGGAATCACAACGACGCGCAGTCCCGAGGAAGTAGCTGCTCTGGCAGAGGTCCGCATGGCCAGACAGTCAGTGCTCACTCGACCAGGCGCTTCCTTGGAGCTGTGGGCGATCATTCACGAGTCGGCACTCCACCAACGCTTCGCTGCTCGACCCGCCACCATGCGGGAACAGCTACGCCGGCTGCTGGACGCATCCGAGATGCCCAACGTGACAGTGCAGCTCATGCCGTTGACCTCAACTGCCCACCCGGGGCTGCTGGGTGGCTTCAGCCTGGCCAGCTTCGCCCGGCCGCTGCCGGAGGTTGTCGTCCTGGAGAATCTGAGCGGCGCGGCATACGTTGAGGGTGAGGACGCAGCTCCTTACGCACGCGCGTTCCAGCACGTTCAAGCGACGGCGCTGTCAGTGGAAGACTCGCTCGTGCGTATCACCGAGATGGAAGAAGGCCTCCGGAAGTGAACCGCAAGGCAGACCTGTACGCCCAGGACCTCACCGACTCCATATGGCGCAAGTCCTCGGCCAGCGGCGCGGAGCACGACTGCGTCGAGATCGCCGAGTTGCCGGGCGGCGCCAGGGCCGTTCGGGACTCGAAGAACCCCGAGCGAGCACCCCTGCGTTTCACTGCTTCGGAGTGGGCCGCGTTCCGGGCGGGTGTGATCGCGAACGAGCTCTGACCCGCCGCAGCACCCGAACGGCCACCCACCCGAATTGTCCGGGGAGCGGCCGCTGCTGCGCTCGGATGCCCAATCACTCCTCGCGTCCGAAGATGTCGAGCTGCACGTCGATTCCCTCGACCTCCTCCAGGCCGAACAGGGCACCCAGCTGACCGCCCGTGACCGGCTTGCTGCTCTTCCTTGTGGGCACGCGCGGAGGCTGCGCAGGCGGGGTGGGCGGAGCCACGCGGGTCAGAGGGCTCGTGCCGGGATCGTGGCGGGGGCCTTGGCCCGGGGGCGGAGCGAGGGACGTGACGTACGGGCCGGCTGTCATCGCCTCGTAGATGCGGATGATCTCGTCCTTGGTGCGCTTGAACAGCTCCGGCTTCCTATTACGGAAGGCCCGGAAGCTGTCCAGGACGAGGTCGAGATCCTGACGCGCGATGCCGTAGAGGTGGAGGTATGCGGCATCCAACTCTGCGCGCATCAGGAAGCGGCGGTCCTCATCCCAGATGAAGGGGGCGCCGTCATCGTCTAGGTAGCTGGCCCACGGTTTCGTTTCGTAGGACGTGTAGGTCAATTCGAGGATGCGGGCGCGAATCCAGGGGGCGGATGCATTGCCGTCCAGCCAGTCAACCGGGTTGGCGTACTCGCCTGGGGCGAGGACAGGGAGCTGCTCCAAATACGTGTATGTCAGGTGCGCACCCTGGATCTTTTGTCGGGCAGCAAAGTCAAGGACACATGAGGAAAGGTTCGCAAGGAAGGCGTCGAGCGGGGGCGTCAGGCTAGTAGGCATGAACAGGGGTTCTGTGTGGCCCACCGCTGTCCGGGGCAGTACAGACGCAATGACCGTCCGCTCGTCCGAAGCACGGCATACATCACGCCAGCCGAGCAGCCAGTTGTGCGGCCACTCCTTCCGTACGTTCGCCAAGTCCTCTGCGAGCCGCACATCGACCTCGGCTTCATGCACCCAATGCCGGGGCAAGGGCAGCGCCGTCGGGTCTTGGTGGGTCTCAGTGCCCAGCCTTGGCAGGGTGCCCTTGTTGATCTGAGCCTGGCTAGCGTTCTCGTAGGTCGCGAACCGCCCATCAAAGTGGTGGACGAACTTGCCCTCGTAGAGTGGCAGGTATCGCTCGTCGCCCTTGGTGAAGACAGTCCCCCTACGGACCCATTCCCCCCTTCTGAGCTGGTCAGCGGAGCGGAAGGACTTCGAGTTGGTGGCCATGTCCAGCATGCGCAGGAAGGGACCCAGTTCCCACTGATTGACTTCTGGCTCGCCAGGAGCCTTGCGCCAGAGAAGCGGAACACGCTTGTGGATCCCCTGAAGCACCCGCAAGTGCTCCGGGCTCTCACACACCGGCGCCGTCCGGCTGTTCGGGTTGATCCGGCGGAATCCCTCCGCATCCAGCGTGAACTCGCGGGCGTCCAGCTGATCCGGGCGGCGGGCCCGGAACGCGAGGCGGACGTGCGCGTACTCGTGGGCCAAGCCGCCGAAGGTGAACAGACAGAAGCGGTACTGGTTATGGACGTCCGCGAAGAGCTTCTCCTCGTTCTCCAGGTCCAGCACCGTGTTCAGCTGCCGCCGCTCCACCAGGTCCGAGAAGAACGCCGACGTCGTCTTGTCCGTCGCGATACCCGTCGGCAGGACCAGCCCCGCCATCCCCTCCGGACCCACCAGCATCCGTGACTTCTCCGCGAACACCGCGTACGTATTGACGTCGCCCTTGCCCGTCAGCGGGAAGATTCCTGAGTCCCGGAGCATGTTCGTCGTGCCCTTGGACTCGCGCTGAGCGGTCAGATACTCCCGGTGCAGCTTCCGGTCGTCCTCGATCACATTCCCGTGTTCATCGACCGACTCCAGAAGACGACCGATCCGGTACTCGCGCTCACTCGCCGTCCCGGCATCCGCGACATACGGGTTCTGCGCGGCGAACCACTCCTTCTTCTGAATCTTCACCCGCTCCCACGGCGGGTTCCCCAGCACACAGTCGAAGCCGCCCTGCCACCCCGTCACCGGATTCGCGTCGGCCGCATCGCGGTCCTCGACCCGGAACACGCGCGGGAACTCCAGGTGCCAGTGGAAGAATCGGTTACGGGCCACAACATCGCGCAGCTCCCGCTCCCCCGCGCTTTCACGCCACTCGCGGTCCTCGTCCGACTCCGGCACCGGGTCTTCGCCCATCGGCGGCAAGGGCTCCGGGATGCCGTCGAGCGCCTCGCCCAGCTCCAGCCGCTTCAGGGTCGACGTCGTAATCGGCGCCGGGGCGTCCTTCCGCTTGGGCCAGATGAAGGCCGCACACCAGGCGTCAGCCACCCGCTTGAGACGTTCCAGCTCCGGGTTGGCCTCGAACTCCTTGTGCCGCTTCGCCAACTCGCGGATGGCAGCGAGCCCCCTGCCTACCGGCTTCGCCGCTGCCTCCTCCGCCGCGACCCGCACCTTTGCGGTGCTCGTGTGGACCGCCGGCTCCCCCAGCTGGCTCTGGACCCAGACCTCAACGCCCTTCAGTTCCTTGCGGTTGCGGTCACGCGCCTCGTTGATCGCCGGGCCTTCGTCACCCTCCAGCTTCTTGAAGGCGTTCTCCGGGATTCCCGCCTCCAGCAGCAGCGGTGTCGTCCCCAGCAGGGCGTTGCCGACCTTGATGCGGTCGTCCAGGAAGGCGAGCGGCTCCCCCGGGTTCAGGGATTCCAGCCACAGGGACACCTTGGCGATCTCTGCGGCGAGCGGGTTGATGTCTACACCGTGGACGCAGGACCGTACGACCTTGCCCATCGCCTCGCGCACCTTGTCCGGTGCGGGCTCCAGCTCGTTGTCGTGCAGCTGGGCATAGCGCAGAGCTATGCGCCGGGCCGCCGCGACCAGGACATGGCCCGAGCCACAGCTGGGATCCACGAAGCGGATCCTGAGGAGGTGATCGGGGATGCCCGACTCGGCGTGGCGCTTGATCACCGGGTCGAGGGCGTTGTCGAGGAGCTTCTCGATGAGCACGGACGGCGTGTAGTACGAGCCGGTCGTCTTCCGCTTGTTCCCGGCAACCAGGTCCTGGAGCCAGAACTCCCGCTTCTCCGGGTCATGGCGCGGGATGAGCTCCAGCAAGGACTCGTAGACACTGCCGAGTTCGTCTGCGCCCAGGTGGCGGTAGTCCACCCGGCTCAGGCGGCCCTGCTTGTCCCGCACTCGGGAGAGAAGCCGTACCGCGTCGAGCAGGTTCTCGTTGGGGAGCTTCGCCGAGCGCAGGGGTTCCGGGCTGCCGGGGAGCAGGGCCAGATGTTCCTCACCGCCGTCTGCTCGGAAGTACAGGCCGCCGAGCTCGGGGAGCGCGAGGGCTTCCAGGCCACCGTCCTGGCCGAGCGCGTCCAGGACGATGCGCACGCCCTCCCACAGGTCGGTGTTGTGGTCGCCCTTCCTGCGTGAGGCGATCCGGCGCAGCCGGGCCGTCGAGAAGTAGCGGGCGTAGCGGGCGCGGGCCCGTTCGAGGGCGTCGATCTGCTTGCGGGAGGCGCCTGCCTCCGACTGCATGAGCAGCGCGTTGCGGTCCTCGGCGACGAAGAGGAAGACCAGCTGGTAGGCGAGTCGGAGCAGCTCGTGGTGGAAGTCGTCCAGGGCGGGCTTGCCGTTACGGGTGAGCGCCTCGCCGAACTTCGGGTTTGCCTGGAGAAAACCCGAGCCGAGGATGCTCAGGGCCTGCTTGACCTGATTGCGGAGGCGGTCCCGGGCGCGGATGCCGGTCTCGATGGAGTAGGCGCGCCACCATTCGAGGCGGCAGTCGGCCGGAGTGAGGACGGTCAGGTCGTCGTCGGCGGCTTCGTCGAGCGTGTCCTCGTCGGTCCCGGCCTCGGCGGTGTCGTTGTCTTCCTCGACCTCGGCGGCCGCGGCTCCGCGCCGCTTCTTCTCCGGCTTCGGCACCAGCTCGAAGCGAGTGGAGTGGAGCATCGCGTAGAGCAGCAGGAAGTCGGCGAACTGGTCGCCGCCGAAGATCGCTTCGAGGTTGAACTCGACGTACGCGGAGCCGACGAGTGCGGTCGAGTCGCGCAGGACGCGCAGGACCCTGCCGTTGGAAAGGAGGGCCCACAGGTGCTCGTCGGAGACGTTGAGGAGTTCCTGGACCATGGACTGTGGTGCGCGGTCGGTGCCGATGCCTCGGTCGAGGTCGGTGTTCCAGCCCAGGAGGTGGACGGGCAGGTGCTGCTGCCACTGGTGGCTCACCCCGTACGGGTCGGGTCGCCCCGGCACACGAATGCGCTCGCGCTTGGGCACGGTGGTGAGGCCCGCGTAGCCGAGCTCGTCGAGGAGGACCCCGAGCCATTCCTTGACCGTGACCTTTGCCGGGTCGGTGTTGTCGCCGAGCTCGTCGAGCTGGTCCTGGAAGGTCGCGTACGTGGCCTTGAGGTACTCCCACTTGCGGCTGGCTGCGTCTTCGACCCGTACACCGCGCGGCAGACGGTAGTCGGCGGGGGCAGCTCCGGGGAGCTCCCGGTCACCGAAGCGGATCTTGTTGATGAGGTCGGCGGAGAGCAGCGCTCCTTCGACGCGTACGGCTGTGCTCGCCGGAAGGTGGTCGGGGGCGAGAGTGGTCACCTGGATCCTCCGGGACGCTTGACGTACACGTACACACCGAGCAGGTCGGGTTCACCCGCGGGCTCGGCGGTGATGCGGCGGGCGGCTGCCGCACCACGTGCCCGGCCCCGCTCGCCGGCTGCCTCGCGTACGCGTTGGTGGGCGGCTTCGAGGCGGCGGGCGACCTGATCACCGTGGGCGGTCAGGTGGTCCTCGACCTCTTTGAGTTCCTCCAGGGCACGGGTGATCTGCTGGCCGCGCATCGACTGGTTGGTGTTGCGGTCGGGGGCGGCGAGGAGCAGTTGGGCGGTCTCCTCGTCGGTGAGCCATTCCCGCTTGCCCTCGGGGTCGTTGCGCCACGCCAGCAGCTGGGCGTCCTCGGCGACCAGTTCGCGCAGGGCCTCGGTGGTACGCCCGGTGCGGCGGCCGGGGAGGGTGAGGCGGAAACGGTAGCGGACCAGGAGAAGGACGGTGCGGTGGGCGACGTCGGGGGTGCGGATGACGCCGAGCCGACGGGCCGGACGGTCGTTCTCGCTCAGGCCCGGGTCGAGGGCCGAGTCCAGGGCGTAACGGGCGACGGCGCGTACCGCGGGGTCCGTACGGAACAGGGCGTGCGCCCCGGCCGGGACGGGGAGGTCTTGGTGGAAGACCAGGTTGTCCGCTGCCGGTTTGCGGCTCTTGGCCTTGGCCGTACGGGCCGTGGCCTGGGCGGCGCCGGGTCCGAGGGCCTGGTCGGCGTCCTCGTAGATGCCCAGGGCGTGGCGCAGACCGCGGGGCAGAGCTGCTGTCGGCGCGGTGAAACCGGTGGAGCGTGCGTCGGGGCGTACCGGGGAGCCGAGGGCCTTCAGCGTCTCGCGGGTGAACTCCGCGATGTCGGCGGGGTCGCCGAGGGCCTGGCGCAGAGCATCGAGTTCGGCCTTGACCTCGTCGGGGTGAAGACCACTCTGGGCGAATTTGGTCGGGACCTTCGACTCGCGCTCGGCCGCGCTCTCCCACTCGGTGTCGAGCTGTTGGCGTGCGAGGCCGAAGAGTTCGCTCGAGTCGAAGTCGAGAGCGAGCTGTCCGTCGCCCGCGCCCTCGCGGCCCCTGAGCAGGAGAGCCTTGGACAGCGCCTGCAGCACTCCGGCTCCACCGTCGGGGACCGGGACGATGACGCCCACCTGTTCGGCGATCTCCCGGTGCTTGCGGATGAGTACGTCCAGGACGAGGCCGTCGATCCCGGTGTCCGTGTCGTACATGGTGAGGGCGCGGACGTTTTCGCGGGACTGGCCGAAGCGGTCGACGCGGCCTTCGCGCTGTTCGTGCCGGGCGGGGTTCCAGGAGAGGTCGTAGTGGACGACGGCGCCGAAGTGCTCTTGGAGGTTGACTCCTTCGGAGAGGCAGTCGGTGGCGACCAGGACATGCCGGCCGCGCTTGGCGGTGAGTTCGTCGATGCGTGCCTGGCGGGCGTCGGGGTGGAGCATTCCGGTGACGGCGTCGACGTGGGCGCTGCGGCCGAGCGCTTCGGCGAGGTGCTGGGCGACGTACTCGGCGGTGGGGATGTAACGGCAGAAGACGATGGGGTCGTATCCGTCGACGAGGAGGCCCTTCACCGCGTCGATGAGGAAGGCCAGCTTGGTGTCGTGCTCCGGACCGGCCAGCGAGGCGGCGCGGTCGGCGAACTTCTTCAGCTGGCGGCTGCCGCCTCGAGTGGTGGTCTCCCCGTCGTCGACGTCTTCGAGGAGGGAGCCGGGTACGGCATCGAGTCCTTCGCCCGTTTCGTCATCGGTGAGTTCGAGGACCGCCTTGCGCCCGATGCGCTCGGCCTCGTCGGAGGTGCGTGCCGCGGCGACAGCAGCACGCACCTTGAGGGTCTCTGCCGCCGCGGCCGGCGAGGAGAGCACACAGCGCAGCAGGGCGAGGACGGACCACCAGGTGAGGCGCTGCTGCAAGGCGCCGTCGGGACGGCGGACCTGCTCGCGGGCGAAGGCGAGGACGTCGGCGACGAAGCGGGCGTACTCGGTGCCCAGCTGGTAGGGGGCCGGGCGCAGTTTTCGGTCGCGCGGAAAGGGGGTGTCCTCATCGAGGTAGCGCCGGATGTCGCGGCGGCGGCGCTGCACGAAGTGGCGGGCGAGCCGGTCGCGGTGGGCCGGCACGGTCGGGTCGAGCTCCTGGAGGCCGGGGTCGAGCAGGCTGGTGAGCTTGGCGAAGGCCTGGGCGTCGCCGCTGTGCGGCGTGGCGGTGACCAGGACCAGGTGACGGCTCTCGTCCTGGGCGAGCGCGCGAAGGAGTTCGTAGCGCTGCTGGTGGCCGGTGCCCGCTCCGACGCAGGTGTGCGCCTCGTCGACGATCAACAGGTCCGGGCAGGTGCGGCGGAATGCCTCACGGCGGTCGGGCTGCTTGATGAAGTCGGTGGAGACGATCGTGCAGGGGTAGCGCTCGAAGAGTGTCTGGCCGGGTTCGACGCCCTTTTGCAGACGGGCGGCGGTGGAGGGAAGGACCAGCTCCGCCTCCATCCCGAACTTCTCCCGCAGCTCGGACTGCCACTGCTCGGCGAGGGAGGGCGAGCAGAGCACCGACATGCTGGTGGCCGAGCCCTGTTCGAGGAGTTCCTTCGCGATGAGCGCGGCCTCGATGGTCTTGCCGATACCGACGTCGTCACCGATGAGGAGACGCACGGTGTCCATCCGCAGGGCCATCATCAGCGGGACCAGCTGGTACTGGCGCGGCTGGACGGCGATGGAGGCAAGGCTGCGGAAGGGCCCCGCACCATGAGTCGCGGCGATCCGCAGGGCCGTGCGCAGAAGTCCGGCCGACGCGAAGTCGCCGATCTCGCCCTCTGCCGCACGCGGTCGGCCGAAGCCGGGTTCCTTGATCTCGTACGGGAAGAGCGCGGTGATGAACTCACGGTCACCGTCGAGGGGCTGGGCGATCACGAGATCGTCGGACGCACCGGGCAGGACTACCCAGTCCCGCCCGCGGGCCGATACGAGATCGCCGGGGGCGCGGTCGGCGGCCGTCATCGGATGCTCCGTCCGGGGCCGAATACATCCGGGTGTGCGCGCACAGTGCTTTCCCATTCCTCGGTGTCGGCGCCGGCCCTGATCACGAGCCAGCCGTCGTCGATGAGCCGGTACTCGGCCGGCTTGTCCAGGTGCCGACCGGCCGCCGTGTCCAGGTAGACCGCGACATCCGCGCCGGGCAGGCGGTAGACGATGTCGGGATGGACGGGGGCGCCGGTCTGCTCCGTGTGTGTCTCATCGGGCAACCGGTGCCCCGAGCGGTCGAGCCACCCCACGAAGTCGGCCACCGGCCCCTGGGCACTCTCGGTCGCCCGCTCCAGCGCCCGGGCCCGCTGGGCTGCCGGAGTGGTCTGCCGCTCGCCCCTGGTGGTGGCCGCGGCGAGTCTCAGCAACAGCGGGACAGCGGTGTGCCGGTCGATACGGGTGTGGAAACGCTGGTTGCTGTAGGAGAGAAGGCAGTCGTAGCAGCCGAGCTCACACCGCTCGGGAGCGCCCTCGGCCCTGTCCTCGTCCTCGCCGCTGTCCGGGTTCACGTGAATGATCTTCAGCGCCGCACGGGCGACTTCGGCCAGAGCTCCCGGATCGTCGTGCAGCAGCCGCAGAACCCCTGCGCCGCCCTCCGCACCCTCGACGAAGAGCATCCGGCCACGCAGGTCCTCGTCGGGGAGGTCCTGACTGTCCAGCTCGGAGTCCTCCAGCTGGTAGCGAGCTTCTATACCGCGCTCAAGGGCATATCTGAGCGTGATGGCGATCTTCTCGTCGACCGGTTCGGCCAGTCTCAGTACGGCGATGTTCTTACGGTCCTCGACGTACGGAATGACCTGGAGCGCACGGTCCGCGGACGAAAACGCGCCCAACGCCTCGTCCTCTGCTGACGCCTCCTGTGCTTCGTTCACCTTCTTGGCACTGAGCCACCTTCCCTGTACCGGGTCGAGCCAGAATCCGCGGTCGCCGGGATGCTTGCGCTTGCGGCGGCCGATGTTGAAGACGCGGACGCGTGCGGTGTCGCCGTAGCTCACGCCGAGGACCGGCCCGTGGGTATCGGCGGAGACGGCGTCCAGCCGGCCGGCCGACTGGGAGAACTGATAACCCGTCAGGAGCTCGAAGCCGGATTTGAGGCGTTCCTCCTCGTCGGAGGAGATACGTCGTACCGGCGAGGCCTGGACGGTGGTCAGGACCATCGTCCGGCTCAGGGTGAGAGTGAGCGGGACGTGGCAGTCGTCACACTGGTCCGCGCCCTCGGAACGGTCGTACCAGGTGCCACAACTGCCACAGATCCGCACATCGCTGGTGGCGACCTGGCCGGGGGCGGAGCCCGTCGGGACCTGTACGCGGTCGACCGCGTACCGCTGCCCCTCGTGATAGATGAGTGCTCCGGGGCCGAACTCGGAGATGGCGATGAAGCGTGGACGCTGGATGTACGCACCGTTCTTCTGGCCATACCTACCCTCACCCCGCTGACCGGGAATGTAGGCGGCCAGCGGCAGGCGCGGGAAGGAGTAGCCGGGGAGAAACCCTTCCGAAGCGAAATAGCGGTAGGTGTAGAAGTCGCTGAAGGACTCCTCGCTGTCCTCGTTGCGCAGCAGCTTCAGCCGGCTCTCGGCCTCGGCGCGGCGGGCCTGTGCCCGGCGCCGGGACTTCGGGTCGACGGTGAGGTCTCCGGCGGTGCGATGCTGCTCCTCGCGTTCGGTGAGCGCTGAGCGGTAAAGGCGGCGCCAGCGCTCGCAGTCGTCGTCGAACCGGCGCGGCGCCGACCGTACGACGTCCTCGATCCAGCCGTCGTACCACCAGGTGGTGCGCTCCTCCAGATCGACCAGCAGAGGTCCCAGAACCTCGGCCGCCCTCGCGATGGCACGACGGCGGGCCGTCTCGCTGTCGAGCTGGTTACGCATCGCTTCGGTGAGCCGCAGAGGCACCGGTTCGCCGGGGGCCGCAGGAGTCTCCGCGTCCAGGAAATCGGTCATACGGGATTCGAGGGAGGCGCCTGTCTCGGCCAGCCAGATGGCATGGACGTGCGAGCGCAGCAGCTCCTCGTTGGCGAGGTCGAGACGGGGCGGTGTGACGCTGCCCGCGACCATCAGCTCGGGGCGACGGAAGTAGTACTGGTCGTGGGCGCTGCCTGTCGAACAGTACGTGGTGACCAGGGCAGGCTGTCCGGACCGTCCCGCGCGGCCGGAGCGCTGGGCGTAGTTGGCCGGAGTAGGCGGGGCGTTACGCATGGCCACCGCGTTCAAGGTGGCGATGTCCACGCCGAGTTCCATCGTCGGTGAGCAGTAGAGCAGGCTCAGCTCGCCCTCTCTGAATGCCTCCTCACGGATCTCACGTAGAGCCGAGGGAACCTGAGCGGTGTGCTCACGGGCTTCCAGGCCGATTAGTTCGGCCGCGCTGTCCCGGTAGAGGTCACGGAAGTAGGTATTGACGTGCGGCTCGGCGTCCGGGTCACTGACCTTCCGCAACGGGTCGGGCTCGGGGGTGGACCCGTCTCCGGGAAGCCAACGCAGCGCGGCGGACCTGACCTGGTGCCCCCGCGAACCGTCACGCTCCTCACGGACGACCGCGACCAGACCGTGGGTCTCCAGCACCTGGAGCAAGCTACGGATGACTGCGTCGGCATCCGCGACCGACATACGCCGACCGGCGAGGCCGGCAATGTCTCCGAACTGGCCGGGCCGGCGCAGGAAGCGTCCGTACGCTCCGAGACCACTGAGGTAGATGGCCTCGCCCGACGGGGCTCCCTTGGGTCCGCTGCCGGGGAACGCGACGCGCGAGGGAACGCGGGGTTCCTTCGTGGGCAACGCCCACACGCCGAGCAGGTGCCCCTCGGACAGTCGCTGAAGCTGGTCGAAGCCCTCCTGGGTGAGCAGCGGATCGTCCACGGCGAGCGACCGGCGGAGCTCGTCCAGCAGCACGCGGGCCAGGTGGGCACGATGTTCGGGCGAGTCGCCGGTGAGGGCTGGATGCGCACCCTGCCAGCACTCCTCATCGGCAGCGATCTCCGTGAGATCGGTGTAGCCGAAGCGGAGAAGCCCGGTTTGGGTGAGGTTGGGCATGGTGATGCGCCAGCCACGCTCCAGGTCTGCGTGGACCCGGTAGGCCAGGACGGTACGCAGCGCGGACCGCGCTGACTCCCGCTGACTGTATTTGGCACCCGGGTTGCGCGCGAATGCCTCCATGGGCAGGCCGAGCGCCTTCTCGACCGCCTGTGGCAGCACATCGTGCCGCAGCCCTTCGGGGCCTGCGGCGGCCAGAGCCCGGTAGAGCGCCCCGCGGATCTGGGTCACCTGGGCGAAGTCATTGAAGTGTCCGGCTTGGAGGCTGGCGTCCTGTCGGTTGTCGACGAAGGTCAGCAGTTTGCGGGCCCGCTCGTCGATGTCCTGCTGTGCGCGCAGGGAACGCACCACGCTGGCACTGATCAGGGAGACGGCCGAGCTGCGGCCCTCGGCGGCGAATGTCGCCAGCTTGACGAAGTCCCTGGCACGCAGCTGCTCATGGCTGACGCGGCAGCGCAGGCAGAACCGGAACGGAGCTCCGATCCACCAGGCGCGCAGCCCGTGCTCGCCTGAGGTCAGGAGAGTGCCGTCCGGAGCGACCCTGACCTCACGCGGCACGTCCCCCGACCGCGCCTGTACGACGGTCCTGGTGCCGTCTTCCGACGTTTCCACCCAGCTGTCGGGAAGACGGGACAGCCGCTGCTCGCTCTCGGTGGGCCACGGCTGCTCCTGGCTGACGTACAGATAACCGTCCGCAGCCTCGGCCGGGGCCTCCGGGTCCCGACGTGCGGTGAGGCGTGGCCCGGCCGGGCCCTCCTCCCGGGTCACCACCAGGTAGTCGTGTCCGCAGTCGCGGCAGAATGCCAGAGGAATCAGCGGTTTTTCCCGGTGCTCAGGCACGCTGACCTGGTACTGGCTGGTCAGGTGGCGCTGCCCGGCAGGTTCGAAGCTGGTGTAGACCGTGTCGCCTTTGGAGAGAAACTGGTGCAGCCGGAAGGCGAACAGCGGGCGCCGATGCTGCGGGTGCCGCGCCTCGGCGCCCGCCCGGAGAATCGCCTCGATGGCAGCTCTGCACAGGTCCTCGGGCTGCCCGCTCGCCTTGGCGAGTGCATGGCCAGCGTAGGGCACGGTGACAGGTGTCCGGCGCACAAGCCGCCCGCCGGACTTCTTGTCCTCCACCAGACCGAAGGAGTCCTCCACCCACACAGCGAGCGGGTCGGTCTGGAGGATCCTGTAGTCGCGTGGCAGCGCGTGGGGCTCCTCGGCTGCACGGCGTACAGCCTCGCCCAGGGCCGAGCGCCGTTCGCGGGCGGAGCCGCCGGATGAAGCACCGGGGTCCGTGGCGCGCTCGAGCGTCTCACCGATCACCCGCTCCGGGCGGACCACGGTACCGAAGAGGCTGGTGGCAACATCCGCAACCTTCGACTGTGCTTCGCCGAACGTGGCAGCACTGGCCATGGTCGCGGAGGTGCCGATGCACTGGAGCTCCGGAGCCGCGCAGGCGTCCCGCAGTCTCCGTACCAGCAGTGCGACGTCGGCTCCCTGTCGGCCGCGATACGTGTGCAGCTCGTCCAACGCAAGGAAACGCAGGCCCTGAGCAGCTCCGATCAGCTCTTCGCGCTCTTGGGGGCGGGTCAGCAGGTACTCCAGCATGACGTAGTTCGTCAGCAGGATGTCCGGCTTGGCGCGCAGGACCGCAGCCTTCTTCTCTCGGTCCTCCTGCCCGGTGTAGCGGGCGAAGGTCACCTTCCGGTCGGTTTCCGGAATGCCCCACTGCAGGTAGCGTGCCAGCTCGTGCTGCTGACTGTTGGCGAGGGCGTTCATGGGATAGACGACGATGGCGGAGATGCCATCAGGGTTGGGGCGGCGCAGCACCGCGTCAACGACGGGAAGAATATAGGCCAGGCTCTTTCCGGAACCCGTTCCTGTCGTCAGAACATAGGAATCCCCGGAGGCGGCCGCTTCAATGGCTTCTCGCTGGTGGCGGTGAAGGGTGAGCGTCCGGGAGCCGGGATCGTTCTCGTGCTCCTTGGAGCGGAAGTAACGGCGGCACCCATGATGCAGGAGACCTTCGTCGACGAGCTCAGCGACGGTTCCCCCGCTACGGAAACTGGGGTTGAGCGAAATGCGCGGGTCCGGCCAGCGGGCCTTGCGGTTTCGCTCCTCGTCGAGGTGCCGTTGGATATCTCGGTCCCGCACGCCGACCAGCGAGCTGGTGAAAGCGTCATAGTCCGTGATGAGTCTCTGGTGGACCCCGAAAACATCCATCGTCGCGCGTGCTCCCCATTACCTGCCGTGATGCGCGGCCCTGCCGACATCACTGCCGGCCCCCCGGCCATCGGTGACGATCAGCCTACTGCCGCACGACACCCTCGGGACCCGGGAAACGTGTGGCCGACCGGAGCCGTGCCGTTGCATGGTTCACTCCGGTGTACTCAGAGAGAAGGAGAGCCCTTCGTGGCCCACGAGGTAGATCAGTCGTTCCTGGCCCTGCCGCTGCGTGCCCTCGCCGACGCGGCTCTCGCCCGCGCCCGTGCGCTCGGCGCCGTACACGCGGACTTCAGGTTCGAGCGGGTGCGCGGTGCCTCCTGGCGGCTGCGGGACGCCCGGCCGTCCGGGACGTCGGACACCACCGACACCGGGTACGCGGTCCGGGTGGTGCACGGCGGGGCCTGGGGGTTCGCGTCCGGGGTGGACCTGACGATGGACGCGGCGGCGAAGGTGGCCTCGCAGGCGGTCGCCATGGCCAAGCTGTCCGCGAAGGTGATCGCGGCGGCCGGTTCCGACGAGCGTGTGGAGCTGGCCGACGAGCCGGTGCACGGCGAGCGGACCTGGGTGTCGGCGTACGACGTCGACCCGTTCTCCGTGCCGGACGAGGAGAAGGCCGGGCTGCTCTTGGAGTGGAGTGCGCGGCTGCTGGCGGCCGACGGAGTCGCGCATGTGGACGCCTCGCTGATGACGGTCCACGAGAACAAGTTCTACGCGGACACGGCCGGTACCGTCACCACCCAGCAGCGGGTGCGGGTGCATCCGCAGCTGACCGCCGTGGCCGTGGACGGCACGACCGGCGAGTTCGACTCGATGCGGACGATCGCTCCGCCGGTGGGCCGGGGCTGGGAGTACCTCACGGGCACCGGGTGGGACTGGGACGCGGAGCTGGAGCGCATTCCGGGGCTGCTGGCCGAGAAGATGCGGGCGCCGAGCGTCGAGGCGGGGACGTACGACCTGGTGGTCGACCCGTCCAATCTCTGGCTGACCATCCACGAGTCGATCGGCCACGCGACCGAGCTGGACCGGGCGCTGGGCTACGAGGCGGCGTACGCGGGCACCTCGTTCGCGACCTTCGACCAGCTGGGGAAGCTGACGTACGGCTCCCCCGTGATGAACGTGACCGGTGACCGCACCGCCGAGCACGGGCTCGCGACGGTCGGCTACGACGACGAGGGCGTCGAGGCCCAGTCCTGGGACCTGGTCAAGGACGGAACGCTGGTCGGTTACCAGACGGACCGGCGGATCGCGAAGCTGACGGGCCTGGGCCGGTCCAACGGGTGCGCGTACGCCGACTCCCCCGAGCACGTCCCCGTGCAGCGCATGGCCAACGTGTCGCTGCAGCCGGATCCGGGCGGGCTCTCCACCGAGGACCTGATCGGCGGGGTGGAGCGCGGGATCTACGTGGTCGGCGACCGGTCCTGGTCGATCGACATGCAGAGGTACAACTTCCAGTTCACCGGGCAGCGGTTCTTCAGGATCGAGAACGGCAGGCTGGCGGGCCAGCTGCGGGACGTGGCCTACCAGGCGACGACGACGGACTTCTGGGGCTCGATGGAGAAGGTCGGCGGCCCGCAGACCTACGTCCTGGGCGGCGCGTTCAACTGCGGCAAGGCCCAGCCGGGCCAGGTCGCGGCCGTCTCGCACGGCTGCCCGTCCGCCCTCTTCCGAGGCGTGAACATCCTCAACACGACGCAGGAGGCCGGGCGATGAGCCGCGTCAGCAAGCCGTACGAGATCGTCGAGCGCGCGCTGGAGCTGTCCACCGCCGACGGCTGCGTGGTCGTCGCGGACGAGAGCTCCTCCGCCAATCTGCGCTGGGCCGGCAACGCGCTCACCACGAACGGGGTGACGCGGGGGCGGACCCTGACCGTGATCGCGACCGTGGACGGCGCGGAGGGGACGGCGTCGGGTGTGGTGTCCCGTTCGGCCGTCACGAGGGACGACCTGGAACCGCTGGTGCGGGCCGCCGAGGCCGCCGCGCGTGGTGCCGGTCCGGCCGAGGACGCGCAGCCGCTGGTGTCCGGGGTGCCGGTGTCCGCCGACTTCACGGAGCCGCCGGCCGAGACCGGCTCCGCCGTCTTCGACGGCTTCGCCCCGGCGCTCGGCGACGCCTTCGCGCGGGCCCGCTCGGGCGGCCGTGAGCTGTACGGCTTCGCCCACCACCAGCTGAACTCGACGTATCTGGGTACGTCGACGGGGCTGCGGCTGCGCCACGACCAGCCGAACGGGACGCTGGAGCTGAACGCCAAGTCCCCGGACCGGACCCGTTCAGCCTGGGCGGGCCGGGCCACGCGCGACTTCAAGGACGTCGACCCGGCGGCCCTGGACGCGGAGCTGGCGCGGCGCCTCGGGTGGGCGGAGCGCAGGATCGAGCTGCCGGCCGGGCGCTACGAGACGCTGCTGCCGCCGACCGCGGTCGCGGACCTGCTGATCTACCAGTACTGGTCGGCGGGCGCGCGGGACGCCGCGGAGGGCCGGACGGTCTTCTCCCGGCCCGGAGGCGGTACGAGGATCGGCGAGACGCTGTCCGAGCTGCCGCTGACCCTGCGCAGTGATCCGCACGCGCCGGGCCTGGAGTCGGCCCCCTTCGTGATCGCGCACGCGTCGGGGGACGGGGCTTCGGTCTTCGACAACGGGTTGCCGCTGGCCCCGACCGAATGGATCAAGGACGGCAGGCTGGAGCGGCTGACCACGACCCGTCATTCCGCGGGGCTGACGGGCCTGCCGGTCGCCCCCTCGATGGACAACCTCGTCCTGGAGGGCGGCGGCGAGCGGTCCCTGGAGGAGATGGTGGCCGCGACGACCGGCCGCACCCTGCTGCTGACCTGCCTCTGGTACATCCGGGAGGTGGACCCGGCCTCCCTGCTGCTGACCGGCCTGACCAGGGACGGGGTGTATCTGGTGGAGGACGGCGAGGTCCTCGGCGAGGTGAACAACTTCCGGTTCAACGAGTCGCCGGTCGGGCTGCTGTCCCGGGCGTCGGAGGCGGGCCGTACGGAGAGGACCCTGCCGCGCGAGTGGGGCGACTACTTCACCCGGGCCGCGATGCCCGCGCTGCGCGTCCCCGACTTCCATATGAGCTCGGTCAGCCGGGGCGTATGACCCCCATAGACTGACCGGACAACCAATCGAACCCCGCAAGGAGAAAACGACCGTGACGGACATCGTCGACGAGCTGAAGTGGCGCGGGCTGTTCGCCCAGTCCACCGACGAGGACGCACTGCGCAAGGCTCTCGCGGACGGCCCGGTCACCTTCTATTGCGGCTTCGACCCGACCGCGGCGAGTCTGCACGTGGGCCATCTGGTGCAGGTGCTCACCATGCGGCGGCTCCAGCTCGCCGGCCTGAAGCCGCTCGCCCTGGTCGGCGGGGCGACCGGCCAGATCGGTGACCCACGGCCGACCGCGGAGCGCACGCTGAACGACCCGGAGACCATCGCCGCGTGGGTCCAGCGGCTGCGCGGGCAGATCGAGCCCTTCCTCACCTTCGAGGGCCCGAACGCCGCCACGATGGTGAACAACCTGGACTGGACCGCGGGCCTGTCCGCGATCGAGTTCCTCCGGGACATCGGCAAGCACTTCCGGGTCAACAAGATGCTCACCAAGGACTCGGTGGCCCGCCGGCTGGAGTCCCAGGAGGGCATCAGCTACACGGAGTTCAGCTACCAGCTCCTCCAGGGCATGGACTACCTGGAGCTGTACCGGCGCTACGGCTGCACCCTCCAGCAGGGCGGCAGCGACCAGTGGGGCAACCTCACGGCCGGGATCGACCTGATCCACCGCCTGGAGCCGGGTGCCGCCGTACACGCACTGGCGACGCCGCTGATGGTGAAGGCCGACGGCACCAAGTTCGGCAAGTCCGAGAGCGGAGCCGTCTGGCTCGACCCGGAGATGACGACGCCGTACGCGTTCTACCAGTTCTGGCTGAACGTGGACGACCGGGATATCTCGACGTACATGCGCATCCTCAGCTTCAAGAGCCGTGAGGAGCTCGACGAGCTGGAGAAGCTCACCGAGGAGCGTCCTCAGGCACGTTCGGCGCAGCGGTCGCTGGCCGAGGAGCTGACGACGCTGGTGCACGGCGGCGAGCAGTGCGCGGCGGTCATCGCGGCGTCGAAGGCGCTGTTCGGCCAGGGTGAGCTCGGCGAGCTGGACGAGGCGACGCTGAGCGCCGCCCTGTCCGAGGTGCCGCACGCCCGGGTCACCGAGCTGGGCCCGGTGGTGGACCTCCTGGTCGAGGTCGGGCTCTCCGCCAGCAAGTCGGCCGCCCGCCGCACGGTCAAGGAGGGCGGGGCCTACGTGAACAACGCGAAGGTCACCGACGGCGAGAGCGCGCCGGCCCACGAGGAGCTGCTGCACGGTCGCTGGCTGGTCCTGCGCCGGGGCAAGAAGAATCTGGCCGCCGTGGAGGTCACCGCCGGCTGAGTCCGGCGAGCACGGCACCGCGGCCGGTCACGCTTCACGCGTGACCGGCCGCGGTGCTGTGTCTTACGGGATCAGGCTCGCCGGCTCCTGCCCCGTTTGCCCCGGATCGACTGCCAGAGCATGTCTCCGACACCGACGACGACCACGGCACCGATCAGCTGCAGCACGTGGCGGATCCAGTCGATGCCCTTGGTGTCGTTGACACCGATCCAGGTGGCGACGGCGTTGCCGAGGATGCTGCCGAGGATGCCGAACACCACCGTCAGCCAGAGAGGGATGTCCTGCTTACCGGGCAGGATCGCCCGGGCGATGACACCCAGCACCAGCCCTACGATGATTGCCCACAACCAGCTCATATCGCCTCCTCGTGCGGCGCGGTGTGCGCACGTTCGCCCAGTCTCGGTCGGCCGGACGTACGCCGCATGCCGGACAGGGCCGTACGTGGGACCGCGGGCCGGAGCCGGGCGTACGGGGCTCGCCCCGGTCTCGAAGGAGGCGGGCGCCGGGCGTACCGTAGGAGCGCACCGTCCGGGGAAGTCCGGCACAGAGATCTGGTGGTGGAATCACGATGCGGAAGCAGAGCGGTACGGAGGTCTTCCGGATCACCGGTGCCCGTCAGGGGCTTGCCGACGATGTGCGGGGCAGACAGCGGCGCTACATCATCTCGATGTCCGTGCGCACCGTCTCCGTGGTGCTGGCCACGACCCTGTGGAACGTCGAGAGGCATGTGGCCGTGGTGGCGCTCGCGCTGGGTGTCCTGCTTCCCTATGTCGCGGTGGTCATCGCCAACGCCGGCCGTGAGAACGCCCCTTCGCTCCCCACGACGTTCGTGCCCGCGCCGATGCGGCCGGTTCTCGGCGCGGCTCCCGTGGCCGGCGCCGCCGAGCCCGCTCCGGAGCCGGTCACGGATCCCGGGCCGGCCGGCGGCGGTCCGCGGCCTGCGGGCTGAGCGGAAGGGCTCCGCCAAGCTCGCTCCGCGGAAGCTCAAGAAAAGCTCAGTTCAATCATGCCGTTCCGGTGCACCGGACCCTGACCCCCGTGGCATACTTCGGATGCGCTCCGCATCCCCCGTCGGAGCGACGGACCGACGCCGGGCAGCTCCCCCCGTGGCTGCCCGGCGTCGCCATTCTCCGGCGGGGATGCGTCGCGAAGGCCCCGCGCGGGAGCCCTTAGGGTTGAGGCCGTGAACCTCCCCGAGACTTCCGCCGAGAGCGCCTCCGGCGCACCGGTCTGCTCCGCCAAGGGCTGCCGCGCCGACGCCGTATGGGTGCTCGCCTGGAACAATCCCAAGCTGCACACCCCGGAGCGCCGCAAGACCTGGCTGGCCTGCGAGGAGCACCGGGAGCACCTCTCGTCGTTCCTCGGTGTGCGCGGCTTCCTCAAGGACGTCGTGACGCTCGCGGAGTGGGAGTCCTCAGAGGCCGCCGGGTGACCTCGGGCCTGGCGTGGCCCGCCCGGTCCGGGTCACCCGGCAGCCTCTCAGCCGCCGATCGCCGACATGGGCCGGTCGGGCTGGAGGAAGGTCGGGTCGTCGAGGCCGGAGCCCGCCTTCTTGCCCCACATCGCGAGCTTCCAGATCCTGGCGATCTCCTCGTCCGGCGCGTCGGACCGCAGTGCGCCGCGCAGGTCGGTCTCCTCGCGGGCGAAGAGGCAGGTGCGGACCTGTCCGTCGGCGGTGAGCCGGGTGCGGTCGCAGGCTCCGCAGAAGGGCCTGGTCACGGAGGCGATGACGCCGACGCGGTGCGGGCCGCCGTCCACGGTCCAGCGCTCGGCGGGGGCCGATCCGCGCTCCTCGTCGCCCTCGGCGGTGAGGGTGAAGCGCGTGCGCAGCGAGGTGAGGATGTCGCCCGCCGTGATCATGCCGTCGCGCTTCCAGCCGTGCTGGGCGTCGAGCGGCATCTGCTCGATGAAGCGGAGCTCGTAGGCGTTGTCCACGGCCCAGGCGAGCAGGTCGGGGGCCTCGTCCTCGTTGAGCCCGGGCATGAGGACGGAGTTGACCTTGACGGGGGTGAGTCCGGCCTCGCGTGCGGCCTCGAGCCCTTCCAGCACGTCCTGGTGCCGGTCGCGGCGGGTGAGCGTCTTGAAGACGTCCGGGCGCAGGGTGTCCAGGGAGACGTTGACCCGGTCGAGGCCCGCCGTCTTCAGGGCCGCCGCGGTGCGCTTGAGCCCGATGCCGTTGGTGGTGAGCGACATCCGGGGCCGGGGCTCCAGGGCGGCGCACTGCTCGACGATGGAGACCAGCCCGGGCCGCAGCAAGGGCTCGCCGCCGGTGAAGCGGACCTCCGTGATACCGAGCTCGGTGACGGCGATCCGGATGAGCCGGACGATCTCGTCGTCGCTGAGCAGCTCGGTCTTGGAGAGCCACTGCAGGCCTTCTTCGGGCATGCAGTACGTACAGCGGAGATTGCACTTGTCGGTCAGTGAGACACGCAGGTCGGTGGCGACCCGCCCGTAGGTGTCGATGAGCACTGTGGGCCCCCTCCCCCGGCGATGTCCGCGGATGCGGTCTGACACCACCGAGACTACGCGAGGCCTGTGACATCGCGGGGGCTCGGTTGACACGAGGTGCGGCAGGGCCCCGTCGTAGGTCTGTACGACGGGGCCCCGCCGCAGGTCTCCGGGACGGGGCCCCGCCGGGGCGTGGCCGGTGCGGCAGGGCCGGTCAGTGGGCTCCGGTGCCGGTGAGGGACTTGACCTCGAGTTCGGCGTACTTGCCCCTGTCCGGCTCCTCCTTGGAGACCACCGAGCCGACCCAGCCGAGGAGGAAGCCCAGCGGGATGGAGATGAGGCCCGGGTTCTCCAGGGGGAACCAGGCGAAGTCCACGTCCGGGAACATCGAGCTGGCCTTCCCCGAGACGACCGGGGAGAACAGCACCAGCAGGACGGACGAGGCGAGGCCGCCGTAGATGGACCAGAGGGCGCCCTGGGTGGTGAAGCGCTTCCAGAAGAGGCTGTAGAGGATGGTCGGCAGGTTGGCCGACGCGGCGACGGCGAAGGCGAGGGCGACGAGTCCCGCGACGTTCAGGTCGCGTGCCATCGCACCGAGGCCGATGGAGACGACGCCGATCGCGACGGTGGCCCACCGGGCGGCGCGCATCTCCTCCTTCTCGGTGGCCTTCCCCCTGCGGATGACGTTGGCGTAGATGTCGTGGGCGAAGGAGGACGAGGAGGCGAGGGTGAGCCCCGCGACGACGGCGAGGATCGTCGCGAAGGCGACGGCGGAGATGACGGCGAGCATGACGGCGCCGCCGGTGGTGCCGAGTCCGCCGAGGTACTCGGCTAGCTGGGGTGCCGCCGCGTTGCCCGCCGGGTTCTTCGCCTTGATCTCCTCGGGTCCGATGAGGGCCGCGGCGCCGAAGCCGAGGGCGATCGTCATCAGGTAGAAGGCGCCGATGATGCCGATGGCCCAGTTCACGGACTTACGGGCGGCCTTGGCGGTCGGGACGGTGTAGAAGCGGATCAGGATGTGCGGGAGACCGGCGGTGCCGAGGACGAGCGCGATGCCGAGCGAGATGAAGTCCAGCTTGGACACGTCGGTGACGCCGTACTTGAGGCCGGGCTCCAGGAACGCCGAGCCGTGGCCGCTCTTCTCCGCGGCGGTGCCGAGGAGGTCGGAGACGTTGAAGTCGAACTTCCACAGCACCATCAGGGTCATCAGCAGGGCGCCCGCGATGAGCAGCACGGCCTTGACCATCTGCACCCAGGTGGTGCCCTTCATGCCGCCGATGGTGACGTAGAGGATCATGAGCACGCCGACCAGCGCCACGATGAGGATCTTGCCCGCGTCGCTGGTGATGCCGAGCAGCAGGGCGACGAGTACGCCGGCGCCCGCCATCTGGGCCAGCAGGTAGAAGATCGACACGACGATGGTGGACACGCCCGCGGCGGTACGCACCGGCCGTTGCCGCATGCGGTAGGCGAGGACGTCGCCCATGGTGTAGCGGCCCGAGTTGCGCAGCGGTTCGGCGACGAGCAGCAGGGCGACGAGCCAGGCGACGAGGAAGCCGATGGAGTAGAGGAAGCCGTCGTAGCCGAAGAGCGCGATGGCACCGGCGATACCGAGGAAGGACGCCGCCGACATGTAGTCGCCGGAGACGGCGAGGCCGTTCTGGAAGGCGGTGAACTGCCGTCCGCCCGCGTAGAAGTCCGACGCGCTCTTGGTCTGCCGGCCGGCCCAGACGGTGATGCCGAGGGTCGCCGCGACGAAGACCGCGAAGAGGGTGATGATCAGCGGCCGGTGCTCGCTCGTCGACGACGTCTCCGCGGCGAGCTGGATCACGGCGTGCGAGGTGTGGGCGGCGCTCATGCGTCGGCCTCCAGACGGGACTTGATGGCCGCCGCCTGCGGGTCGAGCTTGTTCGTGGCGTGGCGCGAGTAGAACCAGGCGATGAGGAACGTGGTGGCGAACTGGGCGAGGCCGAACACGAAGGCGACGTTGAAGTTCGCGAAGACGATCTTGCTCATGAAGTCGTCGGCATAGCTGGACAGCAGCACGTACAGCAGGTACCAGGCGATGAAGCCGACGGTCAGCGGAAAGGCGAAGGAGCGGTGGGAGCGGCGCAGTTCGGCGAACTCCGGGCTGTTCTGCTCCTCGATGAACGCCTCGGTCGTGGGCTGGACGGGACCGCCCTCAGGGGTCTGGGGCGGCGGTGCTTCGGTGGCCACGGATTCTCCTCGCGACGCGGGTGCGGTGGTGGGAACGGTGGATTTCACGGGAAGTCCTCTGCGCTTTCGGCCGGCGGGGGCTGCTCGCACGACTCCCTGTGCAACGGCACGGAGAGCGCGGCGAGGCGGTTCACCGCAGGTTCTGTCTTCTCGGGCCGGCTCCCACGCACGCGACTCCCAGAGGTCACACCTCGAACTCACTTGCCCGTATTCATTGATACGCCGGGAAGATCAGCGATAGCTTCACTCGTCATGTACCGGACGGACACACCGGTGTCCGGCCCACGGCACGGATGATGTGGAGAACCCATGGCTCATCTGGCATCCAGACGGACTCGCGTACTCACGCTGCCCGTCGGACTCGCGCTCACGGCCTCGCTCGGCTTCCTCCCGACGGGGACCGCGGCCGCGGCACCCGCGGACGAGCCTGCGGCGACGGTTCGAACGGACGGCCCCGAGCTGTCGTACGTCGTGAACACGCGGGCTGGTCACGGCACGGTCAAGCAGGTGCGGAAGGCGATATCCGCGGCCGGCGGCACCGTCGTGACGTCGTACGACAAGATAGGCGTCATCGTCGTCCACTCGCAGAACCCGGACTTCGGCGCGACGATACGCAAGGCCAGGGGCGTCCAGTCGGCGGGCGCCACCCGCACCAGCCCCATCGCTCCGGCGGCGACGAAGGACATCGGGGTCGAGCAGCCCCTCACCGCGGCGGCGGCGCGGGCGGCGTCGGCGGACGCAGTGGCGGGGCAGGACCCGCTGGAGCCGCTGCAGTGGGACCTGCCGGCCATCAAGGCGGACCAGGCGCACAAGAAGTCGCTCGGCAGCAGCAAGGTCACGGTCGGCGTCATCGACACCGGCGTGGACGACACGCACCCGGACCTGGCCCCGAACTTCGACCGCGCGGCGTCGGTGAACTGTGTGTCCGGCGCCCCCGACACCACGGACGGCGCCTGGCGGCCCGCGGCCGGCGAGAGCGACCACGGCACGCACGTCGCGGGCACCATAGCCGCGGCGAAGAACGGCACCGGCGTCACCGGCGTCGCGCCCGGCGTGAAGGTCTCCGGTATCAAGGTGTCCACGCCGGCCGGGTTCTTCTACACGGAGGCCGTCGTCTGCGGCTTCGTCTGGGCCGCCGAGCACGGCGTCGACGTGACGAACAGCAGCTACTACACCGACCCGTGGCTCTTCAACTGCAAGAACGACCCCGACCAGGGCGCCCTGGTGGAGGCGGTCACCCGCGCCACCCGTTACGCCGAGGGCAAGGGCGTCGTGAACGTCGCCGCGGCCGGCAACTCCGACCACGACCTGGCCCTCGACGCCATCGAGGACACGACGAGCCCCAACGACTCGACGACGGTCACCCGCACGGTCGACCCGAGCGCCTGCCCCGACATCCCGACCATGCTGCCGGGTGTCGTGACGGTCTCCGCGACCGGTGCGAAGAACCTCAAGTCCTCCTACTCGAACTACGGTCTCGGAGTCATCGACGTGGCTGCCCCCGGCGGTGACTCGACGCGCTACCAGGCGCCCGACGCACCGGCGGACAACGGTCTGATCCTGTCCACGCTGCCCGGCGGCGGATTCGGCTACAAGGCCGGTACGTCCATGGCGTCCCCGCACGTCGCGGGTGTCGCGGCCCTGATCAAGTCGACCCACCCGCGCGCCTCGGCGGGCGCGGTGAAGGCGCTGCTGACGCTCCAGGCCGACGCCACCGCGTGCGGAGCGCCGTACGACATCGACGGTGACGGCACCGTCGACGCGGTCTGCGAAGGCGGCAAGCAGTACAACGGCTTCTACGGAGCCGGCGTCGTGGACGCGCTGGACGCGGTCCGCTGGTAACAACGCATGAGGGAGGGGCCGGGGGCAGCTGTCCCCGGCCCCTCCCGCGCGTGGCTACGGAGTGATGAGGACCTTGAGCGCCGTGCGCTCGTCCATCGCCTTGTAGCCGCCCGGCACCCCGTCCGGACCCACCGAGAGGCATCCGCCGTTCCGCCGAGCGCCCCCCTGGTGAGCAGGTACTGCGCGGCCAGATAGGTCAGCATGATCCAGAAGTCGTGGGCGGGGAGCTGCGGCCGGCCGGCGATGCCGGTGGCGATGAGCGCGTCGGAGAGCAGGAAGAGCGCGCCGCCGAGCGCGGCGTACCGGCCGAGCGCGCCGGCCCGCCAGGCCATGGCCGCGAGGAGCAGGCTGTATCCGGTCAGCGGGATCCGGAGCTCGCCCGGCAGCCCGGTCCAGAGGTAGGCGAGGAAGGCCACGAGGACGGCGGCGTACGCGAGTCCCGCGGCCGGACGGAGCCGGGCACGGCCGAAGAGCAGGAGATAGCAGACGTGGCCCGCGGCGAAGCAGGCCATCCCTGCGAGGAAGGCGGCCTCCGAGTCGGGCAACAGCAGCACGTCCCCGGCCCAGCCGCACAGCAGGGCGGCGACGAGCAGCCGGGGACCGCCGCGCGCCGCCGCGCAGGCGGCGAGCAGGGGCATCAGCAGCGGTTTGGCGACGAGGTGCGCGGTCTGCGCCCCGGCCAGGAGTCCGGCCAGGTCGACGGCGGCCACCGCGAGGAAGGCGACGAGCAGCGGGCGCACGAGCCGGGGCGCACCCGCGCGGGGCGTCATCCGGTGCGCTCGGCGGCGGGGCGCGGCTTCACGGTCGCGGCGGCGTCCGCGGGGCGCGACGGCTGCCAGCCCGGCCCGCGGAAGATCCGTCCGGCCCGTTCGCCCCAGGTGGTGGCCGCCCGTACGTCCCGGGCGATGGCGGCGTACTCATGGGTGGCGACGCGGAGCGGGTTGTGGGTGGCGATGTTCTTGGTGAGCCCGAAGACGGGCCGCTCGGTCTCGGCGGTGAAGGAGCCGAAGAGCCGGTCCCAGACGATCAGGATCCCGCCGAAGTTCCGGTCGAGGTATCCGCCCTGGGAGGCGTGGTGGACCCGGTGGTGCGAGGGGGTGTTGAGGACGAACTCGAAGGGCCGGGGCAGCTTGTCGATCCGTTCGGTGTGCACCCAGAACTGGTAGACGAGGTTCGCCGACGAGCAGAAGGCGAGCGCGGCCGGGTGGACCCCGCAGGCGATGAGCGGGACGTAGAACGGCCAGACGGTCAGCGAGGTCCAGGGCTGGCGCAGCGCCGTCGTGAGGTTGAACTTCCGGCTGGAGTGGTGGACCACGTGGCAGGCCCAGAGGATCCGGATGACGTGGTGGCCCCGGTGGGACCAGTAGTAGAAGAAGTCCTGGGCGAGCAGCATCAGAAGGACCGTCCACCACAGGACGGGGACGCGCAGCGGTGTCAGCTCGTAGACGGCCGCGTAGATCGCGACGATGGGTATCTTCCACAGCAGGTCGAAGACCAGGCTGCCGAGTCCCATGGTGACGCTGGTGGCGGCGTCCTTGGCGTCGTACCCGGCGGCGTCCTCGTCCGGGTGGAGCCGGTGGAGTGCCATTTCGAGGACGGTGAGCAGGACGAAGGCCGGGATCGACCACAGCACGACATCGGGCAGGTTCGGCTCCATGCGAGCACCGTAGAGCCCGGCGAGGTGCCGGGCATAGACGTTGTTACCGACAAGTATGTGAGACGTGGCGTCATCAGGATTTGGCGGGTTCCGCCAACTCCCCCGTCGTAGGATCTCCGGCACGCGCGCCGTCGAGGGGGAGGAACGCACGTGAGCGGTACGGAAGTTGCGCTGATCCGACTGGCCACCACGGTCGTCGGCACGGTCGCCAGGTCACTGCTGACCCCCAGGCCCGGCGCCGGGCTGGTCCCGGACCCGGTCCGGCCGCTTCCCCGCCCCGCGAAACCGGACCGGCTGGTCGAGGTGCTCGGCGGCAGGCTCACCGAGCGGTACGCGGACCTGCCCGAGCACGAGCGCCTCGCGGCCCTCGACTCCGTACACGCCGCCTTCGCCACGGCCGGTGACCTGGACGCGGAACGGCTGTTCGCGCTCGGCCTGGACGCCGGCCGGCTGCGGGCGGAGCTGTCGGCGCCCGCGGCCGGTCTCGCGCCACGCGCGGCCGAGCTGTACGAGGAGGTGCTCGGCCGGTGCTGCGAGCACCTCGTCGAGCAGTTGACCGCACACCCGTCGTTCGCCGCCCGTGCGGCGGTGGAACAGACCCGGGCGGGGGCGCGGACGCGGGAGCTGGTGGAGGACGTGCGCAGCCGGGTCGGCCCCAGGCCGGACGCCGCCGCTCTCGCCTTCGAGCAGCGGTACGCCGATTTCGTGGCCACGACGAACAGCCGGATGGGGCTGTTCGGGCTGACGCTCGGCCGGTCGGCGAGCGAGTGGCCGCTGGAGACGGCGTACATCAGTCTGAGCGTGAGCGGCGAGACGGCCGGGCAGGACGGACTGGACCGCACCGCCCCGACGACGCTCTCCATGGAGCAGGCGCTGTCCGGGACGGGCCGGCTGCTGCTGCGCGGCCCGGCCGGCTCCGGCAAGAGCACACTGGTGCAGTGGCTGGCGCTGAACGCGGCCCGGCGCACGTTCGGCAGCGGTCTGGAGGACTGGAACCGCTGCGTGCCGTTCGTCCTGCGGCTGCGCGCCTTCGCCCAGCACGGGACACTGCCCACCCCCGAGGAGTTCCTGCGCGCGGCAGGCGTGCCGCTGCACGGCGCCGAGCCGGCCGGCTGGGTCGACGGGCTGCTGACGGAGGGGCGGGGCCTGATCCTGGTGGACGGGGTCGACGAGGTTCCGGCCCGGTTGCGCCACCGTACGGAGATGTGGCTGAAGCACCTGATCGCTGCCTACCCGAGGTGCCGTTACGTGGTGACGACCCGTCCGTCGGCCGTACCGGAGAGCTGGCTGGCCGGATTCGGATTCGAGGCGCACTCCCTGCTGGCCATGGAACGCAAGGATCTCCTCGCGTTCATCGGCCACTGGCACGCGGCCGCCCGCTCCGAATGCCCGGAGCCGCAGGAGCGCGAGCAGCTCGAGGTGTACGAGGCCTCGCTGCGGCGCGCGGTCACGACCCGCCTCGACCTCGGCCGGCTCGCGACGAATCCCCTGATGTGCGCCCTGCTCTGCGCGCTGAACCGCGACCGGCGGATGCAGCTGCCCCGGGCCCGTAAGGAGCTGTACGACGCCGCGCTGGACATGCTGCTTGTACGCCGCGACACGGAGCGCGAGATCATCGGCGTCGAGGGCGTCGACCTGACCCGGGAGGAGCAGACGGCGCTGCTGCAGCGGCTGGCGTACTGGCTGATCCGTAACGGCCAGGCGGAGGCCGACCGCGACGAGGCCCTGGCCATGGTGGCCGAGTGGATGACGGCGATGCCCCAGGTCCGGGGCACGGCCGAGGAGGTGTTCGCGCACCTGCTGATCCGGAGTGGTCTGCTGCGCGAACCTGCCCCGCGGGCGGTGGGCTTCGTGCACCGGACGTTCCAGGACTACCTCGGGGCGAAGGCCGCCGTGGAGGCCCGCGACTTCGGCGTGCTGGTCAAGCACGCGCACGACGACCAGTGGCACGACGTGGTTCAGATGGCGGTGGGCCATGCCCGCCCCGACGAACGGGCCCGGCTCCTGCGCCAGTTGCTCAAACGCGCCGACCGGACACGCGAGCACCGGAACCGGCTGGTGCTGCTGGCCGCGGCGAGCCTGGAGCACGCACCGGAGCTGGACCCGGCCGTGCGGGCCGAGGTGCAGCAGCAGACCGCGGCCCTGCTGCCGCCGCGCAGCCGGGCGGAGGCGGAGGAGCTGGCCGGGGCCGGCGAACTGGTCCTGGAACTGCTGCCGGGACCGGACGAGGCCCCGGGCGCGAACGCGGCGGGCTACGTCGTGCTGACGGCCGCCCTCGTCGGCGGTGACGCGGCCTACGAGGTGATCAAGCGCTACCGGGAGGACGGGCGGGACTCGGTGGCCGCCCAACTCACCTACGCGTGGAGCTCCTTCGACGCCGAGACCTACGCCCGGGAAGTGCTCGCGCCACAGACGTGGAGCCGGGTCGACGTGTCGGTGGCCGACGCCCGGCAGATGGCTGCCCTGCGCCATGTCCCGGAGGCACGGCGTATCCGGCTGCAGGGCGACCACGGGGATCTCTCCTCGCTGGTCCCCAGAAAGGACATGTGGCGGCTCTTCGTCTACGACAACGAGGCACTGACAGGCATCGAGTCCCTGGCCTCGATGCGATCACTCACCGAGGTGGGTCTCAGCATGTGTCCCCGGATCAGTGATATCAGCCCTCTGGCGGATCTCAGGCTGACCTGGCTGTCGCTGGTCCGGCTGAATCCCGGCCTGCCGAAGGAACACCTGGAACCGCTCACGGAGATCAGCGAGCTCACCCTGAGCCATCGCTTTCCCGTCGAGAGCGTCGGCGAACTGGCTCTGGGCCGTCGCCTCAGGACACTCTTCCTGGGCCGCGAGGCCGGAGACCTGACCCTGGAGGGCATCGAACAGTGGACGGAACTCCGGGAGCTCGGACTGGTCGACCTGCGGCACCTCAGGTACGTGGGCCGCACCCCGTTCTTCCAGCGCCTCACCCGTCTGGACCTCGCCCAGCTGGCCCTTCCCGACCTGGCCCTGCTGAAGGGCCTCACGTCCCTGCGCGCACTCGTCCTCACTCACTGCCTGCTCACCAAGGGCCTGGGGCCCCTGCGGGAACTTCCCGCCCTGAGCCATCTGTACCTGTACTCCACCTACGACGACGGCCCGGTCGATCTGACACCGCTGGCGGATCTCGAAGGGCTGACGGTGCACCTGGGTGCCGACACGATGGCCATCGGCACCGACCTCTTCGCGCCGGAGCAGATCCTGCGGGACATGTAGAGGCGCTCGGGGGCCGGCCTCACACCCCCGCCGCACCCAGCAGCGCCCCCGCCGCGTACGTCACCCCCATGGCCACCGCTCCCCCGGCCATGTTCCGCAGCACCGCGCGCCGTACCGGTGCCTCGCCCAGGCGGGCGCTCCACCAGCCGGTGAGGGCCAGCGCCGCGAGCACCGACACGACGGTGACCGGCAGCCGCACGGAGACGGGGGGCAGCACGATCGCGAGGAGCGGCAGCAGCGCGCCCACGGTGAACGCCAGGAAGCTCGCCCCCGCCGCGTGCCACGGGTTGGTCAGCTCGTCCGGGTCGATGCCCAGCTCGACCTCGGCGTGGGCGCGCAGCGCGTCGCGCTGCGTGAGCTGGACGGCGGCCTCCCGGGCGAGAGTGTTGCTCAGCCCCTTCTCCTCCAGCAGTCCGGTCAGTTCGTCGAGCTCGGCCTCCGGGGTCTCCTCCAGCTCCCGCTTCTCGGTGGCCAGGGCGGCCCTCTCCGAGTCGCGCTGGGTGGACACCGAGACGTATTCGCCCGCCGCCATCGACATGGACCCCGCGAGCAGCCCGGCGAGGCCGGCCGTCAGCAGGGTGGAACGGGCGTCGGTGGCCCCGGCCACGCCGACGACGAGGCCGGCGGTGGAGACCACCCCGTCGTTGGCCCCGAGGACCGCGGCCCGGAGCCAGTTGAGCCGGGTGCCGAGGCCGCCTCGGTGGGGTTCGTCGTGTGTCTGCGCATGCGGGTCCGTCACCCCGGGAGCGTCTCACCGCGCCCTCCCCGGGCGCATCCCCGACCCGCGTCTCCGGAGGCGCGGTCAACTGCTCGGAAGCGGCTCCGCGTTCGCTTCGGGGGCCGCCCGGATAGGCCGCTGTCGGTCCCGGCCCGTATTCTCTGTGACCATGCTCGACGACCGTCAGACCGCAGCGCCGTGGCCGGCCGCGTATCCCCAGGGGTACGCGGTCGTCGACGTGGAGACCACCGGACTCGCCCGCGACGACCGGATAGTGTCCGCTGCCGTGTACCGACTGGACGCGAGAGGCGAGGTCGAGGACCACTGGTACACCCTGGTGAATCCCGAGCGGGACCCCGGCCCCGTCTGGATCCACGGGCTGACCAGCGATGTCCTGGAAGGCGCCCCGCTCTTCCCCGAGGTCGCCGCCCAGCTGTCCGAGCGGCTCGCCGGCCGGGTGCTCGTCGCCCACAACGCCGCGTTCGACTGGTCGATGATCGCCCGGGAGTACGCGCGTGCGGCGGTCACCGCGCCCGTCGAGCAGCGGCTGTGCACCATCGCGCTCGCCAAGGAGCTCCGGCTCCCCCTGCCCAACCACAAGCTGGAGTCGCTGGCCGCGCACTTCGGCGTGGTGCAGGAGCGCGCGCACCACGCGCTGGACGACGCGCGGGTGCTGGCCGAGGCCTTCCGGCCGAGCCTGCTCGCCGCGGCGAGGGACGGGGTGCGGCTGCCGCTGCTGGAGTGCCGCCCGCTGACCGAGTGGTACGACTCCCCGGTCACCCCGCGCGCCGGGTACCGCCCCTCGGGAGGCCAGGGCAGCTGGCGCCCCTCGCGCAAGCGGCCCGCGTGCCCGTATCCGAACCCCGGGCGCTACGAGTCGGACAAACCCCTCATGCAGGGCATGCGGGTGGCGTTCTCCGGTGACACGTCCGTCGACCGGGAGCTTCTGGAGGACCGCGCGGTGGAGGCGGGTCTGCACGTGGCGACCAGCGTGTCGCGGCTGACGAGCCTGCTCGTCACCAACGACCCGGACTCGGCGACGTCGAAGACGGTGAAGGCGAAGTCGTTCGGCACCCCCGTCCTGGAGGAGAGCGCCTTCACCCATCTGCTGAGGGACGTCGCACCGGCCAGGACGGTCGCCGTGCCGAAGCCGTCACCGTCATCGGAGTGAACCGGGGGCGACTCGCCCCGCTTCGGCTCGCCCGCCGCGGCCCGGCGTCCCACCCTGTGGCGCATGGCACGTTGTGAGGTTTGCGGAAACGACTACGGGATGTCCTTCGAGGTGCACGCGCAGGGCGCGGTGCATGTCTTCGACTGCTTCTCCTGCGCCATTCACCGCATGGCGCCTATCTGTGAGCACTGCCGGGTCCAGGTCATCGGCCAGGGCGTCGAGGCCGACGGTCACTGGTACTGCGGCGGCCACTGCGCCCGCGCCGAGGGAAGGGCGGGCATCGTGGACAAAGTATGACGGGCCGGCCCGTCCGCACGGGGGACCCTCCGTGCCGCACCCCATGACCCCGGTTGTACGGTCATGGGGTGTACCGCTTCCTGTTGACCCGGCAGTGGGTGATTCTCACCCTCCTCGTCCTCGCCATGATTCCCACGATGGTGGAGCTGGGCTTCTGGCAGCTGCACCGGCATGAACACCGGGTCGAGCAGAACGCGCTGATCACACGGAACCTGGAGGCGGACCCGGTCTCCGTCACCCGTCTCACCTCTCCCGGACACACGGTCCCCCGCTCCGACTACTGGCGGGCCGTGAAGGCCACCGGGACGTTCGACACCGAGCACGAGGTGGTCGTGCGCCGCCGCACCTCGCAGGACGAGCGCATCGGCGTACTGGTCCTGACCCCGCTGGACCTCAAGGGCGGCGGCACCGTCCTGGTCAACCGCGGCTGGGTCCCGGCCGCGGCCGACCAGCAGTCCTTCCCCGAGGTTCCCGCCCCGCCGCGCGGCGAGGTCACCGTCACGGGCCGGCTCAAGGCGGACGAGACGACGAGCGCGAGCGGCATCAAGGACCTCCAGGGCCTGCCGGACCGCCAGGTGATGCTGATCAACAGCTCCCAGCAGTCGCAGCTGCTCGGCCGTCCCGTGCTGGGCGGGTACGTCGAGCTGACCGCCCCCCAGCCCGCCGACGGCAGCCCCGAGACGATCGCCGCCCCCGACGACAGCTCCATCGGCCCGCACATGGCGTACGCCGTCCAGTGGTGGCTCTTCGCCGCCGGTGTCCCGGTGGGCTGGGTCATCCTCGTACGCCGTGAGAAGCGCGACCGCGAGGAGGCCGCCGCGGACAAGGACGGCGACACCGCGGCACGGCCGGAACCGGCGACCGCGTAGGGCCTGGGCCGCACCGTCCGTTCGTACCGCTTTCGCTGCTTAGCGGGGCTCAGGTTCGGGAAGACGCCAGAGCGTGACCCCACGCATCGAGGACTACGCCATCATCGGCGATCTCCAGACCGCCGCCCTGGTCGGCAGGAACGGTTCTGTCGACTGGCTCTGTCTGCCCCGCTTCGACTCGGGCGCCTGCTTCGCCGCCCTGCTCGGCGACGAGGACAACGGACACTGGCGCATCGCCCCCCAGGGCACGGACAGCACCGACACCTGCACCCGGCGCGCCTACGTGGGCGACTCCCTGGTCCTGGAGACCTTCTGGGAGACCAGGACCGGGACCGTCAAGGTCATCGACTTCATGCCGCAGCGCGACAAGGCGCCCGACGTCATGCGGATCGTCGAGGGCGTCAGCGGCAGCGTCGACATGAGCTCCGTCCTGCGGCTGCGGTTCGACTTCGGTTCCGTGGTCCCGTGGATGCGCCGCTCGCACGGCCACCGGGTGGCCGTCGCGGGCCCCGACTCCGTCTGGCTGCGCAGCGAGCCGCCGGTGAAGACGTGGGGCCAGCAGTTCAGCACCTGCTCCTCCTTCACGGTCGCCGAGGGCGAGACCGTGGCGTTCGTCCTCACCTGGCACCCTTCGCACTCCCCCCGCCCCAAGCTGATCGACCCTCACAAGGCGCTGAAGCACACCCTCACCGACTGGGCTAAGTGGGCGGCACGGTGCACCTACCACGGCAGGTACCGGGAGGCGGTGCTCCGTTCCCTGATCACCCTGAAGGCACTCACGTACGCCCCCACCGGCGGGATCGTGGCGGCCCTCACGACCTCGCTACCCGAGGAGATCGGCGGCGTACGGAACTGGGACTACCGCTACTGCTGGCTGCGGGACTCCACGCTCACCCTGGCCGCGATGGTCTCGGCCGGATACGTGGAGGAGGCGGCCGCGTGGCGGGACTGGCTGCTGCGGGCCGTGGCCGGCGACCCCGCGGATCTCCAGATCATGTACGGGCTCGCCGGTGAGCGCAGACTTCCCGAGACGGAGCTGCCGTGGCTGCGGGGGTACGAGAACTCCCTGCCGGTCCGCATCGGCAACGCCGCCGTGCGACAACAGCAGCTCGACGTGTACGGCGAGGTCATCGACTCGCTCAGGCTGGCCCGCGACGCCGGGCTCGACGACAAGCCGCACGCCTGGAACCTTCAGCTCAGTCTGCTCGGCTTCCTGGAATCCACCTGGCGTGAGCCGGACGAGGGGCTGTGGGAGGTCCGGGGGCAGCGCCGCCATTTCACCCACTCCAAGGTGATGGCCTGGGTCGCGGCCGACCGGGCGGTGCGCACCCTGGAGGAGAACCCCGGTCTGCCGGGCGACGCCGACCGGTGGCGGGCGATGCGGGACGCCGTGCACGCGGAGGTCTGCGAGAAGGGTTACGACCCCGTGCGCAACACCTTCACCCAGTACTACGGCTCCCAGGAGCTGGACGCCTCGACGCTGCTGATCGTGCGCACCGGCTTCCTGCCGCCGGACGACCCCCGGGTGACGGGGACCGTCGACGCGGTGAGCCGTGAGCTCGCCCACGACGGTCTGATCCGCCGCTACAGCACCGAGGGCGTGTCGGTGGACGGGCTCCCCGGGGACGAGGGGGCGTTCCTCGCCTGCTCCTTCTGGCTGGTCGACGCCCTGACCCGGACGGGCCGGAGGGACGAGGCCGAGGCCCTGTTCGAACGGCTCCTGGAGCTGCGCAACGACGTGGGGCTGCTGGCCGAGGAGTACGACCCGGTGGCCCGGCGCCAGCTCGGCAACTATCCGCAGGCGTTCAGCCACATCGGCCTGGTGAACAGCGCGGTCGACCTCGCCGGTGCGGTCGACCCCGCCGGCGAGGACTTGGCAGGATAGGGCCATGGATCTTGGACTGAAGGACCGTGTGTACATCGTCACCGGAGCCACCCGCGGGCTGGGCAACGCCACCGCGCGCGCCCTGGCCGCCGACGGCGCGAAGGTGATCATCTCCGGGCGTGACGAGAAGACCGCCGCCGAGGCCGCCGCGGAGCTGGGCCCCGACGCCGTCGGGCTCGCCGCGGACAACGCCGACCCGCTGGCCGCCAGGCGGCTGGTGGACGCGGCGAAGGAACGCTTCGGCCGGCTGGACGGCATCCTCATCAGCGTCGGCGGCCCGGCGCCCGGCTTCGTCACCGACAACACGGACGACCAGTGGCAGTCGGCCTTCGAGTCGGTCTTCCTCGGCGCCGTGCGTCTGGCCCGTACGGCGGCCGAGGCGCTCGGCGAGGGCGGCGTCATCGGCTTCGTCCTGTCCGGCTCCGTGCACGAGCCGATCCCCGGCCTGACCATCTCCAACGGGCTGCGTCCCGGTCTCGCCGGCTTCGCCAAGTCCCTCGCCGACGAGCTGGGCCCGCGCGGCATCCGGGTGGTCGGGGTGCTGCCGGCCCGGATCGACACGGACCGGGTGCGCGAGCTGGACGCCTTGTCCGGCGACGCGGACGCGTCCCGTACGGCGAACGAGGCGCGCATCCCGTTGCGCCGCTACGGCACCCCGGAGGAGTTCGGGAAGACCTCGGCCTTCCTGCTCTCCCCGGCCGCCTCCTATCTGACCGGCATCATGGTGCCGGTCGACGGCGGCGCCCGGCACGGTTTCTGACGGCTCCCCCAGGAGGGCGGGTCCCCGGGGATCCCCGGAGCGGATCCCCGGGCCGTTCCCGGGGCGCCCGTCAGGTCACCCGCTCCGCGCGGTGCTTGACCGCCTTCAGCCGGACCTCGGCGGGCAGCTCGTCCAGCCCGGCCGAGGTCCGCGCGTGGGTCAGCGCCCCCTCGGAGAGACCGCGCAGCACCAGTCCCGGGGACGCGTGCGGCTCCATCAGCAGCCGGACCCGTGCGCGGGGTGCGGTGCGCCGGCCGGTCAGCGTGGCCCTGGCCCCGGACACCCCGTCCAGGGCCCCGGCCTCGTCGCCGAGCGCGCTCTCCAGGGCCTTGCCGCGCAGCAGCGCTCCCTCGCCGTCGCCGCTGTCGACCAGCACCTCGGAGAGGCGCCCGCGGCGCAGCTGGGCCAGGAGCCACCACAGCGCGAGGACGACCAGAACGGCGAGGACCGCGATGACGGTGGGCCACCACCAGCCCTCGTCCCGCCACCTGGTCCGGTCGGCCTTGCTGAGCAGCACGTCGTCGGTGCCGCCGAAGGGCCACCAGGAGGGCGCGGACAGCCCGAGTCCCGTGGCGAGAACGGCGCCGCCGACGACGACGAGGATCAGCCCTGCCAGGCCGAGCAGGACCCGGTTGACGGTTTTGATCACGGGTTCACCCCTTCTTCGCCGGCCGGCGCACGTGAACCGAGAGGCCGGGCGGCCGCGCCAGGCCCAGTTCGCTGATGGCGTTCGTCAGGACGGTGTCCAGGTCGGCCCTGACATCGTCGAGTTCACGGAAGTGCGGGAGGGCGCGCACCTTCGCCTTGCGTCGGCTCGTCCTCACCCGGACGGACTGCACACCGGGCACTTCCACGGCCCGGTCGCGCAGGACGAAGGCGGCGGCGGTCCGGTCGAGCCCGGCCCGTACACCGGTGTGCCGGCGGGTCATGGGAAGCAGGGCGCGGAGTCCCGGGGTGAGGGCCAGGAGAAGCAGCCAGAGACCGAGCGCGGCCGCCAGCGCCGAGCCCGCGAGGACCCATACATCGTCCAGGTGACGGCTCGCCAGGTCGTCGGCGGCCGAGCGCCGCCACTGCATGGCCGGGTGGTCGGCCCGCACCGCCGCGATGTCGTACAGCAGAAGGCCGGCGCCGCCGAGCACGATCAGCGCGAGCAGGGCGGCGGGGATCCTGCGCCCCGACCAGAAACGGCCCGCCCTGCCGGCGGTCCGCTCCTGCGCGGGGGCGGCTTCGTAGGTGGAACCCGACGCGGACTGGTCCATCTCCAGCACGCCGCCGGGTGGCGACGACTCGACGACGGGCAGACGGCGCGTGCTGTTCTCCGGGTCCTGGGGCTCGGTCATCGGATGCTCCCCTCAGGCGCGGTGCCCTCTCCTGACCGGTGCAGCCGTTCGACCTGCACCGCCACTTCGGGCACCACCATCCCCGCGAGGTCCCTTACCCGTTCGGCCACGCGACGACGCACCGCGCCGCACTGCCGGCCGATGTCACAGGGATAGGCCAGGTCGAGACTGACCCGCACCCGGGCGGTGTCACGGTGCACGGTGACCGTGGCGCGCGGTGCGTCGGCGTCCTTGGGCCGTTCGTCGACGGCCTCCTTCGCCGCCTGCGCGGCGATCTTCGCGACGACCCGGTCGGCGATCCGGGTCTGCCCTCGCGCGGCGGCGTCGACCCGGTCTGTCACCCCCGTCACCGTCGCCGGTCGCCGCGCTCGCGACTCCGGAAGAAGTCGCCGGGTTCGAGGTCGCCGTCCAGGAAGCGGCCGGCGATGAAGCCGACCGCGCCCAGCGCGGCCACCAGCAGAAAGGCCCCGAATCCACCGAAGTATCCGGCGAAACCGAGCGCCATGCCGGCCACCAGGCCGACCACAGCCATGCTCATCGTGTGCTCCTCAACTGCCGCGCGGGGAAGGCCTACTGGACGCGTGACTCGGACTCGTCCTCGTCGTCGTCCTCATCGGGCAGCTTGACGTCGCTCACGGCGATGTTGACCTCGACGACTTCGAGGCCGGTCATCCGCTCGACCGCCGCGATGACGTTCTCGCGCACGTCGCGCGCCACTTCGGCGATCGCCACGCCGTAGTCGACGACGATCTCCAGATCGAGGGCGGCCTGCGATTCGCCGACCTCCGCCTTGACTCCGCGGGACACGGACTTGTTGCCGCCGGGCACCCGGTCGCGTACCGCGCCGAACGTCCGGGAGATGCCGCTGCCCATCGCGTGGACCCCGACGACGTCCCGTGCCGCCATTCCGGCGATCTTCTCGACCACGCCGTCGGCGATGGTGGTGCGGCCGCGTGTCGCGGGGGCTCCCCCGCCGCGCTTGTTGAACTGGCTCTGCCTGCCGTCGTCCCCGCCGGTCACACTGCCGGGGTTGTCGGGCCGGTTCCGCTGTGGGCTCTCGGTCATCGCCGCTCTTCCCTTCGGGGCGGGTGAACTTCCGTGGCCCACAGTAAGTGCGCTTGCCCGGTCCCGCGCCGTGGATGGGGCAGGGTGGAGCAATGACAACGGCTGACAGCCCGCACCGGGCGGATGGATGGACGTCTGCGGTACGCCAACGGCTCGGCCTCGGCAGACTGCTCCCTCTGGGCGGCCCCGCAGACGGATCCTGGATCGCGGAACGAGCGGCGGCGGAGGTGCTGAGGGACGCCGCGGCCGGAACGGGGGCCGCGCTCGGGAAGCTCAGGATCGGGCCGGCCGACGAGGACAGCGCCCCGGATCCCGTGGTGCCACGGCCTCCCAGCGGTCTGCGGCCCGGACCGCTGCGCATCGAGGCCGGCTTCTCCGCCACGGCGCGGCGGCCGCTGCCCGCCACCGCTGACGCCTTGCGCGCGGCGCTGCTGGCGGCGGCGGCCCAGCGGCTCGGCCTGGTGGTCGACGAGGTGGACCTCAGGGTGACGGAGCTGCTGGAGGAGGAGCCCCGCCCCGCCACGGAGCCGTCCGCCGTCGTCCACGCGGCGGAACCCGACGGATCCGCGGGAACGACGGCGGCGGGGGTACCGGGCGTCGTCTCGTTGACGCGGGTGCTGGGCAGCGCGGTGCAGCTCTCGGAAGGACATGTCCAGGTGGAGCTCGCGACAGCGGGGGACCACCGTGCGCTCGATGTCGCGCAGGCGGTGCGCGGAGCGGTGGCCGAGGCCCTGGAGGGCAGGCCGACGGTCGCCGTGGTGGTCACAGCGGTCGTGAACCGGGGCTGACACGGCCCCCCGCCGGACGGCGGGGGGCGGGGCATGCGGCTGCTGCCCAGCCGGGTTCAGCCGGGTTCAGTCGGGTTCAGTCGGAGAGGCCCGCGAGGTCGCGCAGACGGCGGCCCTGGGCGGCCCGCTCGGCGGTGCGCTGCTCCTCGTACGTACGTGAGAGGGCGCCGCTCAGCAGTGCCTTGGTCTCCACGACCGCGTCGCGCGGGGCGGCGAGCAGGGCCCCGGCCAGGTCGCGCGCCGCCGCGTCGAGCTGGTCGGCGGGGACGACGAGGTTGGCGAGGCCGGTGCGCTCGGCCTCCTCGGCGTGCACGAAGCGGCCGGTGGCGCAGATTTCCAGGGCGCGGGCGTATCCCACCAGGTTCACCAGGGGGTGGGTGCCCGTGAGGTCGGGGACGAGACCGAGACCGGTCTCGCGCATGGCGAACTGCACGTCCTCGGCGACGATTCGCAGATCGCAGGCGAGGGCGAGCTGGAAGCCGGCACCGATCGCGTGTCCCTGGACGGCCGCTATCGACACGATGTCGTTGCGGCGCCACCAGGTGAACGCCTCCTGGTACTCGGCGATGGTCGCGTCGAGTTCGGCCTCCGGGCCGCGCGCCATGTCGAGGAAGGACGGCTCGCCGTCGAAGCCCTCGGGTGCGAATGCCTGCCGGTCGAGGCCCGCGGAGAAGGACTTGCCCTCGCCGCGGAGCACGACGACCCGCACGCTGCCGGGGAGTCCCCGTCCGGCCTCTGTCAACGCCCGCCACAGAGCGGGAGACTGAGCGTTGCGCTTGGCCGGGTTGGTGAGCGTCACCGTGGCAACCGCGTCATCGACGGTGAGCCGTACGCCGTCCTTGTCGAGCACAGAGTCGAGCGAGGTCATGGAGCGCCTCCGGATCGGGTGCAGTCAGCACTTACTGGCAAGTAACTGAACTGAACAGTAACCACCCGGACGACCTCGCGGTCGGCCGGGTGGCCACCCGGTGTTCCGGTGAGCCCCGGGAGCGGACGCACGCCCGCTCCGAACCCGCTGCCGCCGTCAGGCCGTGGCGGCCTTCTTGCCGCGAGTCGCTCCGCCGCGTCCCCGCAGCGTGACTCCGGACTCGCTGAGCATCCGGTGGACGAATCCGTAGGAGCGGCCCGTTTCCTCGGCCAGCGCCCGGATGCTCGCACCGGAGTCGTACTTCTTCTTCAGGTCTGCCGCGAGCTTGTCGCGCGCGGCGCCGGTCACCCGGCTGCCCTTCTTCAGAGTCTCGGCCACCCGTGCCTCCTCAAGGAAGTGCGCTCTGGACTCTCATGATCACCCCTACCGCGCCTCCTGGCCACCCATTCGGCAAGGTCCGTACGACCCGATTCCGCGCAGGGAAGCGGCAGAACACAAGCGGAATCAGGCATTCCAGAGGCTTCCGGGGCCCTGAGGAGCGGCACCCGGGAAAAATGACCAGGTCAGGGCCGTACGGGGTGGAGTGGCCGGAAATGAGTGCGCCCGGCAGCTATCTGCCGGGCGCCGCGCCGGGGTACGAGACCCCCTCACCCAGATGATGGATCACCGATGGGCCGAATGATCCAGACGCATGGGATCACCGGGTCCCGCACCGGATCCAGGAGCCCCGGGCGGGTCAGGCGAGGGCCACCAGGTCCCGGTAGTCCGAACCCCAGAGGTCCTCGACCCCGTCGGGCAGCAGGATGATCCGCTCCGGCTGGAGCGCCTCGACGGCGCCCTCGTCGTGGGTGACGAGGACGACGGCACCCTTGTAGGTGCGCAGGGCCCCGAGGATCTCCTCGCGGCTGGCCGGGTCGAGGTTGTTCGTCGGCTCGTCGAGCAGCAGCACGTTGGCGGAGGAGACGACGAGCGTCGCCAGGGCGAGCCGGGTCTTCTCACCGCCGGAGAGCACTCCGGCGGGCTTGTCCACGTCGTCACCGGAGAAGAGGAAGGAGCCGAGCGTCTTGCGGACCTCGACGAGGTCGAGGTCGGGCGCCGCGGAGCGCATGTTCTCCAGGACGGTGCGCTCCGGGTCCAGGGTCTCGTGCTCCTGGGCGTAGTAGCCGAGTTTGAGGCCGTGACCCTCGATGATCTGACCGGTGTCGGGCTTCTCGGCACCGCCGAGAAGCCGCAGCAGCGTGGTCTTGCCCGCGCCGTTGAGCCCGAGGATGACGACGCGTGAGCCCTTGTCGATGGCGAGGTCCACGTCGGTGAAGATCTCCAGCGACCCGTAGGACTTGGAGAGGCCCTCGGCCATCAGCGGGGTCTTGCCGCAGGGCGACGGCTCGGGGAAGCGCAGCTTGGCCACCTTGTCGGAGACGCGCACGGCCTCCAGCCCCGAGAGCAGGCGCTCGGCCCGCTTGGCCATGTTCTGCGCCGCGACGGTCTTGGTCGCCTTGGCGCGCATCTTGTCGGCCTGCGAGTTGAGGGACGCGGCCTTCTTCTCGGCGTTCTGGCGCTCACGCTTGCGGCGCTTCTCGTCGGCCTCGCGCTGCTGCTGGTAGAGCTTCCAGCCCATGTTGTAGATGTCGATCTGCGCGCGGTTGGCGTCGAGGTAGAACACCTTGTTGACCACGGTCTCGACGAGCTCGACATCGTGGGAGATCACGATGAAGCCGCCGCGGTAGGTCTTGAGGTAGTCGCGCAGCCAGACGATCGAGTCCGCGTCGAGGTGGTTGGTGGGCTCGTCGAGCAGCAGGGTGTCGGCGTCCGAGAAGAGGATGCGGGCGAGCTCGACACGGCGGCGCTGACCACCGGAGAGGGTGTGCAGGGGCTGTCCGAGCACCCGGTCGGGCAGGCTCAGCGCGGCGGCGATGGTGGCGGCCTCGGCCTCGGCGGCGTACCCGCCCTTGGTGAGGAACTCCGTCTCCAGGCGCTCGTACCGCTTCATGGCCTTCTCGCGGGTGGCGCCCTTGCCGTTCGCCATCCGCTCCTCGTTCTCCCGCATCTTGCGCAGGATCTCGTCGAGCCCGCGGGCGGAGAGGATGCGGTCGCGGGCCAGGACGTCGAGGTCACCGGTGCGCGGGTCCTGCGGGAGGTAGCCGACCTCACCGCTGTTGGTGATGGTGCCGCCGGCCGGTGTCCCCTCCCCCGCGAGGCACTTGGTGAGGGTCGTCTTGCCGGCGCCGTTGCGGCCGACCAGGCCGATGCGGTCGCCCTTGGCGATACGGAAGGAGGCGGACTCGATGAGGATGCGGGCGCCGGCGCGCAGCTCGATGCCGGAAGCGGTGATCACGGAAAAACTCCAGGGCGGTATGGACGGCGGAGGGACAGCGGGCTCACGACTCGACGCCGTCTAATGCACAAGGAGAATTGCCATGGGACTCAGTCTACTGGCGGTGTCCACCTGCTTTACCGCATGCTCCGGCTGCTCTGCCGCACGCCCCCACCCCGTCACCGCGGCGCGTACGAGGCCTGCGACACCTTCGGCTGACGTTGTCGGTGGCCGGTGCGAGACTGAGACGGAGATCACATCGAATTGGCTGGAGAGGGTGAGCGTGATGGCGGGCACGGACGGTGTTCCCACGATCTTCCCGACACTTCTGTACGACGACGCGAAGGCCGCGATCGGAGTGCTGACCCAGGCCCTGGGGTTCACCGAGGAAGCGGTGTACGAGGGCGAGGACGGCAGCGTGCTCCATGCCGAGCTGTCCTGCGGCAACGGCCGGGTGATGCTCGGCTCCAAGGGGGGCGGGGGTGTCTTCGCCAGGGCCATGGCCGGCGCCGGACCCGCCGGGGTGTACGTGGTGGTGGAGGACGTGGACGCCCACCACGCGCGGGCCGTGGAGCACGGCGTGGAGATCCTGATGCCGCCCACCGACCAGGACTACGGCTCACGCGACTACATGGCGCGGGACGCGGAGGGCAACGTGTGGAGCTTCGGGACGTACGCCCCGGGGGCCTCGGGCTGAGTCCCCCGGGGGCCCGCCGTCGCCGCGGCGACGGCGCGCGCGGTCAGGCACCGCCCGTGTGCACCTGGAAGGCGGCGCGGCGTACGGCTTTGGCGAGCGCCGGGTCCGGGTGGGCGGCGGCCAGGGCGACCAGTACCTGGACGGTCCGCGGATGCCCCACGGCGCGCACCTCGTCCAGGAGCGCGGGGACCGTGCCCTGGACAGCGGAGTCGAGATGGCGGACCAGCAGCCCGGTCTCGCCGTGGTCGGCCACGGCCGCGGCCGTGTCGACCCAGAGCCAGGTCGCCTCCTCACGGCTGAGGACGTCCTGGGCGTCGTCCGGGTCGGTGCCCTCGTACTCGGCCAGCCAGAGCAGTGCGTACGGGCGCAGCGGCGCTTCCGTGACGACGGAGCGGACGACGGGCTCGGCGGGGGCGCCGACGACGCGCAGCGCCTCGAAGGCGAGGCCGCGCAGCAGGGCGTCCTCGCCGCGGGCGACGGCCAGCAGTTCGGCGACGGCGCTGCCGACGGGCCGGGCGGCGAGCCAGGCCCGGTATTCGGCGCGGGCCGGGCCGGGGGTGAGCCGCGCGCAGCCGAGCAGCATGTCGGCCGCGGACTGCTCGATGTTGCCGGCCGGGCTCTGTGCGGCGACACAGATCTGTTCGAGCTTGACCCAGACCGCCCAGTTGCCCAGCGGAGTGAGGGTGGCGTGGCCGGCGCCGAGCGTGAGGGCGCCGACGGAGGCGAGGCCCTCGAGCGCCCAGTCGAGCAGCAGCGCGTTGAGGTCGGCGGACCGGCCGCCCGCGGCCACGGGCTGTTCCCTCGGCCCGTACGGCACCTCGCACCGCTCCTCGTGGAGCTCCGCGACGCGCTGGCCCAGCAGGTCGAGGAGCGCGGGCACGGTGACGGCGCCCGCCGAGAGCTGGAGCAGGGAGAGGACCTGGGGCACCGCCTCGACGGCTTCCGCCACAGCGGTCGCCTCGATGCCGTCGGGTGAGGCGTGGACCAGCGACCAGGCGTCGAAGAGCGCCACCCAGCCCCGGAGCACGGCGGAGTCGTCGCGGTCCCAGGCCCTCAGCCGCCAGCCGGGGCGGGCGGTGTCGCCGTGCAGCTCGATCAGCCCGGCCAGCCTGGCCCGGTCCCAGCCGGCCCGGACCTGCGCCGGGGACAGCTCCAGTGCGGCGGCGGCCCGCTCCAGAGCCTGGGCGGCGAGCGGGGCGGAGCCCGTGCCCGTACCGTCCGCGGCCCAGTGGGCGATCCGTACGGCGTCGGCCAGTACGGCCCTGGCCTGGCGTGCCAGTTCCGCCGGGGGTGGTGTGCCCTCGGGTGGGCGGGGGGCCGGCCTGGTGCGCCGGGTCGTCACGGCCTTGCGGGCGGTCGCCTGGGGTCGCGGGCGGACAAGTCGCAGCCTGGAGTCGCGCGGGGTACGGGACGTCACGAGGAGCAGTCTTGCCTCTGACGGCCCGAAAGCCCAAACGGAAGCCGTGTCAACGGGGTTCGGAGGGCTCCGGGACCGGGGTGCCAACCGGGCGGTTCCGGCGCATCAGCTCACATCAGGGGCGTGAGGAAGCGCCGGAGCGCCTCTTCGTAACCGGCCGGGTCGGCATTCCACATCGCCGCATGCGGAGCCAGGGGTACGGAGTGCAGGGACACCAGGTCCTGGCGGCGTTCGGCGAGCTCCCTGGACTGCTGCCAGGGGGCCAGGGTGTCGTCGGGGCCGTGGACGATCATCGTGGGGACGTGCAGGGCCGTCGGCACCGAGGTGGCCAGGAGCGGGGCCCCGTGCAGTCCGGTCTGGCCCTGGGCGGCCCGGACGGCGAGCGGCAGCAGCGCGGAGGGGACGCCCCGGGCCGAGGCGAGGGCGCGCAGGGTGGTCTTCCAGTCCAGGACCGGGGAGTCGAGGACGAGGCCGCTGATGCGGTCACGGAGGGCGGAGTTGACGGCCGCGTGCAGGGCCATCGAGGCGCCGGAGGACCAGCCGTACAGGATGACGTTCTCGGCCCCGTAGCGCACCGCGTAGCGGATGGCCGCGTCGAGGTCGCGCCATTCGGACTCACCGAGGTGGGAGAGCCCGTCCGGGGAACGGGGGGCGCCCTCGTCGCCGCGGTAGGCCAGGTCGAGCACCGGGAGCTGCTGGTCGTTGAGGAACCCCATCACGTTCATGGGGTGGTCCCTGGTGGTGCCCAGGCCGTGCACCGTGATCACCCAGGTGTCCCGGGCTGCGGGTACGAACCAGGCGGGCAGGGGACCCAGTTCGCCGGGGATTTCGACCTCCTTGTAGGCGAGGCCGAGGGCGGCGAGCGGGTCGCCGCGGTGGAGCTCCGGGGTGAGACGGACCCGGGCACCCGGCTTCAGGCTGCCGAGGGTCACGCGCTCCAGCCGGCGGACCACGGTGTCGGGAGAGATGACGGAACGGCCCGGCACCTGCTCGATCACCGGGCCGGTCACCGCGTGGACGCCCCGGCCGGCCAGTCCGTACGTACCGGGGCGCAGCGCGGGAAAGGAGCGGGTCAGAGTGATCTGCCCGGCCGCGGTGGCGTGCACGGTGAGACGGCGGTCGGCCGGGAAGGGCCGTGGCGAGGGCGCCCCGAGGGCGGCGTCGCTGGCGTAGCGGCCGGCGGCGACCGCTGCCGCGCCGACGCCGAGGATCGAGGTGGCGGCCACTGCCGCCGCTGTTGCCGGGCGCACGGCTCCAGTGTCCTGGGCCGGGGCGCCGTTGGCCAGTGGGCGGGGCCCGTACGGTGCGGCGCCGGGCTCAGCCGCGCTGGCCGTAGCCCTTCAGGGCGTCCTGGACGTCGTCCAGCTGGGCCGGGGTGAGGAGGCTCGGGGTGTGGCCGGGCACGGAGCTCGCGGTGAGCCAGAGCCTGCACATCCATTCGAGCTGCGCGGTGCGGTCGTATGCCTCGTCGAGGGTGCGCCCGTAGGTGACGGTGCCGTGGTTCCGCAGCAGGCAGCCGGTGCGGTCGCGCAGGGCGGCCAGCATGTTGTGGGCGAGCTCCGGCGTGCCGTAGCGCGCGTAGGCGGCGGTGCGGACGGGACCGCCGAGCAGGGCGGCGGCGTAGTGGATGAGCGGCACCTCGGGGACGAGGGTGGAGACGGCCGTGGCGTGCACGGCGTGGGTGTGGACGACCGCCGCGGCGTCGCTGCCTCGGTAGACGGCCAGGTGGAGCGGGAGTTCGCTGGTCGGGACCAGGTCGCCGATGACCTGGCGTCCTTCGAGGTCGACGCCGACGGCGTCCCCGGGGCCGAGCCGGTCGTAGGGCACCCCGCTGGGGGTGACCAGGACGATGTCGCCGACCCGGGCCGACACGTTGCCGGAGGTTCCGACGACCAGGCCGTCCGCCGCCGTCCTCCGGGCCGTCGCGACGACACCGGCCCACGCCTGTTCCACAGCACGCTCATCCATGTCACCCATACGGGGATCCTAGGGTCACGTGACCGATGTCTCCCCGAAGGGGTGAATCGGCCACGGTCAAGATCCCCCGCGGCGGGTGGCACCGGGCCCCGCACCGAACGGCGGCGGTCCGGCCCACCCACCGTGCACACAAGCGGAACCTGTGCACGCGGTTGGGGTCACCGTGCCGCCCTGCCCAGTTCATCTTCCGTTCACCCTGGTTGCTTACGTTCCACGTGCCAATGACGTCGAACGATTGCCTGGGTAAATGGAACACATCACGCTGCTGCTTGCGATTGTGATCGTGACAGCTCTCGTGTTCGATTTCACGAACGGTTTCCACGACACCGCCAACGCGATGGCCACCACCATCTCGACCGGCGCTCTCAAGCCCAAGACAGCGGTGGCGATGTCCGCCGTTCTCAACCTCGTCGGCGCGTTCCTGTCGGTGGAGGTCGCCAAGACGATCTCCGGCGGGATCATCAACGAGAACGGCCTCAGAACCGAGGTCATCTTCGCGGCGCTCGTCGGCGCGATCCTGTGGAATCTGCTGACCTGGCTGGTCGGCCTGCCCTCCAGTTCCTCCCACGCACTCTTCGGCGGCCTCATCGGCGCCGCGGTCATGTCGGCCGGCTGGTCCTCGATCGACGGCGGCACCGTCGTCACGAAGGTCCTGCTGCCCGCGATCGCCGCCCCGGTCGTGGCCGGTATCGCCGCGCTGCTGGCGACGAAGCTGACGTACCGCCTCAACCGGAAGATCACCGACGAGGCGCAGCTGAAGTCGACCGCCAAGGGGTACCGCGCCGGGCAGATCGCCTCGGCCGGGCTCGTCTCGCTCGCCCACGGCACCAACGACGCGCAGAAGACGATGGGCATCATCACCCTGGCCCTGGTCACCGGTGGCGTCCTCTCCCCCGGCTCCAACCCGCCGGTCTGGGTCATCGCCTCCGCGGGTATCGCCATCGCGTTGGGCACCTACCTCGGCGGCTGGCGCATCATCCGCACCATGGGCAGCGGCCTCACCGACCTGCGTCCGCCGCAGGGCTTCGCGGCCCAGACCAGTGCGGCCACGGTCATCCTGGCCTCCTCCCACCTCGGCTTCTCCCTCTCCACCACGCAGTCCTGCTCCGGCGCCGTCATGGGCGCGGGTCTCGGCCGCAAGGGGGGCGTGGTCCGCTGGTCCACCGCCACCCGGATGTTCGTGGCCTGGGGCCTGACCTTGCCGGCCGCCGGTCTGATGGGCGCGGGCGCCGAGTTCCTGACCAAGCAGGGCCCCTGGGGCGTCGGCGTGGTCGCCGTCCTCCTCGTCGCGGGCTCCGGCGCCATCTGGCTGCTGTCGCGCCGCAAGCCGGTCGACCACACCAACGTGAACGCGGAGGCCGAGCCCGCGGGCGTCGTCACCACCGCCATCTCCGCGGTCAGCCCGCCCCCCGCCGGTACCGTCGTACCGGAGCTCAAGACCACCATCTCGGCCCCGGCCACGTCGGCCGGAACCCCGGCCGACCCGGCCACGGTGTAAGGACGGATCCGCATGAACATCGACTGGGCAGCTCTCGCGTCCGTCTTCGGCGTCAGCCTCGTGGTCACCGTCGCGCTGGTCGGCCTCTTCACGCTCGGCATCACGGGCATGGCCAGGCAGACCCCGACCGCACAGGGCGGCGGCGGTGCCAACGGCCTGGTGCGCACCGGTGCGTACGCCTGCTTCGGGCTGTGCGCGGCGGCCGTCGCGTACGGGATCTATCTGATCGTCGCCTGACCGCCCCGCGCGGACACCGACCCGGGCCGGACACACCACGTGTGTCCGGCCCGGTGTGCGTCTGAGCACATAGAAGCCTCGCAGGTCAGCGGCAGGTTGACGGGCGTTCGCGGGTCATGGTGGACTGCCGGAGCCATTTAGGCCGACCGGCACACATGTGACGGCCGGTCTTACGGCGACAGGAGAGGAAGCCGGTGCGAATCCGGCGCGGTCCCGCCACTGTCACCGGGGAGCAGCCTCCATACGGAAGTCACGGCCCGTCACCACGGGCTGGAAGGCCGGAGGAACTGCGGATCCGGAAGCCAGGAGACTCTCGTCGCCGGTCACGTCGAACCAGGGCGCGGACCCTGAGTGAGGACATACGCCATGTCTGGCTGCCCTGTGCCGGTCGCTGCACCACCTGCCACGAAGGTCCTCCGAGGCGCGACGGCCGGCTGAGCGGTGCGAGCCGACCGCATCTTCGCGTACGGAGCCGCCGCCGGTCTGATCGGCGACCTGCTGTTCGGTGATCCCCGGCGCGGCCACCCCGTCGCCGCCTTCGGGCGTGCGGCTGCGGGCGCCGAGCGCCGCCTGTGGCGCGACCACCGGGGCTGGGGCGCGCTGCACACGCTCGTCTGCGCCGGGGGTGCCGCGGGCGCCGCCGCGCTGGCCGCGCGTGGCGTCCGGAACCGTCCCGTCGCCGCCGTGGCGCTGACCGCCGCCGCCACCTGGTCCGTCGTCGGCGGCACCTCGCTGGGCCGTGAGGCCCGCGCCATCGGCGGGGCGCTGGCCGCCGGGGACATCGAGCTTGCCCGGGAGCGGCTCCCGCATCTGTGCGGCCGCGACCCGCAGTCGCTGGACGGGCAGCAGATCGCCCGCGCCGTGGTGGAGTCCGTCGCCGAGAACACCTCCGACGCCGTCGTGGGGGCCCTGGTGTGGGGTGCTCTCGGCGGAGTGCCGGGGCTGGTGGCCTTCCGGGCCGTCAACACTCTCGACGCCATGGTCGGGCACAAGTCGCCCCGCTACCGGCGCTACGGCTGGGCGTCCGCCCGGCTCGACGATGTCGCCGGCTGGCCCGGCGCCCGGCTCACCGCCGTGCTCGCGGTGACCGCCGGGGGGCGCCCGCGCGAGGCGGTCAGTGCCTGGCGGGCGGACGCGGGCCGGCATCCCAGCCCCAACGCGGGCCCGGTGGAGGCCTCGTTCGCGGGTGCGCTCGGCGTACGGCTCGGCGGCACCCTCGCGTACGGCGGGCGGGTCGAGCACCGGCCGGTGCTCAACGGCGGGGCCGGAAGGGACGTGCGGGTCACGGACATCGAACGCGCGGTGCGGCTGTCGCGCCGGGTGAGTGTGCTGGCCCTCGTCGTGTGCGCGGCGGGGCGGTCGGCCATGGGACGGAGAGTCGGATGAGCGGCGGGCTGCTGGTCGCGGGGACCACTTCGGACGCGGGCAAGAGCGTCGTCACGGCGGGAATCTGCCGGTGGCTGGTGCGCCGGGGGGTGAAGGTCGCGCCGTTCAAGGCGCAGAACATGTCGCTGAACTCGTTCGTCACCCGGGAGGGGGCGGAGATCGGCCGCGCCCAGGCGATGCAGGCGCAGGCCGCCCGGGTGGAGCCGTCGGCGCTGATGAACCCGGTGCTGCTCAAGCCCGGCGGCGACCGGTCGAGCCAGGTCGTCCTGATGGGCAGGCCGGTCGGCGAGATGAGCGCCCACGGCTATCACGGCGGCCGCCAGGAAGCGCTGCTGGGGACGGTCGTGGACTGTCTGGAGCAGCTGCGGGGCGCGTACGACGCCGTGATCTGCGAGGGGGCGGGCAGTCCGGCCGAGATCAATCTGCGGCGCACGGACATCGTGAACATGGGCATCGCCCGGGCCGCGCGCTTTCCCGTGCTGGTGGTCGGTGACATCGACCGGGGCGGCGTGTTCGCCTCGTTCTTCGGCACGACGGCGCTGCTGAGCCCCGAGGACCAGTCGCTGGTCGCGGGGTATCTCGTCAACAAGTTCCGCGGTGACGTGTCACTGCTGGAGCCCGGTCTCGACATGCTGCTCGGGCTCACGGGGCGGCCGACGTACGGAGTGCTGCCCTACGCCCACGGTCTGGGTATCGACGAGGAGGACGGCCTGCGCGTGTCGATGCGCGGCACCGTGCGGGAGTCCGTCGTGGCGCCGCCGCACGGCGAGGACGTGCTGCGGGTCGCGGTGTGCGCGGTGCCGCTGATGTCGAACTTCACCGATGTGGACGCGCTGGCGGCCGAGCCGGGTGTGGTGGTGCGGTTCGTGGACCGGGCGGAGGAGCTCGTCGACGCGGACCTCGTGATCGTGCCCGGGACGCGGGGCACCGTGAAGGCACTGGCGTGGCTGCGCGAGCGGGGGCTGGCCGACGCGCTGGTCCGGCGTGCCGCGGAAGGCCGCCCGGTGCTGGGGATCTGCGGAGGGTTCCAGGTCCTGGGCGAGCGCATCGAGGACGACGTGGAGTCGCGGGCCGGTCTCGTCGAGGGGCTCGGTCTGCTGCCCGTACGCGTCCGGTTCGGCCGGGAGAAGGTCCTGGGACGGCCCGTCGGGTCGGCGCTCGGGGAGCCGGTGGAGGGTTACGAGATCCATCACGGGGTCGCCGGGGTGAGCGGCGGCGAGCCGTTCCTCGACGGGTGCCGGGTGGGTTCGGTCTGGGGGACGCACTGGCACGGGTCGCTGGAGAGCGACGCGTTCCGGCGGGCGTTCCTGGGCGAGGTCGCGCGGGCTGCGGGGCGGCGGTTCACCGCGGCGCCGGACACGAGCTTCGGGGCGTTGCGGGAGGAACAGCTGGACCGGCTGGGAGATCTGATCGAGGAACACGCGGACACGGACGCGCTGTGGCGGCTGATCGAGACCGGCGCGCCGAAGGGGCTGCCGTTCATCCCGCCGGGCGCGCCGCCCGCGCCCGGACATGACGTTGTGGTTGCGACAGAGGAGGCCCTGTGAGTACGCCGTATCCCTTCACCGCCATCGTCGGACAGGACGACCTGCGGCTGGGTCTCCTGCTCAACGCGGTCAGTCCCGCCGTCGGCGGGGTCCTGGTCCGCGGCGAGAAGGGCACCGCCAAGTCCACCGCCGTACGCGCGCTCGCCGCGCTGATGCCCGAGGTCGACGTCGTGGCGGGGTGCCGCTTCTCGTGCGACCCGGGAGCCCCCGATCCGGCGTGTCCCGACGGCCCGCACGAGACGGGTACGGGCGTGTCGCGTCCGGCGCGGACCGTGGAGCTCCCGGTCGGCGCGTCGGAGGACCGGCTGGTCGGCGCCCTCGACATCGAACGGGCCCTCTCGGAGGGGGTGAAGGCCTTCGAGCCGGGACTCCTCGCCGACGCCCATCGCGGGATCCTCTACGTCGACGAGGTCAATCTCCTCCATGACCATCTGGTGGACCTGCTGCTCGACGCGGCGGCCATGGGCGCTTCGTACGTCGAGCGCGAAGGTGTCTCCGTCCGTCACGCGGCGCGCTTCCTGCTGGTCGGGACGATGAACCCGGAGGAGGGCGAGCTCAGGCCGCAGCTGCTGGACCGCTTCGGGCTGACCGTCGAGGTGGCGGCCTCGCGCGACACGGACCTGCGCGTCGAGGTCGTACGGCGCAGGCTCGCCTACGACGACGACCCGGCCGGCTTCGCGGCCCGGTGGGCCGACGAGGAGTCCGCGTTGCGTGAGCGGATCGTCGCCGCGCGCGCCCTGCTTCCCCACGTGGTGCTCGGCGACGCCGTGCTGCGGCAGATCGCGGCGACGTGCGCGGCGTTCGAGGTCGACGGCATGCGTGCCGACATCGTCATGGCGCGCACCGCGACGGCGCTGGCCGCGTGGGCGGGCCGTGAGGAGGTCGTCGAGGACGACGTACGGCAGGCCGCGCTCCTGGCGCTCCCCCACCGGCGCCGGCGCAACCCGTTCGACGCGCCCGGGCTGGACGAGGACAAGCTGGACGAGGCCCTCCAGGACGCGGCGGACGGCGACGGCGGGGGCGACGACGACCCGGACCCGGACGGGCCCGGCGGCGGTGTGCCCCCGCAGGGCGGCGGCCCCGACGACGGCGGTACGGACCCGGACGGGCCGGGTGACGACACGCCCGGCCGCGACGAGGCGGGCAGCGGCGACGCGCCCGCGCCGGGCGGCGGCGCCGGGGAACAGCAGCCGGTGCGGGCCGGCGAGCCGTTCCGTACGAAGATGCTCAGCGTGCCCGGGCTCGGCGAGGGCGCGGCCGGGCGGCGGTCGAGGGCGCGTACGGAGCACGGCAGGACCACCGGTTCGCGGCGGCCCGAGGGCGCGTTGACGAAGCTGCACCTGGCGGCGACCGTACAGGCGGCGGCGCCGCACCAGCGGGCGCGCGGGCGTTCGGGACGGGGTCTCGTCGTGCGGCGCGACGATCTGCGGCAGGCCACGCGGGAGGGGCGCGAGGGCAATCTCGTGCTGTTCGTCGTGGACGCCTCCGGGTCGATGGCGGCCCGGCAGCGGATGGCCGCCGTGAAGGGGGCGGTGATGTCGCTGTTGCTGGACGCCTATCAGCGCCGCGACAAGGTCGGCCTGGTCACCTTCCGGGGCAAGGACGCCGAGGTGGCGCTGCCGCCCACGTCGTCGGTGGACGCCGCCGCCGCGCGGCTGGAGACGCTGCCCACGGGTGGGCGCACCCCGCTGGCCGCCGGACTGCTCAGGGCGCACGACGTGCTGCGGGTGGAGCGGCTGCGTGATCCTTCGCGCCGGCCGCTGCTCGTGGTCGTGACGGACGGCCGGGCGACCGGGGGCGTCGACCCGGTGGCGCTGGCGGCGCGGGCCGGGCGGCTGCACGCCTCCGAGGGCACCGCGTCGGTCGTCGTGGACTGCGAGTCGGGGATCGTACGCCTCGGGCTCGCCGCACAGCTCGCACGGGATCTGGGGGGCAGCGCGGTCACGCTCGACGAGCTGCGCGCCGACTCGATCGCCGGGATGGTCAAGGACATCACTGCTACGGGAAGGGCCGCTTGATGCCACAGGGACAGCCGGTTTCGGTACCGGACGACGGACTGACGACACGTCAGCGGCGTAACCGCCCGCTGCTGTTCGTCCACACGGGCATCGGCAAGGGCAAGTCGACGGCGGCCTTCGGGCTGGCGCTGCGCGCCTGGAACCAGGGCTGGCCGATCGGGGTGTTCCAGTTCGTGAAGTCGGCGAAGTGGAAGGTCGGCGAGGAGAACGCGCTGAAGGTGCTGGGCGCGAGCGGCGAGGGCGGCACCGTCGACTGGCACAAGATGGGCGAGGGGTGGTCGTGGGTCCAGCGCGACAACCAGCTGGACAACGAGGAGAAGGCCCGCGAGGGCTGGGAGCAGGTCAAGCGTGACCTGGCCGCCGAGACGTACAAGCTGTACGTGCTCGACGAGTTCGCCTACCCGATGCACTGGGGCTGGATCGACACCGACGAGGTCGTCGAGGTGATGCGGGACCGTCCGGGCACGCAGCACGTGGTGATCACGGGCCGGAACGCGCCGCAGAAGCTGATCGAGGCCGCCGACCTGGTGACCGACATGTCGAAGGTCAAGCACCCGATGGACGCCGGCCAGAAGGGCCAGAGAGGCATCGAGTGGTGAGTGTTCCCCGACTGGTCGTCGCCGCACCGGCGTCCGGCAGCGGCAAGACCACCGTCGCCACGGGCCTGATGGCCGCCTTCGCGGGGCTCGGCCTCGCGGTCTCCCCGCACAAGGTGGGGCCCGACTACATAGACCCGGGGTACCACGCGCTGGCCACCGGCCGCCCGGGGCGCAACCTCGACGCGTACATGTGCGGGCCCGGTCTGATCGCCCCGCTGTTCACGCACGGGGCGAGCGGCTGCGACCTGGCCGTCGTCGAAGGGGTGATGGGGCTGTACGACGGAGCCTCGGGGCAGGGCGAGCTGGCCTCGACGGCCCAGGTGTCCAAGCTGCTGCGGGCTCCCGTCGTGCTGGTCGTCGACGCGTCCTCGCAGTCACGGTCGGTCGCGGCCCTCGTGCACGGTTTCGCCTCCTGGGACCCGGAGGTGCGGATCGGCGGCGTCATCCTGAACAAGGTGGCCTCGGACCGCCATGAGGCGCTGCTCCTGGAGGCGCTCGACGAGTCCGGGCTGCCGGTGCTCGGGGTGCTGCGGCGGGCACCGCAGGTGGCGACCCCGTCACGCCATCTGGGTCTGGTCCCGGTGGCCGAGCGACAGGCCGACGCCCTCGACGCCGTACGGGCGATGGGTGAACGCGTACGTGCGGGCTGCGACCTGGACGCGCTGATGGCGCTGGCGCGTTCGGCGCCCGCCCTGCCCGACGAGGCGTGGGAGCCGCAGGCCCACCCCCAGGAGGGGGCCCGGCCGGTGGTGGCCGTGGCGGGCGGCGCGGCGTTCACCTTCGCCTACGCGGAGCACGCCGAGCTGCTGACGGCGGCGGGCGCGGAGGTGGCCGTCTTCGACCCGCTGCACGACGAGAAGCTGCCCACGGGCACGGCGGGTCTGGTCATCGGCGGCGGCTTCCCCGAGGTGTACGGGCCGGAGCTGTCCGCGAACGAGCCGCTGCGCCGGGCGGTCACGGATCTGGCGCTCTCCGGTGCTCCCGTGGCGGCGGAGTGCGCGGGGCTGCTCTATCTGGCGCGTGAGCTGGACGGGCGGCCGATGTGCGGGGTGCTGGACGCCTCGGCCCGGATGTCCGAGCGGCTGACGCTCGGCTACCGGCAGGCGGTGGCGGTGTCCGACAGCGTGCTGGCCGTGGCCGGGACCCGGCTGCGCGGGCACGAGTTCCACCGGACGGTGCTGGAGCCCGGGGCGGGCGCGACGCCCGCCTGGGGTCTGCATCAGCCGGAGCGCCGGGTGGAGGGCTTCGTGCAGCAGGGTGTGCACGCGAGTTATCTGCACACGCACTGGGCGGCGGAGCCCGGGGTGGCCCGGCGTTTCGTGGAGCGGTGCCGGGGGTGACGCCGCTCCGCCCGCGCGGGCCGGTGCCGGGGGTTGCGCCGCTCCGCCGCCGTGGGCCGGTGCCGGGGGCGGTGTCACTCCGCGACGCCGACCACCAGCCAGATGAAACCCACTCCCGCGACCGTGCACAGCAGCGTGGAGCGGGCCGGGTGGTCGTGGTGCGCCTCGGGGAGGATCTCGGCAGCGGCGAGGTAGAGGAGCGCCCCTCCGAAGAAGCCGAGATAACAGCCGAGCAGTTCCTCCGGAAGGGTGAACAGCAGGGTCGTCGCAGCGCCGACGATCGGGGCCAGCGCGTCCGCGAAGAGCATCAGCAGCGCCTTGCGTCGGGCGTTCCCGTACAGGCTGGTGAGCGTGTACGTGTTGAAGCCGTCGGCGAAGTCGTGGGTGATGACGGCGAGCGCGACGGCGGCCCCCATGCCGCCGCCGATCTGGAAGGCGGCGCCGAGCGCGACGCCGTCCATCAGGCTGTGGCCCACCATCGCTGCGGCCGCCGTCAGCCCGACCTGGGGCACCCGTTCCTCGCTCGCCCCGTGTGCCGCCTGGCGTACGGCCAGCGAACGCTCCACGAGATGGGCCGTCAGGAAGCCGCCCACGAACAGCAGCAGGGCGGCGGGTACGCCGAACACCACGCCGCCCGCGGCCTCCACGGCCTCGGGCAGCAGGTCGAGACCGACGACGCCCAGCATCAGTCCGCCGGCGAAGCCGAGCACGAGGTGGCGGCGGTCGCTGACGCGCTGCGCGACCCAGCCGCCCGCCAGGGTCATCAGGAACGCGCCGAGCGCGACGAATACCGCCATGGGCCCTTGCTAGCGGATTGACCCCGCTTCCCGCACCTCAGGCCGCCCTTACCCGTGTCGCCCAGCCCTGCCCCCGGAAGGACCCTCTGTCATGACCCGAGCCGCGCTCGTCGTCGGTGTCGGCGCGCGTCGCGACGTCCAGGCCGAGGAGGTGCTCGGGCTGATCCGGCGGACGCTCAGAGAGGCCGGACTCGCGGCCGGTGACGTGGTCGAGCTTGCGACCCTGGACACCAGGGCGGACGACCCGGGGATCGCCGGCGCGGCGGAGCGCCTGGGGGTGCCGGTGCGGTCGTACACGGCCGGAGCCCTGGCGGAGGTTTCCGTGCCCAACCCTTCGGAGGCGCCCCGTAGGGCGGTGGCCACCGGATCGGTCGCGGAGGCCGCGGCGCTCGCGGACGCCGGTGAACTGCTGGTGCCCAAGCGGAAGTCGGCATCGGCGACGTGTGCGGTGGCCCGCCGGAGGCCATCGGCGGACACCTCGGCATCGACGAATGGCTCCGAGCCGTTCACCATTGCTGCCATGCTGCCCCCCACTGAGCACATCGAGAGCGCCGGGCCCGATCTGCGGCACCACGGCGACGCCGAAGTACGCGGCCTGGATCTGACCGACCTGGCCGTCAACGTACGGACCCACACGCCACCGGACTGGCTGCGGCAGCGGATAGCCGCGTCGCTGGTGTCGCTGGCCGCCTACCCGGACGGGCGGCCGGCACGGGCGGCGGTCGCGGGGCGGCACGGGCTGCCCGAGGAGAGGGTCCTGCTCACGGCGGGCGCGGCCGAGGCGTTCGTGCTGATCGCCAGGGCGCTGCCCGCCCGGCGGCCGGTCGTCGTGCATCCGCAGTTCACCGAACCCGAGGCGGCCCTGCGCGCGGCGGGGCACGAGGTCGTGCGGGTGCTGCTGCGCCCGGAGGACGGCTTCCGGCTGGATCCGGCGGCGGTGCCGGAGGACGCGGACCTGGTGGTCGTCGGCAACCCGACCAACCCGACGTCCGTGCTTCATCCCGCGGGGGTGCTGGAGCGGCTGGCGCGCCCCGGGCGGACCCTCGTGGTCGACGAGGCGTTCATGGACGCCGTACCGGGTGAGCGCGAGGCGCTGTGCGGGCGTACCGACGTCCCGGGGCTGGTGGTGCTGCGGAGCCTGACGAAGACCTGGGGGCTGGCGGGGCTGCGGATCGGTTATGTGCTGGCCGAACCGGCGACGATCGCCCTGCTGCAGGAGGCGCAGCCTCTGTGGCCGGTGTCCTCCCCCGCGCTGGCGGCGGCCGAGGCGTGCATGGAGCCGCGCGCCCTGGTCGAGGCGGCGGACGCGGCGGACCGGATCGCGGTGGACCGGGCGCATCTGCTGGCCGGGCTCGCGGAGTTCAGCGAGGTGCGGGTGGTGGAGCCGGCCGCCGGGCCGTTCGTGCTGCTGCGGCTGAAGCGGGCGGGCGAGGTACGGGAGCTGCTGCGCTCACGCGGATTCGCGGCGCGGCGCGGGGACACGTTTCCCGGGCTGGGCGGTGAGTATCTGCGGCTCGCCGTACGTGACCGTGTGACGACCAACAGGTTTCTGCAGGCGCTCGATCTGGCGCTGCAGGGGCTGCCCCGGAGAGCCGTCGGCTGACGGTTCTCCGGCTGAGCGAGAGCGGTGCTCCGGGCGAGCGAGAGCGGTGCTCCGATGTGCGGGCACCGCTCCCGCCGGAGGGTGATCAGCCTCGGGCGCGCTTACGGGCGAGGACCGTGGCGCCCGCTCCGACCGCCAGCAGGACGGCGGCTCCACCCGCGATGTACGGGGTCGAGGAGCTGGATCCGGTCTCGGCGAGGTCGCCGGAGCCCGCAGCGGCCTCGACCGGGTCGGATCCTGTCTGGGGCTTCACGTCGACGGGCTCTTCCTTGCCACCGGTGCCGCCGCTGTCGCCGCCCGTCGATCCGCCGTTGCCGGAGGAGCCCCCGGTCTCCGAGCCGCCGTTCCCGGAACCGCCGTTGTCGGAGCCTCCGTTGTCCGAACCGCCGCCCTCGGGCGTCTCGCACGTCGCCTCGGCCAGCGTGATCTCGCCCTCCACCTCGGCGACGTTCAGCTTCAACGGGTTCACGGAGACCCTCAGTCGCAGCGCCGTCGCGGCCGCCGTCCGCTCGGTCGTGACGGTCTCCGACAGGTCGAGCGTCACATCGCCGACGCCGGGCACCTCGACCTTCGTCGTGCCTGCCGACGTGAGCGTGGTCTTCTTGCCGAGCACCGTCACGTGCCCCAGCACGTTCGACTCCGCGACGGGCTTGTGGCCCACCTCGCACACGGCCTTGGACGTGACCTTCTGGATCTCGATCAGCGAGAGCGCCCGCAGCCCCGGCACGTGCACCCGAGCCCTGGCGAGGTTGCTGTACCCCTCCGCCTTGTGCGCGTCCACCGTGGCATTCGCCGTGGCGACGTCGGCCTTCAGCATGGAGAAGGGACGGCCCTTGTCGACGCCGTCGAGCTCGACGGTGAGCGCGGTCTTCTCCGCGCTCGCCGGCGCGTGGACCTCGTTGAGCGAGGTCTTGAGCGGCACCTGGACCGACTTGTTGAGGAGCGAGACGTCGAGTCCGGCGCGGAGCACGACCGCGCTCGCCTTTCCGTGGCCTCCGTCCGGAGTGGCCGGGGCCGTCGCGGTGGCTGCGTGCGCGGGGACGGCGACGAGCAGTGCGACGGGAGCTGCGGCGATCGCCAGGGCAGCCGAACGGAAGGTGTTGCTGTTCAAGATGGTGGAACCCCCACAAGAGACATGGAGCCACCGGAGCCGTCCAATGGGGGACATCGCGGGCACCGGTGGCCTCGACTCCGTGAATCTTTACGCACAGAGGGTGAACTGGCGGATACCTGGCGTCAGTTCACTCCAAAGAGGGGTTTCCGCTTGCACATTCGAATCCAACGGCACAGGAGTTCCTCGGAATCACCCGTTTCACGCCTCCTGGACGTACTCGACGGACAGCCCGGGCGGCACACCGAGAGGGTTCAACGAGAGCCGGGGCCCGGGGTCACCGCCGGTCAACGCGGCGTCCTCCGGGGCCGGCGGGCGGTCAGCCCATCACCCGTCCGTTGAGCACGACCGCGCGCGGGGACGCCAGCACCCGTACGTCCGCCCTGGGGTCCTCGTCGTACATCACCAGATCCGCCGGGGCCCCCTCCTCCAGCACCGGCCGGCCGAGCCACCGCCGCGCGCCCCAGGCCGTGGCGGAGAGCGCGTCGAGGGGCGGAATGCCGGCCTTCACCAGTTCGGCCACCTCGTCAGCGATCAGGCCGTGGGCGAGCGAGCCGCCCGCGTCCGTGCCGGTGAAGACCGGGATTCCCGCGTCGTACGCCGCTCGCACGGTGTCGTACCGGTCGGCGTGCAGCCGCCGCATGTGGGCGGACCAGCGGGGGAATCGGGCCTCTCCCCCTGCCGCGAGATCCGGGAAGGTGGCGATGTTGACCAGGGTCGGGACGATCGCCACGCCGCGCTCCGCGAAGAGCGGAATGGTGTCCTCGGTCAGCCCCGTCGCGTGCTCGATGCAGTCGATCCCGGCCTCCACCAGATCCCGCAGCGCGTCCTCGGCGAAGCAGTGCGCGGTGACCCGGGCGCCGAGCCGGTGCGCCTCGGCGATCGCGGCCTCGACCTCGCCACGCGGCCAGCAGGCGGCCAGGTCACCGGCGTCCCGGTCGATCCAGTCACCCACGAGCTTCACCCAGCCGTCACCCCGCCGCGCCTCCCGGGCGACGTAGGCGACGAGGTCGCCGGGCTCGATCTCATGGGCGAAGTTGCGGATGTAACGACGCGTCCTGGCGATGTGCCGCCCCGCCCTGATGATCTTCGGCAGGTCCTCGCGGTCGTCCACCCACCGGGTGTCGGAGGGCGATCCGGCGTCGCGGATGAGCAGCGTGCCGGCCTCCCGGTCGGTGAGGGCCTGCTTCTCGCTGGTCGCCGCGTCGACGGGCCCCTGGTGCCCGAGCCCCACATGGCAGTGCGCGTCGACGAGGCCGGGCAGCACCCATCCGGTGAGGGTCACGGCGTCGTCGGCGCCCGGCGGCCTCTCGTAGGTGATCCGCCCGTCGACCGCCCAGAGCCCGTCCCTCACCTCGTCGGGTCCGACGAGCACCTGCCCCTTGATCCGCAGCACCCGCGCCACCTCGTGATCACTCATGCACAGCACTGTACGAGGCCGTCCGGCGAGGAAGCAGAGGGCGGTCAGTACCCTCGTCCCAGGCGCTGAGCGCGCACCGGACGACCCGAAGAGAGCAGCACCGTGACACACCCGTTCCTCGACCTCGCCCCGCTCACCCCCGCGCGTTTCGCAGCGATCGAGCGGCGGGTGGCCGCCCTCCTCGGCACCGAGCAGGACGTCGTCATCATGCAGGGCGAGGCGCTGCTGCCCCTGGAAGGCTGCATCCGGGGCGGCGCCCGGCCCGGCTCGACCGCGCTGAACATCGTCACGGGTCCGTACGGCCGGACCTTCGGCGACTGGCTGCGCGACTGCGGCGCCGAGGTCGTCGATCTGCCGGTGCCGTTCCACACGGCGGTCACGGCCGGACAGGTCGAGCAGGCGCTGGCCGAGCACCCCGCCATCGACTTCGTGTCGCTCGTGCACGCGGAGGCGGCGACCGGCAACACCAACCCGGTCGCGGAGATCGGCGAGGTCGTGCGGGCGCACGGCGCACTGTTCATGGTGGACGCCGTCGCGTCGGTGGGCGCGGAGCCTCTGCTCGTGGACGACTGGGGCGTGGACCTGTGCGTCATCGGCGCGCAGAAGGCCATGGGCGGCCCGGCTGGGGTGTCCGCGGTGTCGGTGAGCGCGCGGGCATGGGAGCGGATGGCCGCCAACCCGCAGGCCCCGCGGCAGTCGTACCTCTCGCTGCTCGACTGGAAGGCCCGCTGGATCGACGGGGGCCGGAAGGCGCTGCCGCACGCGCCCGCCCAGCTGGAGATGCTGGCGCTCGACGCGTGTCTGGAGCGGATCGAGGCGGACGGCCCGGACACGGTCATGGCGCGGCACGCCTCGGCCGCCGCGGCGACCCGGGCGGGTGCGACTGCGCTCGGCGGCGGGCTGGAGCCGTACGTCCACGATGCCCGTGACGCGGCCCCGGTCGCCACGACACTGCGGGTGCCGGCGGACCTCGACGCGGCGGCGCTGGTCGGCCGTGCGCTCGCGGCCGACTCCTCGCTGCCGCTGATCGCCGGCGGCGGGTCTCTGTCCAAGGAGATGATCCGGGTCAATCACTACGGTGTGCACGCGACGCGGGACGCGGTGCTGTCCTCGCTGGCCGCCCTGGGCGCCGCACTCGAGGAGGCGGGCCGGAAGACCGATACCGATGCTTCCCGCCGAGCCGTCACGGAAACCTGGCAGAACAACTGAATTAATTGAAGCCCGCAACGTCGGCAATTCAACCGACGCGAAAGGGGAGCTGCTTTATCGGGAGCAGCTCCCCGCATTCTTCTTCCCCCGTTTTTCGAGGCTAAACGCCACAGTTTTCACCCGATCGGCCTACGCAATGCGAACGGATCTCAGGAGAGTTACAACGTTGTGACCGACTCCACATCGCGTCCGTTATGGCCGGTAAATTCCGGACAACACTAGCGAAATCGCCCCTGGGTCAGGCCGGGCCCGCGCCCGCGTGATAGCACAACGGGCCCGTTGACCCAACCCCCTGGGGCGATGCAATTTTGATTTTTGCTGGGTAAATTCAATTCGCATGACCGCCGCACCAGCAGATTTTGCAAGTGCCCGAAGCGAATTCCTCAGAATCGACACCCCGCGAGTGGAGGACGGAGCCGCGATCTGGCGCATAGCCCGCGACTCCGAGGTACTGGACCTCAACTCCTCGTACAGCTACCTGCTGTGGTGCCGTGACTTCGCGGCGACCTCCGTGGTCGCCCGCGACGAGAACGGCGACCCGATCGCCTTCGTGACCGGATACATCCGCCCCGACCGCCCCGAGACGCTCGTCGTCTGGCAGGTGGCCGTCGACCAGGCCCACCGGGGCAAGGGACTGGCGGCCACGCTGCTGGACGCACTGACCTCCCGTGTCGCCTCCGACCAGGGCCTGTCCTCGGTAGAGACCACGGTCACCCCGGACAACACCGCCTCCGACCGGCTGTTCACCTCCTTCGCGCAGCGGCACGACGTGCCGCTGGAGCGCGAGGTGCTCTTCGAGGGGGCGCTGTTCCCCGAGGGGACGCACCTGCCGGAGGTCCTCTACCGCATCGGTCCGTTCTAGGGCCTCTCAGCGCCCCACCGCGCCCCGCCCGGGCGCGGCTTTCCCGGGCATGCCTGACCCGCCGCCCGTCACACCCCCCTCGAGCAGGAGATCCGCTGTGACCATCACCCCGCCCGCCCTGAGTGTCTTCGAGACCCTGGAGTCGGAAGTACGCAGCTACTGCCGCGGTTGGCCCGCAGTCTTCGACCGCGCGCAGGGCGCCCGCCTCACCGACGAGGACGGACACTCGTACCTCGACTTCTTCGCCGGTGCCGGTTCACTGAACTACGGCCACAACAACCCGGTGCTGAAACGCGCGCTGATCGACTACATCGAGCGTGACGGCATCACCCACGGTCTGGACATGGCCACGACGGCCAAACGGGCGTTCCTCGAGACCTTCGAGAACGTGATCCTGCGCCCGCGCGACCTGCCCTACAAGGTGATGTTCCCCGGCCCGACCGGCACCAACGCCGTCGAGGCGGCGCTGAAGCTCGCCCGCAAGGTCAAGGGCCGCGAGTCCGTCGTCTCGTTCACCAACGCCTTCCACGGCATGTCGCTCGGCTCGCTCGCCGTGACCGGCAACGCCTTCAAGCGCGCCGGAGCCGGCATCCCGCTGGTGCACGGCACCCCGATGCCGTTCGACAACTACTTCGACGGCACCGTGCCCGACTTCATCTGGTTCGAGCGGCTCCTGGAGGACCAGGGATCCGGGCTGAACAAGCCCGCCGCGGTGATCGTGGAGACCGTGCAGGGTGAGGGCGGCATCAATGTCGCCCGCGCCGAGTGGCTCCGCGCCCTGCAGGAGCTCTGCCACCGCCAGGACATGCTCCTGATCGTCGACGACATCCAGATGGGCTGCGGCCGGACCGGCGGCTTCTTCTCCTTCGAGGAGGCCGGCATCGTCCCGGACATCGTCACGCTGTCGAAGTCCATCAGCGGCTACGGCATGCCCATGTCGCTCTGCCTCTTCAAGGGCGAGCTGGACATCTGGGAGCCGGGCGAGCACAACGGCACGTTCCGGGGCAACAACCCGGCCTTCGTCACCGCCGCCGCCACGCTCGACGCCTACTGGGCCGACGGCCAGATGGAGAAGCAGACCCTGGCCCGCGGCGAGCAGGTCGAGCAGACCATGCTGGCCATCTGCGGCGAGGAGCCGACCGCGCAGTTCCGTGGCCGCGGCCTGGTCTGGGGCCTGGAGTTCAGCGACCCCGAGCGTGCCTCCGCCGTCTGCGCGCGCGCCTTCGAGCTGGGCCTGCTGCTGGAGACCTCCGGCCCGCAGTCCGAGGTCGTGAAGCTGCTGCCGCCGCTGACCATCACCCCCGAAGAGCTGGACGAGGGCCTGCGCACGCTGGCCCGGTCCGTCCGCGAGACCGCCTGAGCGGGGCACGCACCCCGCGCAGGCACCACAGAGCAGGACAGAAGAGAAAGGCACCATCCCACCGTGATCGTCCGATCTTTCAGTGACATCGAGAACACCGACCGGCACATCAAGTCCGCTTCAGGTACCTGGGAGAGCAAGCGCATCGTGCTCGCCAAGGAGAAGGTGGGCTTCTCGCTCCACGAGACCGTGCTGTACGCGGGCACGGAGACGTCGATGTGGTACGCGAACCACATCGAGGCCGTTCTGTGCACCGAGGGCGAGGCCGAGCTCACCAACGACGAGACCGGCGAGAAGCACTGGATCTCCCCCGGAACGATGTACCTGCTGAACGGGCACGAGCACCACACCCTGCGGCCGAAGACCGACTTCCGCTGCGTGTGCGTCTTCAATCCCCCCGTCACCGGACGGGAGGACCATGACGAGAACGGTGTATACCCGCTGCTGACAGAGGAGGGCTGACCATGACCACCGATGTACGCGCCGACCTGTACCCCTCGCGCGGCGCCGCCGAGATGACCACTCCCCGCCAGGACCCGGTCATCTGGTCCGCGCCGGGCGCGCCGGGACCGATCGCCGCGAAGGACCTCCAGTCCTTCGAGCACGACGGCTTCCTCGCCATCGACCAGCTCATCTCGCCCGACGAGGTGGCCGGCTACCACGCGGAGCTGGACCGGCTGATCGCCGATCCGCGGGTCCGCGCCGACGAACGCTCGATCATCGAGCCGAAGACGCAGAGCGTGCGGTCCGTCTTCGAGGTCCACAAGCTCAGCGAGGTCTTCGCGAACCTGGTCCGCGACGAGCGCGTGGTGGGCCGGGCCCGCCAGATCCTGGGCTCCGACGTGTACGTCCACCAGTCGAGGATCAACGTCAAGCCGGGCTTCGGCGCCTCGGGCTTCTACTGGCACTCGGACTTCGAGACCTGGCACGCCGAGGACGGTCTGCCGAACATGCGGACCGTGTCGGTCTCGATCGCGCTGACCGAGAACTACGACACCAACGGCGGGCTGATGATCATGCCCGGCTCGCACAAGTCGTTCGTAGGCTGCGCGGGCGAGACGCCGAAGGACAACTACAAGAAGTCCCTGCAGATGCAGGACGCCGGCATCCCGTCCGACGAAGTGCTGACCAAGATGGCCGACCGCCACGGCATCAAGCTCTTCACCGGCAAGGCCGGCTCGGCGACCTGGTTCGACTGCAACGCGATGCACGGGTCGGGCGACAACATCACCCCGTACGCGCGCAGCAACGTCTTCATCGTCTTCAACAGCGTGGACAACACGGCGCAGGAGCCCTTCGCGGCTCCGATCCGCCGGCCCGAGTTCATCGGGGCGCGTGACTTCACGCCGGTGAAGTAGGGGCGTACGACGGTCAGGTGGGGCGGGACGCATCGCGCGTCCCGCCCCTCCGGCGTGCAGGTCGCCGGGCCCCGCCGGTTCCGGTCCGGGAAGTGGCCCGCCCTGACCACCCACGATTGGCCCGTGTTCCCAGGACGCCCCCTACCTAGGGTTGCCGGGCCAGCGACGGTGAGCGGCCCCCGGGCCACTTCGGCCAGGGAGTTCTGTGTCCATACGGTTGTCACCGCCCCCGGGCGCGCCTCGGACGCTGGCCGCCGCCCAGCTGAGCAACTCCATCGGCGACGGCATGTACTACACCTGCTCGGCGCTCTACTTCACCCAGATCGTCGGCCTCTCTCCTGCGCGCCTCGGCCTCGGCCTGACCGTCGCCTGGGCCATCGGCTCCCTGGCCGGAGTCCCCCTGGGCCACCTCGCGGACCGGCGTGGGCCGCGCACGCTCGCGGTCCTGCTCGCCCTGGCCACCGCGGCGTTCGTCGCCTCGTTCCTGGTCATTCGCTCGTTCGTGCCGTTCCTGCTGGTCGCCTGCCTGTACGCGACCGCCCAGTCCGGTCTGGCGGCGGTCCGCCAGGCCCTCCTCGCGGGCCTCGTCACGCCCGCCGAGCGGACCGGCGTCCTCGCCCACATGCAGTCCACGCTCAACGCGGGCCTGGCGCTGGGCGCGGCGCTGGGTGGTCTGGCCCTGAGCATCGGGACCCGCCCCGCCTATCTGGCCGTCTTCGCTCTCGACGCGCTGAGCTTCCTGGCCGGCGCGCTGATCCTGCTGCGACTACCCGTCGTACGGGGCACGCCCCGGCGTACGGACGACGAACCACGCCTCGCCGTACTGCGTGACCGCCCCTATGCCGTCGTCACCCTCGTCAACACGGTCCTGCTGCTCAGGCTGCCGCTGCTCAGCCTCGCCATCCCCCTGTGGATCGCCACCCGTTTCCCCGGACTGACCTGGCTGGCCTCCGGGCTCTTCGTCCTCAACACCGTTGCCGTGATGCTCTTCCAGGTGCGCACCGCACGCAGGGTCACCGGTCTGCGCTCGGCCGGACAGACCGTGCGCCGCGCGGGCGTCATCCTTCTCGCCTCGTGCGCCGTCTTCGCCCTCTCGGCGGCCCGCCTGCCGGTCTGGGCCACCGTGGCGGTGCTCACCGCCGGTGCGACGCTCCAGGTCATCGGGGAGATGAAGCAGTCGGCCGGATCCTGGCAGATCGGTTTCGATCTCGCCCCGCCCCACCAGATCGGCCAGTACCAGGGCTTCTTCGGCACCGGTGTGGCCGTGGCGCGCACCCTCGGCCCGGTACTGGTCACCGCACTCGTGGTGACCTGGGGAGTCCCCGGCTGGCTGCTGCTCGGCGGGCTCTTCGTCGCCGCCGGGTACGCCATGGGGCCGGCGGTGCGGTGGGCGGAGGCCGGCCGCCCCGGCCGCGTGCCGGAGTCCGGCACCCGGGGGGACCTCAGCCGGGCGTAGCTCCGTGGAAGGCGTCACCGGTGGTCGTCGGTTCGCATCCCGTGTGTCAGCGGCTGACCGGCCGTGGGCGGGCACGGAACCGCCGGGTGGGCCCGGTGCATCTCTCCTGGCGACGAGAGACGGGAAGGGGGCGAGGCCGTGGCGGGGAGCGCCGTGGACACCGGCCGGGGCAGGCGGCCGGGAGGCGGTCTCTGGGGACCTGGACTGGTGAACCTCGCTCTCGGCGTACCGGCGATGATTCCGCTCGACCGCGCGTGATGGCTGCTGACCGAGTACCTGCCGATGAGCTGCCGGAGCACGAAGGACGTGGGCCGCCCCGGGCATGCCGACTGCGAGTACACCACCCTTGATTACGCGGGCTCTGCGATGTTCATGCTGACGGTGGCCGGGCTGCTCGTGCTCCTGCTGGTCCTGTTGGTGGACGTGATCCTGCCACTGCGGCGTGGTGACCGTCTCGGCAGGCGGTTCGGCACAGCCGTCCTCATCCTGGCACCGATCACGGTGTGCGCGGCGCTGGACTAGGCAGGCCAGCCAGGCGCTGCGGGAAGACCCGGCCCCCTACCTGGCCGAACTGGTTCTCGACGCCGTGTTCCCCCTCCAGATGGATACGGAGCCTGACGCGCTCATCCGTCGCCCTGGACGGGTCGGCCTCCTTGTCGGCCAGCTTCTCCGCGCACACGAGACGGTCGCACCCAGGACACCCGGGCACGGGCTCCGGCGCCTTCAGCGGGAACGAGCCACACAAGTCGTCATCCTGACGGTTCACAGGTAACGCCCTTCGCTCCTGGCGTTGCACCGCGAGTTCTCCGCGCGGAGCCGCTCTATCGGAGTCGCGAGCCGCACGTACGCCGGGTCCGCCTCCCATTCGGCGCCGCCCTGAGCCGGGCGCAGTGACCAGTAGGGGCCGGCAACTCCTCGGAACTCCCCTACCCGGTCGTCACGGACGGTGTCCACGACGAGGGTGCCGGGGGGCGGGGGTTGTGGGGGTTCCTGCTCGCTTACGGGAACGTATGTCCCAGCCATCGCGACTCCACTCCGTAGTCATTCCACTACCAAGGCGGCTCAGCGTGGCCTAGAGTCAGCTCGTCTTCAACATGTCATTCGCGAGCGGAAGGTTGGGAGAAGCCCTTTGAACCGCAAGGAGCTGAACCCCGAGAGCAGCCCGCAAGCCGCTTACGGCGCGCGGTTACGCAGGTCACGCGAAGCCCGTGGGTGGAAGCAGGAAGACCTCGCGGCACGCACGGAGTATTCGAGTACGCATATCTCCGCGGTCGAAACCGGCCGCAAGGTTCCAACTCTGCGTTTCTCGCGCAGTACTGATCTCGCCTTCGGTATCGCAGGAACGAAGGACGCCTTCGAGCGCGAGTGGGCCGAACTCCGGAACGGGTCCCTGCTGGAGGGCTTCCCCGAGTATGTGGGCTACGAAGGACGCGCGGTCGAGATCCGCCTGTTCGAGATCGGGCTCGTTCCCGGGCTTCTGCAGACGCCGCAGTACGCACGGGCGTTGGCCCAGGGAGAGGTTCAACGCGGCGCCAGCACCACCGAACAAGCCGACGAGCGGGTCGCGTTCCTCGCGGAGCGCCAGACTGTGCTGGCGCGGCGCCGACCGCCGATGATGCTCGTGGTGATGGATGAGAGTTGCATTCGGCATCAGGTCGGTGGCGCCGAGGTCATGGCCCCGCAACTGCAGCGATTGGCAGAGTTCGCCGCCCTCCCCAATACCGTGCTGCAGGTCTCGCCCTTCGACGTCGGCGCGAGGCGAGCGTTCAACCTGCCGGTCAACTTGCTCACCATGGCTGACCGCAGCATGGTGAGCTACGCCGAGTCCCAGGCGCAGGGGCACGTGGACCGGGAAACCACGTACGTCCTCTCCATGCTGACCGCCTACCATCATCTGCAGGCCGAAGCGTTGTCGCAGGCGGCTTCCGTAGCCATGATCCAGGGTATGAAAGGGACGTTTCCGTGACCGTCGAGCCCCGCTGGCGCAAGTCCTCCCACAGCTCAAACGGCGGCAACTGCGTCGAGGTCGCCGCCAACCTCGCCGCCCCCCACGGGATCGTCCCCGTCCGCGACTCCAAGAACCCGGTCGGCCCCGTCCTGGACCTGCCCGCCGCCTCCTTCGCCTCCTTCGTGGCCGGCGTCAAGGCAGGCGCGTTCGGCGCCGTCTGACCGACACCGGGCAGGCTCTCAGGAAGCCGTTGCTAGGCTCCCACTACCGATCATGACCGTGATCGTGCACGTGGTGGAGCGGTGGGGGCCCGATGCGAGCGATACACAGGACGACGGCGATGACACTGACGTGTCTGCTGACCGGGGCCGCGCTCGCCGGATGCGGAGGCGATGGTGACGAGGCCGCTCAGAAGCCGGCGGACGCCATGCTCGACGCGGCCAACGCCCGGATGGGCGAACTGAAATCCCTCACCATCAAGATCACCAACAAGGTCGGCGACGACACGGTGACATGGCGCATGACCACCGATCTGAAGAGCCGGTGCCAGGTGAAGAACACCTACTCCCGCAGCGGCACCCTGGAACAGATCCGGATCGGCGAGACGGACTACGTCCGCCCGGACAAGGCGTACCTGGAGACGTGGAGCGGCAACGACCTCGACACCGCCGGGCCGGGTAAATGGGCGAAGGTTCCCGTCGCCGAGGCGAAGCCGGGCGGCGGGCTGTCCCAGTGCACCCGGCCGTTCGAGTCCTTCGGCACGGTCACGAAGGGCGAGTCCACCCGCATCGACGGCCGGGAGGCGCTCGGGCTGAAGGTGACCGATCCGTCGGACAAGGGGGGCACGTACACCTTCTACGTCGCCACCGAGGGCGAGCCGTACCTCCTGAAGGCCGTGTACAAGGGCGGTGAGGGCGGAAAGCAGCTCACCACCACGTCGTTCAGTGATTTCGACGAGCCACTGGACATCCAGCCGCCCGATTCAGCGGAGGTGCTGGACATGAGCGACGCCACCGGCTAGGAATTTTCCGGGCGATCACGTGCGGAGCCAGATAACGAGGGCTGCTGCGGTGACGGTGCCGAGGAAGACGTAGCCGCGCTTGTCGTATCGAGTGGCGACGGCTCTGGCGTGCTTGAGCTTGTTGATGGCCCGCTCGAGGGTGTCGCGCTTCTTGTACCGCTCTTCGTTGCACGCGGGCGGCCGCCCGCCTCCTGAACCCTTACGTAGGCGGGCGGCCTGGCTGTCAGCCTTCTCCGGGATCGTGTGCCGGACGCCGCGGCGCCGCAAGTAGTCGCGGACAGGGCCGTTGCTGTATGCCTTGTCCGCAGCGAGGCTGTCCGGCTTCTTGCGGGGCCTGCCCGCCCCGAGACGGGGGACCCGGATCTTCTCCAGCACCGATTCGAACTGGGTACAGTCCCGCTGCCCTGGCGTGACGACCAGGGACAGTGGACGGCAGCGGCCATCCGCGCTCAGGTGGATCTTGCTGCTGAAACCGCCCCGCGAGCGGCCCAAGCCCTCGTCTCCAGCAGCACCTCCACCAGGCGGCCGCGAAGGCTCTGACATGTCGCCTCGTTCTGGTGTTCTGCCTTTGCGTCCCCCTTTGAAGCGAGGGCTGGCGGCAGGGCGCTGCGGGCGCCGGCCGCATGCTGATGCGCACGCACCACGGTGGAGTCGACAGAGACGTCCCAGTCGATCTCCCCGACCGCGTCGGTCTCGGCCTGGACCTGCTGGAGCAGATGCTCCCAAGTCCCGTCGGCCGACCACAAACGGTGGCGTTCATAGACGGTCTTCCACGGTCCGAACCTCTCGGGCAGATCACGCCACTGCACCCCGGTCCGCACTCGGTGCAGAATCCCGTCGATCACCTGCCACAACGCCCGCTGCTGACCGGCAGGATCGGCCGCAGCCGTGCCCACTCGGCATCCGTTAGATCGCCCCGCCCCATGCTCACCTCAACGATTCGGGCAGGGCGGCCGTCACGTGGGCAGTACGACACCTGCGTACTGGCTACTCTCTGGCCTGGAGAGGAACACCCGGCGCTTCGGCAGCTCGATCTCCGCGACGACGACGGCGATCTGCTCTCCGACCTCGAAGTCTTCTGCCGGACTCGCCGCAGGGCGGCCGTCGATCTCTCTGAAGGGGATCAGCCCGAGGATCCCATCCCCGAGGTCGACGAAGGCCCCGATGGGAACAACCTTCTCAACCGTCCCGCGGAATTTCTGGCCCACCACCGTGCGCCCGGCGAAAGCCTGGAGTGGGTCGGGCTCCAGAGCCTTCAAAGAAAGTCTGGCCTCAGCGTTGTGGGTGTCGGACCCCATGAACTCGCACGAGACACGCTGCCCTACCTGAACAACATCGGTGGGATCATCAAAGCGCCGCCAGGACAGTTCGGGGATGCCGAGGAACCCGGCACCGGGCAGGGTGGGGTGTTCAGGCCCGTCGTCCAAGGCCACGAAGACCCCGAACCGTTCGATCGCCACAACGGTGCCGGACAAGATCTCGCCGCGGTGCAGGGACTCGAGAAATGCCCAGAGTTCTGGGCTCCCAGACTGCCAAGCCATACCCGCAACCATGGCACACGGCGTCGTGTGCCAGCCATACCCTCAGGTTGATGCGATCGTGCACAATCCCGCCATGCCTCAGCCGCCAGCACCTGGTCAGCCTGATCGGCGCCGTCACGGGCCTGTTCTGGTTCGTGGCCCTGATCATGGCCGTGTCGATGCGTACCCGCGGCTCCGGAACGGCGCTCCGGCCGAGCGCCTGACCGGAGGCGCGACGGCTGATACGGTCGCGGGCCGACGAAGGGGGCCACCCATGGCCAAGGTCAACATCCGCCTCGACGCCGAACTGGTGGTGGAAGTGATGGTCCTGGCAGGGGTTGGATCCCCTCAGGATGCCGTTGAAGCGGTCGTGCGCGACTACATCGCCCGGGGGCACCGCACCGAGGCACGCACCGAGCGCACGGACCAGAGCCTGCGCGAGGTCGACGTCAAGCCACAGGACACTCAGGCCTGACCGGTGAGCCCGTGCGCTGCCTGAGGCGGCACTAGGACTTGTCCGGGCGACCCGTGCTCCGGAACACCGGTGGCACCTGAGCGTGCGGCCGCCGCTCCGGATGCCCTGGCCCAGGCTGCTCGGCCGTCGGCGACGCACTGGGGCGGGCACAGGAGCCCTGAGTCGGAACCGCCAGGACACACATGCCCCACGCCTCCGGATTCCGGACCGAGACGTTTGCGTTGGAACGCACTCCAGCTCCTAGGTTCGGCGCATGCGATACATCAAGCTCGGAAGAACCGGACTGGAAGTCTCCGCCATCGCCCTCGGCTGCATGAGCTTCGGCGAGCCGGACCGGGGCGGCGAGCCCTGGTCGCTGGGCGCGGACGCCAGTCGGGACATCATCAGGCAGGCGATCGAGGGCGGCGTCAACTTCCTCGACACGGCCAATGGGTACAGCGCCGGAAGCAGCGAGGAGATCGTCGGCCAGGCGGTCAAGGACTTCACCCGGCGCGAGGAGGTCGTTCTCGCCACCAAGGTCTGGATGCGGATGCGCCCCGGTCCGAACGGCGCCGGGCTGTCCCGCAAGGCGATCTTCGCCGAGCTCGACGCCTCCCTGAAGCGACTGGGGACCGACTACATCGACCTGTACCAGATCCACCGCTGGGACTACGACACCCCGATCGAGGAAACCCTCGAGGCGCTGCACGACGCGGTCAAGTCCGGGAAGGTCCGCCACATCGGAGCCTCCTCCATGTACGCCTGGCAGTTCGCCAAGGCTCTCTACCTGGCAGATCTGAACGGCTGGACCCGGTTCGTGTCGATGCAGGACCACTACAACCTCATCCACCGGGAAGCGGAGCGGGAGATGCTCCCGCTCTGCGCCGACCAGGGCATCGGCGTGATCCCGTGGAGCCCGCTGGCGCGGGGCAGACTGACGCGGGTCCAGCACACCGCCACGGCGCGTGCCGGGACCGACGAAGGCGGCAAGATCCTCTACCGCGACGGGGACCAGGCGGTGGCCGAGCGCGTCCACGAGATCGCGGGCAAGCGGGGCCTGTCCCCGGCCCAGGTCGCCCTGGCCTGGGTCATGCGTAACCCGGCGGTGACCGCGCCCATCGTCGGGGTCACCAAGCCGGCACAACTGGCCGACGCGGTCGCCGCGGTGGACGTCGAACTCGACGAGGACGAGACCGCCTACCTGGAGGAGCCCTACCAACCGCACGAGACCGCCTACCTGCAGGAGTCCTTCTACGACCCGCGCCCCATGCCGGCCTCCCGGTAGTCGGGCATGGGTCATTGGGAGGTCGTGGACGCTCAAATCGGTTATACCGACCGGCATTCCGTCTTCAACTTCCCAATGACCTGTCGCCATTTCAATCCGCTGGACCTTGGTGCGGTTCAGGGGCGACAGTGGCGGCCATGACTTCGCTCGTACAGCACATCACCATCGACTGCGCCGACGCCTACGAACTTGCCCTCTTCTGGGCCGAGGTGCTCGGTTCGCCCGTGTCCGACGACGACGCGCCCGGTGATCCCGAGGCGCTCGTGGAGGCGCCCGGGGCGGCGCTGCTCTTCGTCACGGTGCCGGAACCCAAGGGCACCAAGAACCGGGTCCATCTCGACGTCCGGCCCGAGCACCGCACCCGCGACGAGGAAGTGGAGCGGCTGCTCGCGCTCGGCGCCACCCTGGTCGCCGACCACCGCAAGCCGAACGGGCGGGGCTGGGCGACCCTGGCCGACCCGGAGGGCAACGAGTTCTGCGTGGAGTGCGGCGCGGCCGAGCGCGCGGCGCTGAGCGGGACCCGGCTGCCGGTCACCGCCGATGACGTGACGCTGGCGGTGCGGCTGGCGGCCGACGCCCTCGCGGGGTCACCGAAGGACGACTGGCGTGTCCCCGCCGGGTCGTTGACGTGGGACTGCTGGGAGACCGTGGAGCATCTGAGCGACGACCTCTTCGCTTACGCCGTCCAGCTCGGTCCGCGTAAGCCCCCGTTGGAGAGCGAGGTCCCCTACCGCTGGGCGCCGGAGCGCGAGGGCGGCCCCTGGAACGCGGTCTTCGCGGACCCGGAGGCGGGGACCGCCGGGCTGCTCCAGACGCTGGAGGCCAGTGGCGCTCTGCTGGCCGCGATGGTGCGGACAGCCTCCCCCGACCTGCGTTCCTACCACTCGTACGGCGTCTCCGACCCGGAGGGCTTCGCCGCGATGGGTGTGGTCGAGACCCTGGTGCACACCCACGATGTCGCCGCCGGGCTGTCGCTCTCCTGGACCCCGCCCCGGGACCTCTGCGACCGGGTGCTGGCCCGGCTCTTCCCCGACGCCCCGGACGACGACGACCGGTGGACCGTCCTGCTGTGGTCCACCGGCCGCGCGGATCTGCCGGGCCGCGACCGCGTCACCTCGTGGAAGTGGCACGGCGCGCCGCTGTAGCCGTCAGCGGTGGGAGAACCACTTCGCCGCCGGGAGCAGCCCGCCGTCGTAGTCGAACACCGCCTGGTTCTCCCAGGCGTTGCCCGACGCCGGGTCGGCCGGGTCCCAGCCGCTGCCGGTGACGGCGGTCCAGGCCGGCTCCCAGTAGACGGCGCCGAGTCCCCGGCCGTTCGGGACGGCCTCGACGACGTTCATGACGTCCCGGAGGTTCGCCGCCTGGCCGGCCGGGGTCGCGGGGTAGCCGGGGACCAGCTGGCCGGCGGTGGCGACGTTGTTCTCCAGGCCGTCGTCGTCCGCGAGCGTATGGGCGTAGGCGGTCTCGGCGACCATCACCGGCTTCCCGTAGCGGGAGGCGGCGTCGTCCAGGTTGGTCTGGAGCTCGGTCAGGGAGCCGTGCCAGTAGCCGTAGTAGGAGAGGGCTATGACGTCGAAGGGCACCTTCCGCGCCACCGCGTTGTCGAACCACCAGCGGGTGCCCTCGTTGTCGCCGCCTTCGGCGAGGTGCAGCGCCACCTTCGTGGTGGAGGAGACCGCCTTCGCGGCGTCCGCGCCCGAGGTGAGGAGCCCGGCCAGCTGGGGCCAGTTGTCGGTGGAGCCCTCCGGCCAGAGCATCCCGCCGTTGATCTCGTTGCCGATCTGCACCATGTCGGCGGTGGTGCCCTGGGCCTTGAGGGCGTTCAGTACGTCGTAGGTGTGGTTGTAGACGTCCGTGCGGAGCCGCGCGTAGCTGTGGCCCGCCCAGGCCGCGGGCTTGTTCTGCTTGCCGGGGTCGGCCCAGGCGTCGGAGTAGTGGAAGTCGACGAGCGTCTTCATGCCGAGGGCCTTGGCACGCTTGGCCATGGCCAGGACACGGGCCTTGTCGTTGTAGCCGTCGGCCGGGTCCACCCAGACCTTGAGGCGTACGTAGTTCATCCCGGAGCTCTTGAGGATGCTCATGGCGTCCCCGGCCCTGCCACTCGCGTCGCTGTACGTCGCGCCGTGCGCCTCGTTCTTCGGGAGGGTGGACAGGTCACCGCCCCGGATGCTCAGTCCGGTGGACCCCGGGGTGAAGGTGATGTCGTCGAAGTTGGCCCACTCCCCCGCGTGCGCGTCGGAGTTGAGGCTGATCGTGCAGGCCCCGCCGGTCACCTTGACGGAGGTGACCAGCCGGACCCAGTCGCCGTTCGCGGTCGGCGGCAGGTCGGTGCGCTGCTCGGCGGCGCCGCAGTTGCGCAGGGCGATGTAGGCGCTGTTCTGGCCGCCGCCGGAGCGGACCCAGGCGCTCAGGGTGTACGTGCCGTCGGTGAGGCCGCTCAGGTACTGGTAGGTCTCGACCTTGTACGCCGAGGCCGACCAGTGGCTGAGCCGGGTGCTGCCGCCGTGGCCGCCCGCCTCGGTGAAGGAGGCGGCGTCCTGCCCGCCGGCCGAGTACGTCGACCAGCCGGTGGCGCCCGACTCGAAACCGGTGTTGACGGGGGTGGTGGCCGCGTGGGCGGCCTGGGCGGGGAGTGCGGCGAACACGAGGCCGGACAGTGCGGCCACCGTCCCGGCCGCTTTCGCGCGGGTGTGCATCGTTCCGTACATCGTCGATGTCCCTTCGACCGTTGTGCGGGGTGAGCGGGGGGCCTCAGCCGTCGAGCCGTACGACGCGGACCGCCCCCGCCGGAACGGCGAGCTTGTCCACGGCGGGCTCGCCGGTGAGGAGTTCGGTGCCGGGGGCGTCCAGCGCCACCCCGGCGTCGGCGTCCGAGTGGTTGATCACGAAGAGGTAGCTGCCGGTGGCGCCGGTGCGGCGCACCACCTCGACGTCGTACGGCAGGTTCGTGCGCGGTTCGATGCCGGCGTCGGCGGCGGCGCGGGTCAGGACGGTGTCCAGGGCGGGGCCGGAGAGCCGGGTGGAGAGGTACCAGGCGGTGCCCTCGCCGAGCCGGTTACGGGTCACGGCGGGGCGGCCGGCCGGGATGCCGTCGGCGTACGCCCAGACGGTCTCGGCGCCGCGCGGGATCACCACGTCCGACCAGACGTCGCCGGTCAGCTCCGGGCCCTCCGGGGCGCCCTCGGGGGTGATGAGGCGGACCGTGCCGCCCTCGCCGAGCGGGGAAAACTCCTCGACGGTCAGGCCGAGGACGTCACGGAGCGCGCCCGGATAGGGGCCGGGATGCACCGCGTCGTCGGTGTCGACGATGCCGGAGAAGTACGAGACGACGAGGGTGCCGCCGTTCTCGACGTACCGGCGCAGATTGCGGCCGCTCTCCTCGGTGGTGAGGTAGAGGGCGGGGACGACGACCAGCGGGTAGCGGGAGAGGTCGGAGTCCGGGTGGGCGAAGTCGACCGTGAGGTGCTGGTCGTAGAGCGAGGCGTAGAACGTGTCGGCGCGCTCGCGGGCGTCGTGCTCCTCGCTCGGGCGCCACTCCAGGCGCTGCGCCCACCAGGACTCCCAGTCCCACAGCATCGCCACGTCGGCGACGGTCCGGGTGGAGCGGACATCCTCCAGCAGGCCGAGCCCGGCGCCGAGCGCGCTCACCTCCCGCCAGATCCGTGAGTCGGTTCCGGCGTGCGGGACCATCGCGGAGTGGAACTTCTCGGCGCCGCGCCGGGACTGCCGCCACTGGAAGAACATCGCGCCCTCGGATCCCCGGGCGACGTGGGCGAGGCTGTTGCGGGCCATCTCGCCGGGGCGCTTGGCGGGGTTGCGGGGCTGCCAGTTGACGCCGCTCGTGGAGTGCTCCAGGAGCAGCCAGGGTGCGCCGCCCGCGACCGAGCGGGTGAGGTCGGCGGCCATCGCGAGGTTGACGTGGGTGCGGCGGCCGTCGGTGATCAGGTAGTGGTCGTTGGTGACGAGGTCGACCTCGCGGCCCCAGGCCCAGTAGTCGACGGAGTCGCACTGGCTGAGGGCGGTCATGAAGTTGGTGGTGACGGGAATGCCGGGGGCGAGCCGGTGCAGGATGTCGCGTTCGGCGGTGAAGTTCTCCCGCATGGTGGCGTCGGCGAAGCGGGCGTAGTCGAGCTGCTGGGCGGGGTTGCCGACGGTCGGGGTGGTGCGGGGCGGGTCGATGTCGTCGAGGGTGCGGTAGCGCTGGCCCCAGAAGGCGGTCCCCCATGCCTCGTTGACCGCGTCGACCGAGCCGTGCCGGGCGGTGAGCCAGCGGCGGAAGTGGGCGGCGCAGTTGTCGCAGTAGCAGGCGCTGACGGGGACGCCGTACTCGTTGTGGACGTGCCACATCGCGAGGGCGGGGTGGTTGGCATAGCGGCGGGCGAGCTGCTCGGTGATGTTCGCCGCCGCCGCGCGGTAGGGGGCCGAGCTGTGGCAGATCGCGCCGCGTGATCCGAAGGCGAGGCGCACCCCGTCGCGGCTGAGCGGGAGCGCCTCGGGGTGGGCGCGGTAGAACCAGGCGGGCGGTGCGACGGTGGGGGTTCCGAGGTCGGCGCGGACGCCGTTGACGTGCAGCAGGTCCAGGAGCCGGTCGAGCCAGCTGAAGTCGTAGGTGCCCGGTTCGGGCTCCAGCAGCGCCCAGGAGAAGATCCCGACGCTGACCATGGTCACGCCGGCTTCCCGCATCAGGCGTACGTCCTCGTGCCAGACCTCTTCGGGCCACTGCTCGGGGTTGTAGTCGCCGCCGAAGGCCAGCTTGTGCAGACCGACCGGGTACGGCGTGGGTTCTGAGTGCGGCATGGACAGCTCCTGGCTCTTTCGGACAACTTCTGGGAACGTGCACACACACTCTCGGCGGCGCAGGGCCAACATAACCGCACAGCAACAACCATTGACAAGTGTCGGTTTCGTTTCTCTACTGTGAACGCTCACAGCGCCTTTCCGGCCGGTCCGCCGAGGGTCTGTTCGTCTCGTCAGGGGAGAAACCATGAAGTACCGCACCGTCGCGGTGTCCACAGCCGCCGCACTCGCCGCCACCGCCCTGCTCTCCGGGTGCGGCTCGGACGACGGCGGCGACGAGCCGGCCTCCTCCGGGCCCGCGTCGCTGACCTACTGGGCGTGGGCGCCCGGCATGGACAAGGTCGCGGACATCTGGAACAAGGGCCCGGGCAAGGAGGCCGGCATCACCGTCACGGTGAAGAAGCAGGCGTCCGGTGACGACCTGGTCACCAAGATCATCACGGCGGCGAAGGCCCACAAGGCCCCCGACCTGGTCCAGGCCGAGTACCAGGCACTCCCCACCCTGGTCTCCAACGATGTCCTCGCCGACATATCCGAGGAGGCGGGGGACGCGAAGAGCGAGTTCGCCGACGGGATCTGGCAGCAGACGACGCTCGGCTCGGACGCCCTGTACGCCCTGCCGCAGGACTCCGGCCCGCTGATGTTCTACTACCGCGAGGACCTCTTCGAGCAGTACGGCCTGACCGTGCCCACCACCTGGGACGAGTTCGCCGAGACCGCCCGCGCGCTGAAGAAGAAGGCGCCGGACAAGGACCTCACCACCTTCTCCTCCAACGACTCGGGCCTCTTCGCGGGCCTCGCCCAGCAGGCGGGCGCGAAGTGGTGGACCACGGGCGGCGACAAGTGGAAGGTCGCCATCGACGACCCGGCCACGCGGAAGGTCGCCGACTTCTGGGGCGGCCTCGTCGAGGAGGGGGCCATCGACAACCAGCCGATGTACACCCCGGCCTGGAACAAGGCGCTCAACACCGGAAAGCAGGTCGCCTGGGTCAGCGCCGTCTGGGCGCCGGGCACCCTGACCACGGCGGCGCCCGAGACCAAGGGCAAGTGGGCGATGGCCCCGCTCCCCCAGTGGAAGGCGGGCGAGAACGTCACCGGCAGCTGGGGCGGTTCCTCCACGGCGGTCACCAACGACTCGAAGGACAAGAAGGCCGCCGCCGCCTTCGCGAAGTGGCTGAACACCGATCCCACGGCCCTCGCCGCACTGGTGAAGGAGGGCGGCATCTACCCCGCCGCTACGGCCGCCCAGACCGGCGGCGCGCTCGCGAAGGCGCCGGACTACTTCTCGAACCAGCCCGACTTCTACACCGAGGCCGCCACGATCGCCCAGGGCACCGCACCGGCCGCCTGGGGCCCGAACGTCAACGTCGCGTACAGCGCCTTCAAGGACAACTTCGCCGCCGCGGCCAAGAACAAGTCGGACTTCGGCGCCGCGCTGTCCGCCATGCAGGACGCCACCGTCACGGACCTGAAGAAGCAGGGCTTCGGAGTCTCGGAGTGACGCGTACACCCCGCGGGAAGGCGTACGGGGTCAAGAGCGCCCCGTACGCCTTCCTGGTCCCCGCCACCGTCCTGTTCCTGCTCTTCTTCGCCCTGCCCATCGGCTACGCCGTGTACCTCAGCTTCCGCCGGACCGAGGTGAAGGGGCTCGGTCTCGGCAAGGGCGCCCGCGACGAGATCTGGGCCGGGCTCTCCAACTACACCGACGCCCTCTCCGACTCGGAGCTGCTGCACGGAGCGCTGCGCATCCTCGGCTACGGCGCGATCGTCGTCCCGGTGATGCTCGGTCTCGCCCTGCTCTTCGCCCTGCTGCTGGACACCGACGGGCTCCGGCTGCGCGGCTTCACCAGGCTGGCGATCTTCCTGCCGTACGCGATCCCCGGGGTCATCGCCGCGCTGATGTGGGGCTTCCTCTATCTGCCCGACGTCAGCCCCTTCCTGTACGTGCTCGACGCGGTGGGGCTGCCGCAGCCCGATCTGCTGGACGGCGGGCCGCTGTACCTCTCGCTGGCCAACATCGCGGTGTGGGGTGGCACCGGCTTCAACATGATCGTGATCTACACCTCGCTGCGGGCGATTCCCGCCGAGATCTTCGAGGCCGCGCGGCTCGACGGCTGCTCGCAGCTCCAGATCGCGCTGCGGATCAAGATCCCGATGGTGGCGCCGTCCCTGATCCTGACCTTCTTCTTCTCGATCATCGCGACGCTCCAGGTATTCAGCGAGCCCACCACCCTGAAGCCGCTCACCAACTCGCTGTCCACCACCTGGAGTCCGCTGATGAAGGTCTACCAGGACGCCTTCGTCAACAACGACATCCACGCGGCGGCGGCCCAGGCGGTCATCATCGCCCTCGCCACCCTCGCCCTGTCCTTCGGCTTCCTCAGGGCGGCCAACTCCCGTACGAAGCAGGGAGACTCCCGATGAGCACCCCGTCCCTCGCCGCGCCCGGCCGCCGGCGTCTCCCCCTGGTCCCCACGGCCGCGCTGCTCCTCGGCGCCGTCTACTGCCTGCTGCCCGTCCTCTGGGTGCTGGTCGCCTCGACGAAGTCCGGCAGCGAGCTGTTCTCCACCTTCACCTTCCTGCCCGGCTCCGGGTTCACCGACAACGTCGCCGACCTCACGGAGTACCGCGACGGGGTCTACTGGAAGTGGATGGCCAACTCGGCCTTCTACGCCGGGGTGGGCGCCCTGCTGTCCACGGCGGTGTCCGCGGTCTCGGGGTACGCGCTGGCGGTGTACCGCTTCCGCGGCAAGGAGACGGTCTTCAACATCCTGCTCGCCGGGGTGCTGATGCCCCCGGTGATCCTGGCCGTGCCGCAGTACCTGCTGCTGGCCGAAGCCGACATGACCGACTCCTACCTCTCGGTCCTGCTGCCGCTGATCCTCTCCCCGTACGGGGTCTACCTCGCCCGCATCTACGCGGCGGCCGCCGTGCCGGCCGATGTGATCGAGGCGGGACGCATGGACGGCGGCGGCGAGTGGCGGATCTTCCGGACCATCGCGCTGCCGATGATGCTGCCGGGGCTGGTGACGGTGTTCCTGTTCCAGTTCGTGGCGGTCTGGAACAACTTCCTGCTGCCCTACATCATGCTCGGCGACGACGAGAAGTTCCCCGTGACCCTGGGGCTCTACACGCTGCTCCAGCAGGGCGCCAACACCCCGGCGCTCTACACGCTGGTCATCACGGGCGCTCTGCTGGCGATCATCCCGCTGGTCGCCCTGTTCCTGGTGATCCAGCGGTTCTGGAGCCTGGACCTGCTCTCCGGCGCCGTAAAGTCCTGACTGCTCCTCAACAGGGCGACCTTTGATGAAAGATCATGCAACATGAGCCGCACAGAACAGAACGGCGCGGGACGCCGCAGGCCGCCGACGATCCACGACGTCGCCCGGGAGGCCGGGGTCTCCCGGGGCACGGTCTCGCGGGTGCTCAACGGCGGTCACAACGTCAGCCCGGCCGCGCTCGACGCGGTTCAGTCCGCCATCCGGCGGACCGGCTACACCGTGAACCGGCATGCCCGGTCCCTGATCACCGGGCGCTCCGACTCGGTGGCGTTCCTGCTGACCGAGCCCCAGGAGCGCTTCTTCGAGGACCCGAACTTCAACGTGCTGCTGCGCGGCTGCACCACCGCGCTCGCCGCCCACGACATCCCGCTGCTCCTGATGATCGCGGGCACGGAGGCGGAGCGGCGCCGCAACATGCGCTACATCGCGGGGCACGTGGACGGGGTGCTGCTGGTCTCCAGCCACTCGGGGGACCCGGTCGCCGCGCAGCTGCACGAGGCCGGGGTGCCACTGGTGGCCTGCGGGAAGCCGCTCGGGCAGGGGTCGCGGGTCAGCTATGTGGCCGCCGACGACCGGCACGGCGCCCGGGACATGGTGCGCTTCCTGTACGGGTCGGGGCGCCGCCGGATCGCCACGGTCACCGGCCCCCTGGACACCCCGGGCGGGGTGGACCGGCTGGCGGGTTACCGGGAGACGCTCACGGAGTGCGGGCTGCCGGTCGACGAGGCCCTGATCGTGCCGGGCGACTACAGCCGGGCGGGCGGTGAGGCGGCGGCCGCGCTGCTGCTGGAGCGGGCGCCCGACGTGGACGCGGTGTTCGTCGCTTCGGACCTGATGGCGCAGGGGGTGCTGACCACGCTGGAGCGGGCCGGCCGGCGTGTGCCGCAGGACATCGCGGTCGGCGGGTTCGACGACTCACCCGCGGCGCTCGCGGCGCGCCCGGAACTCACGACGGTACGTCAGCCGTGGGACCGGATCAGCGCCGAGATGGTGCGGGTGCTGCTGGCACAGATCGGCGGGGAGGACCCCGCCGCGGTCATCCTCCCCACCGAACTGGTGCGCCGGGACTCGGCGTAGGGCCGGGCGGCGGCGCGGGGCCGGGGCCTGAGGGTCTCCCGTCGCCGGACACCTACCCGTCCCAGCCGGCACGCACCGGTCTCAGCCGGCCCGCAGAAGGCCGACCTTGGCCCGCCGGGTCTCCTCCACGGCATGGGCCGGCAGAGCCACGGCATGGGCCGGCAGAGCCGCCCCGACGCCCGGCCCGGCGTGCCGGCGGTCGGAGACGAGCAGGCGCACATACCGCTCCGGTTCACCGGCCGCCGCGATCGGCATCCGCGGGCTGGGACCGGAGTCGAGCACCAGCGCCCCGGCGGGCACACCGTCCAGCTCCGCGACGTACGGAGAGTTCACGGTGGTGTACCGCTCGATCCGGGCCGGACCGCCGGACGTCTGCGAGTACGGAACCGTGCCCCGCTGTTCGGTGCTGCCGCGGGCGTTCATCCAGGCCACCGCGGAGTCGAGCATGTCCAGGATCGCCGGTGCGTCGGCCGGGCTTCCCGGCCTGATCCGTATGCCGTGCTTCGTGTCGTCGCTCACGGCGGGACTCTGCCACGGAGGCCCGCACGGCTTCGGGCCTCCGCCTCGGGGGTCCGGTCAGACGGCGTCCAGCGCCGGGTAGTCGGTGTAACCCTTCGCGTCGCCGCCGAAGAAGGTCTTCGGGTCCGGAGTGTTGAAGGGACCGCCGGCCTTCAGGCGGGCCGGCAGGTCCGGGTTGGCGAGGAACAGGGCGCCGTAGGAGATGATGTCGGCGATTCCGTCGTCGATGACCGTGTGGTGTCCGGGGCCCGTCGGCCCTTCGGAGAAGACGTTGAGGACGAGAGCCCCCGTGAACTGCTTGCGCAGCGCGAGCGTCAGCTCACGGCCGTCCGCCTGCTCCAGCACGTGCAGGTACGCCAGTCCGAGCGGCTCCAGCTCCGCGACGAGCGCCCTGTAGACGGCGTCCGGCTCGGGCTCCTCGATGCCGTTGTAGGGGTTTCCGGGCGAGATGCGGATCGCGGTCCGCTCGGCGCCGATCTCGGCGACGACCGCCTTGACCACTTCGACGGCGAAGCGGATACGGGCGGTGTCGGAGCCGCCCCACTCGTCGGTGCGCAGGTTGGTGTTGGGCGCCAGGAACTGCTGGATCAGGTATCCGTTGGCTCCGTGCAGCTCGACGCCGTCGAAGCCGGCCTCCACCGCGTTACGGGAGGCCGTGACGAAGTCGCCGATGGTCGCGCGGATCTCCGCGTCGGTGAGCTCGTGCGGCTCGACGAAGTCCTTCGGGCCCGCCTGGGTGTAGACCTGGCCGGGGGCGGCGACCGGGGAGGGTGCCACGGGGATCAGTCCGTCCGGCAGCAGGACGGGGTGGCCGATCCGGCCCGCGTGCATGATCTGGGCGAAGATCCGCCCACCCGCCGCGTGGACGGAGTCGGTGACCTTGCGCCAGGAGGCGACCTGTTCGGCGCTGTGCAGGCCGGGGGTGGAGGGGTACCCCTGGCCCACCACGGAGGGCTGGACGCCCTCGGTGATGATCAGCCCGGCCGAGGCGCGCTGGGTGTAGTACTCGACGGTGAGGTCGGTGGCGGTGCCTCCCTCCCCGGCCCGGCTGCGGGTCATGGGGGCGAGGGCGATGCGGTTGGACAGCTGGGTGCCGGAGAGGTCGACGGGGTCGAAAACGGTGGTCACGGAAGCCTCCGAGGTATTTACATGGTCGGCCAAGTAAGTGGGTGCCAGGTCACTGTAACCCATTAATTGGCCGACCAAGGTAAAGTTCATGAGGACGTCATGAACCCCGGCACCGACCGGGCCGCGACACCGCCCCGAGGAGCCCCGATGAAGGATGACAGCACCGCCCCCGCCGATGAGGCCTGCGTCGGCGCGCTGCCGAGCGCGGCCCTCGGCGGCCCGGTCAGCCATGCCGTGTCCCGGGTCGCCCGGCTGCACAGGATCACGGCCGGCCGCATGCTCAAGGGGCTCGGGCTCTACCCGGGCCAGGAGTTCCTGATGATGCACCTGTGGGACACAGGGGCGGTCCGCCAGGCCGAGCTGATCAAGGCCGTGGACCTCGACCCGTCCACCGTCACCAAGATGCTCCAGCGCCTCGAACAGGCCGGGCACGTACGCCGCCGCCCCGATCCGGACGACCGGCGGGCCGTCCTGGTCGAGGCGACCGGGGAGAGCTGCGCCCTGCACGACGAGGTGCGCAGCGCCTGGTCGGGCCTGGAGGAGCACACCCTCGCGGGGCTGGACCCGGCCGACCGGGCGGAGCTGACCCGGCTGCTCGCCAAGGTGGAGAAGAACCTCTGCCAGGAGGCCGGGGAGTACCCCGCGCAGTAGCTCAGCCGGACAGGACGTCCAGGGCGTGGTCGACGTCGGCCTCGGTGTTGTAGAGGTGGAACGCGGCCCGCAGATTTCCCGCCCGGGCCGAGACCATCACCCCCGCCGCTGCAAGGTCGGGCTCACGGGCGCCCAGGCCGGGCACGGCGACGATGGCCGAGGTGCCGGGCACCGCCTCGTGGCCGATCGACGCCAGCCCCTCCCGGAAGCGGGCGGCGAGCCCGGTGGCGTGCGCGTACACGGAGTCCACCCCCACCTCGGCCAGCAGGTCCAGCGACCGCTCGGCCCCGTGGTAGGCGAGGAACGCGACCGGTTCGTCGAAGCGCCGGGCGTCGGCGGCGAGCTTCTCGACCGGCCCGTAGGTGCTGTTCCAGCGGTCCTCGGCCGCGACCCAGCCCGCGTAGAGGGCAGGCAGGGTCGGCTGCGCCTCCTCCGTCACGGTGAGGAACGACGTGCCCCGGGGACCCATCAGGAACTTGTACCCGCCGGTGACCGTGTAGTCGTACGCTCCGGCGTCCAGCGGCAGCCAGCCGGCCGACTGACTGGCGTCGAGCATCGTGCGGGCGCCGTGCGCGGCGGCGGCCGCACGGACGGCGTCCAGGTCGGCGACCCGGCCGTCGGAGGACTGGACCGCCGAGAAGGCGACGATCGCGGTCCCCGGCCGCACCGCGTCGGCCAGTTCGATCAGCGGGACGTAACGCATCTTCAGGTCACCGCGCACGGCGAAGGGGCTGACGACGGAGCTGAACTCCCCCGTCGGAGCGAGGACTTCGGCCCCTGCCGGGAGTGAGGCCGCGACGAGCCCCACATGCGTGGCGACGGAGCCGCCGACGGCCACCCGCGCGGGCGCGACACCCGCGATCCGGGCGAACCCGGCGCGGGTGGCGTCCACGGATTCGAAGCTGCCCACCCCGCCACGGACGCCTACGGCGCTGTCCGATGCGAGCGCCTTGACGGCCTCGACGGCGCGACGGGGCAGGAGCCCGCAGCTGGAGGTGTTGAGATAGGTGGTCTCTGATGCGAATTCGGTGGCTCTGGCCCGGTCGATCGCAGAAGTCTCCATGCGGGACAGCCTGACGGCCGCTCAACCCCACGTCAATCACGCGAGTTCGAGCGGCACGCCAAAGAGATCCTTATACGCGCTGGTCGGACGGGCTGCCCTCGGGCACTTCGCAGGACCCGTCCGCGTCGCAGGCGGCGGCGTCCCCGCCCACCTGGGTGAGGCCGGGGGCCTGATGGTCCTTCCACGCCTGCTCCAGCGCCTGCACGAAGACCTCGGCCGGCTGGCCGCCGGAGATGCCGTAGCGGCGGTCGAAGACGAAGAACGGCACGGCGTCGGCTCCGAGTTCGGCCGCCTCCCGCTCGTCGGCGCGTACGTCGTCGGCGTACGCCTCGGGGTCGGCCAGCACCCTGCGCGCCTCGTCGGCGTCGAGCCCCGCCTCGGCGGCCAGGTCGGCGAGCACCGCGTCGTCGAAGACGGAGCGGTCCTCGGCGAAGTTCGCCCGGTAGACGAGGGTCAGCAGCTCGTCCTGGCGCCCGCGGGCCTTGGCGAGGTGGAGCAGCCGGTGGATGTCGAAGGTGTTGCCGTGGTCACGCCCCTCGGTGCGGTAGCCCAGCCCCTCGGCCTGCGCGTTCGCCGCGACGTTGCCCTCCATGGCCCGGGCTTCCTCGGGGCTGCGCCCGTACTTCTGGGCCAGCATGTCGATCACCAGCTCGGTGTCGCCCTTGGCCCGTCCCGGGTCGAGCTCGAAGGAGCGGTGGACCACCTCGATCTCGTCACGGTGATCGAACCCGGCCAGCCCCTTCTCGAAGCGCGCCTTTCCGACGTAGCACCACGGGCAGGCGATGTCGCTCCATATCTCGACGCGCATGACTCTTCCGCTCTCCAGTTCTGCTGTACCGGTGCGGAGGGGGCCTCCGCCGCCGGTTCAACGTGTCGGCCGGGCGGCTGATTCCCCGCGCACCTGACCTTCGGACACCTTCCCGTCGACCTGCGCCTGCCAGCCGTAGGTCAGCAGGTCGAAAACCGTCTCCACAGTCGCGCGCGGATCGTCCCGGCCCTTGGACAAGGTCGGGACCTCCAGGACGAACCGCGCGAGGGCCGCGCAGGCGAGATCATCCGACTCCCGTCCCAGTTCCTCCGCGATCACGGCACCGAGGGTGTCCGCGTGCCGCATCCACATGCGCTCCGCGTACTCACGGAGGGCCGGCGTGCCGTCCACCAGCGCGGTGAACCGCTCCAGCCGCGGGTCCGACGCGAGCGAGACCCAGGATTCCAGCGCGTGCGCGCGGAGCGCCTCGACGACACCTTGCCCCGCGGGCCGCTCACGGACGGCGGCGGCCAGCTTGGCGTCGACGCCCTCCTCCCGGTCGAAGACCAGTGCTTCCTTGCTCGGGTAGTGCGCGAACAACGTCGTCGTCGACACGTCGGCCCTTTCGGCGACGTCACGGACGCTCACCCGCTCGAAGCCGTGCTCCAGGAAGAGCTCGAGGGCGGCGTCGGCGATGGCCTGTCTCGTCGCGGCCTTCTTACGCTCGCGACGGCCAGGGGTCGGGGAGTGGGACATGGCAGCATCCTACCCCATCACTGAACCAATGCAGAAACCGTACTGGTTGCACTTATTGACTCGCTTCTGCTTTGCTGAGTCAGCAGGGGCTGCCGACCCGCCGGGTCGCGGCACCGGTCGTCGCCGTGCCACGCGCCACCGGATGCCCCACCGAACGAAGGAACCCACCCCATGAACTCTCCGACGCCCGCGAACGCCCGGATCAGCATCATCGGCGCAGGCCCGGGAGGCCTCACCTGCGCACGGATTCTCCAGCGGCAGGGCATCGCCGTGACGGTGTACGACCGCGATCCGGACGCGGACTCCCGCGACCAGGGCGGCTCGCTCGACCTCCACGAGGAGGACGGCCAGCTCGCACTCCGGGAGGCGGGCCTGCTGGAGCATTTCTTCGCACTCGCCAGGTTCGAGGGGCAGGAGGCGTACGACATGGACCTGACGGGACGCGTCCTCGCGCACCATCTGCCGGGCGAGGGCGAAACGGCCGCCCCCGAGATCGACCGCGGACAGCTCCGCGCTCTCCTCCTGCGCTCGCTCACCGCGGGGACGGTCAGGTGGGGACGCACTCTCGAGTCGGTGAGCGGACCGGCCGACGGGCCTCGCACGCTGACGTTCACCGACGGAACCACTGCCGAGACGGATCTCGTGATCGGCGCGGACGGCGCCTTCTCCCGTGTCCGCGCTGCGGTGTCACCCGCGACCCCGCACTACACCGGGGTCAGCTTCCTCGAGGCCTGGTTTGACGACATGGAGAACGCACACCCCGAGCTCTCCGCACTGGTCGGGCAGGGCAGCGCCCACGCCGCCGACGGCGAGCAGGGCTTCTTCGCGCAGCGCAACAGCGGCGGCCACATGCGCGTCTACATCATGCAGCGCGTGCCCCTGGACTGGATCGCGGCGGCCGGGCTTCACTCCGAGGACACGGAAGGCATCCGCGCACACCTGCTCAACACGTATGCGGCCTGGTCGCCGGAGCTGCTCCGCCTGATCACCGACAACGACGGCCCCTACGTCGATCGTCCGATCTTCGCCCTTCCTGTGCCGCACACATGGGAGTACTCGCCGAGCGTGGCACTCCTGGGAGACGCCGCACACCTCATGCCGCCGCTCGGTGTCGGCGTCAACCTCGCCATGCTCGACGCCTGCGAACTGGCGCTCGCGCTCGGCCGCTCGTCGACCGTCGACGACGCCGTGCGCAACTACGAGAAGTCGATGCTCCCGCGCGCGGCCGAGAACGCCCGGATGCTCGAAGGCGCGGCCGAGCACCTTCTGTCCGTGCCCGCCCGCGACGAGGACGCGCCGGCTGATCGCACCCGGCACTGACCTCACACCCGGCGGCCGGGCCGGTGCCGCGGGGCACCGAACGGGCCGCCGGCCGGCGGCGGACCCTCAGACCTTCTCCACAGTGTTCCTGGCCGCCGGAATGTCCAGCAGGGCCATTGCCCAGATGGTCCCCTGCATGACCGAGCCCACTTCGGACAGGGCACGGACAGCCTTGACCGCGATGAATCAGGAACGGACGCGCCTTTCCTCCACGATCGACAGCTTGACCGCCGCCAGAGAGGCCCTCGATCAACTGATCGACGTGAACCGGGACTTCCTGGCAGCCGGAGCGGACACGTGAGCAAGTAGGACATTTTCCGTCCTGTTCTCTTCCTGGGCTCCCCGCATGACTCCAGAGACCGAAGGCATCCTGCAGGCGCTCCGTGAAGCGCGCCGGCTCCTCCTCATCACCGTGCGGGACGCCACGGACACACAGCTCACCGAGCGCTCCACGGTGAGCGAGCTGACGCTCGGCGGCATCCTCAACCACCTCACGCGGGGCGAGAGGGTCTGGACGCACATCCTCACCGACGCCACCGGCCGGACTCCGGACGGCATGTGGGACATGAGCCAGTACCAGGCACCGGAGGGCGCCACCCTCACCGGCCTGCGCGCCGCCTACGAGGAGGCCGCCCGCGCAACCGACGAGGCCGCCGCGAAGGCGGACCCGGACGCGGAGGTCCCCCTGCCGGAGACCCCCTGGGAGCCCGGGACCGTCCACCACTGGCCGGTACGCAGGATCCTGCTGCACCTCCTCCAGGAGACGGCCCAGCACACCGGGCACGCGGACATCGTCCGCGAGGCGATCGACGGCGCGAACAGCACGGCGGGGCGGGGCTGAGGCCCCGTAGCCTGCGGGGATGGACCTGCGACTGGCCGCGTACGCCGTGTGCATCGAGAACGGGCGGGTGCTGCTCGCCCGTCATGTCCCACCGGAGGGCGAGCCCAACTGGACCCTTCCGGGCGGCAGGGTCGAGCACGCGGAGGACCCGTTCGACGCGGTGGTCCGGGAGGTCGCCGAGGAGACCGGTCTGGAGGCAGTGGTCGAGCGTCTGCTGGGCGTGGACTCACGGGTGGTCCCGGCGGGCGAACGCCGACTGCCCGGCCGGCCCGAGCTCCAGAACGTGGGGATCTTCTACCGGGTCCGCATCACCGGCGGCCGGCTCCGTCCCGAGCCGAACGGCGAGACCGCCGAGTCGGTCTGGACTCCGCTCCCCGACATCGCCGGCCTCGGCCGGTCCTCGCTGGTCGACATCGGCCTGGCCCTGGCACGGACCGTCCCGCCGACCGGCCACGTCGCTCCGGTCCCGGTCGGGGGCCTGATCCGGCACTGACGTCAATCCTCCCGGGGAGATCGCCGACAGCTTCGGCGGCAAACAGCCTTCACCGGCCCTCTCCCGGTGGCAGAGGTGCGTCGAACCTGGTCACGGGGCCTCGAAGGTGGTCACGGCCAGCGCCTTGTCCACCCGCGCGGCAGCCAGGTCGTCGTGGCGGATCGCGAAACTCGTGCAGTACTCCTCGTAGACCCGGGCTTCCCTCGCGAGCACGATCCATTCGCTCGTCAACCGGTGCTTCTCCTTCTCCAGGTGGGAATACCATTCCGCAATCGGGATGGCTGGGATCTCGCCCGCCTTCTCACGCCCAGCGAGGGACTGCTCCGCAATGCTGTGGATCACCTCGTCATCGGCATACCCGCCGATGACGACGAAGGCGTCGGACGGCCAGAGGTCGTGGGCCAGAGCCCGAAGTTCGTCCAGGTGCGGCAGGTCACGCTCCATGTACCGGGCCAACTCCTGCTGAAAGGGCGACATGTCCTCCCAGTCAAGATCCTCCCAGAACTCGTGCCAGTCCTCGTCGCCCTCCTGAAGCCAGAGGGGCAGTTCGGCTCTGAGTCCTGCGCTGACATCGAGCTGTTCGCGGGCGCACTGGGAGCTGGGGGCTTCGACGGCCTCGGTTTTGGTGCCGTCCGGTACGTACACGACTCGCGCGTACCTCCCGGAAGTGTCCTCGAGGTCCATCTCCTGGTGCACGAAGAAGAGCAGCGTCCCGTCCGCCGGCAGGTCGAAGCCGTCGACTCCCGGCAGCGCCCCGCAATCGACGGAAAGGAGCAACGGCAGCGGAACGTCCCCGGTGGACGGCCACTTCATGCCCACCGGCAGCTGGGCCGGCCCACCGAACCGCCCGACCGGAGAAGCACCGCCCACGGACAGTCCGATCGTCAGACGAAGGTGCCGGCCGAATCTGCTGATCTCGTCGTCCGGGACGCCCAACTCGAGCGCTGCCCGGCGAAACTCTCCCTGATGGTCCATGCCCGAGAAGATAAGCCCCTTCCAACGTGACTGTGTCATCGAGGTGTTGGCGGACACGGCGGGCGCCGGCCGGGAGCAGCAGCCGGAAGGTGCGCCCCTCGCCGGGGCGGGTGTCGAGTTCCAGGCGGCCTCCGTGGGCCTCGGCGATCGTCGAGACGACGGCGAGGCCGAGGCCGGTTCCGCTGTCGCGGGGGCGCCGGAGGGCAGGGCGGATGGCCCCCGTACGGCCGGCCGGCGCCTCCCGTACGGGGGCCGGTGTGCGCGCTGCCATCGCGTACGTGGAGCAGGGTGCGCGGCGGAGTGTGGGTGCAGGCGTTGTTCAGGAAGGCTGGAGAGCACCTGGGCGAGCTGGTGGGGGTTGGCAGCGCCCGGCCCTCCAGCCCGGAGGGCCCGGAATCCTTTCGGATCCGGGCCCTCTGCGGGTGTACGTGTGCGGGGTCAGCTGCCGTCGCGCAGATCTCCGAGGCCGACGGGCCGGAAGACGATCCGGTCGAACGTCACCGTGCAGCCGTCGCCGGTGGGTGACTGGGCGAGGAAGCCGATCCGGGCGGCGGCCCGCTCCTCCTCCGTGCCGAGGGTGAACAGCCGGACGAAGGTCCAGCGTTCACCGTCCGCCGAGGCGTGGAAGGCGAAGGCGTCGCCGATGCGGCTGAGGCGCAGCCAGGAGCTGTCCCCCTCCACGACCGCGGAGTTCACGTCGTCGGAGTGGCCTCGGGTGACCACGGTGCAGATCGTCGGGCGCTCCGGGGAGAGCTCCAGACACAGCTTGGCCCACTCCCGCTCCCCGACGTGGAGGTAGAGCACCCCCGCGTCGAAGGCGGCGGCGAAGCCGACGCTCACCCGGGCGATCAGCTGGAAGTCGCCCTCCGGCGCCGGGCCCAGCAGGCGCGGCGCATCGGATGCGGGCTCCAGGGAGTCGCCGCCGGGCGGGACGAAACGGTCCTGCTCGGCCCCGGCCGTACCGGTCAGCACGCCGTCCTCGTACGCCCATCCGCCCTCGGGCCCGAAGGGCTCCAGGGCGAAGGGCAGCTCCGGGAGCTGTACGGCCGTCATGCGCGGCGCCCGTCGACCCGGCGCGGCAGGTTCTGCGGGTTGTCCTCGCGGAGCTCCGGCGGCAGGAGCGCCTCGGGCGTGGACTGGTAGCTGACCGGGCGCAGCCAGCGCTCGATCGCGGTGGCGCCGACCGAGGTGGAGGTGGAGGTGGTGGCCGGGTAGGGGCCGCCGTGGTGCTGTGCGGGGGCGACGGCGACACCGGTCGGCCAGCCGTTGACCAGGACACGTCCGGCCACCGGGGTGAGCTCGGCCAGCAGTCCGGCGGCGCTGCCGTCGGCCTCCTCCGTGGCGATCTGGAGGGTGGCGGTGAGGTTGCCGGGGAGGCGCGACAGCACGGCGGTGATCTCGTCCGCGGAGTCGTAGCGCGCCACGACGGTGACCGGACCGAAGCACTCCTCCAGGAGCGCGTCGTGCGGCCCCTCCTGGGCGAGCCGTCGTGCCGGCACGGTGAAGAAGCCGGCGGAGACCGTGTGCTCGCCGCCCGCGCCCGGAGTGACCGGGGCGTCCACGTCCTGGAGCGCGGCCCGCTCGGCCACTCCCTGGACGAAGGCGTCGCGCATCCGGTGGTCGAGCATGACCCCGGCGCCCGTACCGCTCACCGTCTCGGTCAGCGACTTCAGCAGCTGGTCGCCCGCCTCCCCGGACGGAGCGAACACGAAGCCGGGCTTGGTGCAGAACTGTCCGGCGCCCATGGTCATCGAGCCGCCGAGGCCGGCACCGATCTGCTCACCGCGCTCGGCGGCGGCCGCCTCGGTGACGACGACGGGGTTGAGCGAACCGAGCTCACCGTGGAAGGGGATCGGGGTGGGGCGGGAGGCCGCCGCGTCGAACAGGGCGCGGCCGCCGCGGATCGAGCCGGTGAACCCGGCGGCGGAGACGAGCGGGTGCTTCACCAGCTCGACACCCGCCTCGAAGCCGTGGACCACGGTCAGTACGTCCTCGGGCAGACCGTGCTGCGCCGCTGCCCTGCGCAGGAGCGAGGCGCAGATCTCCGAGGTGGCGGGGTGGTCGGGGTGCGCCTTGACGACGACCGGGCAGCCCGCGGCGAGCGCGCTCGCGGTGTCGCCGCCGGGGACGGAGAAGGCGAGCGGGAAGTTGCTGGCCGCGTACACGGCGACGACGCCGAGCGGGATCTTGTAGCGGCGCAGATCCGGCCACGGCGGGGTGCGGCTGCCGTCCTCGTGGTCGATGTGGATGTCGAGGTACGCGCCCTCGTCGACGACCTCGGCGAAGGCCCGCAGCTGGGCCGCCGTGCGGGCCAGCTCGCCGGTCAGCCGGGCGGGGCCGAGCGCGGTCTCCGCGTCGGCGGCCTCGATGACGTGGTCCTTGGCCTCGGCGAGGAGGTCGGCCGCGGTGCGGAGGAACGCGGCGCGCACGGTGCGGTCGGCCAGCGCCCCGCGAACGGCGTGCGCCGCCCGGACCGCACGGTCGACCTCCTCCGCTGTAGCCTCCACCGCAACCTGCTCACGCGGGTTCCCCGTTCGGGGGTCGACGCTCCAGACTGGTGCTGCTGCCACCGTGATTCCTTCCGTTCCACTGCCACACAGGAGAGGTTGTTCGGTATTCTGAACAGCGTTCCTGAACGTGAATACACAGGAACTCTATTTCCGGGCGTTCCGTGTTGGCAAGAAGTCGCAGGGTCGTACAAGAAGGCTGGAAGGGACATAAGGCATGTCGGTTGGCGAGTCCGGTGGGGCACAGGTCAAGTCCGCTGTACGGACGGTGGAACTCCTCGAATACTTCGCGGGGCGCCCCGGCATGCACTCGCTGGCCGCGGTGCAGGAAGCGGTCGGCTACCCCAAGTCCAGCCTCTACATGCTGCTGCGGACCCTGGTGGAGCTCGGCTGGGTGGAGACCGACGCCACGGGCACGCGGTACGGGATCGGCGTGCGCGCCCTGCTCGTCGGCACCTCGTACATCGACGGAGACGAGGCCGTCGCGGCCGCCCGGCCCACGCTGGACCGGCTCTCCGACGACACCACGGAGACCATCCACCTGGCCCGGCTGGACGGGACGAACGTCGTCTACCTCGCCACCCGGCAGTCCCAGCACTACCTCCGGCCCTTCACCCGCGTCGGCCGCCGGCTGCCCGCGCACTCCACCTCGCTGGGCAAGGCGCTGCTGGCGACCCACAGCGACGAGCAGGTCCGCAAGATGCTGCCCGAGACCCTGCCGGCCCTGACGGAACACACCCTCACCGACCGCGAGAAGCTGATCGAGGAGCTGCACCTCATCCGCGAGCAGGGTTACGCGGTGGACCGCGAGGAGAACACCCTGGGGCTGCGCTGCTTCGGCGTCGCGATCCCGTACCGCACTCCGGCGCGCGACGCCATCAGTTGCTCGGTGCCGGTCGCCCGGCTCACTCCGGCGCACGAGCAGATGGTCAAGGACGCCCTGTTCGACGCCCGCGACCGGCTCACCCTCGCGACCCGCAGGCTCTGAGCGCCTGCGCGCCCGGCGCGGTGCGTCCGGAGCGCCGTGCCCGCCCGCGCCGCGTCTGAGAAACCGGTGAGAAGGAACACGGACGGGAACGCCCCCGGTGTCCCCGTTCGTCCCTCCAGCGGGATGAACAAGACGATCAGGCGCGCTTCGGTCTTCTGTCTGCTCATGGTCCTCGCCCTGCTGGTGCGGGCGACCTGGGTGCAGGCGTACGAGGCACGGGCGCTCGCAGACGACGAACACAACCGGCGGAACACGATCGCGCAGTACGCGCAGCCGCTCGGTGACATCATCGTGGCCGGATCCCCGGTCACCGGTTCGAAGGAGACCGAGGGCGACGACCTCCGCTACAAACGCACCTACACCCAGGGCGAGCTGTACGCGGCGGTCACCGGCTACAGCTCGCAGGCCTACGGAGCCACGCAGCTGGAGGGCATCTACAGCGACGTCCTCGACGGCACGGACGACCGGCTGAAGAACCCCACCGATCTGCTCACCGGTGAGCAGACCTCCCCGGGCGATGTGCTGACGACCATCGATCCGGCGGTGCAGAAGGCGGCCTTCGAGGCGCTCGGCGACGACCAGGGCGCGGCAGTGGCGATGGACCCGGAGACCGGGCGGATCCTGGGGATGGTCTCCTCCCCGTCGTACGATCCCTCCGACATCAGCGGGACGAATGACGGGGACGCCTGGCAGAAGCTGCTCGACGACAAGACCAAACCCCTGGTCAACCGGGCGCTGCGGCAGCCGCTGCCACCCGGTTCGACCTTCAAGCTGGTGGTGGCATCGGCGGCGCTGGAGAACGGCCTGTACGGCTCGGTCGACGAGCCCACCGACAGCCCCGACCCGTACACCCTGCCGAACACGAGCACGGTCCTGTCCAACGAGAACCCCTCGGCCCCCTGCGAGAACGCCACCCTGCGCACCGCCCTCCAGTACTCCTGCAACAACGTCTTCGCGAAGGTCGCGGCCGATCTCGGCCAGGACAAGCTGAAGGCGATGGCGGACACCTTCGGATTCGACACCGAGAAGCTGGACGTGCCGGTGCGGGCGTCGCCGAGCGTGTACCCGACCGGGATGGACAAGGCGCAGACCGCGCTGACCGGCATCGGCCAGTTCGAGGTGACCGCGACGCCGATGCAGATGGCCATGGTCTCGGCCGCCCTCTCCAACGGCGGCGAGCTGGCCTCGCCGCACATGGTCGCGAAGGTGACCGACGCCGACGGCTCCACGCTCCAGCAGTATCCGGACGGCGAGACCGAGCGGGTCGTGAAGGAGTCGACGGCCGAGCAGCTGCGCAGTGCGATGGTCACCGTCGTGGAGAAGGGGACCGGCAGCAACGCGCAGATCGACGGCGCCGAGGTGGGCGGCAAGACGGGAACCGCGCAGAACGGCGTGGACAACAGCAACACCCCGTACGCCTGGTTCACGTCGTACGCGAAGGACGAGTCGACCGGCGAGCAGGTCGCGGTCGCGGTGCTCGTCGAGGACTCCGGGGCGGCGCGTTCGGAGGTCAGCGGCAACGGCCTGGCGGCGCCGATCGCGCAGAAGATGATGGAGGCCGCCCTGAAGAGGTGATGCGTACCGCCGCCGCCTACGTGAAGAAGTGATGTGTACCGCCCCCGATGCCCTGACCGGCTGATCACCTGTCACAGGCGTCGCATACGCTGCGACCCAACGGGGGCGTTCACACAGTTTCTTCACCCTGGGGGGTACGGATCATGGTGCGAAGACAGAAGCACAGACGCACGGTCACCACCGCGACGGCGCTCGCGGTCCTTTTCAGCTCGGCGGCGCTGAGCGTCACGGCGGCCGGTCCGGCCGCAGCGGCCGACACCTCGAAGGTCCTCTCCCTGAAATCCACGGGAGACGTCCTGGTGGACGGCGTCCACCAGCGGGTCTACATCTCGGATCCGAAGGCCGGCAGGATCGTCGTCACCGACTACGCGGCAACGGTCGTCGCCACGCTCACCGGCCTGTCCGGTGTGAACGGCCTGGAACTCTCGGCCGACTCGGGCCTGGTGTACGCGGCCGTCACCGGCGGCAGCCGGATCGTCGCGGTCGACACGCAGACGTACGCGCAGAGCGCGAGTTACGCACTCGGCGGCCTCGACGGGGTCAGCACGCTCGCCCAGGCCGGCGGCAGGCTGTGGTTCGGGTACAAGGAGGAGCACACCGGCGCCATCGGCTCGCTCGACCTGTCGGGCCCCGAACCCGTCGTCCAGCTCTCCCAGCAGAGCTCCGACACCTACAGCGGCAGCATCGCCCCGGAGTTCGGCTCCGACCCGGCCGCCCCCGGTGTGCTGGCCGTCGGCGCGCTGGAGAGCAACGTCGTCAGCGTCTACGACGTGACGGACTCCGGGCTGACGCTGCGCGTCAGCGAGTCGGTGGCGGGGAACCTCCAGGAACTGGACATCACCCCGGACGGCAAGGAAGTCATCACCGCGAGCGGCGCGCCGTACGTGCACCCGGCGTTCTCCACCGCCGACCTGTCGCCGGTCGTGACCTACCAGTCGTCCGACTACCCCAACGCCGTGGACGTCGCCCCGGGCGGCGAGGTCGCGGGCGGTACCTTCTCCTGGTACGGGCCGGACGTCCACATCTTCTCGCACGGCAACCCGAAGACGGTCCGGACCTTCGAGTTCCCCAACACGGGCAACTCCTCCGGCGGGGACACCCTCGCGTCGGGCGCCCTGGCCTGGGCGCCGGACGGCAGCCGGATCTTCGCGGTGTCGGTGAACAGCCAGGGAGTGTTCTCCCTGCGCGTCCTGGGCGACCCCGCGAAGTCGCTCCCGGCGATCACGGTGAGCGCGCCTTCCAGCGCGGCGCGCGCCAAGGCCCTGACGGTCACCGGCCGGATCACCGCGAGCGTGGCGGTGCCCGCCGGGACCCGTCTGACGGTGACGCGCACCGACCTCGAGTCCCCCAAGGGCAAGGCGCTGCCCGCCGTCGTCACCAAGGCGGGCGGCACGTTCTCCTTCTCCGACACCCCGCCGGCCGGCGGAAAGGTGACGTACAAGGTCTCCTACGCGGGCGACGCCACGCACACGTCGGCGAGCGGATCCGACACCGTCGCGGTGTCACGGAGCGCGGTCACCCTCAGCCTGAACAACAACAAGAAGGTCTTCCCCTACGGGAAGCCGGTCGCCTTCACGGCCTCACTCGGCAAGACGTACAAGAACCGCACGGTGAAGATCTACGCTGACCGGGCCGGGGACGGCAAGGGCAAGTACCTGATCAAGTCGGGCACGGTGAACAGCAAGGGCAAGCTCTCCGGCAACCTGAACATGTTCCGGGACTCCTCCGTCTACGCCGTGTACGACGGCGACGCACGGACCGCGGCGAAGACCGTGACCGTGTGGGCGGGAGGCAAGGCCAAGGTGGGCACGTCCATCTCCCGGCACTACAAGACCGGGAAGATCGGCTCGACGACGTACTCCTACGTCCACAAGACGTCGCAGCCGTACTTCAACACCACGATGAACCCCTACCCGGGCCGCAAGCAGCGCCTGGACATCCAGGTGTACTACCAGGGCTCCTGGCGCAGCGGCGGCTCCGAGTACTTCAAGCTGAGCTCGTCCGGCAAGTCGGTCGTCAACCTCGGGAAGCCGGGGGCCGGTTCCGTCGGCTACAAGTTCCGGTTCCGGTCGGCGTACGTCAGGGGCGCCGACTACTCCGGCGACGGCGTGAACTCGACGGTCTACGGCTCGTGGAAGTACATGTACGTCACCAAGTGACGGAGCGTCCCGCACGACAGCGTCGGCCTTCGAGCGCCCCGACCGGGTCCCGGAGGCCGGCGCGCACGGGCGTTGATACACGGGCCGGAGGCCGGCGGAGAAGAAGTGGACCAGGGGCTTCAAGTTTTCGCCGTGTTACGCCTTACTGGGAGGCGCACGCGTCGAAGCGCTTCCGGGTGCGCACCGATACCCTCTCCCCCCGGGCACGGGGCGGGGAGCGGGAACGGGGCGGGGAACGGAACTGGGAACGTACACAGTCCGCCCGGACGCGCAGGGATCCAGGGCCGAGGAGAGGTACCCGTGGGCACAGTCGTGGATGATGCCGCTGCCGCTGAGTTCCATGCGTTCTTCGAGGCGCACTACGCCGAACTCGCCCGGCTCGCCCATCTGCTGACGGGTGAGGCGGACGCGGCGGACGACGTGGCCGCCGACGCGCTGATGGCGCTCTGGCACCGCTGGGACCGGGTCAGAGCCGCCGACCACCCGGTTGCGTACGCGAGGGGGGTCGTCGCCAACCTGGCCCGCTCACGCATCCGCAGCGCGGTGCGTGAGCGCCGGAGGATCGCCCTGTTCTGGGCGCCCCGCGGGGCCGGGGACGGCTGCGCGGCGGACGGCCCCGACGTGTCGGCCGTGGTGGACGTCCAAGGCGCCCTGCGCCGCCTGCCGTTCCGCAAGCGCGCGTGCGTGGTGCTGAGGCACGCCTTCGACCTGTCGGAACGCGACACCGCTCTGGTCCTCGGGGTCTCGGTGGGTACGGTGAAGAGCCAGACCTCGCGCGGTGTGGCGGAACTGCAGCGGCTGCTCGGCCCCGGGACCCCGGCGGCACAGGTACAGGTGGCGGCCGCCGGGCAGCGCACCGGAGAAGGGCAGTGATGGACGAGGACCTGCGGGAGCGGCTGCGCACCGCCGCCGCTTCGCACCGCCCCGACCGGGCACGGATGCTGGCCCGGATCGAGCGCGGCATGGCGGAGGAACCGCCGGCCCGGCGCGTGCGCGGCCCCCGTGCGCCGATGCCGTGGCTGCGGGTCGTCGGCGCGACGGCGGCGGTGTGCGGGGTGCTGACGGCCGGGGCGTTCGCGGTCACGTCGGCGGGCCGGGAGGAGCCGGCGGGCGGGCAGCGGATGGCCGCCGGGCCCGCGTCACCGACCCTCACGACGCCGTCCCCGGGCCGGGGCGGCGCCCTGCCGTCGAAGGCCGGCCCGCTGTGGTCGGACGGCTCGCTGAACCCGCACGGCAACGCCTACTGGGCGCAGAGCGAAGTGACGGTCAGGACGTCCCGGCCGCTGGCCGCGCTCACGGTCGAGCTGCGGATCGCTCTGAACGGCGGGGTGGCCACCACGGGTTCCTGGCGCTCCCTGCCGGAGCAGGACTTCACGGTGTCGGCGCGCGAGGAGGACGGCTTCCTCGTCTACCGCTGGTCCCTGAGACCGGGACGGAGCGTGCCGACCGGCACGCACACCTTCGCGGGGCAGTACAACCACGCGGAGGGCACCCGCGACGCGGGGCGGGACGACTACACGGCGCGGGCGCGTACGGCGACCGGACCGGTGGCGGTGGGCGGCGGCTTCGGCGCCACGCGCTGAGCGCCCGACGGTGTCTCCGGGCGCCGGCGGAAACAGTCGCGGAACGTGGCAACCCTTCGGTGGACGGTGGCGACTCAGAGGTGCAGGACGCTCCCCCCACCTCCTAGGAATCAGGACCAGCCGACATGAGTGAACGAGCGCACACGCACCGCCGCCGCCGCGGAAAGCGCCGTATGGCCGCGGCGCTGACCGCGGCCCTGGGTTTCACCGGTGCGGCACTGGCCACGAACATCGTGCTCCAGCCCGCCGGCGCGGCGACGGCGGACGGAACGACGGCCGCCGCGGCCGAGTGGCCCGACCCCAGCGGCAGCCAGGCCGTCCCGGAGACCATCGAGGTCTCGGGGACGTACGACGGTGACCTCAAGGAGTTCTACGGCGAGGGCGATCTGGGCGGCGACGGTCAGGAGGAGGGCCAGGACGCACTCTTCGAACTCGCCGACGGGGCGACCCTCAAGAACGTCGTCCTGGGCTCTCCTGCCGCCGACGGTGTGCACTGCTCCGGCAGTTGCACCCTGGAGAACGTCTGGTGGACGGACGTCGGCGAGGACGCCGCGAGCTTCAAGGGCAGGTCGACGGGCTCCGTGTACACGGTGAGCGGCGGCGGGGCCAAGGGCGCCGACGACAAGGTGTTCCAGTTCAACGGCGCGGGAAAGCTGACCGTCTCGGGTTTCCAGGTCGAGGACTTCGGCAAGCTCGTCCGGTCCTGCGGCAACTGCTCCACCATGTACAAGCGCGACATCGTCGTGAAGGACGTCGACGTCACGGCGCCGGGCACGTCCCTGGTCGGCATCAACAGCAACTACGGGGACACCGCCACGCTGAGCTCGATCCGGATCCACGGCGACAGCGACAGGAAGATCGAGCCGTGCGTCCGCTACGAGGGCAACGACAACGGTGACGAGCCGGAGGAGGTGGGCAGCGGCCCCGACGGCGAGTACTGCCTCTACTCCGAGTCGGACATCAGCTACGACTAGTCACCCGGCCCGCCCCCGCCTGCCGCACCGGGCCGGTGGGGGCGGGCCGCGCTGTCCGGGCGGCGCACGGCACCGGCGATTGCGGCATGGTTTCGCCCGGTCGACACTGGGACGTGAGAATCCTGCTCGCGGATCCCACCGAGGATGTGGCGCACCATGCCCAGCTCCCACAGCACCGGCCGCGAGGGCCGGGACCAGGACGCCGGGGTCGTGGTCCCGGAGGACGACGGCGGCCCTGACACCGGGCCGTCGGACGTCTTCCTGGACGTTCCCGCGCTCCATGTGGACAAGCTGGGCCTGGAGGTCGACGACCTGGAGGCCCATGTCTCCCTGAAGGCCGAGGTGCTCGACCTCCTCAAGCTGAACGTCGGGGCGGACGTACGGCTCGGGAGCGTCCAGCTGGACATCGAGGGTGTGGATGTCCAGGCACAGCTCAAGGTACGGCTGCACCACATCGCGGCCATCGTCACCCGGCTGCTGGCCACGGTCGACGGCAACCCCCAGATCCTCGAACAGCTGACCCGCGGAGTGGGTGCGGCGGTCGAGGACGTCGGGGCCGGCACCGGCCGGGCCGCGGGAGAGCTGGGCGAGGGTGCCGGTGCCGCCGTGAGCGAGGTCGGCCGGGGAGCGGGGACCGCGGTCGAGTCCGTCGGTGCGGGTACGGGCACGGCGGTGGAGGGCGTCGGCGACGCGGCGGGCTCCGCCGTCGAGGCCGGCGGGAAGGCGCTCGGCGGCGGGCAGGAGGAGAAGGCGGAGGAAGAACCCGGCCGCCCGGCCCCCCGCCGCAGGCGCAGGACTCCTGAGCGCTCCGCCGAGCCGGACGAGCCCCGCCGTACGGCTCCCGCGAAGAAGGCGAGCAGGAGCAGGAAGGCGGCCACCGGAACCACGTCCGCAGAGGGAAGCGAGCCCCCGGCCGGGAAACCGGTGACCAGGAAGAAGACGGCGGCCGGGAAGAAGACGGCGGCCGGGAAGCCGGTGGCCAGGAAGGCCGCGGCGAAGAAGTCGTCCGCTGCGAAGACGGGCACGAAGAAGACCGCGGGCCGCCCCCGGCACCGGACCTAGAGGTTCTCGGCCGGAGCGGCCAGCCATGTGTCCAGCCAGGCGTACACCTCGTCCTGCATGGCGGCCGTGAAGGCGTGGCCGGTGTCCGGCCGGACGGTGGTGGTGAGCCGGTCGCCCGCTCCCTGCGACTCCCAGACCGCGCGCAGCTTCGCGTACGCCGCCGCCACCCCGGCCGGTGTGAAGAGGTGGTCCCGGCCGCCCGCGAGGAACAGCGCGGGCTTGGGGGCGGCGAGGGAGGCCACGTCCGGGATGTCGAGGCTGCGGTGCAGCCCGGGGTGGAGCATGAAGTACGCGGACTGGCCGCGCAGCGCGTTGTTGCCCGGGACCATCATCTCCTTGAGCCCTGTCATCCAGCAGACGGCCGCCGCCGCCCTGACGCCGTCGGAGAGGGCGGACAGCTGCCAGGCGCGGTAGGCGCCCATGGAGAAGCCCAGCGCCCCGACGCGCCGCTCGTCCACCTCGGGCAGTGAGGCGAGGAAGGCCGCGGCACGGATGTCCTCGTGGGCGGAGAGTCCGGCCGGCGAGGTGCCCAGTTGGAGGAGGTTGGCGGCCAGGGCCTGCTGGTCCTCGTAGGCGAGCGGTCCCCGGTCGCCCCAGCCCAGGGTGTCCACGGCGAGCACGGCGTAGCCGCGGGCGGCCAGTTCGTCGCCGATGAACCGGCCGCCGTAGTTCCGGTCCGCCCACGCGGTGGCTCGCGCGAGGCGGTCCGGGTCCGACCGGGGCCGCACGGTCTTCTCACGGCCGATCGTGAACTCGCTCCCGTGGTCGTGGAGGGCCAGCACCGCCGGGAAGGGTCCGGACCCGTGCGGGATCAGCAGGGAGCCGCGCGCCCGCCCGTAACGGCTGAGGGCGAACTCCACGGTGCGCGCGGTGTACGGCCCGGCGTCGGTCGCTTCGACGGTCACCGGGTCGAAGGGGTCGGGGTCGGGGGCCAGGGGCTGCATCAGCGCCTTCCCGGCCACGGCGCGCGCCTCGGCGCGCCAGGCCGGGAAGTCACGGCCCCCGGACCTCTCCCAGGAGAGCGGAAAGGTGAGTTCGTCCCTGAGCCGCTCGTGGAAGGCGGGCAGCACCCCTTGGGTGATCCCCAGGTTCACGCGTACGGCCGCCAGTCGCCCAGGTATGCGGCCGCGGTGTGCCTCCTGGCCTCGGTGGCGGTCAGTTGCGGGCGGTTGCCGGGGACCGTGATGCGCGCGCCGGGGCCGGAGTTGCGGTACTCGGCGAAGCGCTGGTCCTGCCAGGGGAAGCCCGAGGACATCGTGCCGTACGGCGTGACCGCGTCGATGCCCGCGCCGAGGTGGCTGTCGCGGACGGTCAGCATCGGGTGGGCGGTCAGGTCCGATGAGGGCACCCAGGGGCGGGCCAGCTTGTAGTACGCGTCGGGGGCGGTGCTGGTGATCCGGGAGCGCAGGACCAGGTAGCCGCGCGGGTTGGCCCCGGCGGTGCTGGGCGCGAAGACGAAGCCGTACGGGGCCGAGGCCAGGTCGGTGCGGGTCAGGGTGCGGAAGTGGCAGCGGTCGTAGACGGCGGTGGCGCGGCCGAAGACGAAGTCGACGTCGCCCTCCACGTAGCAGTCGCGGTAGTACTGCCGGGCGAAGGCGGTGAGGGCGAGGGTGTCTGCGTACAGGGTGTCCTGGTGGCCGAGGAAGCGGCAGCCGTAGAACGCGGAGCGGTCGCCCTGCACCTTGATGGCGACGGCCTGGGTGCCGGTGTACTCGGGGTTGTCGGAGCGCAGCCAGTCGTTGGCGAAGGTGATGTCGCGGGCGGTGAAGCCGGCGGCCTGGACGGTGAAGGTGGCAGATCCGCTGGTGCCGTAGGTGCCGGACCCGTCGGGCTTGGGCGTGCCGGCGGCGTTGTCGTACACGATGACGGTGTCACGGGGGTCGCCGCTCGCGCCGATCAGCGTGAGCTCCGCCCGGTCGGCGGTGACGAGGACCGTGGAACGGTAGGTGCCGGGTGCGAGCACCAGGGTGCGGCCGGTGCCGGTCGCGGCGTCGACGGCGGACCGCACGTCGGTGTGGTCTCCCCTGCCGCGCGGGTCGACGTAGAGCGTCCGTGCGTCGAGTCGCCGGGACGGCGAGCCGTAGCGGCCGAAGGGGCGGGGGTGCGCGGGACGGGCCCGGGCGGCGGGCGTACCGAGGGCGAGGGCTGCGCCCGCGCCCGCGAACAGGGTCAGCGCACTGCGTCTGCTGGGCATGGCGGTACTCCTTGCGAAGAGGGGGCGGGCCGGAGCGGCGCCTTCCGGGGTGGTGGAAGGGTGCGGTGCCGCTCCGGCCGGTCAGGGGGTGGGGGTCAGCGGGCCGACGTCTTGCCGGCACCCGCCTTGAGCCCCACCAGCAGGGGGACGGCGAGGGGGTGGTCGACCTTCGTGCGCAGCGTCGGGGTCCAGCCGGCGCCCTCGGTGAGCTGCTCGGCGGGAACGCCCGCGTTGTGCACGGCGATCAGGTCGGTCTTACGCCCGTTGACGTAGTTGTTCCCGGCCGTGAGTGAGGACTCGGACCACTTCTTGAGGATGGCCGCCTTGTCGAAGCCCTTGGGGACGGTGAACGCGTTGTGCTCCGCGACGAGGTGGGACTCGGCGCCGATGCCGTACGTGTAGCCGTACGCGGCGCCCTTGGTGGCGGCGAACCAGTTGTTGTACGAGTCGACCTGCCCGAAGCGGACGCGGGGCGCGCGTTCCTTCACGTCCTTGAAGAGGTTGTGGTGCAGCGTCACGCGGAGCTTGCCGCGGTCGGACGCCCCGGCGCCGTCGCTGTTGCCGATGAGCATGGTCTTGTCGTGGTCCTTGAGGACGTTCCACGACACGGTGACGAGGTCGGCGCCGCGCACGATGTCGAAGAGGCCGTCGTGCTGCTGGTACACCTGCCCGAAGTAGTGCGGCTGGCCGGCGTCGGGGCGGTCGCCGTCGCTGAAGGTGTTGTGGTCGACCCAGACGTGGCTGGAGCCGTACACGACGAGGTTGTCGTACTCGGAGTTCCAGGCGCCCTGGTCACCGTCGGTGGGGTCCCACTGGGGGAAGCAGTCGTAGGTGTCCTCGAACGAGATGTTGCGGACGATCACGTTGGAGACGTTCTTCACCTGGAGGCTGGCGCCGATGATCGTGGCGTCCTTGCCGACGCCGACGAGCGTGGTGTTGGACGGGACGTTCACGTTGACCGCGGCGGCCTGCAGCTTCGCGGACGCGGCGCGGGCGTCCTCCAGCGGGCCCGACGGGACCGCGTCGGTGCCCCAGACGGCCGGGTCGTAGGCCGCGAGGTACTTCTCCAGGGTGTAGCCGTCCTGCTGGTAGGCCTCGCAGCCGATCGGTGTGCCGGCGGCGTCGGAGTTGCCGTGGACGGTGCCGGCGATTCTGACGATCTTCGGCGCGTCCCCGGCGTCCTCGAAGGCGGCGATGAGCTCGGCCCGGTTGCTCACGGTGTAGACGTGGTCGGGGGTGGCCTTCGCGCCCCCCGTGGTGGAGCCCTCGGCGGCGGCCCAGCCGTCGCCCGGGGGAAGTACGGCGCGCTCGATGCCCTTGCCGTGGCGGTGCGATGCCTGGGCGGGGAGGCTCACGGCGAGGGCGAGCGAGGCGCAGCCCGTCACCACGGCGATGGCGCGGACATGTCTCATGCGTGCGGGCATGGCGGATCCCTAACTGTCGTACGGGGAATGGAGTGAAGGGGAGCCCGAGCACGCGCCGGTCCAGCAGGGCGCGGGCGGTCATCCTGGCCACCTCGACGGCTCCGTCGGGCCGGAAGTGGGTGTTGTCCTGCTTGCCGTCGGGGTAGTTGGGCGACTCGCCGGGCTCCAGCCGGTTGAAGTACGCCTCGGTCCCGTCGGGGCCCAGTTCCTGCCAGCGGGCGAGGGAGAGCGCCTGGAGGTCGAGCAGCGGCACGTCCTCCTGGGACGCCAGGGCGCGCATCGCGGCGGGGTACTCCCCGTGTGTGGGCTTCGCGGTGCCGTCCTCGGCGAACCGGCGGCGCTCGACCGGGGTGAGCAGCACGGGTTCCGCGCGACGGGCGCGAGCGCCCTTGACGTACTGGCGCAGGTATTCCTGGTAGGTGGTGTACGGGTCGGTGCCGCGGGCGGGGTCCTCGGTCTTCTCGTCGTTGTGCCCGAACTGGACGAGGACGATGTCGCCCGGGTGTACGCCGTCGAGGAGTGCGGCGAGGCGTCCCTCGTCGATGAAGCTCTTGGAACTCCGGCCGTTCACCGCGTGGTTGGCGACGGCGAGCGACCGGCTGAGGAAGAAGGGAAGGGCCATGCCCCAGCCGGTCTCGGGCGCGGCGGCGGCGTACTTCTGGGCCGCTGTCGAGTCGCCCGCGATATGGAGGGTGCGGAGCCGGGGCCTGCCTCCTCCTCCACCGTGTGCGAGCGCGGGGGTGGCGGAGAGGGCGAGAGGCAGCGCGAGGAGCGCGGCTGCCGTACGTCTGCGGGTCAGTGACACAGGTCGGCTTCCTTCTCGGAGGACACATGTGTGGTGGTGCGCAGGAAGAGGGACCGGCGGCGGGGTGCGACCCGGACCGCCGCCGGTCCCCCGGTCAATGGGGGCTGGGCGGGACGGCAGGGATCAGCCGTTGCCCAGTTCAGTCCACTCCTTCTGGGCGGCGTTCAGCTCGTCGGCCATCTTGTCGAGGAAGTCCTTGGCCGTGACCTTGCCGAGGAGCAGCTTCTGGAACTCGGGCTCGTTGTCAGCCTTGCTGATGTTGTTCCAGTCGGGCAGGTAGTACGGCAGGTCGACGATCTTGGTGGAGCCGTCGGTGAGGGCCTTCGCGGCGAGCGCGGTGGGCTCGGTCTCGTTGATCCACGGGTCCTTGGCCGCTTCGGTGTTGGCCGGGATGGCGCCCGCGGACTTGTTCCACTTGCTGTTGGACTCGTGCGAGGCCGCGAACTCGATGAACTTCCAGGCCGCGTTCTTGTTCTTGCTGGACCGGAAGAGGCCGAGACCGTCGACGGGGTTGGAGACCTGGACGCGCGTGCCGCCCTCCCCGATGGGGGCGGGTATGCCGGCGAACTTGTCCTCGCCCAGCGCCTTCAGGTGGTCCTGGTAGGAGCCGAGGTTGTGGCTGAGCATCCCGATGGTGCCGGTGTCCCACTGGGCGACCATCTTGGTGAAGTCGTTGTTGACGTCGGCCGCCGGCGTCGTCTTCTTGAAGAGGGCGGCGTACTTCTCGAGTGCCGCGACGTTCTTCGGGTCGTTCAGGGTGGTCTTGTCGCCGTCCCAGAACTCCGTGATGCCGGTCTGGCCGTAGATCGCGTCCAGGGCCTGCGCGATGGAGCCGGCGCCGCCGCGGATGGTGTAGCCGAACTTGTTGTTCTTCGCGTCGGTGAGCTTGTCGGCGGCCTCGTAGAACTTGGGCCAGGTGGTGGGCGCGTCCAGCTTCGCCGCCTCGAACAGATCGGTGCGGTACCAGAGCGCGCCGTTGTTCGCGGAGGTCGGCACGGTGTACATGTCGTCGCCCCGGCCGGCCGCGGCTCTGACGCTCTCGACCATGCCCTCGACGAGCTTGCCCTTCAGCTCCGACTTCTCCAGCCGGTCGCTGATCGGTTCCAGGGCCTCCTGGGACACGATGTTGGCCAGGTACGCGGTGCCCACGCCGCCGACGTCCGGCAGGCCGCCGCCCGCGATGGCCGTGTCGTACTTGGACTGGACGTCGGCGATCGGGATCGGGACGTACTTGACCTTGATGTCCGGGTTCTTCTTCTCGAAGTCCTTGATGATCTCGGTCCAGATGGCGGTGCGCGGGCCACCGTTGTTGTCCCAGAAGGTGATCTCGCCCTTCCCGCTGCCCTCCGTGCCCGAGCTGCTGCCGTCGTCGCCGCAGCCGGTGGCCGCGAGTGCCAGGACCGCGGTGAGGGACACCGCGGTCGCGGTACGCCCCCGGAGCGTCTTCGAGATGTTCATGTCGGCTCTTCTCTCTCGGATCTGTACGCGTACGTGGGGGGAGGTCAGTGGTGTGTGCGGTGCGGCGCGGTGCCGATGTACTCCTGCGGACCCGCGTTCCGGGTCACGAGCCTCGGTACGTCGGCGGCGCGGTCCAGCGTGTACGGGTAGAAGTCACGCGGTTCGAACGCGGCGCCCCAGGCGTCGGTGCGGCCCGTGGTGTTCCTCAGGATCGATCCGCGCTGCACCAGCTCGGCCGTGGCGTCGGCCTGGTAGGGGTGCTGGACGTCCCGGTAGTAGCTGTTCTCGATGACCATCTTCGTGGCGCCGCGCGCCCAGTTGCCGTACGTCCACAGCGGGTCCCCGTCCGTCACCTGCGCGGAGAGGTAGTTGTTGTAGAGGTGGGCGTAGGCGCAGTTGTCGGCGGAGGGGTTGCGCTGCTTCGTGCCGCTGAACCAGTTGTGGTCGATCGTGATCTGCGTGGTGACGTTCTCGGTCCAGCCGATGCCGAGCGCCTTGTTGTGGTTGTCGAAGTGGTTGTGCGACACGGTGATGTACTGGCTGTCCTTGCGGATGTCGAGCAGCCCGTCACCCATGTGCGTCAGCCGGTTGTGGTCGATCCAGACGTGGTCGGCGGTGTCCATCTGGATCGCGTCGAAGTCTGAGGTCTTCCCGTCCCAGTCGCCCTCGACGTAGGAGTCGCGGATGGTGAGGTTACGGATGATGACGTTGCTGGTGCCCGGGTTCAGGTGGAGTTCGCCGTGGACGATCTCGCCCGTGCCGCCCACCCCGACGATGGTCTTGTCGGACGCGACGTCGATGTCCGCGCCGAAGGGTTCGACGGCGATGGAGCTGGCCACCCGGATGACGTAGGGCTCCTCGGCTCCGGCGTACCTCTCCAGGCCCGCCTGGTCGGTGACGGTGACCACCTCGCCGCCCCGGCCCCCTGTGGTGCCGCCCGCCAGTGAGGCGAAGCCGTGCGGTGTGGCGCCGCCGTGGTGCGCCTCACCGGCGGGCCGTGACCCGGTGGCGGCCGAAGCCCCGCCCGGGGCGGTGGGCAGGAGAAAGGCGGCCGCGAGTGCGATCGCCGTGCACAGCGTTCTCGTTCTGGTGCGCTCGGTACGGAGGTGCGTCATTGCGTCTCCCAAAGCGGTGCGGGGTCAGGTTCTGGGTGGTGTTCCGGTGGTGCGGAACGCGGTGAAGCCGGCTGTTCCGGACGGTCCTGTCCCGGCCGGCGCGGTGGCGAAGAGCCCTAGGAGCGCTCCCACCCAGCGCCAGGGGGTGGCCGCGAAGACCTGGCCGGACGCCTGGAAGCCGGTCCCGTCACCGGTGTCGGCGTAGAAGCGGCAGCGGGCGCCCCGGGTGACCTCGATACGGACGCGGACGGCGGCCCCGGGCGCGGGGCGCGGGTGTTCCGCGTCCCGCTCGTGCTCGGCGACCGTCTCTGCGTACCGGTGCACGAGCCTGGCCGCCCCGTCGGCCCCGGCCTCCAGGCCGATCCACGAGAAGGCGTCCCCGAGCACGGCGAGTCCGGCCTTGGCACCGGGTTCGGCGGAGTCCAGCGTGATGCCGGTCTCGACGGTGAACTCCTCGGCCGGCAGCCGCTGCACCAGGACGTTGGGCAGGGCGCGCAGATCATGGGCGTACGCGGTCCGTACGCAGCTGAGGCGCAGCCCGTCGCCGCCGTGTCCGACCGTCCAGCCGGGCCGCGGGTTGGCCGTCCACTGCCACTGACGGCCGTAGCGGCCGCCGGGGAAGTCGTCGCTTGAGGCGGGGGCTTCGACGGGCTGCTCGGGGGCGGTGGGGCGGCGGTGTGTGAGGACGGGTTCGCCCTCGTCGCCGATGACCGGCCAGCCTCCCTCCCAGCGCATCGGCTGGAGGTGCACCACACGGCCGTACGCTCCGCGGGCCTGGAAGTGCAGGAACCAGTCCTCACCGGCGGCCGTCCTGACCCAGCCGCCCTGGTGCGGGCCGTTGACCTCGGTGGTGCCCTGCGCGAGGACGACCCGCTCCTCGTAGGGCCCGTCGAACGTCCGTGAGCGGAAGGCGCCCTGCCAGCCGGTCTCCACTCCCCCGGCCGGGGCGAAGATCCAGAACCAGCCGTCGTGCCGGTAGAGCTTGGGGCCCTCCAGCGTGAACCAGCCCGGGATCGTGTCGGCGTCGATCAGGGTCGTGCCCTCGTCGAGCAGCTCCCGGCCGTCGGGGCTCATCCGGTGGCCGGTGAGCCGGTTCTTGATGCCGGAGCGGGACTTCGCCCAGGCGTGCACCAGGTAGGCCTCGCCGGTCTCCTCGTCCCACAGGGGGCACGCGTCGATCAGGCCCTTGCCGGACTTCACGAGGTGCGGGGCGCTCCAGGGGCCGCGGATGTCCTCGGCGTTGATCTGCTGGATGCCGTGGTCGGGATCGCCCCAGAAGATCCAGAAGCGTCCCGCGTGGTGGCGCAGCGAGGGCGCCCACACCCCGCAGTCGTGGCGGGGCACGGCGAAGTCGGCGTCCGGTCCGAGCCGGTCGAGGGCGTGGCCGACCAGGGTCCAGTTGACGAGGTCGCGGGAGTGCAGCAGGGGCAGCCCGGGGACGCGGCCGAAGCTGGACGCGGTGAGGTAGTAGTCGTCGCCGACGCGTACGACGTCGGGGTCGGACCAGTCGGCGTTGAGGACCGGGTTGCGGTAGGTGCCGTCCCCGAGGTCGGACTTCCAGGGCATCGTCATGCGGAGACCGCCTTGCGGACGTGGGAGGCAGCGGCGTCCCGGTCGAGGCGTCCGTCGGCGACGACGGTGACGACCCGGCGCACGACGGTGTCCCCGGCGGGGACGGGAAGCCGGCGGTCGGCGGCGAGGGAGGAGCCGACCCCCGGGTATTCGGTGGTCCGTACGAACCACGGGTCGCGCCGGGTCTCGTCGGTCGCGCCGGCGAAGACCAGGGTCCAGCCGTCCCCCACGAGGGCCAGCCAGTCGGCGGCCCTGCCGTGCACGGCTTCCTCGCCGTCGAGCGTTCCGCTGAACACGGCGGGCGGCGTGGCCTCCTTGGGGGCGCGCCAGAAGAAGCCGCCGTATCCGGCGCCGGGGCGGCCGTTGGTGGCGGGGCTGCCGATGGAGAGGTCCGTGGAGCCGCGGTTGGAGAGGGAGAAGGAGAAGTCCAGCGCCCAGGCGGTGCCGGAGATCTCGGTGACGGCGACCGTGCGGTGCTCGCGCAGCAGCTCGGCGCCGCCGGCCTCCCAGCTGAGCTCCTCCACGAACCCGTCCGGGTCGCGGAGCTTCCAGCCGAGGTGGCGCTGCGTCCCGTGGTTGTCGAGCTCGGTGGGGCCCTGGTCGCGGACGAAGGTGCGGCCGCCCCAGAAGTTGTGTCCGGCGACGTCGGGCACCGCGACGGACGCGCCCAGGTGGTGGATGTGGTCGGCCGGACGCTCCTCGGTGACGAGGGTGCCGGAGAGCGTGGTGACGGGGTGCAGACGGGGGCGGCTGTCCGTCCCCTGCCCGTAGCCGTAGCGGCCGACGGGGCGTCCGGCGCAGCTGAGGAGTGCGGTGGTCATGGGGTGCTCACCTCGCTGGGTCGCGCCCAGGAGGCGCCTAGTTCGGAGAAGAGGGTGAGGGTGTCGGCGGCGGCGGCGACGGTGCCGTCGATGCCGCGCACGATGCGCCGTACGCCGTCGCCGGTGTCGGCGGGCCGGGTGTGCCAGGCGGTGGCGGGCAGCGCGGTGGGCTCGGGGGCGGTGCGTACGGCGTCGAGGACCCGCATGAAGGCGCCGGTGCGCTCGGGCGGTACGAGGAGCGCTGTGCCGTGTTCCAGGTGGTCGACGAGGTTCTCCAGGAGGTCGGTCCGTCCGTGCACGGTCTCCTCGGGGCCGTGTCCGGCGCGCTGGACGAGGACCCGGTCCTGCTTGTACCAGAAGGTGACGCGGCCGCGGTCGCCGTGGACGATCACGTACGGTTCGCCGGCCTCCTCCGCGCAGAGGGTGACCGCGACGGTCACGGGCAGCCCGTCGGTGGTGGTGACCCGGACGCAGCTGGTGTCGTCGGACTCGATGTCGTGGGCCCGGAAGAGCTCGGTCTCGATGGACGCGACGTCCTCGGCCCTTCCCCGGTCCGCGAGTTCGAGCGCGGTGGCGACGGCGTGCGCCAGCGGGTTGGTGAGCACCCCGTCGACCACGTCGGTCCCGCCCATCCGGCGGCGCCCGGCCCAGGGCGCGCGCCGGAAGTAGGCGTCGTCGCGGACCCAGGCGCCGGCGGCGCCGATGCCCCGCACGGTGCCGATGGCCCCGGTGCGTACGAGGTCCTTGACGGCGGTCACGGCGTGCGAGCCGAAGGACTGGAAGCCGATCTGGCAGGCGATGCCCGCCTCCCGTACCCCGTCGGCCATGCGGGCGTAGTCGTCCCAGGTGGCGGCGGGCGGCTTCTCCAGGAGGAGGTGTACGCCACGGGCCGCTGCGGTCAGGGCCAGCGTGGTGTGGGTCGGGATGGGGGTGCAGATGACGGCGGCGCGTGCGCCGGTGGAGTCCAGGAGGGCCCCGAAGTCGGCGGACTGCTCGGGCATCTCGTCGGCGAACATGTCGAGTTCGGCGTCGGTCAGCGGGTTCAGCTCGCAGACGCCCGCCAGTCTGACCAGGCCCTGGTGCTGGAGGCGGCGGATGTTGGCGAGGTGCCAGCGGCCGTGGCCGCGGGCGCCGGCCAGGACGACGGGCAGCGGTGTCACGCTCATCCGGCCCTCCCCGCTCCGGCCTTGCGGGCGACCTCGGCGGCGGCCTTCCCGGCGCTGTCGACGGGGCCGTGCAGGGTGGGTGTCCAGCCCGTGTCGGTAGCGAGGTCGGTCTCGCTGCCGGAGTTGTAGGCGTTGTAGATGGAGACCAGGTCGACGGGGAAGCCGTTGAACACGGTGCCGCGCTGGGTGAGCGCGCTGCCGTTCCAGCTCTTCAGCAGGTCGGCGACCTCGACGTGGCCCGGGGTCACGAACGCGTTGTTCTCGGCGACGATCCGGGACTCGGTGGAGATGCCGAGGGAGTAGCGGTAGTCACCGTCCTCGGGGATGACGTAGCGGTTGTTGTAGAGGTGCACCTGGCCGAAGCGGACCCGGGGGGCGCGCTGCACGACCGAGTGGAACTCGTTGTGGTGCAGGGTGACGCGGAGCTTGCCCCGGTCGGTGGTCACGCCGTCACCGTTGCCGATGAGCATCGCCTTGTCGTGGTCGGCGAACCGGCTCCAGGAGACGGTGACGAGGTCGGAGCCGTTGGTGATGTCGAGGAGCCCGTCGTGGCGCAGGTAGTTGCGCCCGAAGTAGGTGGGCTCCCGGTCGTCGGCGTGGCCCTTGTCGCTCGCGGTGACGTGGTCGATCCAGACGTGGGTGGCGCCGCGCAGCCACAGCGTGTCGTACGCGGTCTTCCAGTCGCCGAGGCCGCCGGTGTTGGGCTGCCAGGCCGGGAAGCAGTCGTAGGCGTCGCGGAGTTCGAGGTTGCGGATGATGACGTTGTCGGCGCCCTCGACCTGGAGGCTCGCGCCCTTGAGCACGGCGCCCGCACCGGTCCCGACGATCGTGGTGTTCGACCCGACCAGCAGTTCGACGCGCTCGGCCTGGCGGGCGGCGGACGCCTTGCGGGCGTCCTCCTGCGGCCCGGAGGGTTTGGCCCCGCCCCAGGTGCGGGGGTCGTAGGCGGCGAGGTACGCGCCGAGGCCGTAGCCGTCGGTGGCGTAGTCGGCGCAGTCCAGCCGCCGTCCCCGGTCGTCGGTGTTGGCGTCGATCGTGCCCGCCACCTTGATGATCTTGGGGACGGAGCTGCCGCCGTCGAGCGCCGCGACGAGCTGGGCGCGGTTGCGCACGGTGAGCACGTGGTCCTCGTCGGCGGCCGAGCCTCCCGTGGTGCCCGCGCCTTCCGCGGCCCAGCCGTCGTTGTCGGCGAGCACCTCCCGGCCGAGGTCCCGGCCGGAGGCCGTCGCGGGTGCGGAGGCCTCCGGCGCCGTCTCCGGCGAGGCGGTGGCCGCCCGGGCGCCCGGCTGGAGGACCAGGCTGCCCAGCAGCAGGGCGAGCGCGGCGGTGGTGCGGCGCACGGTGCGGGGGCGGTGCTTCCAGGTCATGTCCCTCATCCCTTCACGGCGCCGGCGCTGAAGCCGGTGATGAGCCACTTCTGGATGAAGGCGAAGACGATCACCACGGGCACGGCGGCGATGACACCGCCCGCGGCCAGCGCCCCGAGGTCGACGCTGTCGGCGCCGATCAGGGTGTTGAGGCCGACCGGGATCGTCTGCTTGTCCTGTTCGCTGAGGAACATCAGGGCGAACAGGAAGTGGTTCCAGCTGTGGACGAAGGCGAACGAGCCGACCGCGATCAGTCCGGGGCGCAGCAGCGGCAGGACGACGGCGCAGAAGGCCTTGAAGCGCGAGCAGCCGTCCACCCAGGCGGCCTCTTCGAGGGAGACCGGGACGTTCTTGATGAAGCCGCTGATCAGGATGATCGAGAGGGGGAGCTGGAAGACGGTCTCCGCGATGACGACGCTCCCCAAGGAGTTGATCATCTGGAGGTTCTTGAAGATCTCGAAGAGCGGCACGAGCATCAGGGCGCCCGGGATGAACTGCGAGCAGAGCAGCGCCAGCATGAAGGCGCCCTTGATCTTGAAGTCGAACCGGGCCAGGGCGTAGCCGCCGGCCAGCGCGACCAGGGTCGTGGCGATCAGCGTCGCGACGCCGACGATCATGCTGTTCTGGAAGAAGAGGGCGAAGCTGCGCTCGTTCCAGACCTTGGAGAAGTGCTCCCCCGTCATCGGCCAGGGCACCAGCGAGGTGGAGCCGGCGGGCCGTACGGCGAAGAGGAACATCCAGTAGAACGGGATGAGGGTGAAGAGCAGATAGATGCCGAGCGGCACGTAGATCTGCCAGCGCGGTACGTCGTCGAAGGCGCGCTCACGCTTCGTGCGGCGGCGCGAGGAGGGCGGCGGGAGGTCGTTGCCCCCGGACGGTCCCGGCGTGCGGGCGTCGTTCTTCTCCACGAGTGCGGCGGTCACTTGTTGTCGCCTCCGAACTTGCTCAGGCGCAGATAGACGATCGAGCAGAAGAGGAGGATCACGAAGGCGACGGTGGTGAGCGCGGAGGCGTATCCGAAGTCGTGGCCCTCGATGCCTGTGTTGGCGACGTAGAGGGGCAAGGTGGTGGTCTCGCCCGCCGGTCCGCCGCCGGTGAGGGTGTAGAGCAGGTCGACGTTGTTGAACTCCCAGACCCCGCGCAGCAGGGTGGCCAGGATGATCGCGTCGCGCAGGTGCGGGAGCGTGATGTGGAAGAACTGCCGCAGCCGGCCGGCACCGTCCACCGACGCCGCTTCGTACAGCTCCTTGGAGACGGACTGCAGGTCGGCGAGGATGAGGATGGCGAAGAAGGGGACTCCGCGCCAGAGTTCGGAGATGGTCGCCGCCCAGAAGACGGTCCCGGTGTCGGAGAGGACCGACGTGCCGTACTCACCGATCCCGGCGTCCGCGAGGTAGCGGCTGAAGCCGGTCGAGGAGTTGTAGAGCAGGATCCAGATGGTGCTGGTCAGCACCCCGGAGACGGCCCAGGGCGAGAAGACCATGGCGCGGGATATGCCGCGGCCGATGAAGGTCTGGTTGACGATCAGCGCGAGGGCGAGACCGAGCGCGAGCTGCAGGGTCACCTGGGTGAAGACCCACTGGGCGCTGAAGCCGAGCGTCGGCCAGAACTGCTCGTCCTCGGTGAAGATCCTGGTGAAGTTGTCGAAGCCGGCGAAGCCGTTCCGCCACGGCTTGGTGACGTTGTAGTCCTGCAGGCTGTAGTAGAAGACGCTGACCACCGGATAGGCGATGAAGCCCAGCATCAGCAGGCCCGCGGGCGCGATCAGCAGATACGGCAGGCGGCGGGGTGTGGCCGAGCGGCGCTTGGACGCCTTCCCCTTGGGGGGCGGTGTGGCCACGGCTGCGGATTGGGCCATGACGCGTCTCCGATCTCTGGAAAGTGCTGGATGTGCCGTGCTTTCGGTGCATCGTGCAAGCGCTTACCGTTTGCCGTTCGGTATCCCGGACGGGGCGGCGCGCGGAATTCTCTTCGCCCGGTCTCAGCCGGCGTACGGGTCGGGCACTTCTCCCTGCCGTGCCAGGAACGCGAAGTCGCATCCGGTGTCGGCCTGGGTGATCTGGTCCTGGTAGAGCGCGCCGTAACCGCGCCCGTAGCGGGCGGGCGGCTCGGTCCACTCGGACCTGCGCAGTTCCAGCTCCTCGTCGGTCACGTCGAGGTGGAGCAGCCGTGCCTCGACGTCCAGCGTGATGCTGTCACCGGTGCGGACGAGGGCGAGCGGTCCGCCGACGAAGGACTCGGGCGCGACGTGCAGGACGCAGGCCCCGTAACTGGTGCCGCTCATCCGGGCGTCGGAGATCCGCACCATGTCCCGTACGCCCTGCTTCAGCAGGTAGTCCGGGATCGGCAGCATGCCGTACTCGGGCATGCCGGGGCCGCCCTTGGGGCCGGCGTTGCGGAGCACCAGCACATGGTCGGGGGTGAGGGCCAGGGCCGGGTCGTTGATGGTGCGCTGCATCTCCTTGTAGTCGTCGAAGACGACCGCAGGACCGGTGTGGCGCAGCAGGTGCGGCTCGGCGGCGATGTGCTTGATGACCGCGCCGTCGGGGCAGAGGTTGCCGCGCAGGACGGCCACACCGCCCTCCTCCGCCAGCGGGTTGTCGCGCTCCCTGATGACGTCGGCGTCGTGGACGAGCGCCCCGTCGAGCTGTTCGCGCATCGTGGCGTGCGCGACGGTGGGCCGGTCCAGGTGGAGTACGTCGGTGAGCCTGGCCAGGAACCCGGGCAGCCCTCCGGCGAAGTGGAAGTCCTCCATCAGGTACTTGCCGCCGGGGCGGAGGTTGGCGAGGACGGGCACGGTGCGGGCGATGCGGTCGAAGTCGTCCAGGGTGAGCTTCACCCCGGAGCGGCCGGCCATCGCGATCAGGTGGATGACGGCGTTGGTGGAGCCGCCGAGGGCGAGGACGGTGGCGACCGCGTCCTCGTAGGCGTCCGCCGTGAGGAGTTGCGACAGCTTCAGCTGCTGCCACACCAGTTCGACGATGCGGAGTCCGGACTGTGCCGCCATGCGGTCGTGACCGGAGTCCACGGCCGGGATCGAGGAGGCGCCCGGCACGGTGACGCCCAGCGCCTCGGCGGCGGCCGTCAGGGTCGAGGCGGTGCCCATCGTCATGCAGTGGCCGGGCGAGCGGGCGAGCCCGTTCTCCAGTTCGGCCATCTCGCAGTCGCCGATCAGGCCGGCCCGCTTGTCGTCCCAGTACTTCCACATGTCCGTGCCGGAGCCCAGGACCTCGTTGCGCCAGTGCCCCGGCAGCATCGGCCCGGCGGGCACGAAGACCGTCGGCAGGTCGACGGAGGCGGCGCCCATCAGCAGGGCGGGCGTGGACTTGTCGCAGCCGCCCAGCAGCACCGCGCCGTCGACGGGGTAGGAGCGCAGCAGCTCCTCCGTCTCCATCGCCAGCATGTTGCGGTAGAGCATCGGGGTCGGCTTCTGGAAGGTCTCCGAGAGCGTGGAGACCGGGAATTCGAGCGGGAAGCCGCCCGCCTGCCAGACGCCCCGCTTGACCGCCTGCGCGCGGTCGCGCAGATGGACGTGGCAGGGGTTGATGTCGGACCAGGTGTTGAGGATCGCGATGACCGGCTTGCCCAGGTGCTCCTCGGGGAGGTAGCCGAGCTGCCGGGTGCGGGCGCGGTGGCTGAACGAGCGGAGCCCGTCCGTGCCCCACCACTGGTGGCTGCGCAGCTCCTCGGGGGCGATGCGGCCCGCCGTGCCGTTGTCCGTCATACCGACCACCCGGCGACCAGACCGGCGACCTCGGCGCGCTGCTCCTCGGGAAGTGCCCGGCTCGGTGCGCGTACGTCGCGGCGGCAGAGCCCGAGCGAGGCCAGGGCCTCCTTGACGACCGTCACGTTGTTGGCGGACTGGCGGTCGGCGCGCAGGTCCTCGAAGCGGCGGATCTGCTCCCAGACCTTCATCGCCGCGAGGTAGTCGCCGGCCCGCAGCGCCTCCAGCATCGCGAGCGAGACACCGGGGGCGACGTTGACGAGTCCGGAGGTGAAACCGCTGGCACCGGTCGCGAAGTAGGACGGGGCGTAGAGCTCGGCGAGCCCGGCGACCCATACGAACCGCTCCAGGCCGGCGTCCCGGGCGAACGCGCCGAAGCGGGCGGCGTCCGGGACGGCGTACTTCACGCCGATGACGTTGGGGCAGCTGTCCGCGAGCTCGGCGAGGCGCTCGCCGGCGAGCAGCGGGTTGCGGATGTACGGGACGACCCCGAGCCCGGGAACGGCCTCGGCGATGGCCCGGTGGTAGTCGATCCAGCCCTCCTGCGAGACGTAGGGGTGCACCGGCTGGTGCACCATCACCATCTCGGCCCCGGCGTCCCTGGCGTGCTCGGCGGCGGCCACGGCGGTCGGCACGTCGTGGCCGACCCCCACCAGGACGGTGGCGCGGCCGCCGGCCTCCTCGATGGTCAGCTCGGTGACGGTGCGCCGCTCGTCGGGGGTGAGTGCGTAGAACTCACCGGTGTTGCCGTTCGGGGTGACGATGCGGACGCCGCCGTCGAGCAGCCGTCGCAGCAGTGCGCGGTGCGACGGGACGTCGATGCTTCCGTCCTCGGCGAACGGGGTCACCGGGATCGCGACGACGTCTGCGAGGGCCGCCTTCAGCGGAGAGAGGTCCATGCGGACTGGCCTTTCGTCGAGGTGCTGGCAATCCGTGTCCAGCGGGTGGTTCACGCCGTGTCACCCCCGTCTTCGTCGTCGGGGAAGGCACGGCGTACGAACGATGCGATGTGGTCGTGCAGAGCGCCTGCGGCGGCTGCCGCGTCGTCGGCGAGGGCGAGCCGCAGGATCTCCCGGTGCTCGGCCGCCTCGCGCTCCCAGGACGGGATCGCCGACCAGGCCACGGTCGACACGAGGGCGGCCTGGTCGCGGATCTCGTCGAGCATCCGGGCGAGCAGCGGGTTCCCGCAAGGCAGGTAGAGGGCCCGGTGGAAGTCCCGGTTGGCGAGCGACCTGTCCGCCTTGTCGATCGCCGAGTCGGCACGCTCCAGGGCCTCCTGGGCCGCCTCCAGCGAGACCTTGCGGGTGATGGAGCGGCGCAGCGCCTCCGGCTCCAGGAGCAGGCGCACGTCGTACACCTCCCGGGCCATGGTCGCGTCGACGAGCCGCACGGTGGCACCCTTGTACTGGCTCATGACCACCAGCCCGGTGCCGGCGAGCGTCTTCAGCGCCTCGCGTACGGGCGTCTTGGACACCCCGAACTGCGCGGCGAGTTCGGTCTCCACGAGCGCTTGCCCTGGCTGCAGCTGCGCGGTGAGGATCGCGTGCTTGATCGCCTCCAGCACGTACTGGGTCCTGGACGGGATCGGGGCAGGCGCAAAGGTCATGGGTGAAGAGCTCTCACATCTCGCGTATCGCGTCTCATATATGACGTACGAAGTACGACGCGATGAAGCTAGAGCGGTGGGAATGTTTCGTCAACGCTTCTGGCAAAAGAAGTTCTGCGTATACGGATCCGGGGCCCGGCGGGGCTGTGCACGGACATGGCGCAGACCCCCGACTGCCTGCCGGGGGTCTGCACCGCGAAGGGCGTGAGGACGCTGCGGGATCAGCCGCCGCGGATCGCGGAGAGGGCGCCCGCGACCGCGCTCAGGTCCGGCCCCGAGGCCAGACCGGCGTGGTAGAGGCGCAGCTCGTTCGCGCCGAGCGAGGCCGCGTGCGCGGCGTCGCGCTCCAGCGTGGCGGGGCTGCCGCCCATGCCGCTCACCACGTTGAAGTTGGCCGCCAGCACCCCGGACAGCCCCGCGAACGGCCCGAGGACGGCCTCGCGCGCCTGCTCGCCGCCGGTGCAGGGCAGCACGACGCCGTCCGCCGTGGACAGGATGTCCGAAGCATGGACTCCCGCGTTGGCGCCCGTGCGGTAGGAGGCGGGGTCGGCGTGCAGCAGGACCTGGAAGTCCGGGTTCGGCGCCGCCCGGCGCACCGCGGCGACGGCCGACTCCTGCAGCGTCCGTGCCACCCGGCCCCGCCAGCGCCAGGTGGCGGCGGCGAGGCGGCCCCCCAGCAGCTTCTCGACACCGGACCAGCCGGTCTCCCGGGAGCCCGCCCCTGCCCAGACCGGCTCCAGGGCGCGGCGCACCGCCGCACCCAGTTCGTCGGCGTCCAGCCCGGTCCCGCCGTAACCGTCCCGGCACGCGGCGCAGAAGCAGAGGGACATCAGATACTGCGCGGCGTCCCCGAGCGCGACCCCGGAGGTCTTGTCGTGGGCGTGCAGGTGGGCGAAGCCGTACCAGCCGCACGACTCCAGCTCGGTGCCCGCGGTCCCGGGGCGTACGGCGGCCTCCGCCGCCAGGTCCACCAGGTAGGTGTGGACGGCGGGCTGCGCGATGCACGGCGCCCAGGGGTAGCGGTCGCCGTAGGCGTTGACCACGGAGGTGTCCGGATGCTCCGCGCCCAGGCGCGAGTTGTGCGCGAGGACCACCCAGGAGTGCACCTCCAGGCCGGCGACCGCGAGGGCCTCGGCCGCCTCGGCGTACGGGTCCTCCCCCGGCACCCAGGACTGCGCGTAGGGGCGCAGCTCACGCCCCGCCCAGCGCGTGGCGTCCGGCGGGTAGAGCACCGCCGCGTGCTCGGCGGTCACGATCCGGCGGCCGGGGTGGCGCGGGGTGAGCGCCCGGGTGGAGTGGTAGGCGGAGGCGAGCGTCACCTGCTGGACGCCGAGGCCGGCGAGGCGGGCGGGGGCGTCCGGATCCCCCACGACGTCCCAGGGGTACAGGAAAGCCGATGCCTTCACTTCGCCTCACCCGCGCGGTACTTCTCCAGGACCGCGCGGCCGTTGGCGATGATCGAGGTCAGCTCCTCGATGTGCGCGGCCGGGGGCTCGGTGAGCGGGGTGCGCACCGTCCCGACGGCCAGGCCCTCGAGCCGTACGGCCGCCTTCACGAGCGAGACCGCGTAGCCGTGGCCCTTGGCACGGAGTTCGACGAGCGGGCGGTAGAAGTGGTCGAGCAGCGCGTTGACCAGGTCGTCGTCGCCGGAGTCCAGCGCCCGGTAGAACGCCAGGGCGATGTCGGGGGCGAAGGCGAAGACCGCGGAGGAGTAGAGCGTGACGCCGATGCCCCGGTAGGCGAGCCCGGTGAGCTCCGCGGTGGGCAGGCCGTTGAAGTACAGGAAGTCCTCGCCGGGCAGCCCGGTGCGCACGGCGCTGACGATGCGCTGCATCAGGTCGAGGTCGCCGTAGCCGTCCTTGAGGCCGATGATCCCGGGGGTCCGGGCCAGGGCCACGACGGTCTCCGGAGTGAAGACCGCGTTGTCCCGCTGGTAGACGACGGTCTCCAGGGAGGTGGCGGCGGCGAGGGCGGTGTAGTGGGCCAGCAGCCCTTCCTGGCCGGCGACGACGAGATAGGGCGGCATGGCGAGGAGCCCGTCCGCGCCCGCCTCCTCGGCGAGCTTCGCGTACTGGATCGCGAGCGCGGTGCCGTAGCCGGCGCCGGCGACCACGGGCACCTGGCCCGCGGTCTCCTCGACGGCCGCACGGACGACGAGCCGGAACTCCTCCGGGGCCAGTGCGTGGAACTCGCCGGTGCCACAGCAGGCGAAGACGGCCGCGGCACCGGCGTCCACGCCCTTGCGCACGTGCGCGCGGAAGGCGTCGAGGTCGACGGCGCCGTCCGGCCCGTAGGCGGTGACGGGGAAGAAGAGCGGCCCGGCGACGTCGGTGAGTCGGGCGGCAAGAGGGGCTGAGGTCACGGGCGCTCCCTGTGCAGATTCAGTCGTGCACAATTATGATCGGTGTCCATATCTCTGAACGCCGCCACGCTAAGGCAGCCATACGGCGCCGGTCAAGACGCGAACACCCGGCCTCGGGCCGGAGAGGCCCGGAGCGAGCGACACTTGACGCGGTCCGCCGCGAGTTCTTAGCGTGTCCACGCATGTGAATGCTGCCCATGATTTTGACGCACCGGGCGGTCGCGTGACTCCGGCGTGCCCCGCGCACCCCGCTGCCCCGCACGCCCGCTCCGCGCAGCACCGCATCGCCCCGTCCGCGCACGCCGCGCCCGCGCCCTGCGCCCGCACCGAGGAGATCCCCGAATGCCAGCTCCGCGCACCGTCCTTCTCACCGGCGCCGCCGGCGGCCTCGGCACCCTCATGCGGGGACTGCTTCCCGCGTACGGCTACGACCTCCGGCTCTTCGACGTCACCCCCATCGAGGGCGAACCGGACGCCGTCACCGCCGACCTCGGTGACAAGGCCGCGCTGCGGGAAGCGGTACGTGGCGTCGACGCGGTCATCCACCTGGCGGGCATCTCCCTGGAGTCCTCGTTCGACAAGATCCTGCGCTCCAACATCGAGGGCACCTACAACCTCTACGAGGCGGCACGCGAGGAAGGCGTCGGACGCATCGTGTTCGCCTCCTCGAACCACGCGATCGGCTACACCCCGCGTCCGGTCGCCGGTGACCCGCTGATCCCGGTCGACACCCCGCGCCGCCCCGACACCTTCTACGGCCTGTCCAAGTCCTTCGGCGAGGACCTCGCACAGTTCTACTGGGACAAGCACGGCATCGAGACCGTCTCCGTGCGGATCGGCTCCTGCTTCATGGAGCCGACGTCGGTACGGATGCTGTCCGTCTGGATGAGCCCCGGCGACGGCGCGCGTCTGTTCCACGCGGCCCTCACCGCGAAGGACGTGCGGCACACGGTGGTCTACGGCTCCTCCGACAACACCCGGCTCTGGTGGGACCTGACGACGGCCCGCTCCCTCGGCTACGAACCACAGGACGACTCCGAGCAGTACGCGGAGAAGCTCGTCGCCGAGCACGGGGAACTGGACCCGGCGAACCCCGACCACGCCCACATCGGCGGCCACTTCGTCACGGACCCGCCGATCTGGCCGTACTGACCCGGCGCCCGGCGCCCGGCGGCGTGGACGGTCGCGTCCGCGCCCTGTAACTGTGCAGGGTCACGGCGGCGGCGCGGCGCGGTACTTTCTGTTCCGCCGCGCCCCCGGAGACGTACCGGGCGCGCCCAGAGGGGGAAGGAAACCTGATGCTCCGCAAGCGCATCGCCGCCGCTGTCGTCGCCCTGGCCTCCGTCGGAGTCCTCGGCGTGTGCACCAGCCCCGCCGCCGCCGCCACATCCGACGGCTGGATCAGGGGTTACGACGCCTGGAGGGACGACTTCAACGACGAGGGCCCGCTGTCCACCTGGCTCCACCCCGACTCCAACGCCGCCTGCATGTGGCAGCGCATCCTCTACGCCGAGGGCGCGACGCTCGACAACGGCAGCCGTTTCGAGCTCCCCGGCATCGACGGGCACTTCGGTTCGCGCACCGAACAGGCGACCAGAAGTCTTCAGCGGCGCTGGGGGCTGGACGACGACGGGATCGTGGGTCCCGACACGCTCAGGAGGGCGATCGACCAGCCCGGCACGGTGTTCCGGGGCATGTACGAGAAGTCCGGCAGCACCGCGAGGGGCGAGACGCTGAGCCTGGGCTACGTCGGCAAGCACCACAGCGAGCCCTTCAAGCGCAACACCGAGGGCAAGTACCTCTTCCTCGACCGCCAGAGCACCTGGCGCCAGGCGGGTTACGACTACCACACCTGCCAGGACGTGAACTGAGGGCCGCCCCGTAGCGGCGGCACCGGTATCCCACGCGACAGGTCCGGGACGGGCAGGCATCATGCCCGCATGCCGAAACCCTCAGGATTCCAGTACGAGCAGCACGGCGACGCGAGCGTCACCCTCACGCACCACGGCCGCCCCGCGGGCACCCTGCGGGGCGGCCGGGCGGAGAAGTTCCTCGCGGAGGTGACGTCCGGCGACGCCCAGCTCGTCATGGCCCGCTGGACGGGCGCGTACCGGCACGGCAACGAGCGCACCGCCCGCGAACACCCCCGCAACCGGGCGCGTGGCGGGCGCTGAGCCGTACGGATCAAGTCCGCGAAGGTAAGGGAACGGCAAAGCCGGGTCGTTCGTTACCCCGTGCATGACCGCAATGACCCCCGGCTCGAACATCCCTCTCTCCGCCGCCCGCGTGGCGGTGGACGTCGCCGCACCGGTGCGGCTCGACGTCTCGGGCCTGCTGCTCACCGCCGACGGCAAGGTGCGCTCCGACGACGACTTCATCTTCTACAACCAGCCCTCGGGCCCCGGCGTGACCTACCGCTCGGGCGGCGGGTCGGCGCCCGACGCGATCGTGGTGGACACCGCCGCGGTCCCCCCGGGCATCGAGAAGATCGTGGTCACGGCGAGCCCCGACGCCGCGGGCCAGACCTTCCGGGGCGTGGAGCCCACCGCCACCGTGCGCAACGCGGACGACGGCAGCGCCCTCGCCACGTTCACCCCGCCGCAGCTGGGCGGGGAGACCGCTCTGGTGGTCATCGAGATCTACCTGCGCAACGGCGCCTGGAAGGCCCGCGCGGTCGGCCAGGGCTACGCGAACGGGCTGGCCGGCATCGCCACGGACTTCGGTGTCTCGGTGGAGGAGCCCGCCCCGGCGGCGGCGCCCGCCCCGGCCGCCGCACCCGTCGCACCGCCCGCCGCTCCGCCCATGACTCCCCCGGCTGCCGCGCCCGTCGACCCGCGGATCGCGCCGCCGGCCCCCGCCGCGCCGCCCGCACCGCCGGCCCCCGCCGGCTCCGGCAAGATCAACCTCGACAAGGGCCGGATCAGCCTCCAGAAGAACCAGACCGTGTCCCTGGTCAAGGGCGGCAAGCCGCTGCTCTCGCAGGTCAAGATGGGCCTCGGCTGGGAGCCCGCGTTCCGTGGCAAGGACATCGACCTCGACGCCTCGGTGATCGCGTACGGCCCCAACCGCAACCACCTGGACAGCTGCTACTTCGGCAAGCTCTCCATCCTGAACGGCGCCGTCAAGCACTCCGGCGACAACCTCACCGGCGAGGGCGCCGGCGACGACGAGGTGATCGTCGTCGACCTCGGCCGGATCCCCGCGGACGCGACCGGCCTGGTCTTCACGGTCAACTCGTTCACCGGACAGAAGTTCACCGAGGTCGCTAAGGCCTACTGCCGGCTGATCGACGCGGCCACCGGCGAGGAGCTGGTCCGCTTCGACCTGACCGGCGCGGAGCCGCAGACCGGCGTGATGATGGCCAAGCTGATCAAGCAGTTCTCCGGCGAGTGGGAGATGACCGGAATGGGCGAGTTCGTGAAGTCCCGGACCGTCCGCGGCATGGTCAAGCCAGCCGCGAAGGCCCTGTAGCACCGCCGTCCCCCGGAAACGGCTTCCGGGGCACCCGCGGGTTCTCCCCTCAGGTGCCCCGGATCCGGACGGTATCCGGTGGGACGCGGTGCGTGCTCGTTCGCTCTCTCAGAGCTTGGTCAGCTTGGAGTACGGGCTCAGGATCCTCCCCTGTCGCCCAGAGAAGTCGATGAGCACTGCGTCGTTGTCGCCCTCGACAGCGAGGACTCGGCCGAGTCCGAACTGGTCGTGCGACACCCTGTCGCCCACATCGAAGCATTCGACCGGTGGGGCCGCCTGGGCCGGGCGGTTGAAGGGACTGGAAGGCAGGTGACGCCGGGAACCGGCTGACTGTTTCATTACGGTCGAGTATGCGCCCTGTAAGCGCCCGACGCCATGCCCGACCGCTCCGGAGCGGGCAGTAGTGCCGCATTCGTAATCAGCGGTTCCAGGGCCGGTCCCCGCTCCTGCCCGCTTCCAGCAAGGGCACCATGCGGAACGCCGCGTCGGAGAGAGACCCCCGAAGGTGTGGCGGTTATCGCTTTCCGACGGCGCGTGCCCGACCCGGTACCGGGCGAGGTTCCAGGTGTGGACGGGCACGGTCGTCGGTACGGAGGTGTCAGTGCTTGTTCGGCTGGCGCTTCCACGGACCCGTGATGGCGAGCATGATGCCCGGGGTCTGGATGTTGGCGAACAGCGTCTTTCCGTCCGGGGAGAAGGTGACCCCGGCGATCTCGCTGTAGGAGGGGTCCTCCTCCGTGCCGGCGTTGAGGTCGTTGCGCGCGATCGGGTAGGTGCGGCCGCTGTCGGTCGCGCCGAAGAGGTGCTGGATCCCGTTGCCGTCCTCGGAGATGACGATGCCGCCGTAAGGGGACACGGTGATGTTGTCCGGGCCGTCGAAGGCTCCGTCCACGGACGGGTCGGCGTTGACGCCGAGAAGGATCTTGAGGGTGACCGTGCGGCGCTTGGGATCGTAGAACCAGACCTGGCCGTCGTGGGCCACGGGGCTCTCGTCCCGGGCGAACGAGGAGACGAAGTAGGCGCCGCCGTCGCCCCACCACATGCCTTCGAGCTTGCGGGCGCGGGTCACCTGGGTGTCGGTGAACTGCTTGCGCACGGAGACGGTCCTGGCGTCCCGGTCGGGCACGTCGACCCAGTCCACGCCGTAGACGGTGCCGATCTCCGTGGCGCGGGACAGGTCGTCGACGAACGCGCCCCTCTTGTCGTAGCACTTGGTGGCCTGGAGGACACCGGCGTCGTCGGCGAGGGTGCGCAGCTTCCCGCGCCCGTGCTTGAAGCCGTGCGGCGGGACCCAGCGGTAGAGCAGGCCGTTGGGGCCGGACGCGTCCTCGGTCAGGTAGGCGTGTCCCCGCTTCGGGTCGATGACGACGGCCTCGTGGGCGTACCGGCCGAACGCCTTGATGGGGCGCGGGTCGCGGTTGGCGCGCTTGTCGTACGGGTCTACCTCGAAGACGTAGCCGTGGTCCTTGAGCAGGCCGTTCTTCCCGGCCTTGTCCTCGGTCTCCTCGCAGGTGAGCCAGGTGCCCCACGCGGTGCTGCCGCCGGCGCAGTTGGTCGACGTACCCGCGATGCCGACCCACTCGGCGGTACGGCCGTCGCGACGGGTCTCCACGACGGTGCAGCCGCCGGCCGCGACCGGGTCGTAGACGAGGCCCTCGGTGAGCGGTACGGGGTACTTCCAGCCGGCCCGGGTGCCGGCCAGCTCGTGGTTGTTGACCAGGAGCGTGACACCGCGGGCGCCCTCGAAGGCGGCGGTGCCGTCGTGGTTGGAGGGGGTCGGCTCGCCGGTCTCCAGCTTGGTGACCCCGCTGTGGGTGATGACGCGGTACGAGAATCCGGCGGGCAGCGCGAGGATGCCCTTCGGGTCGTCGATCAGCGGGCCGTAGCCCGGTTCCCTGCCGTGCCCGTGACCGTGGCCCTTGTCGTCGTCGTGCCCGTGACCGTGCCGCGAGTCGTCGGCGGCCAGGGCGCCGGGTGCCGTGGCCAGTGCGCCGACGGCGCCGGTCAGGGCTATCCCCGCGCCGGTGAGGGCGGACTGTCTGCTGAATTCCCTGCGAGTGATCGGCATGGCGGGCTCTCCTGGTGGTGCGTGGCCGGGTGGTTTGGCGTGATCACGTTCCCTCCCTCCCACCAACACCAGCTGAACACCACCCGGCACACCGGAGTCCTGTGCCCCAACCTGGTTCCCGTCCCAGGACAAACCCGCCCAACGGTGCGGCCGTGACGGGCCGTCTCTGGCCGGAACACGCCGGTCCGGACCGGCTGCCTCCGCCGTGGAGCGGTGGAGGCAGCCCCCGAACAGGTCAGCCGCGGCCGAGGACCTTGCGGGCGTTTCCGAGGTCGAGGAAGACGGTCTCCCCCGTGGAGTCGTCCAGGCCGTCGTTGTCGGTGACGGCGTAGACGTGGCCGTTGCCCGCCACGGTGAGCCCTTCGAGCTTCTCCTGCGTCCAGCCCTTCGTGGCCCGCAGGTCGGGCAGTACGTCATGGGCGAGGGCCTTGGGCAGGACGGTGAGCTCGCCCTCCGGGGCGGCGGTCCTCGGCAGGCCGACCGTGTAGATCCGCTTGACCCTGGCGGCGGGACCGTTCAGTTTGTCGCGCTCGATGACGGCGAGCCTGTTCCCCACCACGGTGATCTCGGAGAGGCCGATCCAGTCGCCGGGCGTGGTGGTGGTGCCGAGCCGGTAGCCGTACCAGCTCCAGGTGCCTGCCCGCACGTCGTAACGGCCGAGCCGGACGACGCCGGCCGGGTCGGCCCCCGCCCGGCGCTGGAGTGCCGCCCAGACGATCTCGCGGCCGTCGCGGTCCGTGGTGGCGGTGACGCCCTCGAAGCCCTGGGGGCCGAGGCCCGCGGCGACGTCGGACGGGAGCGGGACGACCTCCCGGGTCACGCCGTGGCGGTCCAGGCGCACCAGCTGGTTGCCGGCGCCCGTACCGCCCTCGACGGCCAGCCAGAAGCCGCCCTGCGGGCGGGCGTGGATGCCTTCGGCGTCGTAGCCGACGGGCTTGCCCGTGGCGTCCTTGACGGTCAGCTCGCGCGTGATGACGGCCGGTTCGCGGTCCGCGTCGATCGTCAGGACACGGGTGGTGGAGTACGCCGCGTCGGTGACGGTGTACAGCTCGTCGGCGCGGCCCGGCACGGCCGACAGCGCGCCGAGCGCGCCCCAGCCGACGGGGGCGCCGGTGGAGTCCGGGCCCGAGACGAGCGAGGGGAAGGAGGGCGTGCCCCTGCCCAGCTCGAACAGGCTCACCGAGGCGCGCACCCCGGCCTCGGCGTCGTCCTCCTCGCTGGAGACCGCGAGCAGTCCGCGTGAGGGGATGGGCAGCAGGCCTTCGGGGCCGTTGGTGGCCGGCAGCACCTGTCTGAAGACCGGCCGGGTGGGGTTGCTGACGTCGTACACGGCGACGAAGTTGCTGCGCTCGGAGCCGACGAAGGCGTAGCGCACCCCGTCGTAGGTGGCGACGGCCAGCCCTTCGGGCTCGGTGCCCTTGTTCTCGGAGCGGTCGTCGTTCAGCGGGCCGTGGCGCGCCGCGATGCGTTCGAAGCTGTTGCCCGCGTCCCAGGCCACCTTGCCGGTACGGCTGTCGAAGACGGTCCAGCCCCGGGTGCCGCCCTTCCAGTCGCCCTCGTCGGCGGTGGCCAGGTAGCGGTCGTCGATCCAGCCGAGCGCGTCCGGTTCGCGCGGCACGTCGGTGAGGGATCCGGTCCGGTCGATGACGCCGTCCTCGACGGTGTCGATGCCGTCGACGGATGCCGTGCCGGCGCTGAACGCCTTGGTGAGACGCCCCGACGCGAGGTCGATCATGACGACGCCGTTGTTCTCCTGGAGGGTCACGGCGAGCTGACCCCGGCTGTTGACGGAGACGTACTCCGGCTCCGGGTCGGTGGGTTCGGTGATTCCGGCGGCCGTGAGCAGGGGCAGCGCGGAGCCGTCCGCCCGGGTCAGCGGCACCGCGCGGGTGGTCCACCGGTCGGGCGAGGAACCCTTGAGGTCGACGATGCGGACGAACCCGGCAGGTGCCTGCGGGAGGTCGCCCTCCTCGCCGCCGGGCGGGGTGGCCTCCTCGTCGCGCTCGTTCTCGATGGCGACGGCGGCGTACCGCTTGTCCTTGCTGACCGCGATCGAGTCGGGCTGGCCGCCCAGGTCGTGACTGGCCACCCGCTCGCGGGTGGCCAGCGAGATGACGTCGAGGCGTCCGGACGGCCGGCTGTGGCTCGCGCTGGTGTTCACGACGACGAGGACGTGACGGCCGACCACCGTGACCGAGGTGGGCTCGTCCTCCGCGTCGCCCAGTTCGGCCAGCGAGAGCGTGCCGAGTCCCTTCGGCCGGCCGGCGTCGCTGATGTCGAGGAAGCCGATCCGCTTGGCGGCGGCGTCCGTGTAGATCAGGGTGCGGCCGTCCTCGCTGCTCGCGGAGATCTCGGCGACGGTCTGGTCCGCGGCGTCCTCACCGGCCGGCCGGTTCTGGAAGACGGGGTAGGTGGCGGCGCGTTCGAAGGCCAGGGGCTTCCGTCCGCGGTCCCCGCCGTGCGTCTGACCCGCGTTCGCCGTACCTGCGCCCGCCAGGGTGCCCGCGGTCACGGCCAGGACCGCGAGTGCGGCACAGGTTCTCTTCGGGAGCATCGTTCCTCCGGTTCGGTCCATTTCGAGACCGGATGCTCGCAGCCGTGAACCATGGCCGATGGGCGGCCCGGTGAACGGACGGCGAAGATCAGGCGCATCGCCGGAGACCGCCGGGCCGCGGCAGTCCTTCCGCCGCCGTCGTGCCGTACCCGCGCGTCAGCCCTTCCACCGCGGCCGTGTCACCCGCGTGTCAACTCTGGTGCCGCGACCGCGCCTTGTACGCCGCCTTGCGGGCGGCCTTCGCGGCGCCGCGGTCGCTGTGGAGACGGCCCATCGCCTCCAGGACCTCGGCGGTCGCCGGGTGCTCCACCCGCCACGCCTCGTCGAAGAAGCCGCTGTGCTGGCCGGAGAGCCCCTCGACCAGCTCCTGGAGCTCGTCGAGGTCTCCGTCGGCGTCCAGCTGGGCGGCGATCGTGTCCACGGCCAGCCAGAAGATCATCGACTCCGGCGGCGCCGGAACGTCCGCCGCGCCGCGCTCCGCGAGCCAGACCCGCGCCAGACCGCCGAGCTCGGGATCACCGAGCACCGCGCGCACCGCGGGCTCGGCCTCCGGGCCGACCAGGGCGAGGGCCTGCTGGCAGTGGAGCCTGCGCAGCGGTGCGCGCCGGTCGGCGCCGCGTGCCGCGTCCAGGAGCTCCACCGCGGCGGCCGCCGCGCCCTCGGCTCCGCGCCGGCCGAGCCAGAGACCGACCTCGGTGCGCGCGGCCTCCTCGGGGTAGTACGCGATGCCGTCGAGGAGGGCGTCGGCCCCCTTGTCGGCGAGGTCGCCGACGGCGGGGGCGTCCACGCCGGCCTCCAGCATCCGCTCCCGGATGCCGTAGAGGCCGAGCGGGGTCAGCTTCACCATGCCGTAGCGGGTGACGTCCTCGTCGTCCGCGGGCGGTGTCGCCTCCTCGCCCTCCTCGGTCAGCAACGACTCGTCCACCGGCCGGTATTCGACGATCCCGATGGGTTCGAGGACCCGGAACTGGTCGTCCAGCCGCATCATCGCCTCGGACACCTGCTCAAGGACGTCGTCGGTGGGCTCCCCCATGTCGTCGGGCACCACCACGGACGCGGCGAGGGCCGGCAGCGGCACGGGGCCGTCGGCGGGACCGGCCTCCGAGAGGGTCAGCAGGTAGAGGTTGCCGAGCACCCCGTCGAGGAAGTCGGCCTCCTCCTCCGGGTCCCAGTCCAGGGCGTCGAAGTCGACGCTGCCGTCCTCGCCGATGAGATCGGCGAAGTCGTCGAAGGCCGGGGCGGTGGCGTCCGCGTGCACGGCCTCCAGCCCGTCGAGCCAGATCGCGAGGACGTCCTGCGGTGAGCCGGAGGTCAGCAGCGCCAGGTTCTCGCCGGCCGTGACGGTGCCCTCCGCGTCGCCCTCCCCGCTCCCGTCCGCGTCCTGCGGGTCCTCGAAGTCGACGAGCCCGGTGTCGACGGCGAGTCGCCACGCCTCGCTGGCGTAGGCGGCGCCGTCCTCGTCGTCGCCGAGCCCGAGGTGCCGTGCGGCCTCCGGCAGCTGCGCCTCGACGAGCTCACCACCGGCGCCGACCCGGGTGGCGGGCCCCGCCCAGCGGGCGAGGCGGGCGGCGCGGGCGAGCAGCGGAGCGGCCAGCGCGTCCCGTGCCAGCTCGGCCTCGGTGTGCAGCCGCACCGGCGGCAGGGAGGGGCGCTCTGCGGACATCAGGGGGTTCTCCTCGGGGCGTGCGCGGGCTGTGTGCGAGGGGCCGGCCCCGGTGCGTACGGGGCCTCGGCCGCCCTCCAGCCTAGACGCATTTCGTCCCGAGCCGCCCGGTTCTCCTACAGGCCGGACGAGAGGCTGATCGCGGGTGTGTAGCGGTGGACCGTACTGCGTTTCAGGCCGGGGTGGTTCTGGACCCGGTGCCACTGCGGCGTCGTCGATCCGACCCCGTCACCCGAGGCGGTGAGCGCGTCGACGTGGGCCTGCGCGCTCTCCCACTCGGCGTAGTTGAGCACCCGTGTCCCATCCGTACCGACGTGGAAGTGCGCCGAGATCCGACCGGGTGCCGGCGCCGGTCCGGACGCGAGCGCCTCGAAGACCGCGTCCACCCATTCGCGTTGACGGTCCGGGTCCGGTCCGTCGAGCTCGATGTCGACGATCACGACGCAGCCCGGCTCGCGTGTGCCGCCCTCCAGGCGTCCCGAACGGTACAACTCGAAGGAGTGCAGCCCGAGCCGCTCGATGCCGGGAACGGCCGCGTCGATCTCGGCGTTGCGCGCGTCGCGGCCGCTGCGCACGAAGTCCTGGTAGGCCTCCTCTGCGGACCACTGCGAGTAGTGGAGGAGCGTCCTGCCGTCCTCCCCGGTGTGCACGGTGTAGGAGAGAAGCCCGGGATGCGGCCAGGCCCGGCTGCCCCAGGCTTCGCGGACGGCTTCGACGGTCCGCCGCTGCCGTTCCGGGCCACCGACGTCCCAGGTGCTGACCTTGACGACGCCGACACCTGGACGGGTGAGGTCCGGGCGGGAGTTGAACTGTACGGACGGCATGGTGTGGTCCTCTCGTGGCGTACCCCCGTGGTGCGCCTTCGACCACCACCCTCATACGTCAAGTGCGGTTGAGGTCAACACCCGTCATCCGGCCGGGTCCGTACGCCAGGCCGTCGTGTTCAGCTCGTCCATCAGACGTATGTCGTGGCCCTCCAGCGGGAAGACCCGCGCCCCCGTGTCAGGGGCGGCCGCGATCTCCAGGGCGTCACCCTCGATGAGGTCACCGCCCTCCTTGGTGGAGACCCAGGCCAGCGTCGACCGGACACGCGCGCCGGGCTTCAGCACGACCTCCTCCGGCCCCTCGTCGTGGCCCATCATCGATCCGCCGGCGTTCACCGGGACGGGGATGCGCTCGCCGTGGTCACCCAGCGCGCGGACGGACGGGTAACCGTGCACGCGGTAGGGCTGCTTCCCGCAGTTGGTGAGCGTGAGCGTGACGGCCCGGTTGAACATCGCCGTCTGGACGGGGCCCATGTCGACGACCACTCCGGATGCCGGGCAGTCGCCGTCGCCTGCCGCCGCCGTGGGGCTCGGCGCGCCCTGGGCGGGCGCGTCCGTCGTGGCCCCCGGGTCCACCGGCCGGGTCGGGGCGGCGGGGCCCGGTGTGGGGCTCGTCGTGGGGGCCGGCTCGCCCTCCCCCGCGGGCACCAGGAATCCGGCGCAGCCGGTCAGCGTCAGTGCGGCGACCGTGAGTACGGCTGCCGAGATCGTCCTGCGTACGCGCATGCCGCTTACCCCACCCCTGGAACGGTCCGTCGCCACTCTGTTCGATCATGCCAGACCTCGCCCACTGTTCAGCATCGCTTGCCCCGCACCCCGAGCAGAACTAAGTGGACCCGCGCGTACCGGCGGCCGAGACTGCGGACATGACATCCCACACGGCCAGGCCCTTCGGCCGCACCCTCTGCGCCATGATCACCCCGTTCACCACCGCCGGTGACCTGGACCTGGACGCCGCCCGCCGTCACGCCGCCGGTCTCGTCGCGGACGGCTGCGACGGTCTCGTGCTCAGCGGCACCACCGGCGAGTCACCGACCACGACGGACGAGGAGAAGACCGCGCTGCTGCGGGCCGTCCGGGAGGCGGTCGGCGTCTCCGTGCCGCTCGTCGCGGGCGTGGGCAGTTCCGACACCCGGCACACGGTCCGGCTCGCGCGCGAGGCCGAGGCCGCGGGAGCCGACGGGCTGCTGGTGGTGACGCCGTACTACAGCCGTCCCCCGCAGGCCGCCGTGGAGGCGCACTTCCTGCGGGTCGCGGAGGCCACGGGCCTCGGGCTGATGCTGTACGACATCCCGGGCCGCACCGGCACGAGGATCGAACCGGCGACACTGATCCGGCTGGCCGGACATCCACGTGTCGTGGCGGTCAAGGACTGTTCGTACGACCTGCTCGCCGCCACCAAGGTGATGACGCGGACCTCACTGGCCTACTACTCGGGGTGCGAGGAGCTGAACCTCCCGCTGTACGCGCTCGGCGGCGCCGGCTATGTGAGCACGGTCGCCAACGCGGCCCCACGTCAGATGCGGGCCGTGCTGGACGCGTTCGACGCCGGCGACACCGCGGAGGCGGCCCGTCTCAACGGGCTCACCACCCCGCTGGTCGAGGCCATGATGGCCGCCGGCCTGCCCGGCACGGTCACGGCGAAGGCGCTGCTGGACGCGGGCCCGGTCCGCGAACCGCTGCAGCCCGCCGACCGCGAGGCGGTCGACGGGCTGCGCGGGGTGTACGAGGAACTCCTCGCCGCTACGGACTAGTCGTTGCTGTGCAGTACGTCGTTGAGCCCGTCCCAGACCGCGTTGTTCGGGCGGGCCTCGACGGCGCCGGTGACCGAGTTGCGGCGGAACAGAATGTTCGAGGCGCCGGAGAGCTCGCGGGCCTTGACGACCTGGCCGTCGGGCATCGTGATCCGGGTGCCGGCCGTGACGTACAGCCCGGCCTCGACGACGCACTCGTCGCCGAGCGCGATCCCGATTCCCGCCTCGGCGCCGATCAGGCAGCGCTGCCCGATGGCGATGCGCTCCTTGCCGCCGCCGGACAGTGTGCCCATGGTGGACGCGCCGCCGCCGATGTCGGAGCCGTCGCCGACGACGACGCCCGCGGAGATGCGGCCCTCGACCATGGAGGTGCCGAGGGTGCCCGCGTTGAAGTTGACGAAGCCCTCGTGCATCACGGTCGTGCCGGAGGCCAGGTGGGCCCCGAGCCGCACCCGGTCGGCGTCGGCGATCCGCACGCCCTTGGGCGCGACGTAGTCAGTCATCCGGGGGAACTTGTCCACCGAGGTGACCTGGAGGTGCAGGCCCTCGGCGCGGGCGTTGAGCCGGACCTTCTCCAGGTCGTCGACGGCCACGGGGCCCAGCGAGGTCCAGGCGACGTTGGCGAGGAAGCCGAAGATGCCGTCCAGGTTCTGCCCGTGGGGCTGCACGAGGCGGTGCGAGAGCAGGTGCAGCCGCAGATAGGTGTCGTGCGCGTCGAGCGGCTTGTCGTCCAGCGAGGAGATGACCGTGGACACGGCGACGATCTCCACGCCGCGGCGCGCGTCCACGCCGATGGCCTTGGCCGCGCCGTCGCCGAGACGGTTCACCGCCTCCTCGGGGCTCAGGCGCTGCGTCCCGGCCGGGCCGGGGGTGGCGGTGAGCTCGGGGGCGGGGAACCAGGTGTCGAGGACGGTGCCGTCACCGGCGATGGTGGCGAGGCCGGCGGCGACGGCGCCGGTGGTGCGGGCGGAGCCCTGGGAAGTCGTGTCGGTCATGGACAGAACCTAACCGTCCGAGCCCCGCGCGGGCGAACCGGTCTCAGCTGCCGGAGCGTTCCCGCCCGCGGCGCACCGTCCGGCGGGGCACCTCCGGCAGGTGTCAGCGGCCCGCCCCGTCCACGACCCTGGCCAGCATCTCCCTGGTGTACTCCGGGTCGAAGTCGCCGCCGGTGAGCAGCACCTGGAGGCTGATCCCGTCCAGCAGCGCCGTGAGCGCACGCGCGGTGGCCCGGTCCGTGCGGTCCGCGATCAGCACGGCCAGGGCCTCGGCCCACTCGGCGGCGACCGGCCGCAGCGCGGGCCTGCGGAGGGCCGCGAGGTACAGCTCGTACTCCAGCGCCGGCGGCCCGGGCCCCGCGGCGAACCACTCCCCCAGCAGCCGGGTCAGCTCATCGGCCAGCGGGACCCCGGGGTCGGCGAGGTACGGGCTCTCCCGCACCGTCCGGGCGAAGCTCTCGTTGCACCGGCGCAGAGCGGCGACCAACAGCTCGTCGAGCGAGCCGAAGTGATACGTCGTCGAGCCGAGAGGCACATCGGCCTCGGCTGCCACGGTGCGGTGGCTGAGCCCGCCGATACCCCGGTCCGCGACGACACGGATGGCCGCGTCGATGATGCGCTCACGCCGCTCGGGGTCGTACCGCCGGACCATCAGTGGGCTCCTCCGAGATTGAGGACGACGACCCCCGCGATGACCAGCGCGATGCCCGCCAGCTTGACGAGGCCCGCGGACTCCCCCATCCAGAGGATGCCGATGGCGGCGACGGCCGCGGTGCCCGCCCCCGCCCAGATGGCGTAGGCGGTGCCGATCGACAGCGTCTTGAGGGTCTGGGCCAGCAGTGCGAAGGCCAGGACATAGCCGACGACGGTGATGAGTGAGGGCCACAGCCTGGTGAACCCCTCGCTGTACTTCATGGCCGTCGTCCCGGCCACCTCCACCGCTATGGCCGCGGCCAGCATTCCGTATCCCATGCGTACAAGCGTACACAGCGATGTGTACGGCCGTACACACATGCGGTGCACCAGCGTCGTGACCGGCCAGGAAGGGATTCGAGGGCGCGCCGGGACGCTACGGTGTCCGCATCGGTAGGACCGGATGACAACCGGACGATACGAGCAACGGAGCAGTGGTGACGCAGGACGCAGGGTGGGGCGGGGGCGCCTACGGGGGCGCGGCGTACGGCGGAAGTCCCTACGGGGGCCCGCCGGGGTGGGGCGGCTGGACGCCACCGCCGAAGCCGGGGGTGATACCGCTCGCCCCGCTGAAGCTGGGGGACGTGCTGGGCGGGGCGTTCTCGACGATGGGCAGGTACTGGAAGCAGCTCTTCGGCATGGCCGCCGCCCTGTACGGCGGGGCCGCGCTCCTGATGGCGGCGGCGGTCGCCATCGCCTACTCCGCCGTCTCCGACCACCTGGAGCGGGTGGTCTCCCTCGACTACGACGAGGGAGCCTCGTCCTCGGACATCGTTCCGCTCGTGACCGCGGGCTGCCTCCTCGCCCTGCTGGGCATCGTCACCATGGCGGTCGTCTCCGGTCTGATGTACGCGGCTGTCCCGGCCGTGCTGCAGGACGCGGTCCTGGGCAGGCCCCTGACCTTCTCCACGGTGTGGCAGAGGGCCTGGGCCCATGTCGTCCCCGTGATCGGTGCCCTGATCCTCACCGCCCTGGTCGCGATGGTGCCCGTACTCCTGGTCATGGCGGTCTTCATCGGGGCGATCATCAGCCTCGTCACGACGGACGGTGGCGGTGGCGCCGCCACCGCCATCACGCTGGGCGTCGTCGGCGTCCTGATCACCGGGCCTCTGGCGGTCTGGATCTGGATAAAGGTGAGCCTGGCACCGGCGGCCGTGGTCTTCGAGGGCCGGGGGCCCGTCGCCGCGCTGCGCCGCTCGTCCCAGCTGGTGCGCGGCGACTGGTGGCGGATCTTCGGCATCAGCCTGCTCGCCGGCGTGATAGCGAGCATGGCCGGCTACTTCATCCAGCTGCCCTTCTCGTTCCTCGGTCTCGTCCCCGGCATGATCGGGACGGCGTCGCTGGAGGACGACCCGAGCCCCGCGGCGGTGCTGGTCGCGATGAGCGGCTACCTGGTCGCGACCCTGCTGGGGCAGCTCGTGAGCCAGATCATCTCGACCACGTTCCCGCAGCTGGTGACCGGCCTCCTCTACGTCGACCGGCGGATGCGGACGGAGAACCTGGGCCCCGTCCTGGCCGAGGCCGCCGGCGTCCCCGCACAGGGCCCGGTGCCTCCGTCGTACGCGGACGGCACCCCGCAGTGGTGACCCGGCCGGGCTGACCACAGAAACAAGAAGGCCCCCGGCGCAGCCGGGGGCCTTCAGGACGTCATGGCTCAGACGTTGAAACCGAGCGCGCGAAGCTGCTCGCGACCGTCGTCGGTGATCTTGTCGGGACCCCACGGCGGCATCCAGACCCAGTTGATCCGGAGCTCGTTGACGATGCCGTCCGTCGCGGACTTCGCCTGGTCCTCGATGACGTCGGTCAGCGGACAGGCCGCCGACGTCAGCGTCATGTCGAGGGTGGCGATGTTGGCGTCGTCGATGTGGATGCCGTAGATCAGGCCCAGGTTGACCACGTCGATCCCCAGCTCGGGGTCGACCACGTCGTACAGGGCCTCGCGGACCTCCTCCTCGGAGGCCGGCTTGGTCGTAAGAGTCTCGTTGTCGCTCATGCCGTCTTCCCTTCGGACAGCGCCTGCGCCGTCGCGTCCTTCCACGCCATCCAGCTCAGCAGCGCGCACTTGACCCGGGCCGGATACTTGGAGACGCCGGCGAACGCGACCGCGTCCTCCAGCACCTCCTCCATCGCGTCGTCCGGCTCCAGCTGACCCTTGGACTGCATCAGTTCCAGGAAGGTCTCCTGGATCTTCTGCGCCTCGCCGAGCTGCTTGCCCACCAGCAGGTCGTTGAGCACGGAGGCGCTGGCCTGGCTGATGGAACAGCCCTGGCCCTCGTAGCTGACGTCGGCGACGGTGTCGCCGTCGTACTTCACGCGGAGCGTGATCTCGTCGCCACACGTCGGGTTGACGTGGTGCACCTCGGCGTCGCCGTCCCGCAGGCCACGCCCGTGGGGGTGCTTGTAGTGGTCCAGGATCACTTCCTGGTACATGGAATCAAGCTTCACCAGTCAACCCTCAGCCGCTCTGCCATCTTCTAACCGAAAAAGTTCCGCACGTGCTCGAGCCCGTCCACCAGGGCGTCGACCTCGGCGGGCGTGGAGTACAGATAGAACGACGCTCGCGTCGTCGCAGGAATTCCGTACCTCAGGCACACCGGTCGTGCGCAGTGGTGTCCGACCCGGACCGCGATGCCCTGCTCGTCGAGCACCTGGCCCACATCGTGCGGGTGGATGTCACCGAGCGTGAAGGAGATCGTCGCGCCCCGGTCCTCGGCGGTCGCCGGACCGATGATCCGGAGGTCCGGAACCTCCAGGAGCCGCCGCACCGCGTACTGGGTGATGGCCTGCTCATGGCGGTGGATGTTCTCCATGCCGATCGCGGAGAGGTAGTCCACGGCCGCGCCGAGGCCGACGGCCTGCGCGATCGGGGGCGTACCGGCCTCGAACTTGTGCGGCGCCGGGGCGTACGTCGAGGAGTGCATCGACACGGTCTCGATCATCTCGCCGCCGCCGAGGAAGGGCGGCAGGTCCTCCAGGAGCTCCTGCCGTCCCCAGAGCACGCCGATGCCGGTCGGGCCGACCATCTTGTGGCCGGTGAAGGCCACGAAGTCGGCCTGCAGCGCCTGCACGTCGAGCACCATGTGCGGGGCCGCCTGCGAGGCGTCGATGCAGACCAGCGCGCCGACCTGCTGGGCACGCCGGATGATCTTCTCGACCGGGTTGACCGTGCCCATGATGTTGGAGACCAGGGTGAAGGAGACGATCTTCGTCTTCTCCGTGATGATCTCGTCGATGTTCGACAGGTCCAGCCGGCCGTCGTCCGTGATGTTGAACCACTTGAGCTTCGCGCCGGTGCGCTGCGAGAGCAGCTGCCACGGCACGATGTTGGAGTGGTGCTCCATCTCGGTGGTGACGATCTCGGTGTCGCTGTCCACCCGGTAGGGCTCGTCCGCCCAGCCGAGCATGTTGGCGACGAGGTTCAGCGACTCCGAGGCGTTCTTGGTGAAGATCACCTCGTTGCGGCTGGGTGCGTTGATGAAGGCCGCGACCTTGTCGCGAGCGCCCTCGTACAGCGCGGTGGCCTCCTCGGCGATCGTGTACACACCGCGGTGGACGTTGGCGTTGTGCCGCTCGTAGTACTCGTTGAGCGCGTCGAGCACCTGACGCGGCTTCTGCGAGGTCGCCGCGCTGTCCAGGTACACGATCTTCTTGCCGTCGTGGACCGTGCGGTCCAGGATCGGGAAGTCCTTGCGGATCGCCTCGGTGTCGAGGAGGCCGGAGAGCCCCTGTCGGGCGTCAGTCACGCTGAAGCGCCACCCTTCGTGTAGGCCTCGTAGCCCTCGTTCTCCAGCTGGTCGGCCAGCTCGGCACCGCCGGAGGCGGCGATCCGGCCGTTGGCGAAGACGTGCACGTAGTCGGGCTTGATGTACTTGAGGATGCGCGTGTAGTGCGTGATCAGCAGGGTGCCGACCTCGCCGGTCTCGCGCACGCGGTTGACGCCCTCGGAGACGGTCTTCAGCGCGTCGACGTCCAGACCGGAGTCGGTCTCGTCGAGGATCGCGATCTTCGGCTTGAGGAGCTCCAGCTGAAGGATCTCGTGGCGCTTCTTCTCACCGCCGGAGAAGCCCTCGTTGACGTTGCGCTCGGCGAAGGCCGGGTCCATCTGGAGCTGGGCCATCGTCTCCTTGACCTCCTTCACCCACGTCCGCAGCTTGGGGGCCTCGCCGCGGACGGCGGTGGCGGAGGTGCGCAGGAAGTTGGAGACCGAGACACCGGGGATCTCGACCGGGTACTGCATGGCGAGGAACAGGCCGGCGCGGGCCCGCTCGTCCACGGACATCTCCAGGACGTCCTCGCCGTCCAGGGTCACCGTGCCACTCGTGATCGTGTACTTGGGGTGACCCGCGAGCGAGTACGCGAGGGTGGACTTGCCGGACCCGTTCGGGCCCATGATGGCGTGGGTCTCGCCCTGCTTCACGGTCAGGTCGACGCCCTTGAGGATCTCCTTCGTGGCGTTGTCGGCCTCGACGGAGACGTGCAGGTCGCGGATTTCAAGCGTTGCCATGGGTGACTCAGGACTCCTGGGTGACGGAGACGAGCACATCGTCCCCTTCGATCTTTACGGGGTATACGGGGACGGGGCGCGTCGCGGGAAGACCGGACGGCTTGCCGGTGCGGAGGTCGAAGCTCGATCCGTGCAGCCAGCACTCGATCGAGCAGTCCTCCACCTCGCCCTCCGACAGCGAGACGTTCGCGTGCGAGCAGATGTCGTTGATCGCGAACACCTCGCCCTCGGTGCGGACGACGGAGACCGGCGTGCCGTCGAGCTCCACCCTCTTCGGGGTGTCGTCCTCCAGCTCGCTCAGCGCACAGGCTTTCACGAAGGCCATCTCAGACCGACGCCTTCAGCTCGGCCTCGATCTTGTCGAGGAGACGGGCTTCGACGTCGGGCAGACCGATCTGCTGGACCAGCTCGGCGAAGAAGCCGCGCACGACGAGCCGGCGGGCCTCCTCGGCCGGGATACCGCGGGACTGCAGGTAGAACAGCTGCTCGTCGTCGAAGCGGCCGGTCGCCGAGGCGTGGCCCGCGCCGACGATCTCGCCGGTCTCGATCTCCAGGTTCGGTACGGAGTCGACCCGGGCACCGTCGGTGAGAACCAGGTTGCGGTTCATCTCGTAGGTGTCGGTGCCCTCGGCCGCGGCCTGGATGAGCACGTCACCGATCCACACCGCGTGGGCGTCGTCGCCCTGGAGCGCGCCCTTGTACACCGCGTTGGACTTGCAGTGCGGCGTGTTGTGGTCGACCAGGAGGCGGTGCTCCTGGTGCTGGCCCTTGTCGGTGAAGTACAGGCCGAAGAGCTCGGCCTCGCCGCCCGGGGCCGCGTACGCGACGCGCGGGTGGAGACGGACGAGGTCCCCGCCGAACGTCACGATGACCGACTTGAAGGAGGCGTCGCGGCCGACCAGCGCGTTGTGCTGGCCGACGTGGACGGCCGTGTCGTCCCAGTCCTGGACGGAGACGACGGTCAGCTTGGCACCGTCGCCCAGGACGTAGTCGACGTTGGCCGCGAGCACGGCGTCACCGGTGTGGTCGATGACGACGACGGCCTCGGCGAAGGCGCCCAGCTCGATGACCTGGTGGCCGTAGGCCACGCCGCCCTCGCCGTGCACGGTGATCCGGACCGGCTCGCTGAGCACGGCCTCCTTGGCGACCGTGACGACCGAGGCGTGCTGGAAGGACGAGTACGCCTGGGCGGCGACCCGGTCCACCGGCGTGCCGGCCTTGCCGAGCCGCGCGTCGTCGCGGCCGACGGTCTCGACCGTGACGCCCGAGGGCGCCTCGACGACGACCTTGACCCCGTCGCCGGTGGCGACCGCGGTGCCGTCGTGCAGGCCTCGCAGCCGCTCCAGCGGCGTGAACCGCCACTCCTCCTCGCGGCCGTGCGGGACCGGGAAGTCCGCGACGTCGAAGGACGGGGGCGCGCTCATGCGCGTGGCGACGGTGGACTCGGCCGCCACCGCGATGGAACCGGCGGTCGTCGAACCGGCCGGGATGTTCTGAGCCTCAGCCATGGCTGTCGTAGTGCTCGCTTTCTCAGTCAAGAACTCTTCGGGACGCGGTCGGCGGGCGTACTAGCCGACCGAACCCTCCATCTGCAGCTCGATCAGCCGGTTGAGCTCCAGGGCGTACTCCATGGGCAGCTCCTTGGCGATCGGCTCGACGAAGCCGCGCACGATCATCGCCATGGCCTCGAACTCGGTCATGCCGCGGCTCATCAGGTAGAAGAGCTGGTCCTCGGAGACCTTGGAGACGGTCGCCTCGTGCCCCATCGACACGTCGTCCTCGCGGACGTCGACGTACGGATAGGTGTCGGAGCGGGAGATGGTGTCCACGAGCAGCGCGTCGCACAGCACGTTGGACTTGGCGCCCGGCGCACCCTCGCCGATCTCGATGAGACCGCGGTAGGAGGTGCGGCCACCGCCTCGCGCCACCGACTTGGAGACGATGTTGGAGGAGGTGTTCGGAGCCATGTGGACCATCTTGGCGCCGGCGTCCTGGTGCTGGCCCTCGCCCGCGAAGGCGATGGACAGGGTCTCGCCCTTGGCGTGCTCGCCCATCAGGTAGACGGCCGGGTACTTCATGGTGACCTTGGAGCCGATGTTGCCGTCGACCCACTCCATGGTCGCGCCCTCGTACGCCACGGCACGCTTGGTGACCAGGTTGTAGACGTTGTTCGACCAGTTCTGGATGGTCGTGTAGCGGCAGCGGCCGCCCTTCTTCACGATGATCTCGACGACCGCGGAGTGCAGCGAGTCCGAGGAGTAGATCGGCGCGGTGCAGCCCTCGACGTAGTGGACGTAGGCGTCCTCGTCGACGATGATCAGCGTCCGCTCGAACTGGCCCATGTTCTCCGTGTTGATACGGAAGTAAGCCTGGAGCGGGATTTCGACGTGCACGCCCTTCGGCACGTAGATGAAGGAGCCACCGGACCACACGGCGGAGTTCAGCGAGGCGAACTTGTTGTCACCGACGGGGATGACGGTGCCGAAGTACTCCTTGAAGAGCTCCGGGTGCTCCTTGAGCGCGGTGTCGGTGTCCATGAAGATGACACCCTGCGCCTCGAGCTCCTCGTTGATCTGGTGGTAGACCACCTCGGACTCGTACTGCGCGGCGACACCGGCGACCAGGCGCTGCTTCTCCGCCTCCGGGATGCCGAGCTTGTCGTACGTGTTCTTGATGTCCTCGGGCAGGTCCTCCCAGGACTCCGCCTGCTTCTCCGTGGACCGCACGAAGTACTTGATGTTGTCGAAGTCGATGCCCGAGAGGTCGGAGCCCCAGTTCGGCATGGGCTTCTTGCCGAACAGCTTCAGGCCCTTGAGCCGGAGCTTCAGCATCCACTCCGGTTCGTTCTTCTTCTCCGAGATGTCGCGGACGACAGCTTCGGACAGGCCGCGCTTCGCCGCCGCGCCTGCCGCGTCGGAGTCGGCCCAGCCGAATTCGTACGTACCCAGGCCCTCGAGCTCAGGGTGGGCAGTCTCCGTAGGGAGCGTCATGCGGGGTTCCTCCCGGCCGTACTTGCAGATGCTGAATGGGTGGTCTGTGGTGCCGTGGGGCTGCTGCGCGGAACGAACGTCGTGCACACACCGTCGCCGTGGGCGAGGGTGGCGAGACGCTGCACATGGGTCCCGAGCAGGCTGGAGAAGAATTCCGTCTCCGCCTCGCACAGCTGCGGGAACTGCTCGGCTACGTGCGCGACCGGGCAGTGGTGCTGGCACAGTTGCTCGCCCTGCTGACGGCCCGGCGCGCTGCGCGCCGTAGCAGCGTACCCGTCGGCCGACAAGGCCTTGGCCAAGGCCTCGGTACGGGCCTCGGGGTCCGCGGCCTCGATCACGGACCGGTACTTCTCGGACTGGGAGGCCATCCTGGCGCGGGCGAAGGCGACGAGCGCCTCGTCCCCCGCCGTCTCGGCGATCCAGTGCAGGGCGTCGGCGGCGAGCTTGTCGTAGGACTGGTCGAACGCGTCCCGGCCGCAGTCGGTGAGGGCGAAGACCTTGGCCGGACGGCCGCGGGTCCGCGCTCCGTAGACCCGCTGTTCGCGGGCCTCGACCACATCGTCGGAGACGAGTGCGTCCAGGTGGCGACGGACGGCGGCCTGGGTCAGGCCGACGCGCTTCGCCAGATCGGCGACGGTGGAGGGGCCGTGGTCCAGGATGGAGCGCGCGACCCGGTTACGCGTCGAGCGCTCACCGGTCGCGAGTTCCTCCTGAGGAGCCCCGCCAACGTATTTCACAACGCCATTGTTGCGTAATTCCTGCGGGCGTGACAACCCACCTCCCGGCCGGGCGCGGTGCCCTTCATCACTTAGGCGAACCTAAGTTGACCTGCGGAAACAGACGATCACAGCAGGCCGTCGCAGGTGGGCGCTCTCCCGGCCCGCCGGTGGCCGGACTGCCGGAAAGGCTCCCGGGACCTGCGGGAACCCGGCGCGCCGGACCCCTCTCCTGCCAGCCTAGACTTGCCCGCCATGAGCAGTGAGCCCGTCGTACAGGCCAGGGGCCTCGTCAAGCGGTACGGCACCAGAGCAGCGGTCGACGGCCTCGATCTGAAGGTCGCGGCGGGCGCCGTGACCGCGGTCCTCGGCCCCAACGGCGCCGGCAAGACCACCACGATCGAGACCTGCGAGGGCTACCGCCGTCCGGACGCGGGGACCGTACGGGTCCTGGGACTCGACCCGGTCGCGGACGCCGCGGCGCTCCGGCCCCGTATCGGCGTGATGCTGCAGTCCGGCGGCGTCTACTCGGGCGCCCGCGCAGACGAGATGCTGCGCCACATGGCGAAGCTGCACGCCCATCCCCTGGACGTCGACGCGCTGATCGAACGCCTCGGGCTCGGCAGCTGCGGCCGGACCACCTACCGCCGGCTCTCCGGCGGCCAGCAGCAGCGCCTCGCGCTGGCCATGGCCGTCGTCGGCCGCCCCGAGCTGGTCTTCCTGGACGAGCCGACGGCGGGCCTCGACCCGCAGGCCCGCCGCTCCACCTGGGACCTGATCCGGGAGCTGCGCACCGACGGGGTGTCGGTCGTCCTCACCACCCACTTCATGGACGAGGCCGAGGAGCTCGCCGACGACGTCGCCGTCATCGACGCGGGCCGGGTCATCGCCCAGGGCAGCCCGGAGCAGCTGTGCCGCGGCGGCGCCGAGAACACCCTGCGCTTCACCGGCCGCCCCGGCCTGGACCTCGGCTCGCTGCTGAAGGCGCTGCCCGACGGCAGCGAGGCCGCGGAGCTCACGAAGGGCGCCTACCGCATCACCGGCCGGATCGACCCGGAGCTGCTGGCGACCGTCACCTCCTGGTGCGCCCAGCACGGTGTGATGCCGGACGGCATCGCGGTGGAGCGGCACACCCTCGAGGACGTCTTCCTGGAACTGACCGGCAAGGAGCTGCGCGCATGAGCGCCGGTACGTACACCCCGCGCCCCGGCGCCGCCCCGCTGCCGCGCATGATCGCCGCGCAGGCCGCGCTGGAGACCCGGATGCTCCTGCGCAACGGCGAACAGCTGCTGCTCACCGTGGTCATCCCGACGCTGCTGCTCGTGCTGTTCAGCGCGGTCGACATCGTCGACACGGGCAAGGGCGAGCCGGTCGACTTCCTGGCGCCCGGCGTCCTGGCGCTCGCGGTGATGTCCACGGCCTTCACCGGCCAGGCCATCGCCACCGGATTCGAACGCCGCTACGGAGTGCTCAAGCGGCTGGGTGCCTCACCCCTGCCCCGCTGGGGACTGATGGCGGCGAAGACCATCTCGGTGCTGGTCACGGAGGTGCTGCAGATCGTCCTGCTGACGGTGATCGCCTTCGCTCTGGGCTGGTCGCCCGAGGGCGGTCCGTTCGCCGTGCTGCTGCTCCTGGCCCTGGGCACGGTGGCCTTCTCCGGGCTCGGGCTGCTGATGGCGGGAACGCTGAAGGCCGAGGCGACGCTGGCGGCGGCCAACCTGGTCTTCCTGCTGCTGCTCGTCGGTGGCGGGGTCATCGTGCCGCTGGACAAGTTCCCGGACGCGGCGCAGTCGGTGCTGGGTCTGCTGCCGATCTCGGCACTCTCCGACGGGCTCAGGGACGTCCTCCAGCACGGCACGGCGATGCCCTGGGGCGACGCGGCGATCCTGGCCGTCTGGGCGGTCCTGGGGCTGGGCGCGGCGGCACGCTTCTTCCGCTGGGAGTGAGCGGGCGGGGCCACGTGCGTGTCCGGCCCATCCCGAATGCCCACCCCTCGTGAAAACATGCACAAGCCGTTCCTTACGATGGTGCGCGTGGAAACCCCCATCTCCTACATCGCCAAGCGCTGGACACCGTCGGTGAAGACGGCCAGGCGCGCCGCACTCTCCGCGGTGGTGATGAGCGTCTTCATCATCATCACCGGCGGCGCGGTCCGGCTGACCGGTTCCGGCCTGGGCTGCGACACCTGGCCCAAGTGCACCGACGACAGCCTCTTCGCGACGCCCGAGCAGGGCCTGCACGGTGCCATCGAGTTCGGCAACCGGATGCTCACCTACGTCCTGTCGGCCGCGGTCGGCTGGGCGATCATCGCGGCGCGCTCGCTGAAGCCCCGCCGGCGCGGTCTCACCCGCCTGGCGTGGTCGCAGTTCTGGCTGGTGATGGGGAACGCCGTGATCGGCGGGATCACCGTCTGGCTGGGGCTCAACCCCTGGTCGGTGGCCGGGCACTTCCTGCTCGCCAACTGCCTGCTCACGGTGGCCGTGATCACCTGGGTGAGGATCGGCGAGGGCGACGGCACCCCGCGCCCGCGCGCCCCGCGCCCGGTACGGCAGCTGTCCTGGGCCGTCGTCGCCACCACGGTCGTACTGGTCGTGCTCGGCACCACGGTGACCGGCTCCGGCAAGCACGCCGGTGACAGCAGCGACGTACCGCGCATGCCGTGGGACTGGAGCGCGGCCGCGCACATCCACGCCGTCGCCGCCTGGGTCGTCTGCGCGCTGGCCCTCGCGATGTGGTTCGCCCTGCGCGTCGTCGACGCCCCCGCGGACACCCGGGCACGCGCCCGCGACCTGCTGATCGTGCTGGTGGTGCAGGGCGGCATCGGATACGTCCAGTACTTCAACGACGTGCCGGAGCTCCTGGTCGGGCTCCACATGTTCGGCTCGGCCCTGCTGTGGATCGCGGTGCTGCGCCTGCTGCTGTCGATGCGCGAGCGCCCGGTGACCGACGCCGGCATCCCCGCGCCGGCGGCTGCCGGAGAGCTGCCGGAGCACGCCGCCGCGCGCTGATCAAGAGCGCCTCACCGGCACGGTCCGCCCGGCGTTCCGGACAGAGTGCGTCCGCCCTCTGGACGGGTGCCGCCCCGCCCTCCACCATGGTCCCGGTCGACGACCGCGCGTCCGTCCGGGGGAAGGTGGGGCGATGGGCTCGTGTTCCGGGGAACACCGCATGGCCTGTTTCTACGAGAAGAGCTACGACGTAGGGGCCTTCAAGGACCGCGCCCAGCCACTGCGCCGCGACGAGCTCCCGGCGGTACCCACCCGCGCGCCCCTGCTGATACCGGTGGCCGGGGTGCTGCTGCTGGTGGCCGACTTCTCCTGGAAGCTGGTCGCGCTCGAACTCGTGCTCGTCCCCGTCCTGGTGCTCCTGGCACGCCGGCGGGTACGGGCGAGGACCGGGGCCCGTGAGAAGGCCGCCGCGTTCGCCGAGCGCGCGTACGCGCCTGCGGGCAGCGGCCGGTCGGGCTCGGCGATCAGGCACTGTTCCGGATGCACGGGTGTCCTCGTACGCGCGAAGGACACCGACTCCCCGGACGACTACTCCACTCCCACCGACGCGGACGGCTGGGAGGCCTGGGCCCGCGGCCAGGGCGCGGAGTTCCGGCCGGCCTCGCGGCCGGCCGGGCCCGGGGAGCCTTAGGCCTTGTCGTTGGACGGGCCGCCGACCTGGATGCCCGCCATGCGGGACCACTCGTACGGGCCCGTGCGCACCTTGGCCGCGAACTCCCCGTCGAAGTCCTCGTGGACCGTGATGCCCGCCTTCAGCGTGGCGCTCTCGGCGACGGCGTAGGAAGGCGCGACCAGGTCACCCCAGCCGCCGTCCTCACCGACCAGCACGATGCGGGTGCCCATCTGCCCGAGGTAGGCGAGCTGCCCCTCCGCGCCGCCGTGCGCCTTGGCGAAGGCGCCGATCTGCTTCGCGAGCTTCGCGGCCCTGCGCTCCGCGCGGGCCGCGTGCCTGCTGTCGTCCGTCTGCTGCGTCTGGGGCTCTGCCGTCTCTGCCATGGACAGGATGCTACCGACGGGTAGATCAACTGGCGACGGGCGGGGCACGTGGCATCGGCCACGTCCCCCGCCCGTCGGCAGGACTTCGGTGCGTGCGGGCTACCTCAGGAAGGGGTCAACCGCGACGGCGACGAAGAGGAGCGAGACATAGGTGATGGACCAGTGGAACAGCCGCATCTCCTTGAGCTTGGCGCCCGTCACGCCGGACTTCGCCCGGTTCTGCAGGCCGTGCGCCTCCCAGAGCCAGAAGCCGCCGGTCAGCAGGGCCACGGCCGTGTAGAACCAGCCGGTGTAGCCCAGCGGGGTGAGGAGCAGCGAGACCCCGACCATGACCCAGCTGTAGACGACGATCTGGCGGGCCACCACGCGGTTGGAGGCGACGACCGGGAGCATCGGGACGCCGACCCGGGCGTAGTCCTCCTTCACCTTCATCGACAGCGGCCAGTAGTGCGGCGGCGTCCAGAAGAAGATGACGGCGAAAAGGATCACCGCGGCCCAGCTCATCGAATTGGTCACGGCGGACCAGCCGATGAGCACGGGCATGCAGCCGGCGATTCCGCCCCACACGATGTTCTGCGAGGTACGGCGCTTCAGCAGCATCGTGTAGACGACGACGTAGAACAGAAGTGCGCCGAGTGAGAGGGCCGCGGACAGCCAGTTGACGAGCAGCCCGAACCAGACCGTGGAAATCACCGCGAGGGCGAATCCGAAGGCGAGGCACTCACGGGGGCTCACCATGCCCGTGACCAGCGGGCGCTGCGACGTACGGTCCATCAGCGCGTCGATGTCACGGTCGATATACATGTTGAGCGCATTGGCACCGCCCGCGGAGAGATATCCGCCGATGGTGGTGGTAACTACGAGCCAAAGATCGGGCACGCCCTGAGCGGCGAGGAACATCACCGGAACGGTGGTGATCAGCAGCAGCTCGATGATGCGCGGCTTGGTAAGAGCCACGAATGCCTTGATGCGGGCCCCGAACGGGCGATGGCCCCCTGGGCTCGGAGTCAAGGCGACCCCTGCGGGTCGGGACTCGACGGCCGTCACGCACACCCCTGACAGAGAAATCCCAGCAAGCTCCGGGTATGAGGGCCCGGTAATGACTTGCGCGAACCAGACCACTGTAGACGTTGGGCATACCCCGCTCTTCGCGGGGGTGGGGTCGTGTTGGGGTGGCGCAGAAGTGAACGCGGGCGCTCATACGGGAGGCGAACTCCGCAGGTCGCCCGCACTGTGGAAAGGGCAGAAGTACGGCCTTCCGACGGGGGTAGGCTCGACAATGCCCGGTGCGGTAACCAGTCACCGGTTTACGAACAGTGGAGAGGAGCCCTGACTCAGGGTGAGCACCAAGCCGACCACCACAGACCTCCAGTGGACCGAATTGGACCAGCGGGCCGTGGACACCGTCCGCGTCCTCGCCGCGGACGCCGTACAGAAGGTCGGAAACGGCCACCCGGGTACGGCGATGAGCCTCGCTCCTGCCGCGTACACCCTCTTCCAGAAGGTGATGCGCCATGACCCGGCGGACGCGGACTGGACCGGACGCGACCGGTTCGTGCTGTCCGCGGGCCACTCCAGCCTGACGCTGTACATCCAGCTCTACCTCGCCGGGTACGGCCTGGAGCTGGACGACCTCAAGGCGTTCCGCACCTGGGGCTCCAAGACTCCCGGCCACCCGGAGTACGGGCACACCACCGGTGTCGAGACGACGACCGGCCCGCTGGGCCAGGGTGTCGCCAACGCCGTGGGCATGGCGATGGCCTCCCGCTACGAGCGCGGTCTCTTCGACCCGCAGGCGGCCCCCGGCACCTCCCCGTTCGACCACACCATCTGGGTCATCGCCGGTGACGGCTGTCTCCAGGAGGGCATCTCGGCCGAGGCGTCCTCGCTGGCGGGCCACCAGAAGCTCGGCAACCTGGTGCTGCTGTGGGACGACAACCACATCTCGATCGAGGGCGACACGGAGACCGCGGTCTCCGAGGACACCCTGAAGCGCTACGAGTCCTACGGCTGGCACGTCCAGCGCGTGGACCAGTCGCCGAGCGGCGACCTGGACCCCGAGGGTCTGTACCGCGCGCTGCAGGCGGCCAAGGCCGAGACGGAGCGCCCGTCGTTCATCGCGGCCCGCTCGATCATCGCCTGGCCCGCCCCGAACGCCCAGAACACCGAGGCCGCGCACGGCTCAGCGCTCGGCGACGACGAGATCGCGGCCACCAAGCGGGTGCTCGGCTTCGACCCGGAGAAGACCTTCGAGGTCTCCGACGAGGTCATCGCGCACACCCGTGAGGCGCTGGACCGCGGCCGCGAGGCCAAGGCCGAGTGGGAGAAGTCCTTCGCCGCCTGGCGCACCGCCAATCCGGAGCGCGCCGCCGCCTTCGACCGGATCGACGCCGGTGAGCTGCCCGCGGGCTGGGAGGAGCACCTCCCGGTCTTCGAGGCCGGCCACGGGGTCGCCACGCGTGCCGCCTCCGGCAAGGTCCTCCAGGCGCTCGGCGGTGTCATCCCCGAGCTGTGGGGCGGTTCCGCCGACCTCGCCGGCTCGAACAACACCACGATCGACAAGACGTCGTCGTTCCTCCCGGCCGGCAACCCGCTGCCCGAGGCCGACCCGTACGGCCGGACGATCCACTTCGGCATCCGCGAGCACTCCATGGCCGCGGCCATGAACGGCATCGCGCTGCACGGCAACACCCGCATCTACGGCGGCACCTTCCTGGTGTTCTCCGACTACATGCGCAACGCCGTACGCCTCTCCGCGCTGATGCACCTGCCGGTGACGTACGTGTGGACGCACGACTCGATCGGCCTCGGCGAGGACGGCCCGACCCACCAGCCGGTCGAGCACATCGCCTCGCTGCGCGCGATCCCGGGCCTGAACGTGGTCCGTCCGGCCGACGCCAACGAGACGGCCATCGCCTGGCGCGAGATCCTGCGCCGCTGGACCAAGGTCTTCGGCAAGGGCGCCCCGCACGGTCTGGCGCTGACCCGCCAGGGCGTGCCCACCTACCCGGCGAACGAGGACACCGCCAAGGGCGGTTACGTGCTCTTCGACGCCGAGGGCGGCGAGGCACAGGCCGTGCTGATCGCCACCGGCTCCGAGGTCCAGCTGGCCGTCGAGGCCCGCGACGAGCTCCAGGCGGCCGGTGTGCCGACCCGCGTGGTCTCGATGCCGTGTGTCGAGTGGTTCGAGGAGCAGGACCAGGCGTACAAGGACAGCGTGCTGCCGCCGTCCGTGAAGGCCAGGGTCGCCGTCGAGGCGGGCATCGGTCTCACCTGGCACCGGTACGTGGGCGACGCCGGCCGGATCGTCTCGCTGGAGCACTTCGGTGCGTCGGCGGACGCCAAGGTCCTCTTCCGCGAGTTCGGCTTCACCGCCGCGCACGTGGCGGAAGCCGCCCGGGAATCTCTCGCCGCCGCCGCGCGCTGACGCGGACATACGACTAGTAGGAGATGCAATTCTCATGACAGACGCACTCAAGCGCCTCTCCGACGAGGGCGTGGCGATCTGGCTCGACGACCTGTCGCGCAAGCGGATCACGTCCGGCAACCTCGCCGAGCTGATCGACCAGAGCCACGTCGTGGGTGTCACGACCAACCCGTCGATCTTCCAGAAGGCGATCTCCCAGGGCGACGGTTACGACCAGCAGCTCACCGACCTCGCCGCCCGCCAGGTGACGGTCGAGGAGGCGATCCGCATGATCACGACCGCGGACGTCCGTGACGCCGCCGACATCCTGCGTCCCGTCTTCGACGCGACGGACGGCCAGGACGGCCGTGTCTCCATCGAGGTCGACCCGCGCCTGGCCCACAACACGCTGGCCACGGTCGCCGAGGCCAAGCAGCTGGCCTGGCTGGTGGACCGGCCGAACACGCTCATCAAGATCCCCGCGACCAAGGCCGGCCTGCCGGCGATCACGGAGACCATCGGGCGCGGCATCAGTGTCAACGTGACGCTGATCTTCTCGCTGGAGCGCTACCGCGAGGTCATGGACGCCTACCTGGCGGGCCTGGAGAAGGCGAAGGCCGCGGGCCTGGACCTCTCCAAGATCCACTCGGTCGCCTCGTTCTTCGTGTCCCGCGTGGACACCGAGATCGACAAGCGCCTGGACGCGGTGGGCAGCGACGCGGCGAAGGCCGCGAAGGGCAAGTCCGCCCTCGCCAACGCCCGTCTGGCCTACGAGGCGTACGAGGAGGTCTTCGCGGGTGACCGCTGGGCCGCCCTCGACAAGGCGCACGCCAACAAGCAGCGTCCGCTGTGGGCCTCGACCGGCGTCAAGGACCCGTCCCTCAAGGACACCCTGTACGTCGACGACCTCGTCGCGCCGAACACGGTCAACACCATGCCGGAGGCGACGCTGGAGGCCGTGGCCGACCACGGCGAGATCTCCGGCAACACCGTTGCCGGCCGTTACGACCAGGCCCGTGCCGACCTCGACGCGATCAAGGAGCTCGGGGTCAGCTACGACGACGTCGTCCAGCTGCTCGAGGACGAGGGCGTCGACAAGTTCGAGGCAGCCTGGATCGACCTGCTCAACTCGACCGAGGCCGAGCTCAAGCGCCTCGCTCCTTCGGAGGGCTGACCACCTTGTCTGGTGTTCCCGGAGCCAACCCGCTCCGTGACGCCCAGGACCGACGGCTCCCGCGTATCGCGGGGCCGTCGGGCCTGGTGATCTTTGGCGTCACGGGCGATTTGTCCCGTAAAAAGCTGATGCCCGCCGTCTACGACCTGGCCAATCGCGGCCTGCTGCCACCGGGCTTCTCGCTCATCGGCTTCGCGCGCCGCGACTGGGAGGACGAAGACTTCGCCCAGGTCGTCCATGACGCCGTGAAGGAGCATTCCAGAACCCCGTTCCGCGAAGAGGTCTGGCAGCAGCTCAGCCAGGGCATGCGCTTCGTCCAGGGCAACTTCGACGACGACGAGGCCTTCGAGACCCTCAGGGCGACGATCGAGGAGCTCGACAAGGCGCAGGGAACGGGCGGCAACTTCGCCTTCTACCTCTCCGTGCCGCCGAAGTTCTTCCCGAAGGTCGTCGAGCAGCTCAAGAAGCACGGGCTGGCCGACCAGAAGGAAGGCAGCTGGCGACGGGCCGTCATCGAGAAGCCGTTCGGTCACGACCTGGAGAGCGCGCAGGAGCTCAACCACCTCGTGCACGACGTCTTCCCGCCGAACGAGGTCTTCCGTATCGACCACTACCTCGGCAAGGAGACGGTCCAGAACATCCTGGCGCTGCGCTTCGCCAACACGATGTGGGAGCCGATCTGGAACAGGTCGTACGTCGACCACGTCCAGATCACGATGGCCGAGGACATCGGCATCGGCGGCCGGGCCGGTTACTACGACGGCATCGGTGCGGCGCGCGACGTCATCCAGAACCACCTGCTCCAGCTGCTGGCGCTGACGGCGATGGAGGAGCCCGGCTCCTTCCACCCGAAGGCCCTGGTCGCCGAGAAGCTGAAGGTGCTCACGGCGGTGGAGCTGCCCGAGGACCTGGGCAGGCACACGGTGCGCGGGCAGTACGCGCACGCCTGGCAGGGCGGTCAGGAAGCGCTCGGCTATCTGGAGGAGGACGGCATCGACCCCAAGTCGAAGACCGACACCTTCGCCGCGATCAAGCTGACGATCAACAACCGCCGCTGGGCGGGCGTGCCGTTCTACCTCCGTACCGGCAAGCGCCTCGGCCGCCGCGTCACCGAGATCGCGGTCGTCTTCAAGCGCGCCCCCTACCTCCCCTTCGAGTCCGGTGCGACGGAGGAGCTCGGCGGCAACGCCCTGGTCATCCGGGTGCAGCCGGACGAGGGGGTCACGGTCAGGTTCGGTTCCAAGGTGCCCGGCACCTCCATGGAGGTGCGGGACGTCACGATGGACTTCGCCTACGGCGAGTCCTTCACGGAGTCCAGCCCGGAGGCGTACGAGCGGCTCATCCTCGATGTGCTGCTCGGTGACGCCAACCTCTTCCCGCGCCACCAGGAGGTCGAGCTCTCCTGGAACATCCTCGATCCGATCGAGGAGTACTGGGACAAGCACGGCAAGCCCGCCCAGTACGCGGCCGGCACGTGGGGACCGGCCGAGGCCGACGAGATGCTCGCACGCGACGGACGGAGCTGGCGCCGGCCATGAAGATCGATCTCACGGAAACCACGTCCAGCAAGATCAACCAGGCCCTGGTCTCGGCGCGCCGTTCCATCGGCACGCCGGCCATCGGCATGGTCCTCACCCTCGTCATCGTCACCGACGAGGAGAACGCCTACGACGCGCTCCGGGCGGCGAGCGACTCGTCCCGCGAGCACCCGTCGCGGATCATCGCGGTGATCAAGCGGGTCAGCAAGTCGCCTCGCGCCCGGCGCGACGCACGGCTCGACGCCGAGATCCGGGTCGGTTCCGACGCGGGCTCGGGCGAGACCGTCGTGCTGCGTCTCCACGGTGAGCTGGCCAACCACGCCCAGTCGGTCGTCCTGCCGCTGCTGCTGCCGGACGCCCCGGTCGTGGTGTGGTGGCCCGAGGACGCCCCGGCGGATCCGGCCAAGGACCCGCTGGGCGCGCTCGCCCAGCGCCGTATCACCGACACGTACTCCGCCGAGCACCCGCTCGACGAGTTGTCGGTGCGCGCGGCGACGTACCGGCCCGGGGACACCGACCTGGCCTGGACGCGCATCACGCCGTGGCGCTCGATGCTGGCGGCGGCGCTCGACCAGCAGCCGGCGAAGGTCATCTCGGCGACGGTCGAGGGCGAGTCCGACAACCCGAGCTGCGAACTGCTGGCCATGTGGCTCGCGGACCGTCTCGGGGTGCCGGTGGAGCGCACCCTCTCCGGTGGTCCCGGTCTGACGGCCGTGCGGCTGGAGACCAAGAACGGCGTGATCGTCCTGGACCGTCCCGACGGTTCGCTGGCCACGCTCTGCATGGCCGGGCAGCCGGACCGTGCGGTCGCGCTGAAGCGGCGGGAGACCGCCGAGCTCCTCGCCGAGGAGCTGCGCCGCCTGGATCCGGACAACATCTACGAGGCCACGGTGAAGTTCGGCGTGGAGCGCCTCGGCGGGCCCTCGGAGCCGTCGTCCGTCGGTGCGGGGCAGAAGCAGCCGGAGCCCGCGGGTTCCGCCGCTCCCGCCGCGAAGAAGGCGGCGGCCAAGAAGGCGGCGTCGAAGTGAGTGCTCCGCAGCTCGTCGTGCACCGCGACAAGGAGCTGATGGCCCAGGCCGCGGCGGCCAGGCTGATCACGAGGATCGTGGACGCCCAGGCCGCTCGCGGTTCCGCCTCGGTGGTCCTCACCGGTGGGCGCAACGGCAACGGCCTGCTGGCCGCGCTCGCCGGCTCGCCCGCCCGGGACGCGGTCGACTGGTCGCGGCTCGATCTGTGGTGGGGCGACGAGCGGTTCCTGCCGGAAGGCGATCCGGAGCGCAATGTCACACAGGCCCGGGAGGCCCTGCTGGACAAGGTGGAGCTGGACCCCTCCCGGGTCCACGCGATGCCCGCGTCCGACGGACCGCACGGCGGCGACGCCGACGCCGCGGCCGCGGGGTACGCGGCGGAACTCGCCGCCGCGGCGGGCCCGGAGGACCACGGGCCGGTGCCGACGTTCGACGTGCTGATGCTGGGCGTCGGCCCGGACACGCATGTCGCGTCGCTCTTCCCGGAACTGCCCGCGGTGCGGGAGACCGAGCGCACCGTCGTCGGTGTGCACGGCGCTCCCAAGCCGCCGCCGACCCGCGTCTCGCTCACACTGCCCGCCATCCGGGCGGCGCGTGAGGTGTGGCTTCTGGCGGCGGGCGAGGACAAGGCGGAGGCGGCCGAGATCGCGCTGTCCGGGGCCGGGGAGATCCAGGCTCCGGCTGCGGGGGCCTACGGCCGCAGCCGCACACTGTGGCTGCTGGACGCCGCGGCGGCCTCGAAGCTGCCGCGTGCGCTCCTTCCGCCCGCCTCGGCGTAGCGGATCATCCCGTCGCGAAGGCCCGGCCCGCTCCTGAGAGCGGGCCGGGCCTTCGCGCGTGGGTCTCCCCTATGAGGGGCCCCGGCCGGGGGCGGCCGGAGCGGGGCCGCAGTCGGGGCGCCGGGCGGTCGCGGGGTCGAGGGCATTGCTCACCAGGCGCAGCACCACGGGGTCGTAGGGGGTGCCCATGTGCCCCGTACGGTCCTGCGGGCACACGTCCTGGACGGTGAGGTTGGTGACCTCGCCGGCGGAGGGACCGGGGCGGAGGTACTGACGCTCGTACGGGGTGACGATCCTGTCCCGCCGGGTGACGAGCGTGGTGTAGCGCACGCCGCGCATGGTGTCGCCGCCCGCGTCGAGCCGACGGTTGACGGCTGAGCCGATCGTCTGGTCGGCCAGTGCCTGCCCGCCGAATCCGGCGACCGGGGCGAGGACACGCAGCCGCTGGGCGAGGGTGGCGAGCCCCGACACGGTGCTGCCGTGGTTGGCCGGGGAGATGCCGATCAAGTGGTGCACCTTGTTGCGGGCGGGATCACCCGGGTCGGCTCCGCCCGCGAATTTCAGGTAGTAGCGCGGCAGGATTCCGCCGCCCTGGGAGTGGCCCACCACGTCGACCTGGCGGGCTCCCGTCCGGTCGAGGACCCGGTCGACGAAGCGGGCGACCTCCGCGGCGGAGTCGGGGACGGCGGCTCTGCCCTTGTTGACGTCTCCGCGTGGGGCACCGAAGTTGACGGCGAAGACGCAGTAACCCTCGGCACTGAGCCGGGGCGAGAGCGCGCTCCAGTTGCTGAAGGCGTTCTCGTACGTGCCGTGGACGAGGACGACCGGCCTGGGGTGGCGGGCGGCCGGTTCGCAGTCCCAGTCGTTGGCACGCGGCGGCGGGGCGTCGGGGTGGTCGACGGAGGCGAGGAACGCGCGCTTCCAGCGCGGGTGCCCGGGGTCGGGGCCGCCCGCGGAGCCGGCGGGGAGCGGGGCGCGGCCGTCCGGAGCGGACGCGACGACGAGGGCGAAGAGGAGCCCGAGGGCCGTCAGGACGGCCGGCCCGCGGAACACGCGGCCGCTCCGGGGCCTTCGGCCGGCGGGGAGGCCGGGCTCGGTGGTGCGGAGATGCGGGACCTTCATGGAGGTGCCTCCCGGATGGGTTCTCAGGTCCGTTCACGGACGCGAGCTGATGGGGTGTCTGCCGGCCGCCGCACGTGCCGGTGCGCTTACGGGTGACGCCGGGCCATGCCTTGTTCACGGAGAGTGAGACTGCCGGTACGGTGGGGAGCGTGTGCGGGCCGGTGCGTCCGCTCCGTCCCCCGACGCAAACACGTCACCTCGTGCCCGGCCGCAAGGAGATGGCATGCCCGCGAACTCTGTTGTCTTCGGTGCCGGTGGCTTCATCGGCCGCTCCCTGGTGGCGGAACTCCTGCGCCGCGGCCAGGAGGTCGCCGCGGCCGTGCACAGCGGCGGTGACCGGCTGACCCGGTGGCTCGCCGACCAGCGGGTGGACACCGGCCGGCTCACCGTCGTCCACGCCGACATCACCCGGCCCGGCCTCGGCCTGCCCGCGCAGGACCTGGGCGAGGTGCGGGACGTCTACAACACGGCGGCGCGGTTCGCCTTCGGCATGGACCCGGCCGAGGCCAGGGCGGTCAACGTGGACGGCGCCGTCCATGTGATCGAGTGGGCCGCGGCCCGCCCGCACCTGCGCCGCGTGGTGCACATCAGCGGCTACCGCATGGCCGCGGCCGGCGCCGACTCGCCCGACTACGCGCGCGACGGCGCCTACGAGGCGTCCAAGCGTGAGGGTGACGCCGCGACGCGGGCACGCGCCCGCGAACTGGGCGTCCCGCTGACGGTCGCCAATCCCAGCACGGTGATCGGTCCGGGGCAGTACGTCGGCCTGGCCGACCTGGCCGGAGAGCTCTGGCGGGGCCGCCTCGCCGCACTGCCCGGCGGGCCCGACATCTTCCTGCCGGTCGTCACGCTCGACTACTTCGTCCAGTTCCTGGCCTTCCTTCCAGAGCGTCAGGAGAGCGCGGACAACACCTACTGGCTGCTGGACGACGCCACACCGCCGCTGCCGCGGCTCGTCGCGCTGCTCGCCGAGCACATGGGCGTACGGGCTCCGCGCCGGTCCGTCCCCCTCGGCCTCCTGAAGCGGCTGCCCCGCGCACTCACCAGGGCGGACCCCGAGACGCTGTCGTTTCTCTCCACCGACCGATACGACACCTCGTCCGCGCGGAAGTTCGCCGCGTCGTGCGGGCTGGAGATGCCGCCGGTGCGCGATGCCCTGCGCGGGTGGACCGACGACCTGGTCGCCGCCCGCTTCGGCCGGGCCCGGGCACCGCGCGGCCCGTACGGCTTCCAGCAGGTCGGCAAGGACCGGACCTGGGTGACGGGCGACCGGGAGGAGCCGGGCTACGTCTTCCTGCACGGGCTCCCCGTCGACGCCGACTCGTGGGCCCCCGTGGCCGACCGGGTGGACGCCTCCACCCTGGCGGCCGACCTGCCGGGTTTCGGGCGGTCCGCGCCCGCCCGGCAGTCGCACGACGCCTGGCTGAGCGCCTTCCTCGCACCGGTCCGGGGCCGGCCGGTCCTGGTCGCGCACTCCTACTCCTGCGGGCCGGCCCTGCGCTACGCGCTGCGGCACCCCGAGCGCGTGGGCGCGCTGGTCCTCGTCTCCCCGGCCTTCCTCCAGCCCGCCTCCTCGTGGCTGACGCGCTCACCTCTCGCCGTACCCGTGCTGCGCGGGATGTCCGCCGAGCGGCTGGCCGGATCGCTCGGGCTGCCGCACGACGGTTACCTCGACGGGCCGGCGGCGGACCTGCGCCGGGCGGGGGCGGCGCTCCGGGTGGTGGCCGCCCTGCGTTCGGCGTACGGGCAGCGCGGTGCCCTGCGGAGCGCCCTGCCCCGTGTCACGGTGCCGGTGGAACTGGTCGTCGGAGCGGAGGACCCGCTGGAGGAGCCGAGCGTCCTGCCGGTCACCGAGATCGCGTCGGCCGGCCACTACCCCCAGCTCACCCGTCCTGATGACGTCGCCCGTCACCTCGTCCTGGTGAGGGAGCGGGCAGCGGCCCGCTAGCGGCCGGTGCTCAGTCACGGGTGAAGGCCAGCACCACGTTGTGCCCGCCGAAGCCGAAGGACGTCGACAGAGCCGCGGTGGCGGGGGCCTCGCGTGGTGCGCCGGTCACCAGGTCGAGTCCGATGCCGTCCCCGGCCTCCTCCAGGTTGCGTACCGGCGGCACCAGCGATTCCTTCAGCGCGAGCACCGTGAGGATCGCCTCCACCGCGCCCGAGGCGCCCAGCAGGTGGCCCGTGGAGGACTTCGGGGCCGTGACCACCGGGTGATCGCCCACCGCGGCCGTCACGGCCCGGGACTCGGCGACGTCGCCCTGGGGTGTGCCTGTCGCGTGTGCGTTGACGTGGCCGATGTCGCCGCCGGTCAGCCCCGCGTCGCGCAGCGCCTCGTCGATCGCCCGCGCCTGGCCGGCCGCGTCGGGCAGCGTGATGTCGTGTGCGTCGGACGTGACCCCCGCCCCGGCCAGCGCCGCGTGGACGCGGGCGCCCCGGGCACGTGCGAAGTCGCCCCGTTCCAGGACGACCATGCCCGCGCCCTCGGACATCACGAAGCCGTCCCGCCGCCGGTCGAACGGCCTGGACGCCCGGTCGGGTGCGTCGTTGCGCAACGACAGGGCGCGCATCTGTGCGAACGCGCCGAGTGAGAGCGGATGGATGCAGGCGTCCGTGCCCCCGGCCACCACCACATCGGCACGGCCGGCTCGGATCAGCAGGGCGGCCACCGCGATCGCCTCGGCGCCCGAGGCGCAGGCACTGGTCGGGGCGTGGGTGCCGGCCCGTGCTCCGAGCATCAGGCTGACCACGGCCGAAGCGCCGTTGGGCATCAGCCGGGGGACGGTGTACGGGGAGACGGCACGCTGTCCGCGCTCCCCCATGCGGTCGTGCTGGTCCAGTATGGTCAGCGCGCCCCCGATCCCGGTGCCCACCACGACGGCCAGCCGTTCGGGTTCGACCTCCGGCGGCCCCGCGTCGGACCACGCCTCCCTGGCCGCGACCAGCGCCGCCGCCTGGCTCCGGTCCAGCCGTCGGCGCTGCACCCGGTCCACGTCGGCGTACGGGTCCTGGAGCATGGAGCCGGCGATGTGCACCGGCAGCCGCGTGACCCAGGGAGCGGTGATCGGCGAGATGCCGGAGCGGCCCGCCAGCAGCCCGTCCCAGGTGCCCGGGACGTCGGCGCCGAGCGGGGTGGTGGCCCCCATGCCCGTCACCAGCACGTCGTCTCCCGCCCGGCCTCGGGGCCGCGCGGTTTCACCGACCGTACGCCGCACGGCCGGCCCCCTTGCCGGAGCCGCGGGCCGACCACGCGCACGCGCTCAGTCCGGCCGCGGTGAGCCGCACCACGGCGAGCATCAGGTCGCGGCTGCCGGCCACCTGGGCCGGGTTGTCGTGGACGTCCGGCCGCCCGGACTCCCCGCCATAAAATGCATTCACGTCCACAGTCACACACATACCATCTCTCCATTCCTTTGCACCGCGTATGGCTTGAAAATGCCGTAGCCCGCCGGGCGGGCACACGGAATGCCACACGGGCACGGCCGGGTTAGCGGGCTACGGATTCATCTCCCCGCCACTGCGACTCAATCTATGCGCACCACCTCCTGACCACCTCGGCTATTCTGTCGAATTATCGCCTCCCCCTTTCAGCGGATTCTCCTCCATCAGGGGGGCGCAGGGGGCGCAGCCGGCATCCCCGGAAGGCGCCCAACTTGCCCTGCGCGTACAGTATGCCGAGCTCAGCACCATGATCAAATTCTTTCTGACTTGTCGTACAATGCCTTCGATTATTGCTTATTGCCACAACACTCAGGAATGCTGCATAGTGAAGAAAGAGGCTGCAGAGAACAGTTTTCCACCGCCGACCCCGGACTCCGGTGCACTTCAAAAATAAATCAATGCACAGTAGGGGCCAGGGCAGCTCACGGATGACTTTCCCGTTCTCCTGCAAAATTCGGAAAGGGAGATTCGTGCCGCACACCAAAAGGCCTCAGCCGTCCTCGGACGAGGAACAGGTTCACGTAGTCCGCTGGCCCCTCGAAGCGTCGAAGCTGGAACACTTCCGTCACAAGGGCGCCCTCCGTCTCCTCGTGATCGAGAACGGGGCGACACCGCCCGTGTCGACGGACGTGCGGGAGGACTGGGTCCGATCGCCGATCACCCGGGAGGACTTCGCCGCACGTGTCTCGGCCCTGCGCGCCAGGGCCTCGTCGCACGACGTGCCGGCGCTGGACCACGACGGTCTGCTCAGGTACTGCAGCCGGGTGGTGCCGGTGTCCCCGACGGAGATGTACCTGCTGCGGCCGCTGGTGCAGCGCTTCGGGAGCCTGGTGGGCCGTGAAGAGCTGCTCACGCTGCTGAGCACCCGGGGCAGCACCGCGAGCCGGAACGCGCTGGACCTGCACGTGATGCGGATCCGGCGCCGTGTCCTGCCGCTGGGTCTGCGGGTCCGCACCGCCAGCCGGCGCGGTTATCTGCTGGAGGCGCTGGGCTGACCGCGGAGCCCCTGCCGGACGTCGGTCCGGCAGGGGCTCCATGGGCGGGTGAGGTCGTCCGCACTCAGCCCGCTCCGGTCCGCTGCGGGCCGGAGCAGGCACAGAGCGCGGGCGCCAGTCCCGTCCGGTGTGCGTAGATCACCGCGTGCACCCGGTTACGCAGCTGCAGCTTGTCGAGCAGGTTCTGCACGTGTGACTTCACCGTGCTCTCGCTCACCACGAGTTCGGCGGACATCTCGGCGTTGCTGAGGCCGCGGGCGAGGAGCTGCAGCACCTCGTGCTCCCGGCGCGTCAGCAGCCCGGCGCGTGCGCGGTCCGCGTCCGGCCCCGGCCGGGGGGCGGTCGCGAGCCACGGTTCCCCGGCGCCCGCGCCGTGCCGGAGGCCGGCTGCGGTGTAGACGGCGTACCCCGCCGAGACCATGTGGACGGCGGAGACCAGCTGCTCCGGAGTGGCACTGCTCAGGACGACGCCCGTGGCGCCGGCCCGCACTGCCTCCCGCGCGGTGGGGTCGGTGCCCTGGGCGGTCAGCAGGACGGCCGGCATGGTGTCCCCGCACCGTGCGGCCAGCGCGGCGATCATGCCGACGATGTCGAGGCCGGGTGACTGCGCGTCGGCGAGCACCACCGCGGGGCTGAGGCGGAGCACCTCCCGCTCGGCGGCCGCGGCGTCGGAGGCCTCCCCGACCACCTCGACGGTTCCGTCCTGCTCGAGGATGGCGCGGATGCCGGTCCGGGTGATGGCTCGGTCGTCGACGAGCAGGACGCGGACGGATGCGGTGATCGGTCTCTCCTTTCCTCTGGAGCGTGGGAACACTCCGGGGTGATCCGGACCTCGGCCGGGGGGCCGTCGGGCGGGCCGTCGCGCGGGCCGTCGGGGGGGAGGCCGGAGGTCAGGCCTGGGCGTTACCGGCGCCGGAAATCGTCATGGCGGCGTCCCTTCCGGCGGTCCGTTCCGTTTTCGGGCGCCTCGGTGTCGTGAGCACCGCGACAGCGCCGACGGCGATGAGGCACGCGCCGGTCCACAGGGCGGGGACCATGCCGTCGGTGAAGCTGCTCGGCGTCGCGAGGTCACCGTGCGCGGTGAACACGGAGGCGAGCACGGCGACTCCGAGGACACCGCCCAGCTCCCGCAGCGAGTTGACCGCGCCCGAGGCCATCCCCCGGTCCTGGGCGTCGACCGAGCTCATCACCAGGTTCGCGGTCGGGGAGAAGTAGAAGGTCATGCCGAGCCCGCACAGGACCAGGGCCGGCACCAGGGAGACGTAGTCGACGTCCGGTGAGACCCGGGCGGCGATCCAGCCCAGCCCGCAGGCCTGGAAGGTCAGGCCGATCGCCACGATGGTCCGGCTGCCGATCCGGTCGGAGAGGAATCCGACGATCGGGGCGACGAAGATCGGCACCGCCGTCCAGGGCAGGATGCGCAGGCCGGCCTCCATCGGGGAGTAGCCGCGCGGACCCTGGAAGAACTGGGTGAGGAGGAAGACCGACCCGAACATGCCCGCGAACATCAGCAGCCCGGCGGCGTTCATGCCGCTGAAGGTGCGGTGTCGGAACAGCCGCATCGGGAACATGGGCATGGCGGTGCGGAGTTCCCAGGTGACGAACGCGGCCACGACCAGGGCGCCCCCGGCCAGTGCGGTCAGGACGTGGGGACTCGTCCAGCCGTCCGTGGGGCCCTGGATGAGGCCGAAGACGATGCCGAACAGACCGGCACCGGCCAGTACGGTCCCGACCAGGTCGAACCGGGAGTTGGGGCCACGGCTCTCGGCGAGCTTCCACCGGCCGAGCGGCAGCAGGACGAGGCCGATGGGCACGTTGATCCAGAAGATCCACTGCCAGGTGAGGTGCTCCACCATCACCCCGCCGACGAGCGGCCCCATCGCGATGGCCAGGCCCTCGACGGCGCTCAGCGCCCCCAGGACGGCGCCTCGGCGGTGGGGCGGAGCGACCGCCGTGAGCAGGGTGAGGTTGAGGGGCATCAGCGCGGCGGCACCGAGGCCCTGCAACGCCCGGGCAGCGATGAGCGCGCCGATGCCGGGGGCGAGCGCCGCCGCGGCCGACGCGGCGGTGAAGACGCCCAGGCCCACCACGAACATCCGCCGCCGGCCGAACCGGTCGCCCAGCGCCGCACCGGGGAGCATCAGGACGGCGTAGGTGAGTGTGTAGGCGTTGACGGTCCACTCGAGTTGCTGGATGTCGCCGCCGAGGCTCTCGCGGATCGCGGGCAGGGCGGTGATGACGACCAGATTGTCGAGGGAGACCATGGCCACGCCGAGGCCACAGCAGAGGAACGTCCACAGGACGCTCCGCTTGGAGACATGCATGATTGCCTTTTCCTGGAGGGTGTCGCCGCGGCCGGACACCGGCGGCGGCCTCGCGGAAGCCCGCGGGGCCGCCGCCGGTGAGGCGTGCGCGGTCGCGTTCAGCGCGCGCCGGACCGGCGCATGAGGCGGAGCATCGGCGGCACCAGGGCCGCCAGTTCGAACGGCCGTCGCAGGCGGGTCAGCCAGCGCTCGCCGAGCGGCCGGGCCATCTGGTGCACGTCCAGGCTGATCTCCTGACGCACCCGTTTCCCGGCGAGGACCCGTACGGCCATGTGGGAGCTGAGCACGCCGAACGCGGTGGCGGTGTACGCGACCTGGGGGAAGCTGTAGTCCGTGCGCAGGTGGTTCGCCCGGATCTCCGCCAGCATCTCGGCCGGCACCCGGCGCAGCGGCACCGCGCGGCGCAGGAGCTCCCAGGTGTCCACCCGCTCGATGTCGGCGAGGGTGATGGCTCCGGCGAAGGGCTCCCGGACGCGCCGGTAGTCGTAGCAGCGCACGTACTGGGTTCCGGCCATGTCCCAGCCGGTGATGAGGGGGAGCTTCCGCTGGACCGCCACGCGGTGCAGGAGGTGCTTCGCGTGCCATCCGTCGGCAGTGGTGACGTCCACCCCGTCGATGATGATCTGACAGTGCGCGGTGAGCCGCTGCACCGTCGCCTCGGTCACCCCCTCGGTGAACACGCTGACCCGGGCGTGCGGGTTGATCGACATGATGCGTTCCGCCGCGCCGGCGGCCTTGTTCTGCTCGATGTCGGCGGCGACCGCACTCTGGCGGTTGAGGTTGTTCAGTTCGAACGTTCCGGGGTCCGCCACCAGGAAGCGCTGCGCCCCGAGCCGGGTCAGCGGCTCGACGGCGGCGCCTCCGATGGACCCGCAGCCCGCCACCAGGATCGTGGCGTTGCGCAGCGCCAGCTGTTCGTCGGCGGAGACGACGCCCGCGTTGCGGGTGACCAGTTCCTCGTAGAAGAGGCTGTGCGGTCCCGACTCCTCGCTGCCCGCCGCCGGCAGGCCCATGCTCTCCGGGGTCATACGGCACCTCCTCGCTGGCGGGGGATCAGGGAGCCGCCCACCGCCTGCCTGCGTCCGGCGAGCCGGGCGACCATCTCGTGGTACGAGGTCAGGTCGCTGCTGCCGTCCATGTACGAGCGGACGACGTCGCGGTACCAGGGCAGGTCCCGGGGCACCGGCGCCACGAAGGGCTTGGCGAGGACGCCCTGGTGGTAGATCGGCGCCAGAGGGTCCGACGAGGGCAGGCTCGGGGATGTGTCCTCGACGACATGGAGGTCGAAACCGGCCAGCCGGAGGTGGCGCAGGGCCACGTGTTCCTTGGCGTCGCCGAGGACGAGGCGGATCGAGTCGTCGAGCTGGATCATCGCCTCGCCCATGCCGAGCATGAGGTGCCACGGCACCCGGTCGTGCTGGATACCGAGCGGCATCGACTGGTCGCGCAGGAAGCGCTTGAGCTCGAAGACCTGGTGGGTCCCAAGACCCAGGCGCGCGTACTGTCCCAGCAGGTCGATGCCGTGGGCGGCCTCGGTCGGGAACAGGGCGCGCCGTGGCGAGTCGAGGGGCAGGCTCACGGGGTCCGCCGAGCAGCTCAGTCCGACGTAGCCGCGGATCCTTCCGGTGCGCGAGCAGAGGGTGACCGTGTGGATGCTCTCCATCTGGCCCGGGCGGGGCAGCGGTTCGTGGTACGCCGCCGTCCGGTAGACGAGGTCGGCCGAGATCCAGCTCAGCCGCAGGTACTGGGCCAGCCGGAAGCCGAGGATGCCCCTGAGGTACCGGGCGGGGATCTGGCTGTCCCGTGCGGTGAGGGTGATCAGCCCGCTGTGTACGTCCTCCGCGTGGTACAGCGGGGTTCCGGAGATCTCCGCCGGCAGCTGCCGGTAGCTGAGGCGTTCGTGCAGTTCGATGATGTCGGCGACGTAGCGCAGGGCGCGGGAGCCCGCCGGGTCGGCGGAGGTCGGGATGGTGGTGCGGGCGGGCCCGTCACCGCCCGCGAGGGGGGAGGCGGTGTTCATTCGGCGTCGTCCTCGGCGTAGAGGCTCTCGGTGATCGTGAGCGCCAGGACCTCGGGGGTGCCCTCGTACACGCGGGTGCCGTAGGCGTCGCGGAGCATCTTCTCCACTCCGTACGACCGGAGGTAGCCTCGCGCGCCGACGAGCGAGAGAGCGGCGTCGGCCACGTCGATCGCGGCCCGGTCGGCGAAGAGTTTGGCGACGGCCGGTTCGTAGGCGGGCGGTGGCAGCTGGGTGTCCACGGTGTTCGCCGCGTGCAGGTACAGCAGGCGGGCGGCGTCCACCTGGGCGCTCATCGCGGCCAGTTTCGCCGCGGTGAACTGGTGCCGGTGCAGGAGTTGACCACCCTGGACGCGTTCACCGGCCCAGGCGACGGCCTGCTCCAGGGCGCCGCGGGCCACGCCGGTGGAGATGCCGGCGACGGCGGCGCGGGCCATGTTGCTCTGGGCCATGTTGATGGGCATGCCCTCACCCTCGCCGCCGATCATGTTCTCGGCGGGTACCCGGACCTCGTGGAACTCCAACTCGCTGCCCAGGCAGGCGCGGTAGCCCATCTTGTCGGCGACCGGGCCGCGTACGACCCCGGGGAGGTTCAGGGGCACGATGAAGGAGGTGAGCCCGGTGGCTCCGGGGCTGCCCTCCATGTTCGCGAACACGGAGGCGAACGCGGCGAAACGGGCGTTGGTGATGAACCGCTTCCTGCCGGTGAGCACGTACGCGTCGCCGTCCCGCCGGGCGGTCATGACGTTGCGCGCGTGCTGTGCGTTGGCCGGGATGATCAGGTCGCACCCGGCGTCCTCCTCCGTCACGGCGTTGCACGCGAGCACCGGTTCGTCACCGGAGAAGAGCGGGAGGTAGCGCGCCTGGAGGCGGGGGTCGCCGGAGAGGAGGAGCGGGGCCTGGCCGAGCATGGTGGCCCCGAAGACGAGCGCGGTGCCGGGGCACACGGCGGCCACTTCCTCCAGGGCGGTGGCTACTCCCAGCATGCCGAGCCCGAGCCCGCCGTAGTCGGTGGGGACGGCCGCCCGGGTCAGACCGATCTCGTGGCCGCGGCGCACCACGTCCCAGTCGAAGTCCTCCGCCGGTGCCTGGTCGAGCTGCCCGACCAGAGGTTTCACGGTCTCCTGCGCGAACCGCCGCGCTTCGTCCTTGAGTTGCCGCACATCCGGGGGCAGCACGTCGAAGTTGAGCTCTGGGGAGAGTTCTGCCGGTACGTCGATGGTCATGGGTTTCGTGGCTCCTCTTTCACAGGTGTCGTCGGGGGCGGTCGGGGGACGCAGGAGGCGGGTCAGGCGCCGACGCCCGCTTCCGCGGCGATCGTGGGGTAGCTGTCGAAGGCGGGCTGGAGCATCGGAACCAGCTCCAGCACCTTGGCGATGCGGCCGCGGATCCGGACCTTGCCGGTGGCGATGGCGGCGGGCACCAGCAGCCGGCCCGACCACAGCGCGTGCGCGGTGTCGCAGGACATCTTGAGAGTGATCGCGGCCTTGAACGGCACGTCGTCCCCGAGGACGACGCCCTCGGACGAGACGAAGATCCGGCAGTCGGGCTTGCTGTGCACCAGCTGCACCGACAGGGCTTCCTTGCGCGCCTTCTCCACGAACTGCTCGTCCTCCAGCAGTACGCCGAAAAGCCGGCCGAAGACTTCGGAGGCCATTTCGCTGGACGTAAAAACGGTCATGCTTCCCCTTCGCGATTTCGGTGGTCGGCGCCCGGCCCGCAATGAATGAACGCATTGCCGGCCGCTTCTTCCGTTCGTCGAGTGCCGATGTCCGCACGTTATGACACCTTCCGAAGAGCTTCGCCCGCATCGACAGGTAGCCGAAAAAAGACTGAAAGAAATTGGTAAGCAGCCGCCCTGAAAGGCTCTGACCAGCAGCGATCTACCGGAAGGAACCCCACCTCCCGCATACGAGACACGTTGACAGCGCGTGAGAACGCTCCCCATGAATGCGACGCGAAAGAAAAGCGAAGGCCATGGATCCGACCACGAAAGAGTGATTGGAGAAATCAGGTCTTGCGCATCACGATTCCGTGTTGCGTCATGGATATGCCGTCGCGGCGACGCACAGAGGAGCAACCCCCGAGCACGGAATAAGGAGGTGAAGAAGAATGCGCAGGATCGAGATGAAGCACCGGATCGCCATCCGGGCCGACCGCCCGAAGGCCGGTGAGGGTTCCACCTGGAACTGGACGTGGGCCTACCGCCAGGCGTGACCGCGCGCGTGGGGCCGGGTACCCCCTTGCCCGGCCCCACGCGTACGTCCGGTTCCGTTTCGTCCCCCTACTTCCCCTTGCAGGAGTCACCGTGCGTCTACGTCGTTCCCGCTGTCTGACCTGCTACTGGCACGACAGCGCCTTCGTCGTCCACCCCCACCCGCACGGCACGCCCACGGCGCTGCACCCGGCCGCCGCGGAGATCCTTGCGGCGTTCGAGGAGTGGAGCACTCCCGACGAGGCCGCCGGACACCTCGACCATCTGACCCCGGACACGGTCGAGGACGCCGTCGAGGCGCTGGTGCGGAGCGGAGCCCTGCTGGCCCACGGCAGCGCGGCAGCGCAGCTCGACGAGCGGATCGCCGGGCAGTGGGGCGCGTGGATGCCCGAGGCGTCGTTCTTCCACTACGCCACGCAGGACGTGTACGACTCCCCGCAGGCCGTGGACCCCTCCGGCGAGGAGCGGGACGCGGGGGCCGCGGGGTCGCCCGGACCGGAGCGGGAGTCACTGCCTCCCCTGTTCACCGGGTATCCGGACGCTCCCCGGCTCCTGTTGCCCCGCGGGCCGGCCGGGCTCGGGGCCCCGTTCGAACAGGTTCTGTACGACCGCCGCACCCACCGCGACTTCACCGGTGCGCCGGTGTCGCTGGAGACGCTGGCCACCTTGCTGGCCACGGTCTTCGGCCCGGTCGACTTCATCGACTGCGGGCGGGGCGCCCTGTACCGGCGGACCAGTCCGCAGGGCGGTTCCCGGCAGGAGATCGACGCGTACGTCGGCGTCCTCGGCGTCAGCGGCCTGGCCCCGGGCTGGTACCACTACAACGGCTTGCAGCACGCGCTCGAACTGCTCTCCGAGGGCCTCACGCCCGCTGAAGCCGCCCGTCTCTGCGCCGACCAGTCGTGGGCCGCGCGCCCCGCCTTCCTCGTCGTTCTCGCCGCGCGTCTGGAACGGATGAGCGTGAAGTACCCGACGCCCCGCGCCTACCGGGTCTGTCTGCTCGACGCGGGACACCTGGGGCAGACCTTCGCGCTGACCGCTACGGCGCTCGGGCTCGGCCCCGCCCAGACCGGCGCCTTCAGGGACTCCGCGGTCGCCGGCCGGTGCGGCCTGGACAACACGGGCCACACCCCGCTGTACGTACTGGCCGCCGGGCATCCCGCTGCGGCACCCCAGGACGCTCCCCCACCGGCCGGCCTTCCGGCGTTCGGCGCCACCGCGCTGCTCGACGGTCGGCCCTGACCGGACGGCGTGCCCCTCGGCTCAGCCGCGTTCCAGGAAGGGCCCCAGAAGCCCCGGCACGGCGTCGGCGGCGAAGGTGAGACCTTCGGACGGGTCGGTGTCGTGTGCCGTGTAGGCGCCGCCTCCGGCGGCCGTCGTGGCGGTGACGCTCAGCAGCCCGGCGCGGCGCTGGAAGACGGACTGCTTCACCGTCCAGCCGATCACTCCGGACCGCTGCAGGGCCGCGGTGGACCGCCGGACCGTGCCGGAGCGGGTCACCAGGTAGTCACCGCTGAGCGTGTGCCCCAGCGAGCGGTACGCGTCGACCGCCAGGAGCACGGCGACGGGCACCGCCACCACCGCGCTGCCGAGCGCGGTCCAGAGCAGCACGGGCGTCAGCAGGACGCCCAGCAGCACCTGGGCCAGCACGGGCGCCAGGGCCACCCCCAGGGCGCGGCGCAGCCGTCGCCCACGGGCCGCCCGCGGATGCGCCGTGAGCGGTGCGCCGGTCGGGGTGGCCGGCTCGCGCAGCACCTCCGCGGCGATGGCGTCCGCCAGCGCGCGGGGCACCGCAGGCAGGAGTGTGTTGTGGTCGGCGCTCCGCGACTCCTCGTCCCTGCTCAGGCCCGTGGCGATCGCGTCGACCCGGGCGGCGCCCGCGAGCCTCACCCCGAGGGGCTCCACCAGGTCCACCCCCCGCAGTCGCCGTTCCTCGACGGACAGGGAGCGCGACGTGAAGAGTCCGCGCCGCACGCGCAGGGTGCCGCCCGGCTCGCGCTCCAGGCGGTAGTTCCACCAGCTCTCGACCCACAGCCCGAGGGCCCCGGCCACACCGGCGGCCAGGGCCGCCACGAACAGGACGGCGATCATCCAGAGCAGCGGGGTGTCCCGGAAGCGGTCGGCGATCCAGTGGATCACCTCGGTCTGCGCCCCCACCCAGTCGCTGATCTGCATCACCCCGCCGGCTGCGGCGCCGCCGAGCAGGGGCGTGGCGAAGGAGACGGGCGCGTAGCGGATCCACCGGAGGTCGAGCCTGGCCAGTTCACCGTCCCGGTGCGTCACGGAGAGGTCCGGGGCGGCGCGGTCGAGGAGTTCACGGCGCAGCCGCTCGCCCTCGGCGCGGGCGACGGGGTCCAGTGTGAGCGTGGAGTCGCCTCCCGCTTGCTCCCCGGTGCCGATGCGGACCGAGACAAGACCCAGGATCCGCAGCAGCGGATGGGCGGTGAGGTCGACGCTGCGGATCCGCTCGCGGGCCAGCGAGCGGCGCTTGAGCAGGAGGAGCCCGGTGTGCAGATCGACGCGCTCGGTGCCGACGCGGTACCGGGTGCGCCGCCACCGTACGTGGTCCCCGGCGGCGGCGCAGCCGATCAGCAGGGCGGCTCCCGCCAGGGCCCAGCCGATGGCTGCCCCGTATCCGAGACGGCCGGAGAGCGCGACCGTGACCGGTACGGCCGCGCCCGCTGCGACTCCCGCCGTGACCAGCACGGTGACGAGGACCGTGCGGGGATGGAGCCGCCGCCAGCCGGCGCTGTCGACGGCCGTGCTCATGTGGCGTCCCCGGGGGTGGCCTGGGTGATGCGGGTCAGCCGCTCCACGAGCTCGGTGGCGACCTCATGGGTCAGCCCCGCGATCTCCACGGCGCCCTTGGCGGACGCGGTGGTGACGGTGACCGTCGCCAGCCCGAAGAGCTGTTCCAGCGGACCCCGCACGGTGTCCACGGTCTGGATGCGGGACATCGGGGCGATCCGCCACTCCCGCAGGAGGGCCCCGGTACTCACGTAGACCGCCTCGTCGGTGACCTCCCAGCGGTGGGTGCGGAACCACCAGAGGGGGAAGAGGACGGCGCACAGCAGACCGACGGCGCCGAGCACGGCGGCGGGTGTCAGCAGCCAGAGTCTGGCGGGCCCGATGAGCGCGCCCAGGATGCCGAGGACCGCGACCGGGGCCGCGGTCAGCAGCAGCCACTGGGTCCGCCACCAGCCGACGGCCCGCCGGTCGGGCGCGTTGCGCGGCGGCCTGAGCCGTATCGTCCCCTCCCCCGTGGTCATCGCTCAGCGACCCCGCAGTGAGCGGTACGTCGAGACGAGCGCGGCGGTGGAGCTGTCCAGCTGTTCGCCGCCGGTGCCCTCGGTGAGGACCGGCTCGATCTTCTTGGCCAGGACCTTGCCGAGCTCGACGCCCCACTGGTCGAAGGAGTCGATGTTCCAGACGGCGCCCTGGACGAAGACCTTGTGCTCGTACAGCGCGATCAGCTGGCCGAGCACCGACGGGGTGAGGCGGTCCGCGAGGATCGTGGTCGTCGGGTGGTTGCCGCGGAACGTCTTGTGCGGCACGAGCTCCTCGGGCACACCCTCCGCGCGGACCTCCTCGGGCGTCTTGCCGAAGGCGAGGGCCTGGGTCTGCGCGAAGAAGTTGGCCATCAGCAGGTCGTGCTGGGCGATCAGCCCGGGCAGCAGGTCGTGGACCGGTGCGGCGAAGCCGATGAAGTCGGCCGGGATGATCTTGGTGCCCTGGTGGATCAGCTGGTAGTAGGCGTGCTGCCCGTTGGTGCCGGGGGTGCCCCAGACGACCGGTCCGGTCTCCCACTCCACCGGATCGCCGTCCCGGTCCACGGACTTGCCGTTGGACTCCATGTCCAGCTGCTGCAGGTACGCGGTGAACTTGGACAGATAGTGGCTGTAGGGCAGCACCGCGTGCGACTGGGCGTCGAAGAACTGGCCGTACCAGATGCCCAGCAGACCCAGCAGCAGCGGGGCGTTCTCCTCGGCAGGGGCGGTGCGGAAGTGCTCGTCGACGAGGTGGAAGCCGTCGAGCATCTCGCGGAACCGGTCCGGTCCGACGGCGATCATCAGCGACAGGCCGATCGCCGAGTCGAAGGAGTACCGCCCTCCGACCCAGTCCCAGAACTCGAACATGTTGGCCGTGTCGATGCCGAAGTCCGCGACCTTCTCGGCGTTGGTCGACAGCGCCACGAAGTGCTTGGCGACGGCTTCCTGACCGGCCCTCAGCTCGGTGAGCAGCCAGTCGCGGGCGGAGGTGGCGTTGGTGATGGTCTCGATCGTCGTGAACGTCTTGGACGCGACGATGAAGAGGGTCTCGGCCGGGTCGAGGCCCTGTACCGCCTCGTGGAGGTCGGCGCCGTCGACGTTCGACACGAAGCGGACGGTGAGCGAACGGTCCGTGAAGGAGCGCAGGACCTCGTACGCCATGGCGGGGCCGAGGTCCGACCCGCCGATACCGATGTTGACGATGTTCTTGATCGGCTTGCCGGTGTGGCCGGTCCACCCGCCCGACCGGATCCGGTCGGAGAAGGCGGCCATCCTGTCGAGGACGGCGTGCACGGCGGGCACCACGTTCTCACCGTCGACCTCGATCACGGCGTCCCGCGGCGCGCGGAGCGCGGTGTGCAGGACGGCGCGGTCCTCCGTCGTGTTGATCTTGTCGCCGCGGAACATGGCGTCCCGCAGCCCGGCGACGTCCGTGGCGGCCGCGAGCTCGCGCAGCAGCCGCAGCGTCTCGTCGGTGACCAGGTGCTTGGAGTAGTCGATGTGGAGGTCACCGACCCGGAGGGTGTACTGCTTCCCCCGGTCCGGCGCGTCCGCGAACAGCTGCCGCAGTTGTGTCCCCCCGAACTGCTCACGGTGCTTGCCGAGAGCCGTCCACTCGGACATCTGGTTGAGCTTGGTTCGGCTTTGTGCGTTCATCCCGGAAATCGCCCACTTCTCTCGTACCTGCAACCTTCCCCGCTGCCCCTCCAACCTAATTGATCAGGAGGGTCCGGCGGGGCACCGGCGAGCTGGTGGACGGCATACCGATTCCGGCCGGGCACCCAGGGGGTGACCGGCCGGTGAACAGAAGTCTCAGATCTCGCCGCGGAGTTTCGCGAGGGCCTCGGCGAGGATCGCCTCGCCGTCGGCGTCGCTGCGCCGCTCGCGCACGTACGCCAGGTGCGTCTTGTACGGCTCGGTGCGCGGCGGGGCCGGCGGGCTGTCCCGGTCCTGCCCGGCCGGGAAGCCGCAGCGCGGGCAGTCCCAGGTCTCCGGTACCTGCGCGTCATGGGCGAAGCTCGGCTGCGTCTCGTGCCCGTTCGAGCACCAGAAGGAGATGCGGGCCCGTGGCGCGGACTCGCCGCGCTCGGCCTCCCCCATCGGCCCCGCTCCGACCCGGCTTCCCCGGATCGCGTTGCCACTTGCCACGGTCGTAACTCCCTGCGTGATGGTGCTCGAAGATGCCCCAGTCTACGTAAGGCCCAACGCGCGTCCAGTGAAAGGAGTTACACCCTCACAAGGAATCGCGGACGGCGGGTCAGCTGTCCAGCTTGATGAGCAGAGCAAGGACGACAATGCACGCGAACCAGCCCAGACCGACCACGACGGTGATGCGGTCGAGGTTCCGCTCGGCGACCGAGGAGCCACCCACGGAGGACTGCATTCCACCACCGAACATGTCGGAAAGGCCGCCGCCCTTCCCCTTGTGCATCAGCACCAGCAGCATCAGCAGCAGGCTGAAGACGATCAGGGCGATCTCGAACGCCAAAACCACGGCTGGTCCCTACTTTCCGGAATTCCTAGGACTGCATGTACGAACAGCGGGGGCCCGGGGGTAGACCCCCCTCGGCCCCCGCAAGGGTACGACGGATCCGCGCTACCGCATACTCACTGGTCGCGGAAGCGGACGATCTTGACGAACTCGTCGGCGTCGAGTGCGGCGCCGCCGATGAGGGCACCGTCGACATCGGGCTGCGCCATGATGGCCGCGACGTTGCCCGACTTCACGGAGCCGCCGTACTGGATACGGACCGCGTCGGCCAGCTCCTGCGAGTACAGCTCGGCGAGACGGCCGCGGATCGCGCCGCAGACCTCCTGGGCGTCCTCGGGGGTGGCGACCTCGCCGGTCCCGATGGCCCAGACCGGTTCGTAGGCGATCACGATGGACTCGGCCTGCTCGGCCGGGATGTCCTTCAGCGCGCCGTCGAGCTGCGCCAGCGTGTAGGACACCTGGTCACCCGCCTTGCGGATGTCCAGGCCCTCGCCGACGCAGAGGATCGGGGTCAGGCCGTGCTTGTACGCGGCCTTCACCTTGGCGTTGCAGATCTCGTCGTTCTCGCCGTGGTACTGGCGGCGCTCGCTGTGGCCGACGGCCACGTACGTGCACTTCAGTTTGGCGAGCATCGGGCCGGAGATCTCACCGGTGTACGCGCCGGAGTCCTGGGCCGAGATGTCCTGGGCGCCGTACTTGATCTTCAGCTTGTCGCCGTCGACCAGCGTCTGCACGGAGCGCAGGTCGGTGAAGGGCGGCAGGACGGCGACCTCGACCGCGTCGTAGTCCTTGTCGGCCAGGGCGAAAGCGAGCTTCTGGACGTGTGCGATGGCCTCGAGGTGGTTGAGGTTCATCTTCCAGTTGCCCGCCATGAGCGGGGTGCGGGTGGTCATGAAAGGTCAGTCCTCCAGTGCGGCGAGGCCGGGAAGCGTCTTGCCCTCGAGGTATTCGAGGCTGGCGCCGCCACCGGTCGAGATGTGGCCGAATGCGTGCTCGTCGAAGCCCAGGATGCGGACGGCGGCCGCGGAGTCGCCGCCGCCGACGACACTGAAGGCCTCGGAGTCGACGAGGGCCTGGGCGACCGCCCTGGTGCCCTCGGCGAAGTCGGGGTGCTCGAAGACGCCCATCGGGCCGTTCCAGAAGACGGTGGCCGCGTCGGCGAGCTTCGAGGCGTACAGCTTGTTGGTCTCCGGGCCGTTGTCCAGCCCCATCGCGCCGGCGGGAATGGCGTCGGCGGAGACGGTGGCGGGGTTGCCCGGGGTCTTGGCCTTGAGGTCGGGGAACTGCTCCGAGACGACGACGTCGACGGGGAGCACGAACTCCACACCCTTCTCCTCGGCGCGCTCCAGGTATTCGAGCACCGCCGGGATCTGGTCCTCCTGGAGGAGGGAGCTGCCGACCTCGTACCCCTTGGCCTTGAGGAAGGTGTAGGCCATGCCGCCGCCGATGAGGATGCGGTCGGCCTTCTCCAGCAGGTGGTCGATGACACCGAGCTTGTCGGAGACCTTCGAGCCGCCGAGGACCACGGCGTAGGGGCGTGTGACGTCCTCGGTGAGCTTCTTCAGGACGCCGACCTCGGTGGCGATCAGGCTTCCGGCCGCGTGCGGCAGCCGGGCCGGGAGGTCGAAGACCGACGCGTGCTTGCGGTGGACGGCACCGAAGCCGTCGCCCACGTACACGTCGGCGAGCTCGGCGAGCTGATCGGCGAAGGCGCCGCGCTCGGCGTCGTCCTTCGACGTCTCGCCGGCGTTGAAGCGGAGGTTCTCGATGACGGCGACCTGGCCGTCGGTGAGGGCGGCGACCGTGGAGCGGGCGGACTCGCCGACGGTGTCGCTCGCGAAGGCGACCTCGGCACCGAGCAGCTCGCCCAGGCGCGCGGCGGCGGGCGCGAGCGAGAAGGCCGGGTCCGGGGCGCCCTTGGGGCGGCCCAGGTGCGAGGCGACGACGACACGCGCGCCGGCTTCGGCGAGCCGGGCGATCGTCGGCCGGACGGCGCGGATGCGGCCGTCATCGGTGATCGTGGTGCCGTCCAGCGGCACGTTGAGGTCGGCGCGGACGAATACCCGCTTGCCCGCGACCCCTTCGTCGAGAAGTTCGTCGATCGTCTTCATCTCTGTTCCCATACTCCTTGGAAGGACGGATGAGCATGCGAGGGGGCTCGGACGGCGCCGCGTCGCGCCGTCCGAGCCCCTCACATCACACCTGGATGCCTGTCGATCCTAGGATCAGAGCTGGCCGCCGACGAAGACGGTCAGGTCGACGAGGCGGTTGGAGTAACCCCACTCGTTGTCGTACCAGCCGAGGATCTTCACCGAGTTGCCCTCCTGGACCATGGTCAGGGAGGAGTCGAAGGTGCAGGACGACGGGTCGCCGACGATGTCCGAGGACACGATCGGGTCCTCGGTGTAGGTCAGGAAGCCCTTGAGGTCGCCGTCGTCGGACGCCTTCTTGAACGCGGCGTTGACCTCGTCCTTGGTGACCTCGCGCTGCAGGGTCACGACGAGGTCGGTGGCGGAGCCGGTCGGGACCGGGACGCGCATCGCGATGCCGTCGAGCTTGCCCTTGAGCTGCGGGAGGACCAGGGCGGTCGCCTTGGCGGCGCCCGTCGTGGTCGGGATGATGTTCTCGGCGGCGGCGCGGGCGCGACGCAGGTCCGAGTGCGGGAAGTCCAGGATGCGCTGGTCGTTCGTGTACGCGTGGACCGTCGTCATCAGACCCTTGACGATGCCGAAGTTCTCGTCGAGAACCTTGGCCATCGGCGCCACGCAGTTGGTGGTGCAGGACGCGTTGGAGATGACGTGGTGGTTGGCCGCGTCGTACTTGTCCTGGTTGACGCCCATCACGATGGTGATGTCCTCGTCCTTGGCCGGAGCCGAGATGAGGACCTTCTTGGCGCCGCCGGTGATGTGCTTCTCGGCGTCGGCCTTCTTGGTGAAGATGCCGGTCGACTCGATGACGATGTCGACGCCCAGCTCACCCCAGGGGATGTCGGCCGGGTTGCGCTCGGAGAGCACCTTGATGGTGTGACCGTCGACGGTGATGGTGTCGGCGGTGTGGCTGACCTCTGCCTTGAGACGACCCAGAATGGTGTCGTACTTCAGCAGGTGAGCCGTGGTCGCAGTGTCACCCAGGTCGTTGACAGCCACGATCTCGATGTCCGCACCCTGCTCCAGCAGCGCGCGGAAGTAGTTACGACCGATGCGGCCAAAGCCGTTGATGCCTACGCGGATCGTCACGAACCGATCTCCTCGTTAGGAACGCCGGTTTCGATGCCGGCGAGTTTTATAGGGATGTCCCCGACCGCCTCCGACCCTACCTCTCCGAAGGCTCCGGAGTGACATCGAGAGCGGTGGTGTGAAAGGGGATCCCCTTACTCCCGGGTAGGAGTAAGGGGTTCCGGTAGGCGGAACCAGCTGAACCGGTCGCCGCGCCACCCGGTCACCGAGTGTCAACACCCGCCGCGGCCGGGCCTCTTGCGGCGTGAGGGCGGTCAGCGCCCCCTGTCACCGGGTGTCACCGGCGCCCGCCCGGTCATCGCGGTTTTGTCGGCCACGGGCGGCGGCAAACCCTTTTTCCGTGGCGCATTTACCGCAGTACGCCGAGGCAGCCCGCAAGCCGGATGCTCAATTGTGCGGAGCGGTACTCAATCGATGAAAATGGCAGGCCAACTGCAACTTCCGGCGGACGCGGGCGGCGGAACCGAGGAGACCAGCCGCTCAATCGTGCGGGTCGGTGCTCGAAAGACATTAGGGAAAGGCTCCGCGTCTCCCATGGAAGGCTCATGAATCCGGCCAGGGAGAAATACTGCCGCCCATGGCCTTCCAGAGCCGGCTCCCGGCCCGCGCGCTTCCGCCGCCGGAAGGCGGCAGGGCCCCGGCACGCGCCCTGAGGGGGCTGCCGGGGCCCTGCCGCGGCTCTCAGCCCACCAGGCCGTCGGCCAGTTCCTCGCTGAGGGTCGATTCCGTGCCGGGGATACCCAGGTCCTGGGCCCGCTTGTCGGCCATGGCCAGCAGACGCCTGATCCGGCCCGCGACCGCGTCCTTGGTCAGCGGCGGGTCGGCAAGCGCTCCCAGCTCCTCCAGGGATGCCTGCTTGTGCTCCATGCGCAGCCGTCCGGCCGCCGCGAGGTGTTCCGGGACCTCCTCGCCCAGGATCTCCAGCGCGCGCCCCACCCGAGCGCCCGCGGCGACCGCCGCGCGGGCGGAGCGGCGGAGGTTGGCGTCGTCGAAGTTGGCGAGCCGGTTGGCCGTGGCGCGCACCTCGCGCCGCATCCGGCGCTCCTCCCAGGCGAGCACCGCGTCATGGGCTCCCAGCCGGGTCAGCAGCGCGCCGATCGCGTCCCCGTCACGGACGACGACACGGTCCACACCCCGCACCTCGCGCGCCTTGGCGGCGATGGAGAGCCTGCGGGCCGCACCCACCAGGGCCAGGGCGGCCTCCGGGCCGGGGCAGGTCACCTCCAGCGAGGAGGAGCGGCCCGGCTCGGTGAGCGAACCGTGGGCCAGGAAGGCTCCCCGCCAGGCGGCCTCCGCGTCGCAGGTGGCCCCCGAGACCACCTGCGGGGGGAGGCCCCGGATGGGTCGGCCACGGCCGTCCACCAGGCCGGTCTGGCGGGCCAGCTGGTCGCCGCCCGCCACCACGCGTACGACGAAGCGCGAGCCGCGCCGCAGTCCGCCAGGGGCCATCACGATGAGCTCCGAGCTGTGCCCGAAGATCTCCAGGATGTCCCGCTTCAGCCGACGTGCCGCGCTCCCCGTGTCCAGCTCGGCCTCGATCACGATCCGGCCGCTCACCAGGTGCAGCCCGCCCGCGAACCGGAGAATCGCCGAGACCTCTGCCTTTCTGCAGCAGGTCCGGGTCACGGGAAGCCGAGAGATTTCGTCCTTCACCGCTGGCGTCATCGCCATGGGCCGATCCTTCCATGCATCCGAAAAATACGGTCGTACGCGGCGGCCAACAGCTCCGGATCATGAATCGGAACGCCGTCGGGTGAGGCCACGGGGGCCAGCTCGACCGCGGCTCCGAGCCGCTGTGCGGCGTCGGCGAGGGACTCGCGGTCGGGCACGGCGGCCTCGTCGGCCAGCACCACGTCCATGGCGAGTTTAGGGGCGTGTCGTCCCAAAACCTCCAAATGACGCTGCGGTGAGAACCCTTCTGTTTCACCGGGCTGTGGTGCGAGGTTCAGCGAGAGGACCTTACGGGCCTTCGTGGTCACCAGTGCGTCGAGCAGCTCCGGGACCAGCAGATGCGGAATCACGGAGGAAAACCAGGACCCTGGGCCCAGAACCACCCAATCGGCGTCGAGAACGGCTGCGACCGCCTCGGGAACCGCAGGCGGATCGACCGGCACGACGTGGACCGACTGGACCTCCCCCGGGGTCAGCGCCACCGTCGCCTGTCCGCGCACGGTGACCGTCTCGTCGGGGCGCGCCGGGTCGTGCCCCCGTACGAGGGCCTGGAGCTCCAGGGGGACGGCGGACATCGGCAGGACCCTGCCGTGGGCTCCGAGCAGCTTGCCGACCAGGTCGAGGGCCTGGACGTGGTCGCCCAGCTGCTCCCAGAGGGCGACGATGAGCAGATTGCCCACCGCGTGCTCGTGCAGGTCGCCCTTGGACTCGAAACGGTGCTGGATGACCTGGGCCCAGGTCTGGCCCCACTCGTCGTCCCCGCAGAGTGCGGCGAGCGCCTTGCGCAGGTCGCCCGGCGGGAGGACGCCGAGCTCCTCACGGAGCCGGCCGCTGGAACCGCCGTCGTCGGCGACGGTCACGACGGCCGTGAGATCGCCGGTGATCCGGCGCAGCGCCGTGAGCGAGGCCGAGAGGCCCATGCCGCCGCCGAGGGCGACGACCTTGGGCTGCGCGCCGCGCTTACGGCCGGAGAGCGCGGCCGTGGCCCTGCTCAGCCTGCGCTGACGCAGATTGCGACTGGTCACTCGCGCCCCATGTCCCGGTGGACGAGGACGGTCTCGATCCCTTCGGTCGCGAGACGGGCGGACAGCTTCTCCGACATCGCGACGGAGCGGTGCTTGCCGCCCGTGCATCCGACGGCGATGGTCACGTAGCGCTTGCCCTCACGACGGTAACCGGCGGCGATGAGCTGGAGCAGCTCGGTGTACTGGTTGAGGAATTCCTTGGCCCCCGGCTGGTCGAAGACGTAGTCGGACACCTCCTCGTTGAGCCCGGTGAAGGGGCGGAGCTCCGGGACCCAGTGCGGATTCGGCAGGAAGCGGCAGTCGACGACGAGGTCGGCGTCGACCGGCAGCCCGTACTTGTAGCCGAACGACATGACGGTCGCCCGCAGCTCCGGCTCCTCGTCGCCGGCGAACTGCGCGTCCATCTTGGCCCGCAGCTCGTGCACGTTGAGGCTGGACGTGTCGATGACGAGGTCGGCGTCGCCGCGCAGCTCACGCAGCAGGTCGCGCTCGGCCGCGATGCCGTCGACGATGCGGCCGTCGCCCTGGAGCGGGTGCGGACGGCGGACCGATTCGAAACGGCGTACGAGGGCGTCGTCGGAGGACTCGAGGAAGACGATCCGCCGGGTGACGTGCTTGGCCTCCAGGTCCGCGAGGGACTCCCGGAGGTTGTCGAAGAAGCGGCGGCCCCGTACGTCGACGACGACGGCGATGCGGGCGACGTTGCCCTGGGACCGGGCGCCGAGCTCCACCATCGTGGGGATCAGCGCGGGCGGCAGGTTGTCGACGACGAACCAGCCGAGGTCCTCCAGGCACTTGGCGGCGGTGCTGCGCCCGGCGCCCGACATACCGGAGATGATCACCAGCTCGGGGATGGCGGGCGGGGTGGCCTCGGCCTTCTCCGTGGTGCTTCCCGTGCTCATGTGTGCTGCTCCGTCTGCTCGGCCGCGTTCGTTCTGCTGTTCGTGCGTGTGCTCGGTCATGTCCTGCTGCCCCCGTCGTCCTCTTCGATGATCTCTCCAGTGGCGGTGTTCACGGCGGGCGCGGCCGGGGCGGCCGCGGCGAACGCGGCGGCCACCGATTCCGCGGTCCTGCGCCCTATCCCCGGCACCCCGCAGATCTCGTCGATTGTCGCCTGCCGCAGCTTCTTGACGGAGCCGAAGTGCTTGATCAGTGCCTGCTTGCGGGTCTCACCGAGGCCCGGGACGTCGTCCAGGGGGCTGCTGCGGATGCGCTTGGCCCGCTTGGCCCGCTGGTAGGTGATGGCGAAACGGTGCGCCTCGTCCCGGATGCGCTGGAGGAGATAGAGGCCCTCGCTGGAGCGGGGCAGGACCACCGGATCGTCGTCGTCGGGCAGCCAGACCTCTTCGAGGCGCTTCGCGAGACCGCAGACGGCGATGTCGTCGATGCCCAGCTCGTCCAGCGCGCGCTTGGCGGCGGCCACCTGGGGCTGCCCTCCGTCCACGACGACGAGCTGGGGCGGGTAGGCGAAGCGCTTGGGCCGGCCGTCGTCCTCGCGGGGCTCCTCCCGAACGGGGTCGGACGCCTCGGGGCCGGGGACGGGCGCGGCGGGTGCGGGGACGGGCGCCCCGGGTGCGGGGACCGGGCCGGTGGGCGCCGGGGTCTCCTCCCACTCCCCCGTCCGCTCCTTCTCCTGGAGGTAGCGCCTGAAGCGGCGGCCGATGACCTCGTGCATCGACCGGACGTCGTCCTGGCCCTCGAAGCCCTTGATCTGGAAGCGGCGGTACTCGCTCTTGCGTGCGAGGCCGTCCTCGAAGACCACCATCGACGCGACCACGTCGTCACCCTGGAGGTGCGAGATGTCGAAGCACTCGACGCGCAGCGGGGCGGCCCCGAGGCCGAGCGCCTCGGCGATCTCCTCCAGGGCACGCGAGCGCGTCGTGAGGTCGGAGGCGCGCTTGGTCTTGTGCAGCCCCAGCGCCTGCTGGGCGTTGCGCTGGACCGTGCCCATCAGGTCCTTCTTGTCGCCCCGCTGCGGAATGCGCAGGCTGACCTGGGCCCCCCGGCGGCGCGCGAGCCACTCGGACACGGCGTCGGGGTCCTCGGGGAGCGCAGGGACCAGCACCTCCTTGGGGACGGAGTCGCCCGACTCCTCCCCGTAGAGCTGCTGGAGCGCGTGCTCGACGAGGCCCGCCGTGTCGACGGCCTCCACCTTGTCGGTGACCCAGCCGCGCTGGCCCCGCACCCGTCCGCCGCGGACGTGGAAGATCTGGACCGCCGCTTCGAGCTCGTCCTCGGCGACGGCGATGAGGTCGGCGTCGGTGGCGTCGGCGAGGACGACGGCGCTCTTCTCCATGGCCCTCTTCAGCGCCTCCGCGTCGTCGCGCAGCCGGGCCGCCCGCTCGTACTCCATCTCCTCGGCCGCCTGCATCATGTCCTTCTCCAGGCGGCGGATGTACGTCCCTGTGCGGCCTGCCATGAAGTCGCAGAAGTCCTCGGCCAGGTCCCGGTGCTCCTCGGGGGTGACACGCCCGACGCACGGGGCGGAGCACTTGCCGATGTAGCCGAGGAGGCAGGGGCGGCCGGTCCGCTCGGCGTTCTTGAAGACACCGGCGGAACAGGTGCGCACGGGGAAGACCCGGAGCATCAGGTCGACGGTCTCGCGGATGGCCCAGGCGTGCCCGTACGGGCCGAAGTAGCGCACGCCCTTCTTCTTGGCGCCGCGCATGACCTGGACGCGGGGGAAGTCCTCGTTGAGCGTGACCGCGAGGTAGGGATAGCTCTTGTCGTCGCGGTACTTGACGTTGAACCGGGGGTCGAACTCCTTGATCCAGGTGTACTCCAGCTGGAGCGCCTCGACCTCGGTGGAGACCACGGTCCATTCCACGGAAGCGGCCGTGGTGACCATCGTGCGGGTACGCGGGTGCAGACCGGCCAGGTCCTGGAAGTAGTTGGCCAGGCGCTGGCGCAGGTTCTTCGCCTTGCCGACGTAGATCACCCGGCGGTGCTCGTCGCGGAACTTGTAGACCCCCGGGGAGTCGGGGATCTGTCCCGGCTTGGGGCGGTAGCTGGAGGGGTCTGCCATGTCTCACACCCTACTTGCGGGCTGTGACAGAGCGGGATCTCCGGGGACCAGGATGCCCTCGACGGGCGGCGGCCCTGTCAGGCGTCGGGGCCCGCGACGAGCTTTCCGCCCTCGACCTTCAGCGGGACGGAGGGCAGCGGCACGGTGGCGGGGCCCTGCAGCGCCTTGCCCGTGGTCATGTCGAAGCGGCTGCCGTGGCACGGGCAGTTGCCCTCGTTGCCCTCGACCTTGTCCAGGAGGCAGCCGGCGTGGGTGCACTGCGCGCTGAAGGCCTTGTACTCCCCGGCGGCCTGGCAGCTCACGACGACCCGCTGCTCCCGGTAGAGCTTCGCCCCGCCGACCGGGACCTCGTCGGCGGCACCGAGCTCCACGGGCGCGGTGGGCGTGGGCGTCTGGGCGTGGCCGAGCTTGGACTCGGTCGAACAGGCCGCCGCTCCCAGCCCGGCCGCACCGGCGAGAGCGGCGCCCTTCAGAACGGTACGGCGGGCGGCGGGCAGGCCGGGCATGCGGTCTCCACTGGTCGGGGGGACAGAGAGCCGCCGTCACCGTCCGGGGCACCGGGTGCCACGGGATCCGGGCACGGGCCGCACCTGAAGGCATGGGCGACAGACCCGACGATACCGGCGGAGAACCCCGGTCCTTCGACCGGCCCCTGGAAGTGCGCGGGGCGGACGGAGGAGCCGGCGGGGACGGGAATGCCTGGCCGGGAGGCGGCGGACCCTCCGGGCAGGCGGGAAGGGGCGGCCCGCCCGGGCGGGCCGCCCCTTCCTCCGGAGGTGTCAGGCCTTCCGCGTGCGGGCCGTCTTCCTGGGCGCCGGCTGCTCGGCCGCCGCCCTCCTGGCCGTGGCCGTCTTGCGGGCCGTGGCCGTCTTCGCAGCGACGGCCTTCTTCGCGGGCGCCTTACGGGCCTTGCGAGCCGCCGGGACCACGGCCTCACCGATCCGGTCGGCGCCCAGGATCTCCTGGAGGAACTTCCCGGTGTGGCTGGCGGGCACCGAGGCGATGTGCTCCGGGGTGCCCTCGGCGACGACCAGGCCGCCGCCGTTGCCGCCCTCGGGGCCCATGTCGACGACCCAGTCGGCGGTCTTGACGACATCGAGGTTGTGCTCGATGACGATCACCGTGTTGCCCTTGTCGACCAGGCCCGAGAGGACCGAGATCAGCTTGCTGATGTCCTCGAAGTGCAGACCGGTCGTCGGCTCGTCCAGGACGTAGACCGTGCGGCCGGTGGAGCGCTTCTGCAGCTCGCTCGCGAGCTTCACCCGCTGGGCCTCGCCGCCGGAGAGCGTCGGCGCGGACTGGCCGAGCCGGACGTAGCCGAGGCCGACCTCGTTGAGCGTGCGGAGGTGGCGGGCGATCGTCGGGACGGCCTCGAAGAACTCCAGGCCCTCCTCGATCGGCATGTCCAGCACCTCGGCGATGGACTTGCCCTTGTAGTGGACCTCCAGGGTCTCCCGGTTGTAGCGCGCACCGTGGCAGACCTCGCACGGGACGTACACATCGGGCAGGAAGTTCATCTCGATCTTGATGGTGCCGTCGCCGGAGCAGTTCTCGCAGCGGCCGCCCTTGACGTTGAAGGAGAAGCGGCCCGGCAGATAGCCGCGCACCTTCGCCTCCATCGTCTCGGCGAACAGCCGGCGCACATGGTCGAAGACTCCGGTGTACGTCGCCGGGTTGGACCGGGGGGTCCGGCCGATCGGCGACTGGTCGACGTGGACGACCTTGTCGACGAGGTCGTCGCCGTCGACCCTGGTGTGCCGGCCGGGGACCGACTTGGCGCCGTTGAGCTCGCGTGCCAGGTGGGTGTAGAGGATGTCGTTGACCAGGGTCGACTTCCCCGAACCGGAGACGCCGGTGACCGCGGTGAGCACACCGAGCGGGAAGGACACGTCGATGTCCTGGAGGTTGTTCTCCCGGGCGCCGTGCACCGTGAGCCGGCGCTTCGGGTCGACGGGACGCCGGACGTCCGGCATCTCGATCTGCCTCTTGCCGGAGAGGTACTGGCCGGTGATCGACTCCTTGTTGGCCAGCAGTTCATCGAGCGAGCCGGAGTGGACGACCTTGCCGCCGTGCTCGCCCGCGCCGGGACCGATGTCGACGACCCAGTCGGCGACCTTGATGGTGTCCTCGTCGTGCTCGACGACGATGAGCGTGTTGCCCATGTCCCGCAGTCGGACCAGGGTCTCGATCAGCCGGTGGTTGTCGCGCTGGTGAAGGCCGATGGACGGCTCGTCCAGCACGTACAGCACGCCGACGAGCCCGGAACCGATCTGGGTGGCGAGCCGGATGCGCTGGGCCTCGCCGCCGGACAGGGTGCCCGCGGCGCGGTTCAGCGAGAGGTAGTCGAGGCCGACGTCGACGAGGAACCGCAGCCGCTCGTTGACCTCCTTGAGGACCCGCTCGGCGATCTTCTTGTCGCGGGCGTTCAGCTTGAGGCGGCCGAGGAACTCGGCGCACTCGCTGATGGACATCGCGGAGACCTCGGCGATGGACTTCTCCATCACCGTGACCGCGAGGACCAGGGGCTTGAGCCGGGTGCCCTCACAGGTCGGGCAGGCCACCTCGCGCATGTAGCCCTCGAAGCGCTCCCGGCTGGAGTCGCTCTCGGCCTCGGAGTGACGCCGCTTGACGTACTGGACGGCGCCCTCGAAGCGGGGGGTGGTGTAGGCGCGCTCGCGCCCGTACCTGTTGCGGTAGCGGACCTCGGTCTGGATCTTGTGGCCGTGCAGCAGAGCCTTCCTGGCGCGCTGCGGCAGTCCGGCCCACGGGATGTCCGTACGGAACCCGAGGGCGTCGGCCAGCGCGGTGATCTGGCGACCGAAGTACTCCTTGGTGTGGCCGTGCGACCAGGGGTGGATCGCACCCTCGTCCAGGGACTTGTCCTCGTCCGGGACGATCAGCTCCGGGTCGACCTCCATGCGCGTGCCGATGCCCGTGCAGTCGGGGCAGGCGCCGAAGGGGGAGTTGAAGGAGAAGGAGCGGGGCTCCAGCTCCTCGAAGGAGAGATCGTCGTACGGGCAGTAGAGGTGCTCGGAGTACATCCGCTCACGCTCGGGGTCGTCCGCCTCCAGGTCGACGAAGTCGAGCACGACCATGCCGCCGGAGAGGCCCAGCGCCGTCTCGACGGAGTCGGTCAGCCGGCGCTTGGCGCTGTCCTTGACCGTGAGGCGGTCGATGACCACCTCGATGGTGTGCTTCTCCTGCTTCTTCAGCGTGGGCGGCTCGGACAGCTGGATCGTCTCGCCGTCGACCCGCGCCCTGCTGTAGCCCTTGGTCTGGAGGTCGGCGAAGAGGTCGACGAACTCCCCCTTGCGCTCACGCACCAGCGGGGAGAGCACCTGGAAGCGGCTGCCCTCGGGCAGCCCGAGCACCTTGTCGACGATGGCCTGCGGCGACTGGCGCGCGATGGGCCTTCCGCACTCGGGGCAGTGCGGCTTGCCGATCCTGGCGAAGAGCAGCCGGAGGTAGTCGTAGACCTCGGTGATGGTGCCGACCGTCGAGCGCGGGTTGCGCGAGGTCGACTTCTGGTCGATGGAGACGGCGGGCGAGAGGCCTTCGATGAAGTCCACGTCCGGCTTGTCCATCTGGCCGAGGAACTGCCGGGCGTACGAGGAGAGCGACTCCACGTAGCGCCGCTGGCCCTCGGCGAAGATCGTGTCGAACGCGAGCGACGACTTGCCCGATCCGGAGAGCCCGGTGAAGACGATGAGGGAGTCACGGGGGAGATCGAGCGAGACGTTCTTCAGGTTGTGCTCGCGCGCGCCACGGACGATGAGACGGTCGGCCACGCCGGTCCGCACCTTTCTGGAGAGAAATGGGGGAACTGAGCCCTCGTCCCAGGGTATGGGGGGTGCCACAGCGATGTACGAAGCTTTCGACTCCGAGCGTATAGCACGCGCATTCGATTTACGGTCGAGCGGAGATACCATCACCCGAATGAGTGGCGGCGTCTACGCTCGGTCCATGACTGATCATGCGCGCGACCTGGAAGCTGTACGTGAAGCGACCGATCGGCTGCTCAGCGCCACGGGCAAGATGGACGACGGCGCCGTTGCCGAGCCGTCCCGTCTGCCGGGCTGGAGCCGCGGCCATGTTCTTGCCCACCTGTCACGTAACGCCGACGCCCTCGTAAATGTTCTCCAAGGGCGCCCGATGTACGCGAACAGCGAAACCCGGGACGCGGACATCGAACGCGACGCCTTCCGCCCGGTGGCCGAACACCTCGCTGACCTGCGGGCGAGCGGAACGGCCTTCCTCGCCGCCGCCGAGGCGCCGGCCGACCGGTCACGCATCGTCACCATGCGCAACGGTGTGACGGAGTCGGCTTCCCGGATCCCCTTCCGCCGCTGGGGCGAGGTCGAGCTGCACCACGTGGACCTCGCAGTGGGATACGAGCTGGAGGATCTGCCGGAGGAGTTCGTGACCCGCGAGAACGACTTCCTGGCGGAACGGTTCGCCGGGCACCCCGATGTCGTCCCCACGACAGCCGTCGCCCCGGACGGCCGGCTGTGGACCACGGGCGGGGGCGCCGACGGCGCTCCGGTCACGGTCCGGGGCACGGCCTCCGGCATCCTCGGCTGGCTCTCCGGACGCCGCGACGGCTCCGCGCTCACCGTGGAAGGCGGCAGCCTTCCCGCACTGCCGTCGCTATAGGCTGCGTCACATGACGTACAGCGGAACGGTCAAGGTCGGCGGAGCTGCGGACGTGCACGAGCTGACCGATCTGATGATCTCCAAGGTCGCCGTCGGACCGATGAACAACAACGCGTACCTGCTGCGCTGCCGGGCCACCGGCGAGCAGCTCCTGATCGACGCGGCCGCCGAGGCCGGGACACTCCTCCGGCTGATCGGCGAGGACGGCATCGCTTCCGTCGTGACGACGCACCGGCACGGCGACCACTGGCAGGCGCTGGGCGAGGTGGTGGCGGCCACCGGGGCGCGGACGTACGCCGGGAGGTACGACGCCGAGGGCATCCCCGTACCGACCGACGAGCTCGTGGAGGACGGCGGCACGGTCCGGGTGGGCCGGGTCTCGCTGACCGCGCGGCATCTGACCGGCCATACCCCGGGGTCGATCGCCCTGGTGTACGACGATCCGCACGGCGCCCCGCACCTGTTCACCGGGGACTGCCTCTTCCCCGGCGGCGTAGGCAATACGCACAAGGACCCGGAGGCGTTCGCGAGCCTGCTGCACGACGTGGAGACCAAGCTCTTCGGCCCGCTCCCGGACGAGACGTGGGTCTACCCGGGCCACGGCCACGACACCACGCTCGGTGCCGAGCGCCCGCACCTGCCGGAGTGGCGCGAGCGCGGCTGGTGAACCGCTGAACGTCCGACGGCCGGGTGCCCCTCGCGGGGCCCCGGCCGTCGGTGTGTCCGTCAGGCGCTACTTCTCCGCGCCGACGTTCTCGCTGTCGTCCTTCTGCCCGTCCTTCTCCACCGCGTCCTTCTTCCTGGTGGCGATAAGACTGGTGATCGTGGTGATCACCAGGACGCCGCAGATGACGGAGAGGGAGAACGGGATCGAGATCTCCGGGACGTGCACCCCGGACTCGTGCAGGGCGTGCAGCACCAGCTTGACGCCGATGAACCCGAGAATCACCGAGAGCCCGTAGCTGAGGTGGACCAGCTTCTTCAGCAGACCGCCGATGAGGAAGTACAGCTGACGCAGGCCCATCAGGGCGAACGCGTTGGCGGTGAAGACGATGTACGGGTCCTGGGTCAGTCCGAAGATCGCCGGGATGGAGTCCAGCGCGAACAGCACATCGGTGGTGCCGATGGCGAGCATGACCACCATCAAGGGGGTCAGGACGCGCTTGCCGTTGTTCCGGATGAAGAGCTTGGTCCCGTGGTACTTGTCCGCGACGCCGAAGCGGTGCTCGATCGACTTGAGGAGACGGTTCTCCTCGAACTCGTCCTCCTCCTCGCCGGCCCGCGCCTCCTGGATCAGCTTCCAGGCGGTGTAGATCAGGAACGCGCCGAAGATGTAGAAGACCCACGAGAAGTTGGCGATGACCGCGGCGCCTGCCGCGATGAAGATCGCTCGCAGCACCAGGGCGATCAGCACGCCGATGAGCAGCACCCGCTGCTGGAGGTGGGAGGGCACCGAGAACTTCGCCATGATCAGGACGAAGACGAAGAGGTTGTCCACACTGAGTGACTTCTCGGTGATGAAGCCGGCGAAGAATTCGCCCGAGGCCTGGCTTTCGCCGAAGACCAGCAGGCCGAGTCCGAAGAGCACGGCCAGGGCGATCCAGACGATGGTCCAGATTCCGGCTTCCTTGGTCGACACGTCATGGGGCTTGCGCCCGATGAAGAAGTCGACGGAGATGAGGGCGACGAGACCGAGAATGGTCAGCGCCCAGAGGGTCCATGAAACGTCCACTGCGCCTCCGGCAGTTCGCTACGGCTATAGATCAGCGTCGTCGCTGCCGGAGGTCTCTTCCACCCGGGAGCGCGGGATGCGCGCCGGGCCGACGCCCCGGGACCGGTCACAGTCCGTACTGACGGGAACGCCGCGATCGGGAGTACTCCCCTCCGCACCAAGAACAGTACATGAAGCACCAAGAAACGGTAAAGTCCGTGCCAAGCAGTGATCAAAATGCCAGGTCAGAGGCTCTACTCAGATACTTGACCTACCGTCACCCGGCTCAGGGGCGACCGCTTCGCCGCGCAGCGGCCACCAGCGCGAGCACCTGCTCCAGGACGCGGCTGCCCTGCGGCGCCCTCAGCGGCTCGTACGTCCACGCATGGCCGACCCACGGGTCTGCGAGGTGGTCGTCGGCCACCGGGGTGATCCGCAGCAGGGAACGCCACAGCGGGTCCAGCACCGGGCCGTAGGCGCGGGCGTCCTCGCGGTCGGCGACCATCAGCAGGTGCACGCCCACCGAGGGCCCCTCGTCGGCCAGATAACGCAGCTGGGTGACGGCCCTGTCGTCGAAGCCGTGCGGGAAGTCGTTGACGATCAGCAGGTGCTCCCCCGTGTCGAGGTCCGGGGGCAGCGCGTCCGCCGCGCCGGCCCTGATCGCCATCTGCACCAGATCGACTCGCCGGGTGAGGTGGGCGAGGACCGCGGACACGCCTTCAGCTCCGGCGGCGGGCGGCCCGGCGAGAACCCCGGAAGCGACCAGCGGGGTGAGCGGACCTGCCGCGGAACCGGCCGGGTCGATCACGTGTACGGAGAATTCGTCCGCCGGGTACACGGCGAGCAGCCGCGCGGCCAGGGCGACCGCGGTCTCCATGGCGAGCGTGCGCAGCTGGTCCCCGGCCGTCGCGGCAGCCGCCTCGGAGGCCGTACGCCCGCTGTCGACCCAGATCCCGCGTTCCAGGGGCAGCCGCACCAGCAGCGGGATCCGCAGGCCGATGCCCTCGGGCAGATGGAGGTCGCCGATGCGCAGGGCCATCGGAATCTCCATCGGGACGCGGTAGCCGTGCCAGACGGGGTTGCCCCAGCCGGCGTAGGCGGCGGGGAGGGCCGGTTCCACGACGGCGGACTCGGCGGCGAGCTGGGCGAGATCGCGTTCGAGCGCCTCGCGTGCGCGGCCGGTGAGCTCGTCGTGCTTGGCCCGCGCCGCCTCGCGGGCCCGGTCGCCGGTACCGCCGATGCGGCTGCGCGGATCGGACAGCGTCCGCTCGAGCTCCTGGTCCATCCGGGACTCGGCGAAGTCGACGGCGCTCCGGTAGGCGGCGACGGCGCGGGCCATGTCCTCGAACATGCCCCAGATCTGGTTGTAGAGCCGCTCGTCCATGGACCAGCCGGTGGCGTCCCCGGCGACGGGCTGCGCGGGCTGTCCCGGGGCGGCGGGCGGGGTCGCGGGGGGCGGCGGGGGTGGCGCCGAGGTCTGTCGCCGCGGGTGCGCGTAGCTGACCGGTCCGCCAGGTGCCTCGGGTTGCGGGAGCGCGGGGTCTGCGGGCGGTTCGGGTACCCGCGCCGAGGCGGGCGTCCCGCCGCCTCCGGTGGCCGCGGGGCCCGCCGGGTGGCGTACCCGCTCGCCCTCGGAGGCACGGGGCGGCGGGGGCACGGAGCGGGCGAGCCCGGAGGCGACCGCCTCCTGGATGGAGGCGGCAAGCTCCGCCGCCCCGGCCACACCCTGGTCGGCGAGCATCTCGGCGAGCCCCGCGGCATAGCCCTGGCCGACGGCACGGACCTTCCAGACCCCCTGGCGGCGGTAGAGCTCCAGTGCCGACACGGCGGACTCGGTGTCCAGACCGGTGAGGGTGAACGTGGCGATCTCGGTGCCGTCGAGTCCGGTGACGGCGACGAAGGGAGCGGCCACCGCACCGAATCTGCCCGGGCGCCCGGCTCCGACGGGCAGGGCGAGGAGCACGGTGACGCGGTGCACCGAGTCGGGCAGGGCGTCCAGGTCCACGGCCAGCCGGTGGTCGGCCGCGGCCTGCCGCGACACCTCGAGTCCCGGCACCCGGTGCGACGCGGGGTGGGCGATCCACTCGGCGCCCCGGACGGTGCCCCGCTCGTCCCCGAGCGTGGCCCCGGCCACGACGGGCGAGCCCGCCGACACCCTGATCTCCAGACGCGTCTGGGGCAAGGTGTGGTTCTGCCCCCGGATCAGCTCGGCCGTCATTGCCCTGTCCCCTCGACGTTCGGTGTGGCGCGCCCTGCCATGGGCGCAGCTCCCGGCGGCGGGTGCCTCCGGGAGCTGCTCGTACGGTTCTGCGGGCCGGTTGCCGCCCGTGCCCTTGCCGCGTCTACAGGTGCGGCAGGATCGACGGCATCAGGTCCTGGAACGTACGGCCGTTGGCCGGGTTGCCCAGGGCCGTCATCTGCCATCCGCTGCCCGCGCGGTGCACCTTCGCCATGATCTGTGCCGTGTACTGGCCGCCGCCGTCCAGCGTGTAGCGGGCGAGCTCCTGGCCGTTGGTCTCGTCGACGATGCGGCAGAAGGCGTTCTGCACCTCCTGGAACGTCTGGCCGGTGAACGAGTTCACCGTGAAGACGATCTGGTCGATGTGGACCGGGACCCGCTGCAGGTCGACGAGGATCGCCTCGTCGTCGCCGCCCGAGCCGGCTCCGCCGACCAGGTTGTCGCCGGTGTGCTTGACCGAGCCGTCGTCGCTGACGAGGTGGCGGAAGAACACGACGTCCACGGGCTGCTTGTCGGCGAAGAGCACCGCCGAGGCGTCCAGGTCGATCTCACGGGTACGGGAGCCGAAGAGCCCCCGGCGCGGGGCCGCCTGCCAGCCGAGCCCCATCCGTACCGCGGTCAGGGTCCCCCCGTCGCTCTTCTGCAGGTTGATGGCCTGGCCCTTGGTCATGTTGACCGTCACGCGCTGTCCCCTCTCCGCTTGCCCCGCAACCCTCGGTGTGCGGTTTCCGAGCACCCTACGCAGTCCCCGCAGGCGGGAAGAGCCGTGGGCCGTTTTTGTGTCGGTCCTGCAACACTGCGTGCCCCACGGGATCAGGCCAGTCCCGCCTCCCTCATCTGACGCAGCTCCTTCTTCAGCTCACCCACCTCGTCACGCAGCCGCGCCGCCACCTCGAACTGCAGGTCGGCGGCGGCCGCTCGCATGCGGTCCGTCATCTCCTCGATGATCCCGGCGAGCTCGGCGGCGGGCCGGTCGGTGACCACCGCGCCGTCCTTCTTCGCCTTGCCCTCCGCCGCAGCGGCCTTGCCGCCCGCGGCCGCCTTTCCGCCCAGCGAGGGCACGGGGGCCTTGGTGTCCTTCGCCTGCCGGTAGCCGGTGCCGAGGAGCTGCTCGGTGTCGACCTCCTCGCGGGCGATGGACGCGACGATGTCGTTGATCTTCTTGCGGAGCGGCTGCGGGTCGACCCCTCGCTCGGTGTTGTAGGCGATCTGCTTCTCGCGGCGGCGGTTGGTCTCGTCGATGGCCTGCGCCATCGCCGGGGTGACCTTGTCGGCGTACATGTGGACCTGCCCCGAGACGTTACGGGCGGCACGGCCGATGGTCTGGATCAGCGAGGTGCCGGAGCGCAGGAAGCCCTGCTTGTCGGCGTCGAGAATGGCCACGAGCGACACCTCGGGCAGGTCGAGGCCCTCACGCAGGAGGTTGATGCCGACCAGGACGTCGTACTCGCCGGAGCGCAGCTCGCGCAGCAGCTCGATCCTGCGCAGCGTGTCGACGTCGCTGTGGAGGTAGCGGACCTGGATGCCGAGCTCCAAAAAGTAGTCCGTGAGGTCCTCGGACATCTTCTTGGTGAGGGTGGTGACCAGGACACGCTCGTCCTTCGCGGTCCGCTCGCGGATCTCGTGGACCAGGTCGTCGATCTGGCCCTCGGTGGGCTTGACGACGACCTCCGGGTCGACGAGCCCGGTCGGCCGGATGATCTGCTCGACGAAGCCGTCGCCCCGGGACATCTCGTACTTCCCGGGTGTGGCGGAGAGGTAGACCGTCTGGTCGATGCGGCCCAGGAACTCCTCCCACTTCAGCGGACGGTTGTCCAGGGCGGAGGGCAGCCGGAAACCGTGGTCGACGAGGGTCCGCTTACGGGAGGCGTCGCCCTCGTACATCGCGCCGATCTGCGGCACGGTGACGTGCGACTCGTCCAGGACGAGGAGGAAGTCCTCGGGGAAGTAGTCGAGGAGAGTGTTGGGAGCGGTGCCGGGAGAGCGGCCGTCGAAGTGCATCGAGTAGTTCTCGACGCCGGAGCAGGTGCCGATCTGGCGGAGCATCTCGATGTCGTACGTGGTGCGCATGCGCAGCCGCTGGGCCTCCAGCATCTTGCCCTGCTTCTCCAGCTCGGCGAGGCGCTGTTCCAGCTCCTGCTCGATGCCGCCGACCGCCTTCTCCATGCGCTCGGGACCCGCCACGTAGTGGCTGGCGGGGAAGACGTGCAGCGAGGCGTCCTCGCTGATGACCTCACCGGTCAGGGGGTGGAGGGTCGAGAGCGCCTCGATCTCGTCGCCGAACATCTCGATGCGGACGGCGAGCTCCTCGTACACCGGGAAGATCTCGATGGTGTCGCCGCGGACGCGGAAGGTGCCGCGGGTGAACGCGAGGTCGTTGCGCGTGTACTGGATCTCGACGAAGCGGCGCAGCAGCTGGTCCCGGTCGATCTCGTCGCCGACCTTGAGCTGGACCATCCGGTCCACGTACTCCTGCGGGGTGCCCAGGCCGTAGATGCAGGAGACGGAAGCGACCACGACGACGTCGCGCCGGGTGAGCAGCGAATTCGTGGCGGAGTGCCGCAGCCGCTCGACCTCCTCGTTGATCGAGGAGTCCTTCTCGATGTAGGTGTCCGACTGCGGGACGTACGCCTCGGGCTGGTAGTAGTCGTAGTACGAGACGAAGTACTCCACGGCGTTGTTCGGGAGAAGCTCGCGGAACTCGTTGGCCAGCTGGGCGGCCAGCGTCTTGTTCGGTGCCATCACCAGGGTGGGGCGCTGGAGCTTCTCGATCATCCAGGCGGTCGTCGCCGACTTGCCCGTGCCGGTCGCGCCGAGCAGGACGACGTCCTTCTCACCCGCGCGGACCCGACGCTCCAGCTCGGCGATGGCCGCCGGCTGGTCGCCACTGGGCTGATAGGGACTGACGACCTCGAAAGGCGCCACCGAACGTTCGATCTTCGAGACTGGCCGCATGCAACCACCGTACGACCCCCCACTGACAACAGCCGGGGATCAGCGGTTCCACGGCTGCCGGGACGCCTTGCGTGCGGCGGCCGCGTAGGGCGGTGTGCGCCGCCGCTGGGCCGGGATCGAGGTCACCGGTCCCCCGCGGCGTGCGGCCGGTCCCGGCGGCCGGCGGGCTTCGGGACCGCCGGAGACCACCAGGGGGTCGATCATCACCACCACTGCGGCGAGCACGAGGAAGCAGCCGGGGCCGATCATCATCGGCAGGAGGAGCGAGGTGGGCGCCTCGCCGGTCGGTGCCGGTACGGCGTCGGGGTGCAGGTGCACCTGGAGCGCGGCCATGCCCGTGTAGTGCATCCCGCTCACGGCCACGCCCATGACCACGCTGGCGCCGAGGCTGGGCAGGAAGCCGTGGATGGAGACGGCGGCCCAGAGCGCGGCCGTCGCGGCGACCACGGCGATGACGACGGAGAGCGCGACGGTGAGGGTGTCGTATTCGAACAGTCCCTCGAAGTTCATCCCGGCCATGCCCAGGTAGTGCATGGAGGCGACCCCGAGGCCGGTGATCGTGCCACCCGTGACCAGCGCCATCCGGGTGGCGCCCCGGTAGCCGACCAGGAAGATGCCGACCCCGACCATCCCGACGCCCACGGCGAGGCTGGCGTAGGTGAGGGGCCTGTCGTAGCTCACCGGCGCTTCCCGGACGGTGAAGCCCAGCATCGCGATGAAGTGCATGGTCCAGATGCCGGACCCGATGGAGGTGGCACCGAGCGCGAGCCAGCCGGCCCTGGCCGCTCCCCGGGCGCGCAGGGACCGCGTGGTGCACCGGAGACCGAGCGCGGCGCCGAGGCATGCCATGAGGAACGCCGTGACGGGCGTCACGAGGCCGTAGGTGAATCCGTCGACTGTGCCCTGCATGCTGGTACGCCCTTCGCGGTGTGCCCGGGTTCGGGGGTGACCCTAAAGGGCAAGGCCCGGCAAGCAAACATAAGAGCGGCATTTTATCCGCCTTCGGGGCCTGCGCGGACTCGGCGTCCGCCCTTCCGTTCACAACATGGCCATCATCCTCCTCCCCTCCGTTGGGCATCTGATGCGAGTCTCTGCCTGACCGCATTCCGACGCGAGGAGTCCACGTGTCCGTACGCACAGCAACCGCTTCCGGTGCCGCCGCCATGCTCGGCGCCTGCGTCCTGCTGCCCGCCACCCAGGCCCAGGCCTCGGGCGCGCAGGACAGCCCGGTCGTCTACGCCCACCGGGGCGCTTCCGCCTACGCCCCGGAGAACACCCTGGCCGCGGTGGACGCGGCCGACGACCTGGGCATCGCGTGGGTGGAGAACGACGTCCAGCTCACCAAGGACGGCGTGCTGGTCGTCGTGCACGACACCACCCTGAACAGGACCACGGACGCCGAGGAGGTCTTCCCCGACCGCGCGCCCTGGGCGGTCAAGGACTTCACCGCGGCCGAGATCGCGAAGCTGGACGCCGGCAGCTGGTTCGGCGCCGGCTTCGCGGGCGCCCGGGTGCCGACGCTCACCCAGTACCTGCACCGCGTCGAGCGCAACCACCAGAAACTGCTCCTGGAGATCAAGAGCCCCGAGATCTACCCGGGGATCGAGAAGGAGACCCTGCGCGTCCTGCGCAAGGCGGGATGGCTCGACCGTGCCCACGTCAAGCACAAGCTGGTCATCCAGAGCTTCGGTGCAGAGAGTGTGAAAACTGTTCATGTTCAGCGTCCGGACGTCGTCACCGGCTTCCTGGGCACCCCAGCGGTGGCCGATCTGCCGTCGTACGCGGCGTTCACCGACCAGATCAATCCGTCGTACACGACGCTCGGCGCCGATTACGTCGCCGCGGTGCAGAAGCTGAAGGGTCCCCACGGCAAGCCTCTGAAGGTCAACACGTGGACCGTGAACAACGCGGCGAAGGCCGCCGAGGTGGCCGGATTCGGCGTGGACGGCATCATCACCAACAACCCCGACATCGTCCGGGACGCCACCCGCTGAGCGGCTGACGGGACGGGACTGTCAGTGGCCGGCCGTACGGTGGGTCGCATGGAGAGCAGCGAGCAGGTCGTGGAGTGGTCCGTCGTGCCGAGCGACATCGGCCCGCTCCTGCTGGCCGCGACCCGCTCCGGACTGGTGACCGTGGTCTTCCACGCCCGTCCGCCGGTCCGGGACAAGGCGCTGGGGCAGCTGCGGACCCGGCTGGGCGCGGAGCCCGTGGAAGCCCCGGACTCCGCGCTGCTGGCCGGGCCGGTGCGTCAGCTCGCCGCGTATTTCGCCGGAGAGCTGCGGGACTTCTCGCTCCCGCTGGACTGGTCGCTGAGCTCCGGCTTCCACCGCGAGGTGCTCACCGAGCTGGCCTCCGGCGTGCCCTACGGGACGGTCGTGGGCTACGGGGACCTGGCGGGCCGGGTCGGCCAGCCGGGCGCCGCCCAGGCAGTGGGGGCGGCCATGGGCTCCAACCCGCTGCCGGTCGTGGTCCCGTGCCACCGGGTGGTGGAGAGCGGCGGAGGGCTGGGCGGGTTCGGCGGCGGCCTGGAGACCAAGCGGCAGCTGCTGGCCCTCGAGGGGATACTCCCGCTGCCGCTCTTCTAGGGTCCGAACGAGAGGCTCAAGGCCTGCCCGTCCAGGCGGGGTGGTGCGGGTCGTCGGCCCGTACGACGACGTCCGCGCGTCCGGCCGGGTCCGCCTCGTCCTCGTACCGCGCGAAGGCTGGCAGGGTCCACCGCTCGCCTTCCTCGGTACGCCGCCGAAGCGCGCCCGCCGACAGGCTCAGATGGACGCAGAGGTCGAAGGGGAACCAGTGCCCGAGGAGAAGCGGACCGTGCAGGATCAGCGCCCCGCCCTCGGGCAGGACCTGGTACGGGCTGCGGGTGGCCCGGTCCGTCGCCGGGTCCCAGAGGTCGGGCAGCACGCATCCGCTGCCGCCCGGTTCCAGCGGACGGAACACCTCCCGCCACAGCGCGCCCGTGTCGAACCAGCTGTCGGCGTACGAGTCGGGGTCCTGCTTCCCGTACTCGTAGCGCAGGCTCGCCGGGCGCAGGAAGCCGCTGGTGGAGACGGTGAGAACCGGGCGTCCGCGCGCCCGCAGCACCTCGGCCAGGCGCTCGGCCTGCTCGCCGGGGCGGGCGGCCGGGGCGCCGTCGACGCCGATCCGGAGCCAGGGCCCGCCGTCGGCCGGTTCGGTGCCGTCGGCGTGCTCGCCAAGGGCTTCGGCCAGCCGTTCCCAGGTGATCGGTTCGAATCGCACCCCTCCATCTTCGCCCCGCGACCGGTCAGAGCCGTGCGCCCCTGGCCCGCAGCAGGTCGGTGATCTTCCGGACGAGTTCCTCGTCGTTATTCGTCACGTGCCGGAGGCGGCTGTCGGCGAGGAGACGCCCTCGGGGATGTCGTGGCTGAGCCGGTGGCAGACCATGACCATGTCCGGCAGCTCGTCCACCGAGTCTCTGGGTACGGCAGCGTCGGGGTGGTCGAGGACGGCCGGACGTTCGGTTCACCCGCCACGCGCATGTTGTCGGGAGCGTGACCGCCGCCCGCGCCCTCGCTGTGGAACGTGTGGGTGGTGAGTCCGTCGATCGGAGCAGCCGGGCGACGTCGAACGGGCCGGGCGTGCACGTGGTGCCGGTGTCCTGCTGGCCACCGGCTTCTGCGGCGCGCTGTCGACCTGGTCGACCTTCTCGTACGAGCTGCTGACCCTGAGTTCGGCCCGGAGGCTGGGGCCGGCCGGGGCCTGTCTGCTGATTCAGCGTCGGGGCGGGGGTCGGGCTCTCCTTCGCCGGCGCGGCGGTGGCGGGCGCGGTCTTCTGACCGCGGGCCGTGCGGCCGGACCTGGGTCACGCCCGTGCGCGGCCCTGTCGCATGATGCCCGGTATGGATCTCGCACACGCCCGTCGGTTCGCGTCCCGGTGGCAGGACGACTGGAACTCCCACGACCTGGACCGCATCCTCGCCCATTACCACGAGGACGTGACCTTCAGTTCACCGATGATCGCCCGGCTGACGGGCTCCCCGGCCGGGACACTGCACGGCAAGGCGGCGCTCCGCGCGTACTGGGCCGCCGGGCTGGAGAAGATCCCCGACCTGGAGTTCGAGGTGATGGACGTGCGGGCGGGCGTCGACGCGCTGGTGATCGACTACCGCAACCAGATCGGCGGCCGGGTGTACGAGGTGCTGACCTTCCGGGACGGACTGGTCGTCTCCGGTTTCGGAGCGTACGGGGAGACGGCGGCCGTCTGAGGGGCGGCGCGGGGTGTGCGGGGCGGCCGCTGCCGGGCGGGCGTCCCCGCCGCCCTCATCCCGCGGCCGGGCAGTCCACCGCGCCGGCGTCGTCGGAGAGTTCACTGCCCTCGGGAAGCAGGTAGGTCACCCACAGCACGACGGGTTCCGCGCCGAGGTTGCGCCCGATGTGCCGGTGGCCGGCTCCGGACGGTTCGATGAACGACGTACCCGCCGGTGTCACCTCGACCGAGCAGTCGTGGAGGGTACGCGTCAGCGTCCCGGACCTGACGACGGCGATCAGCTCTCCGCGATGGGTGTGCCAGCCGGTGGAGCCGCCCGGCGCGACCGTGATCTCCCGGAAGGTCACATCCGTGCGCCCCTCGGGGGCCCGCACCTCGAGCCCGCCCTCGGACGTGCCCTCGGCGACGACCGTGCCGCTCACACCGCTGCCCGGTGTCGCGACCGCCGCCGCAGGAAGAAGGCCGAGCGCCGCGACGCAGACCCCGACGAGCATCACCTTGCGCAGGGTCGTCCGCTTCTTCGCACCGACCGTGCCGTCGAACTCCATGACCGACTCCCTCAGCATCCGGGCGCATCGAACACGCTCACGCTACGTGCAAGTTGGTCCGTCGGCACGGGCGGAGCGGTCAGCCGCCGCCACGGAGCTCGGCGGCGAGCGGGCCCTCGCCCAGGACTTCCGCACGGCCCTCCTTGACGGCCTCGGCCAGGGTGCTCCCACCGCGCCCGATGGCCAGGACGGCCTCCGCGTTCAGTACGAGGCAGGCGTCCGGGGCGTCGGCGGGGCCGTATCCGTACGCCTGGCCTGCCGTCGCGTCCGCACCGGCACGGATGTGGAACTCACCTTCGGCGAGCCTGACTTCGATGACCCCGCCGTGAGTGAGGCCGTCCAGGGCGCGCAGCAGCGGCAGGGCGAACCAGTGGGCCCTGACCGCGTCCGTGGGTTGGCGTTCGCCGAGCGCGGGCGCGCCCCAGCCGGCGAGCGCGGTGAGGACCGGGAGCAGTCCGCGTCCGTGCTCGGTCAGTTCGTAGACGGCGACGGCTGCCGGGGGTGGCAGACGGCGGCGCACGGCCAGGCCGCTCTGCTCCATGTCCTTGAGCCGGGAGGCCAGCACATCCGTGCTCACTCCCGGCAGATCGGCGTGCAGATCCGTGTAGCGGCGGGGCCCGGCCAGCAGTTCACGGACGATCAGCAGGGTCCACCGGTCGCCGACGGAGTCGAGGGCACGGGCGGTGGCGCAGAACTGGTCGTAGCTCCGGCGGCGGGCGGGACGTGCGGGCTGCTGCTGACGTGGCATGCGACGCAGTCTAGACATGTTGTTGGACTTTCCAAGCCCGAGCTTGGTAAAACCAAGTAACGCATATTCAGGGTCGGGGAGGCACCGCATGGAGTTCCGGCAGTCCAGCAAGCTCAACGAGGTCTGCTACGAGATCCGGGGCCCGGTCATCGAGCAGGCCAACGCCCTGGAGGAGGCGGGTCACAGCGTGCTCCGCCTCAACACGGGCAATCCGGCGCTGTTCGGGTTCGAGGCCCCTGAGGAGATCGTCCAGGACATGATCCGGATGCTCCCCCAGGCGCACGGTTACACCGACTCGCGCGGCATCCTGTCCGCGCGCCGGGCCGTCGCGCAGCGCTATCAGGCGATGGGGCTGACCGATGTCGACGTGGACGACATCTTCCTCGGCAACGGGGTCTCCGAGCTGATCTCCATGGCCGTGCAGGGGCTCCTGGAGGACGGCGACGAGATCCTGATCCCGAGCCCCGACTATCCGCTGTGGACCGCCGTCACCACACTCGCGGGCGGCAGGGCCGTGCACTACACCTGCGACGAGGGCGCGGACTGGAACCCTGACCTCGCCGACATGGCCTCGAAGATCACCGACCGCACCCGGGCCATGGTGATCATCAACCCGAACAACCCGACCGGCGCCGTCTACTCCCGCGAAGTCCTCGACGGCATGCTGGACCTGGCGCGCCGGCACGGGCTGATGGTGTTCGCCGACGAGATCTACGACCAGATCCTGTACGACGGTGCCGAGCACCACAGCGTGGCGGTGCTGGCTCCCGACCTGCTCTGCCTCACCTTCAGCGGGCTCTCCAAGACCTACCGTGTGGCGGGGTTCCGCTCCGGCTGGATGGTGGTGTCGGGCCCGCAGCAGCACGCCCGCAGCTATCTGGAGGGGCTGACCATGCTCGCCTCCATGCGGCTCTGCCCCAACGCCCCCGCGCAGTACGCGATCCAGGCCGCGCTCGGCGGCCGGCAGTCGATCCGGGAACTCGTCGCCCCGGGCGGCAGGCTCCACGAGCAGCGTGACCGGGCCTGGGAGCGGCTCAACGAGATCCCCGGGGTGTCGTGCGTGAAGCCGAAGGGCGCGCTGTACGCCTTCCCGCGCATCGACCCGAAGGTCCACCACATCGTCGACGACGAACGGTTCGTCCTGGACCTGCTGCTGCGGGAGAAGATCCAGGTGGTGCAGGGCACCGGCTTCAACTGGCCGCGCCCGGACCACTTCCGCATCCTCACCCTCCCGCACGCCGACGACCTGGACGCCGCGATCAGCCGCATCGGCCGCTTCCTGAACGGATACCGTCAGTGACCTGTGCGACCTGCCGTACGCCCGTGCACACCCAGTTCGCCTCACCCGGCCTGGTGGAGGCGATCGTGGAAGGCGGGCTCGATCCGGCCGGGGACCCCCGCTGGGCGGACTCGGGCGCCGCGTCGGCCTCCGAGTACGCGCGCTGGGCAGGCCATCTGTGCGGTATGGCCTGTCTGCGCATGGCACTCGGCACCGGTGCGCCGCCCCTGTTCGCCCTGCGGGACGGGGCGTTGCAGTACGACGCGTACACGGAGGACGCCGACGGGGTGATCAAGGGGCTGGTCTACGCCCCCTTCGCCCGGTACGTGTCCGAGGTCCACGGCCTCGACGCGGTCGTCCACCGGCACCTCTCCCCCACCGGCGTCCTGGAGCTGCTGGACGAGGGCCGGAGGGTGATGGCCTCCGTGCACTACGGGATCCGGCACCCGGAGCGGCCGGTTCCCGGGCGCGGCGGCCATCTGGTGCTGGTGACCGCCCGGACGGCGGACGGGTCCGGTGTCCACTTCCACAACCCGTCGGGGACCACGGCCGCGACCCGCGCGGCCGGCCTTCCTCTGCCCGTCTTCGAGCGCTTCTTCGCGGGTCGTGGGGTCTCCCTCCCCGGCGCTGAGCCGACAGGCGCGTGAACGCTCACCACGGCCTGCGCCCAGGAGTCGGTGGCCCGGGTCGACGAACGCACCGCCGGCGACTTCCGAGGGCCGTACGCCGACTTCGCGTGCCACGCCGACTTCGATGGCCGTACTCCGACTTCTGATGGCCGGACGCCCCTCCCCCGCTCAGCGCCTGCTCAGCAGACGGGCGAGGCCCTGCACCCCGCCGGCGACGACCGGGAACAGGGCCAGGCCCACGGCGGCCGAACGTCCTCCCCCGACGGGCGCACCGGCCGCCGCGAGCCGTCGCACGGCCCAGACGGAGTACGGGATGACGACCAGCGGGGCGGTGACGACACCCGGGGTGTAGCCGCGGTAAGCGGCGGACTGCGCGAGGTGGACCGCTCCGTGCAGCCCGAACCCGAACAGGACGGTCCCGAAGAAGCGGCTGCGGCCTCCCGTGCGCGCACCGGCTGCCGAAGCCGCCGCGACCACCCCGCCCATGAGGCCGATGGCGGTGTTCACCTCGCGCTGCGAGAGGTCCATCCGCCGCCACACCGTGTCCGGCACCCGGGGGAAACGCTCCTGGAGACGGGGCCGGGCCGTCGCGGCCCACCGGGCCATGGTGACCAGTTCCTCCGCGTCGTGGACCGCCCAAGCGGCGAACAGCCCCCACGTCACTGCGCCCGATACCGGTTTACCGGCCATGTCCGCCCCCTGTCGGTCGTTGACGCGACGATGCGTCGACGCGTCACCCACCGACCCTAGTCCGGGCGGACCCCGTCCTCCCCGTGTTCACCACCGTTCCGCCGCCGGATGCGGAGGCGGCTGCCGTGGCCTCAGCCCCGCAGGGCCGTGAGGGCGGCGACCGGGTCGGGGTCCGGCGTGGCGCGGGGCCACCAGTCGTCCTCGCCCGGCTCGGACTCGTAGCCGTACCAGCGGCTGTCGTGGCCGAAGCGGAGCTGGAGGGTGCCGCCGGCGTTGGTCAGGTGGTTGCGCCAGGGCTGGAAGCGCGGGTGATCAGCCGCGGCGAGGGCGGGCCGCGCCCGGTCGAACGGGCCGGCCGGCGGGTCCCACGGGGTTTCCAGCACCTCCAGCCCCTCCGCGCCGCCCTGCCGCCACGCGGCGACGGCCCGGGCCAGGTCGGTCGTGCTGCGGCCGGTGGCGAAGGCCAGCTCGCGATAGAGGGCGCGGGTCGTGGCGGTGAGCCCGGCGGTGGGGCGGGAGGCGGCGATCCGGACGGCGTCCTGCCAGGTGCTGAGCCCGGCGAGCGGGTCCTGACCGGTGGTGAGCATCGCATGGGCGCGGGCCGCCGCGTCCGAGGCGAGGTGGTCGAGGCCGAGCGGGTCACGCGCGCCGGGCAGCTCCGGGTAGGACGGTGGCTCCCCCGGATGGAGCGGCACGGGCAGGGGTACGGGCAGCGGTGGCAGGAAGCGGTCGGCGAGGGCTTCATGGGCCGCGACCGAGGGTATGGCCGGGGCCTCGGGGCGTTCACGCGCGGAGTGCTCGGCGTTGCGCCGGCCCAGCTCTTCGAGAAGCTCGCGCTCGCCCCGGCCGCGCATCAGCAGGAGGACGAACGGGTCGCTGTCCAGCAGCCGTGCCGTCTGGAAGCAGAGCGCGGCCACGTGCTTGCAGGGCCAGCCCCGGTCGGGGCAGGAGCAGTCCGGGTCCAGATCGCCGGCGGTCGGCAGCAGCCGGATTCCGGTCTCGCCCGCCGTGTCGACCAGGGAGTGCGGCATCTCCTTGTCCAGGAGCGCGGACAGATGCCCGGGCCTTGCCGCGACGGCGTCCAGGAAGGTGTCCCAGTCGGACGCCGAGAACGTACGCAGGCGCAGCTCCGCGCGGTAGGGGCGGGGGCGGCTGCCGTGGACGTACGCGATGACCCGGCCCGGGGTGACGGTGACCGCGGCGACATGACCTCCGTCGGCGTACGTACGGCCGCGGGCGAGACGGCCCTCGTCCATCGACAGGGACTGCAGGGCGTCCACCCAGGCGCGGCCCCACCAGCTCTCCGCGAAGGGCCCTTCGGAGGCGCGGGCGGGCACCGCTTCGAAGGTGCGCCGCAGATCGTCGGGGCCCGGGCGGGCCGCGGGGCTCCCACCGGGGCTCATGACGTCCTCCGGAGCGAGACCAGGTCGGCCAGGTCACGGTCGCTGAGCTCGGTCAGGGCTGCCTCGCCGGAACCGAGCACCGCGTCTGCCAGGGCCCGCTTGGACAGGAGCAGCTCGCTGATCCGGTCCTCGACGGTGCCCTCGGCGATCAGCCGGTGCACCTGCACGGGCTGGGTCTGGCCGATGCGGTACGCACGGTCGGTGGCCTGCTCCTCGACCGCCGGGTTCCACCACCGGTCGTAGTGGATGACGTGGGCGGCGCGGGTGAGGTTGAGTCCGGTGCCCGCCGCCTTGAGGGAGAGCAGGAAGACGGGGACCTCGCCGGACTGGAAACCGTCCACCATCCGCTCCCGCTCGGGCACCGGCGTGCCGCCGTGCAGCAGCTGGGAGGGGATGGCGCGGGAGGCGAGGTGGGCGGCGAGGAGCCTGGCCATCGACACGTACTGGGTGAAGATCAGGACGGAGCCGTCCTCGGAGAGGATGGTGTCGAGGAGCTCGTCGAGCAGGGCGAGCTTGCCCGAGCGCCCTGTGAGCCGGGTCGGCTCCTCCTTCAGATACTGCGCGGGGTGGTTGCAGATCTGCTTGAGCGAGCCCAGGAGCTTCATGATCAGGCCGCGGCGGGCGATGCCCTCCGACTGCTCGATGAGCGCCATCGTCTCGCGGACGGCCGCCTCGTAGAGCGTGGCCTGTTCCCGGGTGAGGAAGACCGGGTGGTCGGTCTCGGTCTTGGGCGGAAGCTCGGGCGCGATGCCCGGGTCGGACTTCTTGCGGCGCAGCAGGAAGGGCCGGACCAGCCGGGAGAGCCGCTCGACGGCCTCCTCGTTGCCCAGGCCGGCGGCGGTACCGGTGTTCTCGACGATCCTGGCGTGCCGGGAGCGGAAGGCCTTGAGCGGGCCGAGCAGCCCCGGGGTGGTCCAGTCGAGCAGCGCCCAAAGCTCGGAGAGGTTGTTCTCGACGGGGGTGCCGGTCAGGGCGACGCGGGCCGGGGCGGGAATGGTGCGCAGTGCCCTGGCGGTCGAGGAGTGCGGGTTCTTCACGTGCTGCGCCTCGTCGGCGACGACCAGCCCCCAGGTGTGCGCGGCGAGCTGCTCCGCGCTGGAACGCATCGTGCCGTAGGTCGTGAGGACGAAGCCGCCGTCGGAGCTGCCTAGGGTGCGGTCGGTGCCGTGGAAGCGGCGCACGGGGACGCCGGGTGCGAAGCGGTTGATCTCGCGGTGCCAGTTGCCGAGGAGGGAGGCGGGGCAGACCACCAGGGTGGGGGCGGCGTGCGCGCGGTGCAGATGGAGCGCGATGACGGTGATCGTCTTGCCGAGGCCCATGTCGTCGGCGAGGCAGCCGCCCAGGCCGAGCGAGGTCATGCGGTCCAGCCAGGCCAGGCCGCGGAGTTGGTAGTCGCGCAGGGTCGCGTCGAGACCGGGCGGCGCCGGGAGGGTGGCGTCCTCGTCCAGGATGCGCGTGCGGAGCGCGGCGAGGGCACCGGCCGGCACGGCCTCGACCTGTTCGCCGTCGACCTCGGCGCTGCCCGTGAGGGCGACGGCGAGCGCGTCCACCGGGTCCAGGAGTCCGAGCTCCCGCTTACGTGCCTTGCGGACGAGCGCGGGGTCCACGACGACCCACTGGTCGCGCAGCCGCACCACCGGCCGGTGCGCCTCGGCCAGGGTGTCCATCTCGGCCTCGGTGAGCCGGTCGTCGCCCAGGGAGAGCTGCCAGTTGAACGCGAAGAGCTGCTCGGCGTCGAAGAAGGAGGTGCCGTCGGTGGCGGACCCCGGCGCGGGGCGCACGACGGCCGCCGCTGTGAGCGAGCGGGCGAGCTCCCGGGGCCAGTGGAGCGCCACCCCTGCCGCCGCGAGCCGTGCCCCGGCCGCCCCGATCAGCTCGTAGAGCTCGTCCTCGCTGACGGCGAGGACATCGGGGACGGGCTGGTCCAGCAGCCTCTCCAGCGGTGGCCAGACGCGGGCGGCGCGGCGCAGCGCGAGCACGGCGTCGATCCGGGCCCGCGGTCCGAAGGGCTCGCCCGCCCCGCCGCTCCACAGCGTGGCCGCGTCGGTGACGTACGTCGGATCGGCCAGGCTGTGCACCTGGGTGATGGCGGCGGCGGCATGACGCGTGGCGGCCGGGGTGCGGGACGTCTCCTCGTCCCCGGTGTCCTCCCCGGAGGAGTCGAAGAGGTCGTACGAGGAGAGGTCGAGGCGGAGCGAGACGCGCACCCCCGCGTCGAGGCCGGCGGCCACCTCGACGGCCCAGGCGCGGGCGTCCGGCAGGTGCTGTCCTCCCGGGGCGGCGAACGGCGCTCCCATCGCGTGGGCTGCGGCGGGCGTCCGGGGCAGGGTGTCGGCGACGGCGTCGAGGAAGGCGCCGAGCAGTGCACGGGGTTCGGGAACGCGCAGGGGCGAGCCGTCCAGCGGAACGGCGTGCCCTTCGGGCGGCATCGAGGCGGCGACGGCCCTGAGATGGGCGATGTCCTCGGCGTCGCGCGGGCCGGCCCGCCAGGCGTCGTGGTCGTCGGCGGTCAGTCCGGGCAGGAGCCTGCCGCGCGCCACGAGGGTGAGGGCGTGCAGGGCCGCCGCTCCCCACGCGCGGGTGGCGGGGTGGGCCGCGGCGCGGTGCCTGGCGCGCGCGAGCAGGGGCACCGCGTCCCCGACGGGCAGCTCGACGGCGGGCACGGTGCGGGTCCGGGCTCCGTCCGTGCCGTGCCTGACGACGACCGTGAGCTCGGTGGCGGTGCACGTGGGCCCGGCGGCGGACGGCACCGCGCCGGGACCCGGGAGGCCGACGGCTCCGTCCGGGTCCCAGAAGGCGATCCGGCCCTCCCGGGGCAGCGCCGAAGGCAGGAAGACGGCTGCGCACCGCAGCAGCCGGTCGGCCGTGACGTCCTGCGCCTGCCGCGTCATGCCCACCGCCCCCTCCCTGCCCGGGTCCGCTTCTCCTGTCCTGGCGAGTCTAGGCGGGAGGTGTGACAGTGCCCGCCCGGGCCGTGTTCCCACTGACGGGGCGGGCGGACAGCCCCGTCAGTGACGGCTGAAGGGCCTGGTCCGGGAGCGGCCGGACGCCTCCTTCGGATCGAACTCCGGCAGCACCTCCGGGGCGGACTCCGGCACCCCGTCGGGCTCCGGGACGGCGTCTGTGAGCGGTGCGTCCGGAAGCGGCCGGTCCGTGAAGGTCTGCTCCGTGACCGAAAGATCCATGGCGGGCAGGTCCTCGACGGCGGGGTCCGACGGCTGCCCGGGGGCCGGCTGCGCGGCGGCCGAGGGGTCCGACGGCTGCTCCGGGGCCGGCTGCGCGGCGGGCACGGGCGGCTGCTCCTGGCCCTGCTGTGCGCGTTCCAGGAAGCGGAGGAGCTCCACCGGGAAGGGCAGGACCAGCGTGGAGTTCTTCTCGGCCGCGACCGCGACCACCGTCTGCAGCAGCCGCAGTTGCAGGGCCGCCGGCTGGGTCGACATCTGCTGCGCCGCCTGGGCGAGCTTCTTCGACGCCTGCAGTTCCGCGTCGGCGTTGATGACCCGCGCGCGCCGCTCACGGTCTGCCTCGGCCTGCCGGGCCATGGACCGCTTCATCGTCTCCGGCAGCGACACGTCCTTGATCTCGACCCGGTCGATCTGCACACCCCAGCCCACCGCGGGGCTGTCGATCATCAGTTCAAGACCCTGGTTCAGCTTCTCGCGGTCGGACAGCAGATCGTCCAGGTCGCTCTTGCCGATGATCGACCGGAGTGAGGTCTGCGCCATCTGGGAGACAGCGAACCGGTAGTCCTCCACCTGGATCACGGCGCTCGCCGGGTCCACCACTTTGAAGTAGATGACGGCGTCCACCCGCACCGTGACGTTGTCGCGCGTGATGCCGTCCTGGGCGGGCACGGGCATCGTCACGATCTGCATGTTCACCTTGCGGAGCCGGTCGACGCCCGGGACGATCATGGTGAAGCCCGGAGGCCGCACCGCGTCGTGGAGCCGTCCGAGCCGGAGCACGACACCTCGCTCGTACTGCTTGACCACCCGGGCCGCGGCCATCCCGTAGAGCAGGCCGCCCGCGAGCACGACCACCAGCACGGTCAACAGAACCTGGACCATCACGGCCCCCTGACTCCCGGATGCGTCACCGCACCCACTCATCACGCCCTATTAACACGATATGCCCGGTATGCACACTTGCGAACCCCCGTCCGGGTGCCTGTGACCCCGGCCGGCCGCGCACCGGATGCCGGCGCCCCGGGGACCGGGCAGGGTGACAGCGCCAGCACGTCTCTGTGACGTACCGATGAGCCGGACGAGCAGACGAGGACCCGCCCATGTCCGTCACCGCGCCCCCCACCGTTCTCCGCCGACGCACCGGCATCGCCGCCGGTGCGGCCCTGCTCGCCCTGGCCGCCACCGGCTGTTCCGGCCTCGGGCGCACGGCGGTGGGGCCGGTGTCCTACACCACCGAGAAGAACGAGGTCGTCACCGTGCACAGCCCGTCGGTGAAGGGCTGCCACGCGATGGACCCGGCCGGTTCGGGCAAGGTCGACAACCGGACCCTGATCGACATGGTCCTCTACACCACCCGTGACTGCTCCGGCCGGGGGACCGCGTACGTGGCCACCACGTTCTCCGACACCAACGCCGAGCACGCCCTGCCCTGGCGCAGCTACCGGTTCATCCACTGACCGGAGCGGAGCAGCGCGAACAGCTCCCGCGTCCGCTCCCGGCGGTCCCGGGCGATGAGGACGACGACGGCGATGAGCAGGGCGGGCATGACGGCGTTCGGCGGGTCGAGCAGCGTGAGCTGCACGATGGACGCGCCGGCCAGCAGTCCTACGAGGGCGATGGCGGCCACTCCCGCGAGCGGCGGGATCAGCAGGGCCAGCGCGCCCGCCAGCTCCAGAGCGCCGATGGCGTACATCGCGCCGCTGCCCCAGCCCATCCGGTCGAAGGACTCGACGGCCGACGCGTGTCCGACGAGCTTGGCCACCGCGCTGAAACCGAGGAACAGCGCGAGGACGACCCGGGCTCCGGTCAGAGCGGCGGAGCGCATACGCCGGCGCGGCGCGGAGAGGGAGTTCGGCGCGGTGAGCGAGGCGGGGGCGGCACTCTCGGACATGGAGGTCTCCTCGGGGTGACGTGCGCCGGGACGCTGTGCGGCTGCTGCCGCCGCGCTCCCCCGCGCTTACGGAGAGGTGGACCGCACCGGTCCCCGGAACTCATCGGCCTGAGGGGCCCTCGGATCCCCCTTGCTCAGGGCTGCCGTGGGCGCGCCAGCGCCCAGATGCCGTCCGGGGTGAGATAGCGGCCGACGGCCAGCCCGGCCTCCGCCAGATACGCCTCGAACCGCTCCACGGACAGCTCCCGCGACCGGAAGGTCTGAGTCCACCGGGCGTCCTCGAAGACGTACTCCACACGCACCTCGTCCACCCCGTCGCCGACGGGGTCCGACGAGAGGATCCGGATGGTGCAGCCCGCGGCCCGGTCCTCCCTCTCCCGGGGCACGTCGGAGTGGTAGCCGGGACCTTCCCGCTGGACGAGCACGACGCCGTCGTCCTTCACATACCTGCGGCAGGTCCCGAGCAGCCCTTCCCTGACCCGGTGATCGCCCGTGTGCACCAGGAACGATCCGAGTACCACGGCGTCGAACCGCTCCTCGCCGAGGTCCAGCGTCTCGATGGGGCTCCGGACCGTGCGCGCGCCGTGGACGCGCTCCAGCATCTGCGCCGACTCGTCCACCGCCGTGACGTCGAAGCCCAGGGCGACCAGGGGGTGCGTCACCCGGCCCGCCCCGCATCCCAGTTCGAGAACGCTCGCCCCCGGGCGCAGCGCCGAGGCGATCACCTCGGGTTCGCTGCCGACGGACATGCGGGCGTACAGCTCGACCGCACAGCCGTCCGGTGTGATCGCGCCCGGCCCCGTCCCGGTGTGTCCCTCACGTACCAGTTGTCCGCTCATACCCGCCGGAACGTACGGCCGCGGGGCGACGTTCCCCCGGCACCTACCGCCGCCGTCGGGTTTCCGTCCACCGGGCCGCGGGGTCATCCTGGAGAGGAGGCGATGCAGATGCGTACCGGAAGCGAACCGTCCACCGCGCGGAGCCCCCTGCGGATGCGGCTCTGGCTGAGTCTCTGGGGCATGATCTGGGCCGTGCTGGGCCTGGTGGCCTTCGTGGCGACCGGACGTGCGGGCTGGGCGACGGCCTGCGGTGTGCTGCTGGCGGTCACGGTCACGGACTTCTGCGTCGTCGTCCGCCACATGCGGCAGGGCCCGCACTATCAGCCGGGCCGGGACGTCCCTCCGTACGAGCCCTGCCGGCGCGGGCAGGGCCCGGACGTCCCTCCGCCCGAGCCCGGCCGGCGCCGCAGCGGGCGATGACTCCCGCCGGAGCGCGCCGGGGCCTGTCGGCCGCCGTCAGGAAGGCTCGTCGAAGCGGGCCGCCCGCAGGTACTCCGGGTTCGGGTCGAGCGCGGCGGCCAGCCGGAAGTGGCGGGTGGCCTGTTCGGGCCGGCCGGCGCGCTGGAAGGTGCGCGCCAGGGCGAAGTGCGCGAAGGCGTTGTCCGGCTCGCGCTCCAGCACCAGCTCGAACTCCAGCTCGGCCGGGCGCAGTTGGGCAGCAGCGAAGAAGGCCCTGGCACGCAGCAGCCGGGCAGCCGTGTTCTCCGGGTGGGCCGCTATCACCGAGTCGAGCAGCTTGACCGCGCCCCGCGGGTCACGCGCCGCGAGCAGTTGCTCCGCCGCGCGGAAGTCGATCACATGCGTTTCCGGGTTGCTGTCGGGCACGGCCGTATCCTTCCCCTTGCCTGGCGCTCTTCAACATCCGGCCGGTTGCGTGTATTCCGACGTACGCCGGGTCAGCCCTTGGCAGCCCGCGCGGTGAGCTCCGACCAGACCCCGCGGACCTGGGGTTCCAGGTCCTCCAGGGGTCCGTCGTTGTCGATGACGATGTCGGCGACGGCCAGCCGCTCCTCGCGCGTGGCCTGCGCCGCCATACGGGCCCGGGCGTCGGACTCCGTCATGCCGCGCAGCCGTACGAGCCGGTCGAGCTGCGTGCCGGGCGCGGCGTCGACGACCACGACGAGGTCGTAGAGCGGGGCGAGGCCGTTCTCCGTGAGCAGCGGGACGTCGTGGACGACGACCGCGCCGGGCCCGGCGGCCCGCTCCAGCTCGGCGGAACGGGCCCCGACGAGCGGGTGCACGATGGCGTTGAGCGTGGCCAGGCGTGCGGGGTCGGCGAAGACGATCGAGCCGAGCGCCGGCCGGTCGAGGGATCCGTCGGGGGCGAGGATTCCGGGACCGAATGCCTCGACGACGGCCGTGAGCCCGGGGGTGCCGGGCTCGACGACCTCACGGGCGATCCGGTCGGCGTCGATCAGCACGGCTCCGTAGCGTGCGAGCAGCCGTGACACTTCGCTCTTGCCGGCGCCGATACCGCCGGTCAGGCCCACTTTCAGCATGTGCCGACCCTAGCCTCCGGCCGGAGAGCGGCCGGAGGCCATGTCAGGAATCGCCCTCACGTTCCGCGAGGAAGCGTTCGAATTCGCGGCCGATCTCGTCCGCCGACGGAAGGTCGGCCGGCTCCGCGACGAGGTTGCCCCGGGTCTCGGAACCCGCGATGGCGTCGTACTGGTGCTCCAGCCCTTCGACGAGCGTGACGAGCTCCTCGTCACCCTGACCCACCTGCCGGTCGATCTCGGTCTGGGTGCGGTGTGCCTCCGTGCGCAGCGTGTGCGCGACGCTCGGCAGGACCAGCCCGGTCGCCGCGGTGACCGCTTCCAGAGCGGTGAGCGCGGCGTCCGGATAGGCGGAGCGGGCGACGTAGTGCGGCACATGGGCCGCTACACCGAGGACGTCGTGCCCGGCCTCCATCAGCCGGTACTCCACGAGCGCCTCGACGGAGCCGGGGATCTGCGCCTCGTCGAAGGGGCTGCGGTGTCCGGGCATCAGGTCGGTGCGGTTGCCGTGCGGGGTGAGGCCCACGGGGCGGGTGTGCGGCACGCCCATGGGGATGCCGTGGAAGCTGACGGCGAGGCGCACACCGAGCCGCTCCACGATCTGTTCCACGGCGGCGGCGAACCTCTCCCACTCGACGTCGGGCTCGGGTCCGGAGAGCAGCAGGAACGGGGCACCCGTGGCGTCCTGGACGACCTTGACGTCCAGGGTGGGCGCTTCGAACGCCGTGTACCGGTCGCGCCTGAAGGTCAGCAGGGGACGGCGGGCCCGGTAGTCGACGAGCCGGTCGTGGTCGAAGCGGGCCACCGTCTGGTGGGGCAGCGTCTCGAGCAGGCCGTCGACGATCTGCTCGCCGGTCTCGCCCGCGTCGATGTAGCCGTCGAAGTGGTAGAGCATGACCAGACCGGCCGACTCCTGGGCGAGCGCCATGTCGACGACGGCCAGGCCCTTCGGCTCCCATTCGTACAAACTCTGCGGATCAGGCACGGTTACCGCTCCTCCTCGTGTTCCTCGACAAGAACACCCCGCCCGGCCACGGCATTCCCGCCGGCGCCCGGTCCTCGCGGTTGCGCGAGGACCGGGCTGCGCAAGGCCGTGACCGCCTTCCGTGCGGAGGTGAACGCGCCGTGCTGCCAGGCGTCGGTGCGGCTCAGGTGGTCACCGGCGAAGTGCACATGCCCGGCGGGGGTGTTGAGCGGCGCGAAGGCGGGGGCGTCGGGCCCGCCGGACAGGGAGTGCCCGGAGGCCTCGAGGTACGGGGTCTGGCGCCAGTGGTGGGAGAACGACGTGGCGAGTTCCGTGCGGTACTTGTCGCCGTGGATCTTCACGCCCTGGGCGACCGCCCGTGCCTCTCGCTCGCCCGGCGCGAGGGCGGCGTAGGCGTCGGCGTTCGGACCGGTGCTGTAGTGGCCGATGATGGTGCCGCGTTCGCCGAGGTGACCGCAGGGCGGGTACCAGATGTGGGAGAGGTCCATGTCCGTCTCGGTGATGCCCCCGAAGATCCGGTGGCCTCTCTCCCACCAGCGGCTCCTGTACTCGAGTCCGGTCTTGCCAACCGAGGACGGCTTGCATGCCTCCAGGGCGCTCCGGACGGCCGGGCCGAGGTTGTGGGGCGTCCTGGCCAGGATGCTGGGCGGGAGCGCGGCGATGCAGTAGTCGGCCTCGACGCGGCGGGTGCGGCCGGCCTGGGCGTAGGTGACGGAGACGCCGTGCGCCGTGTCCGTGCTGCCGGTGACGGCGGCACCGGTCCGGACACGCCGCTCGCCCACCGCCCGGGTGAGCGCCGCCGGTATCCGGTCCGTGCCCCCTACCGGCTGGAACATCAGCATCGCCTGGTCGTACTCGAATTCGAAGGAGAAGTAGCGCGCGACGCCACTGTCGAAGATTTCGGAGGCGGTGGGCACGGGCCTGGTTCCCCACCCGGCGTACCGGCGGCGGCCGGTCCACGCGGTAGCCGCGCCGGGAGCTGCCGGTGTGGTCGAGCGTGTCGCCGAAGTCCTTGAGGAACTCCAGGAGCCGCTCCTGGTCGTCGGCGGTGATCCGCCGGTCGAGGGCGCCCTCGTCGCCGGCCTTGGCGAGGAGTTCGGCGACGTAGCCGTACATGTCGGCCTCGGCGGGGCGGTAGCGCACGGGTGCCTTCATGCCGGACTTCTTCTTGAAGAGGTAGGCGTTGGCGTTCTCGTCGGTGAACACCTCGACGGGGAAGCCGAGTTCTCGGCAGTGGTCGAGGGCGACCATCCACTGCGGGATCCGGCCGGGCCCGGCGTTCATGTACTGGCCGTCACTGAAGCGGGCGGTCTGCCTGTTGCCGTAGGTGTCGGTGGTCGTATCGCCGCCCCGGACGGCAAGGCCTTCCCCTTCAGGGAGAAGCCACCCGGGCCGGGCGCCCGGAAGGCGGGTTCGCGGCCCGCCGCGGCGGCGGTCGGCGCGAGTCCGAGGGCACCCGTCGTGGCGAACATGGCGCCGGCGCCGCCGATGAGGCCGTCCACCGACAACAGCGGTCACATTGGTCCAGACCTTGACATGCTCACGCCCCACCCTTAACGTCGCGGGCAAATTCAGGGACTCGCCCGGCATTCACGTACGAGAACGCCTGGACCCCTTCGACGGGAAGGCACCCCCATGCGCACCCGCACACCCCTCCCCGCCCTGCTGACCGCCGCACTCGCCGCGGCTGTCCTGCCCCTCGCCGCGGCCGGCCCCGCGCGGGCGGCCGCGGTCATCGATGTGAGCACCGCGGCGCAGCTCAAGGCGGCTCTCGTCGCCGCGGCCCCGGGCGACACGATCCGGCTCGCGGACGGCACGTACACGGGGAACTTCAAGGCGACCGTCCCCGCCACCTCCACCGCGCGGATCACGCTCACCGGGTCCCCGGCGGCGGTCCTGACGGCCGGCGGCGGCTACGGGCTGCACCTGAACGGCGCGTCGTACTGGACGGTGTACGGCGTCACGGTCACCGGCGGGCAGAAGGGCATCGTGACCGACGCGGCGAACGGCGTCGTGATCGACTCGGTGACCGTGCACGGCCTCGACATGGAGGGCGTCCACTTCCGCACGTCCAGCCGTGACGGCGTCCTGAAGAACTCCCGGATCCACGACACGGGCCGGAACGGCCGGGGCATGGGCGAGGGCGTGTACGTGGGCTCAGCGGGTGACCTCACCGACCGGAGCGACAACGCCCGGATCATCGGGAACACGATCGGCCCGGGGGTCGGCGGCGAGAACATCGACATCAAGGAAGGCACCACCGGCGCGCAGATCATCGGGAACACCTTCGACGGCAACGGACTGACCGGTGCCAACTACGACGACTCCTGGGTCGACGTGAAGGGCAACGACGTGCTGGTCGAGAACAACAGGGGCGCCCGCACCACGAACAACGGCTACGAGACGCACTCCCAGCAGAGCGGCTGGGGCTGCGGCACCGTCTTCCGCGGCAACGCCTCGGACCTGACCGGCGCCACCGGCGGTGGGCAGCTCGCCGTCCACGTCGCCAACGCGAGCGCGAGCTGCCGCACGACCGTGTACGCCTCCAACACGGTCACCGGCGGCAAGGGGCTGACGAACATCACCGTCACCCCCTGAGGCCCCGGTCAGGACATGAGTGAGGCCCGCCCCCCGGAGGGGACGGGCCTCACCTACAGCTCTACAGCTACTGCAGCCGATGAGCGACTGGGGTCAGAGCGTCAGCTCTGGCCGCCGGCCAGCTTCTCGCGCAGGGCAGCCAGGGCCTCGTCCGACGCCAGGGCGCCGGAGTTGTCCGCGGACTCCGAGGAGTACGAACCGCCGCCGCCACCGCTGCCGCCGGAGGCAGCCGGGGCAGCGCCGGCCGGGGCGGCAGCGCCCTCGGCAGCGGCAGCCTCGTCGGCCTCGCGGGACTTGATGACCTGCGCCTGGTGCTGCTCGAAGCGCTGCTGCGCCTCGGCGTACTGCGTCTCCCAGACCTCGCGCTGCGCCTCGAAGCCCTCGAGCCAGTCGTTGGTCTCGGGGTCGAAGCCCTCGGGGTAGATGTAGTTGCCCTGGTCGTCGTACGACGCGGCCATGCCGTACAGCGTCGGGTCGAACTCGACCGAGGCCGGGTCTCCGCCGAACGCCTCGTTGGCCTGCTTCAGCGAGAGGCTGATGCGACGGCGCTCGAGGTCGATGTCGATGACCTTGACGAAGATCTCGTCGTTGACCTGGACGACCTGCTCCGGGATCTCCACGTGGCGCTCGGCCAGCTCGGAGATGTGGACCAGACCCTCGATGCCCTCGTCGACGCGCACGAACGCACCGAACGGAACGAGCTTGGTGACCTTACCGGGAACGACCTGCCCGATCTGGTGCGTACGGGCGAACTGCTGCCACGGGTCTTCCTGCGTCGCCTTGAGCGACAGCGACACGCGCTCGCGGTCCATGTCGACGTCGAGGACCTCGACGGTGACTTCCTGGCCGACCTCGACAACCTCGGAGGGGTGGTCGATGTGCTTCCAGGACAGCTCGGAGACGTGCACGAGACCGTCGACGCCACCCAGGTCCACGAAGGCACCGAAGTTGACGATCGAGGAGACGACGCCGGAGCGGACCTGACCCTTCTGCAGGGTCGTGAGGAACGTCTGGCGGACCTCGGACTGCGTCTGCTCGAGCCAGGCACGGCGGGACAGGACCACGTTGTTGCGGTTCTTGTCCAGCTCGATGATCTTGGCCTCGAGCTCCTTGCCCACGTAGGGCTGGAGGTCGCGGACACGACGCATCTCGACGAGCGACGCCGGGAGGAAGCCACGGAGGCCGATGTCGAGGATGAGACCACCCTTGACGACCTCGATGACGGTACCGGTGACGATGCCGTCTTCTTCCTTGATCTTCTCGATGGTGCCCCAGGCACGCTCGTACTGAGCGCGCTTCTTCGAGAGGATCAGGCGGCCTTCCTTGTCCTCCTTCTGGAGAACCAGGGCCTCGATCTCGTCGCCGACCTTGACGACCTCGTTCGGGTCGACGTCGTGCTTGATCGAGAGCTCGCGGCTCGGGATGACGCCTTCGGTCTTGTAACCGATGTCGAGGAGAACCTCGTCCCGGTCAACCTTGACGATGACACCGTCAACGATGTCGCCGTCGTTGAAGTACTTGATCGTCTCGTCGATCGCCGCGAGGAACGCGTCCGCGTCGCCGATGTCGTTGACCGCAACCTGCGGAGTGGTGGCGGTGGTCTCGGTGCTGCTCGTCATGTGGGAAAGGGCTCCGGTACGGACAGTGAGTCGTAGGTACTGCTACGCCGAGAGCCCGTATCGCCTCTGCAGAAGACCGGACAGCCTGGAAAGCACCGATCCGTTAACCGGAAGGCGCCTCGACAACCGAGGGGACATGCAACAGACGCGAGCGCGGCCTGCTAGGTCTGAAGCGCGCAGGCTCGCAGCGCAACTTGTAGCATACGGGGGCAGCCGGACAGGGTCAATGCGCGAAGGCGCACACCCGGGGCACAACACCCCAATCCCGGCACAACTCACGTTCACCGAGGCCACATCGGTCGCAGCGGCGTGTCGTGCGCACACGGGCACACTCACCCCCTGCGGCCCGAGGAGGCACCCGCGTGAGGCGGGTGAAGGCAAACTACAACGACGGGCACGATGAGCCAAGAGACCTACGAGTCCGAACCCGAGGCGACCCGGCGGGAAGCCGGCGAGGCGGAGAGCAGCCGGGCGAGCCGCGGCTGGTGGGACCGGAACGCCGACGAGTACCAGAGCGACCACGGAGCGTTCCTCGGGGACGACCGCTTCGTCTGGGGCCCGGAGGGGCTGAACGAGGCGGAGGCCGCCCTGCTGGGCCCGGCGGCGGACCTGCGGGGCCGCGACGTCCTGGAGATCGGGGCGGGCGCCGCCCAGTGCTCGCGCTGGCTCGCCGCGCGTGGCGCCCGCCCGGTGGCCCTGGACCTCTCCCACCGCCAGCTCCAGCACGCCCTGCGGATCGGCGACGGCGTCCCCCTCGTGGAGGCCGACGCCGGACGGCTCCCCTTCCGGGACCGCTCCTTCGACCTGGCCTGTTCCGCCTACGGCGCGGTGCCCTTCGTCGCCGACCCCGTGCAGGTGTTCCGCGAGGTGCACCGGGTACTGCGGCCCGGGGGCCGCTGGGTCTTCTCGGTGACGCACCCGATCCGCTGGGCGTTCCCCGACGAGCCGGGCCCCGAGGGCCTCTCCGTCTCCGCCTCTTACTTCGACCGGGTGCCGTACGTGGAGCAGGACGGGAGCGGCGACGCGGTGTACGTGGAGCACCACAGGACGCTGGGCGACCGGGTGCGGGACGTGGTGGCGGGCGGCTTCCGGCTGGTCGATCTCGTGGAGCCGGAGTGGCCGGCCTGGAACGACCAGGAGTGGGGCGGCTGGTCCCCGCTGCGCGGCAACCTGATCCCCGGCACCGCGATCTTCGTCTGCGAGCGGGACGACCGGGCCTCGTGAGGGGCGACCGGGCCTCGTGAGGAACCCCCCGCCTCGTGACGGACCACCGGGCCTCGTGACGGACCACCGGGCCTCATGAGGGACCAGGGGTCCGCCTGAACGGCGGGCGTACGAGACTGGGGGCGTGATCCGTACCGACGCCCTGGACCAGTTGCCCGTACGCACCGCTGTGCCCGCCCTGGAGCGCGCGCTCGACGAGCGGGGTGCCGCGGTGCTGTGCGCGCCGCCCGGGACCGGCAAGACGACCCTCGTGCCCCTGGTCCTCGCCGGGCTGACCGGCGGCGGTCCGGCGCGCCGGGTGCTCGTCGCCGAGCCCCGCCGGATCGCCGCCCGGGCCGCGGCACGGCGGATGGCGTGGCTGCTCGGGGAACGGCCCGGGGAGCGGGTCGGTTTCACGGTGCGCGGGGAGCGCGTGGTGGGGCGCGGCACGGTGGTGGAGGTCGTCACCACCGGGGTGCTGCTCCAGCGGCTGCAGCGCGACCAGGAGCTGGCCGGCGTCGACGTGGTGATCATCGACGAGTGCCACGAGCGTCATCTGGACGCGGACACGGCCGCTGCGTTCCTCCTCGACGTACGGGGCACGATCAGGCCCGATCTGCGTCTGGTGGCGGCGTCGGCGACGACGGACGCCGCGGGCTGGGCGCGGCTGCTGGGCGACGCGCCGGTGGTCGAGGCCCAGGGGGTGTCCCATCCGGTCGAGGTGGTGTGGGCGCCGCCTGCCGGTCCGGTACGCCCGCCGCACGGCATGAGGGTGGATCCGGCGCTGCTGACACATGTGGCCGCAGTGGTGCGCCGGGCACTCGCCGAGCGCGCCGGTGACGTCCTCTGCTTCCTGCCAGGCGTCGGCGAGATCGGCCGGGTGGCCGGACAGCTCGCGGGCGTGGACGCCGAGGTGCTCCAGGTGCACGGGCGCGCCCCGGCGGCCGTGCAGGACGCGGTGCTGGCGGGACCGTCGGGCGGGCGCCGGGTGGTGCTGGCGACGTCCGTGGCGGAGTCGTCGCTGACGGTGCCCGGGGTGCGGGTCGTCGTGGACTCCGGCCTCGCCAGGGAACCGCGTACCGACCACGCGCGGGGGCTGGGCGCGCTGACGACCGTACGGGCGTCGCGGGCGGCGGGACGCCAGCGCGCGGGCCGGGCGGGGCGTGAGGCTCCGGGCGCGGTGTACCGCTGCTGGGACGAGGCCGAGGACGGGCGGCTGGCCGCGTTCCCCTCCCCCGAGATCAAGGTGGCCGACCTCGCGGCGTTCGCGCTGCAGGCGGCCTGCTGGGGCGATCCGGACGCCTCGGGGCTTGCGCTGCTGGATCCGCCGCCCGCCGGCGCCATGGGGGCGGCCCGGGAGGTGCTGGGCGCGGTCGGCGCGGTGGACGCCGCGGGGCGCGCGACGGACCGCGGTGTGCGGATGTCCCGGCTCGGTCTGCACCCCCGGCTGGCCCGTGCCCTCCTGGACGGCGCGGACGAGGTCGGCGGGCGCCGCGCCGCCGAGGTGGTGGCGCTGATCGGCGAGGAGCCGCCGCGGGAGTACGGCGACGACCTGGCGCACGCGCTGCGCACGGCCCGGCGCGGCGGGGACGGCTACGCGGCGCGCTGGCGGCAGGAGGTGCGGCGGCTCACGCAGGCCCTGGGCTCCGCGGCGGACACCGGTACCGGCCCGGACGACGCGGCCGTGGGGCTGGTGGCGGCGCTGGCGTTCCCGGAGCGGGTGGCGCGGGCCCGGGGCGAGGGGGCGTTCCTGATGGTGTCGGGCACGGGCGCGGAGCTGCGGGACGGCTCACGGCTGCGCAGCGCGCCGTGGCTCGCGGTCGCGGTCGCGGACCGGCCCGCCCACGCCGCGTCCGCCCGGGTGCGGCTGGCGGCCGTGGTCGACGAGGGCACCGCGCGGCTGGCCGCCGGACATCTGCGGTTCTCGGGGGAGGAGGTCCGGTGGGCGGACGGCGACGTGGTGGCGCGTTCCGTCGAGCGCCTGGGAGCCGTCGAGCTGTCCGTACGCGCGCTGCGCAACCCGGCCCCGGGGCTGGTGCGCGAGGCGCTGCTGGAGGGGCTGCGCCGGGAGGGGCCGGGGCTGCTGCGGTGGACCCGGGACAGCGAGCAGCTGCGGCTGCGGCTCGCGTTCCTGCACCGGGTGCTGGGGGCACCGTGGCCCGATGTGTCGGACGGCGCGCTGCTGGACCGCGCCGACGAGTGGCTGGAGCCCGAGCTGTCCCGCGCCTCCCGCCGCGCGGATCTGGGCCGGATCGACGCCGGGCAGGCGGTCCGGCGACTGCTGCCATGGTCGACGGGCGAGGCCGGCCGGCTCGACGAGCTCGCCCCGGAGCGGATCGAGGTGCCGAGCGGGTCCCGGATCAGGGTGGAGTACGGCGGGGAGCAGCCCGTGCTCGCGGTGAAGCTTCAGGAGCTCTTCGGGCTGGGCGAGACGCCCCGCGTGGCGGGGGTGCCCGTCCTGGTCCATCTGCTGTCGCCGGCCGGGCGGCCGGCGGCGGTCACGGCGGACCTGGCGTCGTTCTGGCGGGAGGGGTACAAGGGCGTACGGGCGGAGCTGCGCGGCCGCTACCCGAAGCACCCCTGGCCCGAGGACCCGGCCTCGATGGAGGCCACGCGCTTCACGTCGGCGCGGCTGCGCCGCGACTAGAGGCTCCCAGCCGGAGCCGGAAGCCTCTCGTGCCGTACGGGGGTCAGACCGCAGGGGCCTCGACCTTCAGCTCGACGGTCAGCGTGGCGCCGGTCGCGGTGGTGAGCCGCAGCCTGTAGGTGCCCGCCGTGTCGTCGGCGTAGATCTTCGGGAGTTCGAGGAGCCCGTCGGCGCCGGTCTTCAGGGTCAGGATGCGGACGGGGGTGCCGAGCGCGTCCTTGAAGTACGGACCCTTGTCGTTCGCGGTGGGCGTCTCCGCATCGGTGATCATCGTGGCGGTGACGGTGGTCTCCGCGACCCCCGTGCCCTTGTACGCCGCCTTGACCTCGATCCGTTCGGCGAACTCGGTGCCGGGGGCGGCCGTCAGCGCCTTTTCGTCGGTGCGGACGAGGGTGTCCGCGACCCGGGCCGTGACGGTCCCGAGGTAGCTGACGGTGCGCGGCGCGGTGGTGCCGGCGACGGCGGTCACCCTGAGGGGACCCGTCTTCTCACCGGCCGTCAGAACGGGCGCGGTGACGGTGCCGTCGGCCCCGGTGGTCAGGGTGACGGTGCGCTTCCCCTCGGCGAAGCGGGTGTCCGTGTCACCGACGACGGTGAAGGTGACCGACGTCTTGGCGAGCGGCTCGCCCAGCTTGTTCTTCGCCCGGACCCTGACGCGCTCGGAGAACGCTTCGCCTGCCGTGGCGGTGAGGGTGCCGGTGCCCGCGTTCTCGAGGCTGCCGAAGGTCGCGCCGGGTGCCGGGGTGGTGGGCGGGGGCGTGGTCGGCGGGGTCGTCGGCTCGGTGGGCGGAGGCGTCGTGGCCGGCGGCGTGGTGGTGGCGGGCGGCTCGGTCGTGGCCGGCGGGGTGGTCGGCGACGAGGTGGCCGGCGGAGTGGTCTGCGTGGGCGTGGGCGACGGGGAGGAGGTGGACGAGCCGCTGCCCGTGTCCGCCGGGAGGACACCCGTGCCGTCCGGGACCTCGTGGGTACCGCGGTTGTAGTAGTCGAACCAGGAGCGCACGGTGCGCAGGTACTCGGTGGAGTGGTTGTAGCTCAGCACCGCCCGGTCGAGGTCCGTGGCGAGCGACAGGTCGCGGGTGCCGGCGCAGAGGTAGCGGCCGGCGGCCAGCGCCGCGTCGTAGACGTTGTTGGGGTCCTTGCGTCCGTCGCCGTTCGCGTCCTGGCCCCAGGTCGCCCAGGTCGACGGGATGAACTGCATCGGGCCGACCGCGCGGTCGTGGGTCGAGTCCCCGTCGTACGCCCCGCCGTCGGTGTCCTTGATCAGCGCGAAGCCCTGGCCGTTGAGCGCCGGGCCGAGGATCGGGGAGAGGGTGGTGCCGTTCGCGTCGACCTTGCCGCCGCGGGCCTGGCCGGACTCGACCTTGCCGATCGCGGCGAGGAGCTGCCACGGCAGACGGCACGCCGCGTCGGTGCTCGCGAGGTCCCGCTCGGCCTTCTTGTACGCGTCCAGGACGGTGGCCGGGATACCCGCTTCGGCACTGCCGGTCACCGGCAGGTTCACGGACGTACCGGGCTTGTCGGGCGTCTCGAGCGGCGGGAGGTCCGTGTAGTAGGGCGAGTTGCCCGTGGCCGCGCTGTCGCCGGGCGGTGTCGCGCCGGCCGCGGTCCGGTCGTCAGCGGCACTGCCGGGGTGCGGTGCGGCAGGAGCCTGGGAGGCGGAGAGGGCTGCTACGGCGGCGGCGGCCACCGCGGTGGTCGTGGCCCCCCTGCGCAGCCTGCGGCCGAATTGCGCTGCCATACGTGTCGGTTCCTCCCCGTCGACGGCTGTCCGCGCTCCCCGCGCGAGAACTCAGGCGACCCTACGACAACTCCCGCCGCCCGAACACTGGTCCCCGCCCGGTTCTCACCGGTTTCTCAGCTTCACGGCCGTCAAGTCACCTCGATGTCCGCGCGGGTGACAGGGGCTCACGCATACTTGCCGCCATGCCGTTCACGCTCAGCCACGCCGCAGCCGTGCTCCCGGGAATCCGCAGGTCCGGCACGGGCCGTGGGCCCCTCGTCGCCTCGGCGCTCGTCGCCGGGTCGTTCGCTCCCGACCTCACCTACTACGCGGACACGGTGGTGCCGGGGGCGATGGAGTTCGGCGAGGTGACACACGCCGTGTGGGGAGTGTTCACCGTGGATGTCGTCGTCACCGGCGCCCTGGTGGCACTCTGGCTGCTGTTGCGCGAACCGCTCGTCGCACTGCTGCCCGTGGCGGCGCGGGGGCGGGTGCACGCCTTCGTGCGGGGGCGCCGCCGTGAGCCGGGCCGCCCGGTCCTTCCCGAGGCGGTGTGGTTCTACCTGTCCGCCGTCATCGGCTCGGGGACCCACGTGGTGTGGGACGCCTTCACGCACCACGACCGGTGGGGCACGGAGCTGATCCCCTTCCTCGGCCGGAGCGTCGGCGGCCACCCGGTGTTCCAGATCGTCCAGTACGGCAGCTCGGCCGTGGCCCTGGTGGTCCTGGCGTGGTTCATCCACACAGGGCTGCGGGACACCGGGCCGGTCCCGGCCCCGGCGTCGGTGCCGGTGCTGAGCCGGGCCGAACGCCGGTGGGCCGGTGCGCTCCTGGTGCCGTGCGTCCTGCTGGGCGCCGTCCACCGGTGTGCCCGCTGGTACGCGCACTTCGGGCGCGTCGACACGCCCCTGGACATCATCCCGACCGCGTGCTTCGGCGCCGGGGCGGGCCTGGCGGCCGGGCTGGTGCTGTACGGGGTGTGGGCGCGGCTGCTGCGGAAACCGTCCGGACCCCGCCCGGCGGACGGGCCCCGTGCGGATACCGCGCGGGGCCACCCGGCCGGCCAGGACGCCGGCTGAGCACGGCTCCCGGAGAGGAACTCAGTGCGCGGCCGTCTCCCAGTCCTTGCCGACACCGACCGAGACGTCCAGCGGCGCACGGAGCTCGACCGCCGTGGACATCTCCCGGCGGAGGATCTCCTCGACCTGCTCCCGCTCGCCCTTCGCGATCTCCAGGACGATTTCGTCATGGACCTGGAGCAGCATCCGTGACGTCAGCTCCGCCTCCCTCAGCGCCCGGTCCACGTGCAGCATCGCGACCTTCACGATGTCGGCGGCCGTCCCCTGGATCGGGGCGTTGAGCGCCATCCGCTCGGCGGCCTCGCGCCGCTGGCGGTTGTCGCTGTTCAGGTCCGGGAGGTAGCGGCGGCGGCCGAGGATCGTCTCCGTGTACCCGGTGGACCTGGCTTCCTCCACGACCCGGTGCAGATAGTCACGCACCCCGCCGAACCGCAGGAAGTAGGTGTCCATCAGCCCGCGCGCCTCGCCGGCCTCGATGTTCAGCTGCTGGGAGAGACCGAACGCGGACAGCCCGTACGCCAGCCCGTACGACATGGCCTTGATCTTGCGGCGCATCTCCGCGTCGACGGCCGACTTCTCGACGCCGAACACCTGCGAGGCGACCGTCGTGTGCAGGTCCTCCCCGGAGGTGAACGCCTCGATCAGCCCGGCGTCCTCCGAGAGGTGGGCCATCACCCGCAGCTCGATCTGGCTGTAGTCGGCCGTCATCAGCGTCTCGAAGCCCTCGCCGACCACGAAGCCCCGGCGGATCGCCCGCCCCTCGTCCGTGCGCACGGGGATGTTCTGCAGGTTCGGGTCGGTGGACGAGAGCCGGCCCGTCGCCGCGACCGTCTGGTTGAACGTGGTGTGGATACGGCCGTCCCCACCGATCGTCTTGATCAGGCCCTCGACCGTGACCCGCAGCTTCGCCTGCTCCCGGTGGCGCAGCATGATGACCGGCAGCTCGTGCTCGGTCTGCGCGGCCAGCCAGGCCAGCGCGTCCGCGTCGGTCGTGTAACCCGTCTTCGTCTTCTTCGTCTTCGGCAGGGCCAGCTCACCGAAGAGCACTTCCTGGAGCTGCTTGGGCGAGCCGAGGTTGAACTCACGGCCCACCGCGGCGTGCGCCTCCTTCACCGCCTGCTGCACCGCACCGGCGAACTGCTGCTCCATGCCCTCCAGATGCGCCCGGTCGGCGGCGATGCCGTGCCGCTCCAGACGGGCCAGCATGATGGAGGTCGGCAGTTCCATGTCGTGCAGCAGCCCGGTCGCGCCGACCTCCTTCAGACGCGTCGTGAACGCGTCCCCGAGGTCCAGCACCGCGCGGGCCTGCGCCATCAGGGCGTCGGCCTCCGCACGGTCGTCCGCGCCGAAGGCCAGCTGCCCGTCGGACGCGGGGGCCGGGGCCAGCTCACGGCCGAGGTACTCCACGGCCAGGGCGTCCAGGGCGAAGGAACGGCGGCCCGGCTTGACGAGATAGGCGGCGAGCGCGGTGTCCATGGAGATGCCCTCCAGCCGCCAGCCCTGCTCGGGAAAGACCCGCAGGGCGTTCTTGGCGTTGTGGAGGACCTTGGGCCGCGCCGGGTCCGCGAGCCAGGCGGCGAGTGCCTGCTCGTCGGCCTCGTCGAGCTCGGCCGGGTCCAGCCAGGCGGCGGCACCGTCCGCGGCGGCGAGCGCGATCTCCGTGACCGTGCCCGTCCCCAGTGACCAGGTGTCGACGGTCATCACACCGAGCGGCTGCCCCCCGTGGGTCTCCAGCCACGGAGCGACCTCACCCGACCCCAGCACCGCGCCGTCCAGCTCGATACCGGCCAGCGGCTCCGGCGGACCGGCCTCCTCCGCCCCCGGGTCGACGGCCAGCAGCCGCTCGCGCAGGCTCGGGTTACGGATCTCCAGAATGTCCAGCACACCCGTGACCGCCGTGCGGTCGTACGGCGCGCGCTCGAGCTCGGCCGGGGCCTTCGGCAGCTCCACGTCACGGACCATCTCGGTCAGCACACGGTTCATCTTCACCGCGTCCAGGTGGTCCCGGAAATTCTGGCCGGCCTTGCCCTTGACCTCGTCGGCCCGCTCGACCAGCTCCGCGAACGAACCGAACTGGTTGATCCACTTCGCCGCCGTCTTCTCACCCACACCGGGGATGCCCGGAAGATTGTCCGAGGGGTCGCCCCGAAGAGCCGCGAAATCCGGATACTGCGAAGGCGTGAGGCCGTACTTCTCCTCGACCTTCTCCGGGGTGAAGCGCGTCAGCTCCGAGACACCCTTCGTCGGGTAGAGCACCGTCACATTGTCCGTGATCAGCTGGAACGAGTCCCGGTCGCCCGTGACGATCAGCACCTCGAAGCCGGCCGCCTCGGCCTGCGTGGCCAGCGTCGCGATGACGTCGTCGGCCTCGAAACCGTCCACCGCGAACCGGTCCGCGTGCATCGCGTCCAGAAGCTCACCGATCAGCTCGACCTGCCCCTTGAACTCGTCGGGGGTCTTCGAACGATTCGCCTTGTACTCGGGGAACTCCTGCGCGCGCCACGTCTTGCGGGACACGTCGAACGCCACCGCGAAATGCGTGGGAGCCTCGTCACGCAACGTGTTCGCCAGCATCGACATGAAGCCGTACACGGCATTCGTCGGCTGCCCCGTCGCCGTCGTGAAATTCTCCGCGGGCAGGGCGAAGAACGCCCTGTACGCCAGGGAGTGCCCGTCCATCAGGAGCAGGCGCGGTCGGTTGTCTGCCGTCTTCTTCGATGCCGTCTCAGCCACGCCCCCGATCCTGCCACGGACCACTGACAATCCGGACCGGCCGCCGCCCCGCCCCGGCCGGGGCACCGCCGCCGCACCCTCCCAGCGGCCCCCTTCCCGCCCTGCGACCCGCCACGCGTGCATGACAGGATCGGAGGACCGTCAAGGCGTAAGAAGAAGAGACAGGACGCCACGGGCCCGGCCGGACGCGACACACGCGCCCGCACCACGCCCGGAGGCGGCCGAAGGCTCGAAGGGGAGCACCATGGCCACCAAGCCCCCGACCGGTGACCCGGTCCAGGACGCCCCGCGGATCGACGCGGTCCAGCACGCCGCCGCCGGACTGCCCGCCGTCGCCCACACCCTGCGCGTCGCCCGGCAGCAGATGGGCGTCCGGCGCACCGCGCAGACCCTCCTCAAGGTCAACCAGAAGGACGGCTTCGACTGCCCCGGCTGCGCCTGGCCCGAGGGCGACAAGCGCCACACCGCCGAATTCTGCGAGAACGGTGCCAAGGCCGTCGCCGAGGAGGCGACCCTGCGCCGCGTCACCCCCGACTTCTTCGCCGCCCACCCCGTCGCCGACCTGGGCACCCGCAGCGGCTACTGGCTCGGCCAGCAGGGACGCATCACACAGCCGGTGTATCTGCCCGAGGGCGCCGACCGGTACGAGGCCGTGACCTGGGAACGCGCCTTCGAGATCATCGCCGAGGAGCTGACCGCGCTCTCCTCCCCCGACGAAGCCCTCTTCTACACCTCCGGGCGCACCAGCAACGAGGCGGCCTTCCTCCTCCAGCTCTTCGCCCGCGAGTTCGGCACCAACAACCTGCCCGACTGCTCCAACATGTGCCACGAGTCGTCCGGCTCGGCCCTCACCGAGACCATCGGGATCGGCAAGGGCAGCGTCAGCCTGGAAGACCTCCACCACGCCGACCTGATCATCGTCGCCGGACAGAACCCCGGCACCAACCACCCCCGGATGCTCTCCGCCCTCGAACAGGCCAAGAACGCCGGGGCGAAGATCATCTCGGTGAACCCGCTGCCCGAAGCCGGCCTCGAACGGTTCAAGAACCCCCAGACCGCCCACGGCATGCTCAAGGGCGCCGCCCTCACCGACCTCTTCCTCCAGATCCGCATCGGCGGCGACCAGGCACTCTTCCGCCTCCTCAACAAAATGATCATCGAGGCCGACGGAGCCGTCGACACCGACTTCATCACCGAACACACCCACGGCTACGAGGAATTCGCCCAGGCCGCCCGCGCGGCCGACTGGGACGACACCCTCACCGCCACCGGCCTCGACCGCGACGCCATCGAACAGGCGCTCGCCATGATCCTCGCGTCGGAACGCACCATCGTCTGCTGGGCCATGGGCCTCACCCAGCACAAGCACTCCGTGCCGACCATCCGCGAAGTCGTCAATTTCCTCCTCCTGCGCGGCAACATCGGCAGGCCCGGCGCCGGCGTCTGCCCCGTACGCGGCCACTCCAACGTCCAGGGCGACCGCACCATGGGCATCTTCGAACGGCCCTCCACCGCCTTCCTCGACGCCCTCGACCAGGAATTCGGCATCACCTCACCCCGTCACCACGGCTACGACGTCGTACGGTCCATCCAGGCGCTCCGCGACGGCGACGCCAAGGTCTTCTTCGCCATGGGCGGCAACTTCGTCGGCGCCACCCCCGACACCGCCGTCACCGAAGCCGCGATGCGCCGCGCCCGGCTCACCGTCCACGTCTCGACCAAGCTCAACCGCTCGCACGCCGTCACCGGCACCCGCGCCCTGATCCTGCCCACCCTCGGCCGCACCGACAAGGACACCCAGGCCGGCGGCAAGCAGTTCGTCACCGTCGAGGACTCCATGGGCATGGTCCACTCCTCACGCGGCAACCTCACCCCCGCGAGCCCCCACCTGCTCTCCGAACCCGCCATCGTCGCCCGCATGGCACGCGCCGTTCTCGGCCCCTCCTCCACCACCCCCTGGGAGGAGTTCGAGAAGGACTACGGCACGATCCGCGACCGCATCGCCCGCGTCGTCCCCGGCTTCGAGGACTTCAACACCCGCGTCGCACGGCCCGGCGGATTCACCCTCCCCCACGCCCCCCGCGACGAACGCCGCTTCCCCACCACCACCGGCAAGGCCAACTTCACCGCCGCGCCCGTCGAATACCCGAAGCTCCCCGAAGGCAGGCTGCTGCTCCAGACCCTGCGCTCCCACGACCAGTACAACACCACGATCTACGGCCTCGACGACCGCTACCGCGGCATCAAGGGCGGCCGCCGCATCGTCATGATCAACCCCGACGACGCCCAGGCCCTCGGCCTCGCCGACGGCGCCTACACCGACCTCGTCAGCGAATGGAAGGACGGCGTCGAACGCCGCGCCCCCGGTTTCCGCGTCGTCCACTACCCCACCGCCCGCGGCTGCGCCGCCGCGTACTACCCGGAGACCAACGTGCTCGTCCCCCTCGACGCCACCGCGGACACCAGCAACACCCCGGCCAGCAAATCGGTCGTCGTCCGGTTCGAAACCGTTTGAACGCCCCTAAGCGCACGCTCAGCTGTCTGATAAGAACAGTGCACACAGCAACGAACGACCGCACACGATCGGAGCCGGACCCCATGGGCGAGCACACCGCACCCACGTTCCCCCAGGAGATCATCGACGAGTACGCGGCACTCGGCGTCGACCTCCCCGCACTCTTCTCCGCCGGGCACCTCGGCGAGCGCATGGGCGTCACGATCGTCGAGGCCTCCGCCGACCGCGTCGTGGGCACCATGCCCGTCGAAGGCAACACCCAGCCTTACGGCCTCCTCCACGGCGGCGCCTCGGCCGTCCTCGCCGAGACCCTCGGCTCCATCGGCTCCATGCTCCACGGCGGCCCCTCCAAGCTCGCCGTCGGCGTCGACCTGAACTGCACCCACCACCGCGGCGTCCGGAGCGGCCTCGTCACGGGCGTCGCCACCCCCGTACACCGCGGCCGCTCCACCGCCACGTACGAGATCGTCATCACCGACGAGCACGACAAGCGGGTCTGCACCGCCCGCCTCACCTGCCTGCTCCGCGACGCCCCCGGCCCCGCCGCCGGCTGACACCCGCCCTCCAACACCCCCTGCCCGGCCGGAACGCACACCGCATTCCGGACCGGGCAGACCCATATCCGAAGCATGCGCGGGGAGTTGACGGACACGGAGGGTCAACACCCTTGACCGCCACTCCCGTTCCATGAGCCACTCCAACAGCACCACCACCCTCACAGCGCCTCACACATATCCCACACATGTAACACTGCGTAACATGTGTGCAATACACGAAAAACGCCGCCCGACCCGCCCCCACGCCTCCGGCCGGCACCCCCCGTGCCCCTTGCGCCCCGATTCGCGCGACAGCACCAAGATCACCCCAAGCCCCTTAGCAGAGCTGCGGGTTCTCACCATGCGGTCACTTCACCGCACGGGCAAAAGCCGTACACCTCCACACTGCGGCCAACAAGCCTTCCCCACGGCATAACAAGACAGTCACATCATCACCGGACCCATCCCGCGCCCCCTCACCTGCCCTTAGAGTCACGGCCAGTCACCGCGCCGCCGGGCGCGTCTGCTGCACGGCCCTGTATCGACCAGTACGGCCCGGCGATCGTCACGGCACCTCAGCAGAGGAGGCCGCGCCAGGGAAAGGACCTTTCGTGCGACACCGTTCTTTGCTCATACTCACGACAGTGCTCACCACCGGAGCACTGACACTCACCGCCTGCGGGTCGCGCGACGACGACACGAAGGGCAGCGGCAGCGAGAACCAGACCGTGGTCATCGGCCTGGACGCGCCCCTCACCGGCGACCTCTCCGCCCTCGGCCTCGGCATCAAGAACTCCGCCGACCTCGCCGTGAAGATCGCCAACAAGAACAAGACCGTCCCCGGCGTCACCTTCAAGCTCGACGCTCGCGACGACCAGGCTCAGCCCTCCGTCGGAGGCCAGAACGCCGCCGCGTTCATCGGCAACAAGGACGTCCTCGGCGTCGTCGGCCCCCTGAACTCCGGCGTCTCCCAGTCGATGCAGAAGCCGCTCAACGACGCCAACCTCACCCAGGTCTCCCCCGCCAACACCGGCACCGAGCTGACCCAGGGCAACAACTGGAAGACCGGCGACAAGAAGCGCCCCTTCAAGACCTACTTCCGCACCGCCACCACGGACGCGATCCAGGGCGCCTTCGCCGCGAAGTACCTCTTCGAGAACGCCAAGGTCAAGGACGTCTACCTCATCGACGACCAGAAGCCCTACGGCGCGGGCCTCGCCGCATCCTTCAAGACGACCTTCACCGAACTCGGCGGCAAGATCGTCGGAACCGACCACATCAACCCCGACGACCGCGACTTCAACTCCGTCGTCACCAAGGTCAAGAGCTCCGGCGCCAAAGCCGTCTACTACGGCGGCGAATACCCCGCCGGCGCACCCCTGAGCCAGCAGCTCAAGGACAGCGTCCAGATCCCCCTCATGGGCGGCGACGGCATGTACAGCGCCGACTTCATCAGCCTCAACAAGAAGGCCGAAGGCGACATCGCCACCTCCGTCGGCAAGCCCGTCGAGGAACTCGACTCCGCCAAGAAGTTCATCGCCGACTACAAGACCGCCGGCTACAAGGACGCCTACGAGGCCTACGGCGGCGGCACCTACGACGCCACCTGGTCCATCATCGAGGCCGTCAAGGCCGTCGCCGCCGACAACGACGGCAAGCTCCCCGAGGACGCCCGCATCCAGGTCCTCGAAGCCATGAGCCAGGTCAAGTTCGACGGCGTCACCGGCCCCGTCTCCTTCGACGAATACGGCGACACCACCAACACCATGATGACCGCCTACCAGGTCACCGGCGGCAAGTGGACCTCCAAGCTCAGCGAGGCCGTCAACTAGGCCTTCCGCCCGGATCAGGCCGAGCCCGGCATGATCCGGACGAGAGGCCCCAGGTCCACCAAGGACCCCACGGCCACAGCGCACGCACACAAGACCGCGCGGGAGCGCTACGAGCACTCCCGCGCGGTGCCATATCCGAACCACTCCACGGAGGCCCTGCGGTGCACGAACTGCCGCAACAGCTGGCCAATGGACTCATCCTCGGCGCGATGTACGGTCTCATCGCGATCGGTTACACGATGGTCTACGGAATCATCCAGCTCATCAACTTCGCACACGGCGAGATCTTCATGATCGGAGGCTTCGGAGCCCTCACGGTCTACCTCGGGCTTCCGTCCGGACTCTCCCTGCTCGCTGCGATACCCCTCATGATCGCCGGCGGAGTCATCTGCTCCGTCGCCGTCAGCGTCGCCGCCGAACGCTTCGCCTACCGGCCCCTGCGCACGGCACCACGCCTCGCCCCCCTCATCACCGCCATCGGCCTCTCCCTCGCACTCCAGCAGGCCGTATGGATGTGGTACCCCGACGCCACCAAGGACCGCTCCTTCCCCCAGTTCAAGGGCGAAGCGATCGACATCTTCGGCGCCCACATCCAACGCGGCGACCTCTTCGTCCTCATCGCCGCACCCGTCTGCATGCTCGCCCTCGGCCTCTTCGTCTCCAAGACACGCGCCGGCCGAGGCATGCAAGCGACCTCGCAGGACCCCGACACCGCCAAGCTCATGGGCATCAACACCGACCGCATCATCGTCATGGCCTTCGCCATCGGTGCCGCGTTCGCCGCCGTCGCCGCCGTCGCCTACGGGCTCAAGAACGGCCAGATCGGCTTCCGCATGGGCTTCATCATGGGCCTCAAGGCCTTCACCGCAGCCGTCCTCGGCGGCATCGGCAACATCTACGGCGCCATGCTCGGCGGAGTCGTCCTCGGCGTCGCCGAAGCACTCGCCACCGGCTACATGAGCGACGTACCCGGCATGGAACTCTTCGGAGGCGGCGCCTGGAAGGACGTATGGGCCTTCGTGCTCCTCATCCTCGTCCTCCTCATACGCCCGCAAGGCCTGCTGGGCGAACGCGTCGCGGACAGGGCGTGATACCCATGACCACCGACAACGCCCTGATCCCCCTGCCCACCGCGGCAGCACGCGCCGCCACCACCACCGGCGCCGCACTCGCCCTCATCGGCACCTTCCTCGCCTGGACCTACACCGACACCTTCCCCGGCGACCTCACCGTCACCGGATACCCCGGCGGACTCCAGGTCCTCACACTCATCAGCGCAGCACTCACCCTCCTCTTCGTCCTCTCCGGATACGGCATCAAGGGCCTGCGCTGGCTCACCCCCGGCGGCACCAACAGCCCCACCAGGCTCCTCGCCCTCGGCACCCTCCTCACCACCGCCTACACCGTCATCGCCGTCATCGTCACCAAGGACGACAACGGAAACGTCCTCGGACTGATCGAACTCGAACCCGGAGCCTGGGTCAGCCTCGCCGGCGCCATCATCGCCACCGTCGCCGCCCTCGGCCTCCCCCACGACCAGCCCTTCGACGACCCCACACCCAGCGCCCTCAACCGCTTCCTCCACAGCCTCCGCGCACCGGCACCCGCCCGCGCCAAGGCACTCCCCGCCTGGGCCGAAATCCTCATCATCGCCGTCGCCTTCGGCGTCGCCCTCGAAGTCTTCACCTACGGCATCGACACCGAATACGCCGAACTCTTCATCGGCTACGTCATCGCCGTCGGCTTCGGATTCACCGCACTCACCCGATCCGGACTCATCGCCCGCATCACCGCGCTGACCTCCAAGCACCGCAACGTCACCCTGTGCGCCGCACTCGTCGCAGCCTTCTGCTTCCCCTTCACCCAGCAGAACGAGGAATACGCCCTCATCGGCGCCAACATCCTCATCTTCGCGACCGTCGCACTCGGCCTCAACGTCGTCGTCGGCCTCGCCGGCCTCCTCGACCTCGGATACGTCGCCTTCCTCGGCGTCGGCGCCTACGCCGCAGCACTCGTCTCCGGCAGCCCCCTCTCCCCCGTCGGCGTCCAGTTCCCCTTCTGGGCCGCCGTCCTCACCGGAGCCGCGGTCTCACTCATCTTCGGCGTCGTCATCGGCGCCCCGACACTCCGCCTCCGCGGCGACTACCTCGCCATCGTCACCCTCGGATTCGGAGAGATCTTCCGCCTCACCGTCAACGCCCTCAACGGCGTCAGCGGCCCCGACCTCACCAACGGCTCCCAGGGCATCCCCAGCATCCCCGACCTCAACCTCTTCGGCTTCGACTTCGGACTCAGCCACGACGTCGGCGGCTTCACCCTCGGCAGGTCCGCCAACTACTACCTGCTGATGCTCCTCTTCACCGCCGTCGTCGTCCTCGTCTTCCGACGCTCCGGAGAATCCCGCATCGGCCGCGCCTGGGTCGCCATCCGCGAGGACGAAACCGCGGCCACCGCCATGGGCATCAACGCCTTCCGGCTCAAACTGCTCGCCTTCGCCCTCGGCGCCACCCTCGCCGGCCTCGCCGGAACCGTGCAGGCACACGTCTCCTACACGGTCACCCCCGAGCAGTACCAGTTCGCCGGATCCGTCCCCCCCAACTCCGTGTTCCTCCTCGCCGCCGTCGTCCTCGGCGGCATGGGAACCCTCAGCGGACCCCTCGTCGGCGCCGCACTGCTCTACCTCATCCCGGCCAAACTGCAATTCATGCAGGACTACCAGCTCTTCCTCTTCGGACTCGCACTCATCCTCCTGATGCGCTTCCGCCCCGAAGGGCTCGTCGCCGACCGCAGGAAGCAGCTCGAATTCCACGAGACCGGCCAACTCGACGTACCACCGGACACACCACTCACCGACACAGCCGCCGGCACCACGAAGGCGGGGGCGTGACCACCATGACCAAGACAGACGCACCCACCGGCACCACCGTCCTCGACGCCAGCGGCGTCACCATGCGCTTCGGCGGCCTCACCGCCGTACGAGGCGTCGACCTCACCGTCAACACAGGTGAGATCGTCGGACTCATCGGACCCAACGGCGCCGGCAAGACCACCTTCTTCAACTGCCTCACCGGCCTCTACGTCCCCACCGAGGGCAAGGTCAGCTACAAGGGCACCGTCCTGCCGCCCAAGCCCCACCTCGTCACCCAGGCAGGCATCGCCCGCACCTTCCAGAACATCCGCCTCTTCGCCAACATGACCGTCCTGGAAAACGTCCTCGTCGGACGCCACACCAGGACCAACGAAGGCCTCTGGTCCGCCCTCCTGCGCCTCCCCGGCTACAAGAAGGCCGAGAACGCCAGCCGCGAACGCTGCATGGAACTCCTCGAGTTCATCGGCCTCGCCGACAAGGCCGACCACCTCGCGCGCAACCTCCCCTACGGAGACCAGCGCAAGCTGGAAATCGCCCGCGCCCTCGCCAGCGACCCCGGCCTCCTCCTCCTGGACGAGCCCACCGCCGGCATGAACCCCCAGGAAACCCGGGTCACCGAAGAACTCATCTTCGCCATCCGGGACCAGGGCATCGCCGTACTCGTCATCGAGCACGACATGCGGTTCATCTTCAACCTCTGCGACCGCGTCGCCGTCCTCGTCCAGGGCGAAAAACTCGTCGAGGGCACCGCCCCCGTCGTCCAGGGCGACGAACGCGTCGTCGCCGCCTACCTCGGCACCCCCTTCGAAGGCGCCCCCGGCGCCGAAGAAGCCGCCGAGGTCGCCGCCGCCGAAGCCACGGCAGCCGGCACAGCCAAGCCCGCCACCACCACCGAGGAGGAGGACACCCGATGACCGCACTGCTCGAGGTCGAAGACCTCCGCGTCGCCTACGGCAAGATCGAAGCCGTCAAGGGGATCTCCTTCACCGTCGAAGCCGGCCAGGTCGTCACCCTCATCGGCACCAACGGCGCGGGCAAGACCACCACCCTGCGCACCCTCTCCGGACTCCTCAAGCCCTCCGGCGGCCGCATCCTCTTCGAGGGCAAGCCCCTGACAGGCGTCCCGGCACACAAGATCGTCTCCCTGGGCATCGCCCACTCCCCCGAGGGACGCCACATCTTCCCCCGGCTGACGATCGCCGAGAACCTCCTCCTCGGCGCCTACCTCCGCAACGACAAGGCAGGCATCGAGAAGGACGTCCAGCGCGCCTACGACCTCTTCCCCATCCTCGGGGAACGACGGAAACAGGCCGCCGGAACACTCTCCGGAGGCGAGCAGCAGATGCTCGCCATGGGACGCGCACTCATGTCCCAGCCCAAACTGCTCATGCTCGACGAACCCTCCATGGGCCTCTCCCCGATCATGATGCAGAAGATCATGGAGACCATCGTCGAACTCAAGGCGTCGGGCACCACGATCCTGCTCGTCGAGCAGAACGCCCAGGCCGCGCTCTCCCTCGCTGACCACGGCCACGTCATGGAGGTCGGCAAGGTCGTCCTCTCCGGCACCGGCGCCGACCTCCTCCACGACGAGTCGGTCCGCAAGGCCTACCTCGGCGAGGATTGAACACCCCCGCACACAGAAAGGGCCCGCCCCCGGATCATCCGGAGGCGGGCCCTTCCCGTTCGTACGTGTACGCCGCTACTCGGCCGACTTCTTCTTCTCCTCGGCGTCCTCGATCAGCGCCTCCGCCAGCTGCTGCATCGACATCCGGCGGTCCATCGACGTCTTCTGGATCCAGCGGAACGCCGCCGGCTCGGAGAGCCCGTAATCCGTCTGCAGAATGCTCTTCGCCCGGTCCACCAGCTTCCGGGTCTCCAGCCGCTGCGAGAGGTCCGCGATCTCGCTCTCCAGCGCCTTCAGCTCCGCGAACCGGGACACGGCCATCTCGATGGCCGGGACCACGTCGCTCTTGCTGAACGGCTTCACCAGATACGCCATCGCACCGGCGTCCCGGGCCCGCTCGACCAGGTCGCGCTGCGAGAACGCCGTCAGCATCAGGACCGGGGCGATGGACTCCTCGGTGATCTTCTCGGCGGCCGAGATCCCGTCGAGGACCGGCATCTTCACATCGAGGATCACGAGGTCCGGGCGGTGCTCCCGGGCCAGCTCGACGGCCTGCTGCCCGTCCCCGGCCTCGCCGACGACCGAGTAGCCCTCTTCCTCCAGCATCTCTTTGAGGTCGAGGCGGATGAGGGCCTCGTCCTCGGCGATGACGACGCGGGTCGTCAGCGGCGGGACGTGCGACTTGTCGTCGTCGACGGCGTCTACGGGCTGGGGCGACTCGGGGGTGGTCACGGGGGCTCCTTGTTCCAGGACAGGACTGCTGCTCCCCGAGCCTACCTAGCTGTAGCAATCAGCAGTGACCCGGTACACTCTGACCAGCATGACCTGCCCGGTTGGAGGAATTGGTCATACTCGCGGTGCTCAAACCACCGTGCCTTCGGGCATGTGGGTTCGAATCCCACACCGGGCACAACAGGAAGCGGATGTTCACCTTCGCGTGAACGTCCGCTTTTTATTGCACGGAGTCGCGAACCGTAACCCATCGTGTTCGTATGAACTTGCACGGACCCGACGTGAGGCAGCAAGCCCTCACTCTCCTCCGGAACGGCGCCAGGAACGCGGATGTTGCTCGGAAACTGAACGTGCCGGCGGGCACGATCAGCTACTGGAAACACACGGACCGCGCCAAGCGCGGCGAATGCCCCGGAGCCCATCGCTCCTTCTGCTCACGGTGCGAGGGAGAACTGGACGGCTCTGCGTACGCCTATCTTCTCGGCCTGTACCTGGGCGATGGGCACATAGTCCAGAACAAGACCATGCGCACGCCCAGCCTTTCTGTCGCCTGCGCGGACTCGTGGCCCGGCCTCATGGCCCTGTGCGAGAGTGCCATGCGTGCTGTGTTTCCTGAGAACTCCGTATGCAGGGTCCGCAGGAAGGGATGTCACCAAGTGAAGGTCTACTCAAAGCACCTTCATTGCCTCTTTCCTCAGCACGGCCCCGGAAAGAAACACGACCGCAAGATCACCCTCGAAGCATGGCAACAACAGATCGTGGACGCCCACCCCTGGGAGTTCATCCGTGGCCTCATCCACTCCGACGGCTGCCGGATCATCAACTGGACCACTCGGCTTGTCGGCGGGGAGCGTAAGCGCTACGAGTACCCCCGGTACTTCTTCAGCAACAAGTCGGACGACATCCGCAAGCTGTTCAGCGACACCCTCACCACCGTAGGCGTCGAGTGGACCACCCTCGCCCGTGGCAGCGACCCGTTCAACATCTCCGTAGCCCGACGGGCGTCCGTCGCCCTCATGGACGCTCACGTCGGGCCGAAGTACTGACGACCGTTACTGCTCCGGGCTGTCGTCCTCGCCGATGTGGTGCACCCGTACCAGGTTCGTGGAGCCCGCGACTCCCGGCGGGGACCCGGCCGTGATGACCACGATGTCGCCCTTCTGGCAGCGGCCGATCCGCAGCAGTTCCTCGTCCACCTGCGCCACCATCGCGTCCGTCGACTCCACGTGCGGCCCGAGGAACGTCTCGACGCCCCACGTCAGGTTCAACTGCGCGCGCGTCGCCTCGTCCGGGGTGAAGGCGAGGAGCGGGATCGGGGAGCGGTAGCGGGAGAGGCGCTTGACCGTGTCGCCGCTCTGCGTGAAGGCCACCAGGAACTTGGCGCCGAGGAAGTCGCCCATCTCTGCTGCCGCGCGGGCGACCGCGCCGCCCTGGGTGCGGGGCTTGTTCCGGTCGGTGAGGGGCGGGAGGCCCTTGGCGAGGATGTCCTCCTCGGCCGCCTCGACGATGCGGGCCATGGTGCGGACGGTCTCGACGGGGTACTTGCCGACGCTGGTCTCGCCGGAGAGCATCACGGCGTCCGTGCCGTCGATGACGGCGTTGGCGACGTCGGAGGCTTCGGCGCGGGTGGGGCGGGAGTTGTCGATCATCGAGTCGAGCATCTGGGTGGCGACGATGACCGGTTTGGCATTGCGCTTGGCGAGTTTGACGGCGCGCTTCTGGACGATCGGGACCTGTTCCAGGGGCATTTCGACGCCGAGGTCGCCGCGGGCGACCATGATGCCGTCGAAGGCGGCGACGATGTCGTCGATGTTGTCGACGGCTTGGGGCTTCTCGACCTTGGCGATGACGGGGAGGCGGCGGTCCTCCTCGTCCATGATGCGGTGGACGTCGTCGATGTCGCGTCCGCTGCGTACGAAGGAGAGGGCGATGACGTCGGCGCCGGTGCGGAGGGCCCAGCGGAGGTCTTCGATGTCCTTTTCGCTGAGTGCGGGGACGGAGACGGCGACGCCGGGGAGGTTGAGTCCCTTGTGGTCGGAGACCATGCCGCCTTCGATGACGGTGGTGTGGACGCGGGGTCCGTCGACTTCGGTGACTTCGAGGGTGACGCGGCCGTCGTCGATGAGGATGCGTTCGCCGGCGGTGACGTCGGAGGCGAGGCCGTCGTAGGTGGTGCCGCAGGTGGTGCGGTCGCCTTCCATGGGTTCGACGGTGATGGTGAAGTCGTCGCCGCGTTCAAGGAGTACGGGGCCTTCGGCGAAGCGGCCGAGGCGGATCTTCGGGCCTTGAAGGTCGGCGAGGATTCCTACGCTGCGGCCGGTTTCTTCGGAGGCTTTGCGTACGTGGTGGTAGCGCTCTTCGTGTTCGGTGTAGCTGCCGTGGCTGAGGTTGAGGCGGGCGATGTCCATTCCCGCTTCGACAAGTGCCTTGATCTGCTCGTATGTGTCGGTTGCTGGTCCCAGGGTGCAAACGATTTTGGCTCGGCGCATGGTTCGAGACTAGACCTTACCTGCGGGTAGGTAATTGTCTCTGCATGACTGTCCAACAGCCTTTCGGTGAAGGGTTATTGACAAGTGTTGAATTGTGCGGCGGGGTGCTCTGATGAGCGTCTGCGGGTGTGTGCCGAGGGGGTGGCGGGCATGGGGGCGGGGTCGCTGGTCACCAGATCGAAACCTGTTGGGGGTGTTGCGGAGCGTGGTGCCTGGGCCAGAATCTACGCGCGTTGTTCGCTCGAACGAGGAGTCAAGGATGCCGTTGAACCGTAGGACGTTTCTGGGCCGTTCGGCTGTCGCCGGTGCGGGTGTGGCGCTGGCGGGAGGGGTCGGCGCGGGGTCTGCGGCGGCCTCGGAGTCGAGGGGGCACGGTCACGGGCGTCCGCCGAAGCGGTACTCGTTCACGGTGATGGGGACGACGGACCTGCACGGGAACGTCTTCAACTGGGACTACTTCACGGACAAGGAGTTCGACGACTCGGCGCACAACGATGTCGGTCTGGCGAAGATCTCGACGTTGGTGGATCAGATCCGTGAGGAGCGGGGCCGTCGGAACACCCTGTTGATCGATGCGGGTGACACGATCCAGGGCACGCAGTTGTCGTACTACTACGCGAAGATCGATCCGATCACGGCGAAGCGTGGTCCGGTGCATCCGATGGCGCAGGCGATGAACAAGATCGGTTATGACGCGGCTGCGCTCGGGAATCATGAGTTCAACTACGGCATTCCGGTGTTGCGGAAGTTCGAGCAGCAGTGTGATTTCCCGCTGTTGGGTGCGAATGCGCTGGATGCGAAGACGTTGCGGCCGGCGTTCGCTCCGTATGTGATCAAGCGGGTGCGTACGCCGCATGGTCGTGATGTGCGGGTGGCGGTTCTGGGGTTGACGAATCCTGGTATCGCGATCTGGGACAAGGCGAATGTGGGCGGGAAGATGGTGTTCCCGGGTCTTGAGGAGCAGGCGGCGAAGTGGGTGCCGAAGCTTCGTTCGATGGGTGCGGACGTGGTGATCGTTTCGGCGCATTCGGGTTCGTCGGGTACGTCGTCGTACGGGGATCAGTTGCCGTATGTGGAGAACGCGGCGGGTCTGGTGGCGGAGCAGGTGCCGGGGATCGATGCGATTCTGGTGGGTCACGCGCACTCGGAGATTCCTGAGTATTTCGTGACGAACAAGGAGACGGGGAAGCAGGTTGTTCTCTCGGAGCCGTTGAAGTGGGGGCAGCGGTTGACGCTGTTCGATTTCGATCTGGTGTGGGAGAAGGGTCGTTGGGTGGTCGAGAAGGTCGGTGCTTCGGTGCTGAACTCGAACACGGTGGAGGAGGATCCGCGGATCACGTCGTTGCTCGGTGATGAGCACACGAAGGTGGTGGCGTATGTGAACCAGGTGATCGGTACGTCGGTGGCGGCGATGTCGACGGCGGAGGCGCCGTGGAAGGACGAGCCGGTCATCGATCTGATCAATCTGGTGCAGGCGGAGACGGTGAAGGGGGCGCTGGCAGGGGGTGAGTACGCGGCGTTGCCGGTGTTGTCGCAGGCGGCGTGCTTCTCGCGTACGGCGTCGATCCCTGCGGGTGAGGTGACGATCAAGGATGCTGCGGGGTTGTATCCGTTCGAGAACACGCTGGAGGCGCGGCTGCTGACGGGTGCGCAGTTGAAGGATTATCTGGAGTTCTCGGCGAGGTATTACGTGCAGACGGCTGCGGGGGCGCCGGTGGACACGTCGAAGCTGACGAATGCGGAGAACATTCCGGATTACAACTACGACGTGGTGTCGGGTGTGACGTACGACGTCGATATCGCGAAGCCGGTGGGTTCGCGGATCGTGGGGTTGTCGTTCGAGGGGGCGCCGGTGGATCCGGCGGCGCAGTTCGTGTTCGCGGTGAACAACTACCGGGCGAGTGGTGGGGGTAATTTCCCGCATGTGCCGGGTGCGAAGCAGTTGTGGGCGAATTCGGATGAGATCCGGAACACGATCATCGGGTGGGTGCAGGCGAAGGGTTCGGTGGATCCGGCGGAGTTCGCGTCGGTGGACTGGCGTCTGACGCGTGATGGTGTGCCGGTGTTCTAGCTGGCGGTGGGTGTGTGGGGCGGCCGTTCTCCTTGGGGAGGGCGGCCGCTTTCGTGTGGTCAGTGGTCCTGGGTGAGGGGGATGAGTGTGGTGCCTTGTCCGGGGACGGTGGGGGCGGGGTGGGGGGCGAGGCCGAAGGTGGTGAAGGCGGTGCGTTGTGGGAGGGGGTAGGGGGTGGTGCCGGTGAGGTTGTTGAGGATGGTGGCGCTGCGCCAGGCGGCGAGTCCGAGGTCGGGGGCGCCGACTCCGTGGGTGTGGCGTTCGGCGTTCTGTACGTAGATGTTGCCGGTGATGGTGGGGTGGAGGTCGAGGCGGAAGTCGGTGTGGATGCGGGGGCGTCCTTGGGTGTCGCGGTGGATGTGGGGGGCGATGCCGGTGAGGAGGGTGTCGAGGGGGCGTTCGCGGTAGCCGGTGGCGAGGACTACGGCGTCGGTGGTGAGGCGGCTCCGGGTGGTTTGTTGGGTGTGTTCGAGGTGGAGTTCGATGCGGTTGCCGCTGCCGGAGAGGCGGCCTGCGGTGCGGACGCTGACGCCGGGGGTGAGGGTGGCGTCGGGCCAGCCGCCGTGGAGGGTGCGGCGGTAGAGCTCGTCGTGGATGGCGGCGATGGTGTCGGTGTCGATGCCTTTGTGGAGTTGCCATTGCTGGGGGACGAGGGCGTCGCGTACGTGTTCGGGGAGTGCGTGGAAGTAGTGGGTGTAGTCGGGGGTGAAGTGTTCGAGGCCGAGTTTTGAGTACTCCATGGGGGCGAAGGCCTGGGTGCGGGCGAGCCAGTGGATCCTTTCGATGCCGCGGGGGCGGGCGCGGAGGAGGTCGAGGAAGATTTCGGCGCCTGACTGGCCTGAGCCGATGACGGTGATGTGGTCGGCGCGGAGGAGTTCTTCGCGGTGGTGGAGGTAGTCGGCGGAGTGGATGACGGGGGTGCCGGGGGCTTCTGCGAGGGGGCGTAGGGGTTCGGGGATGAAGGGGGCGGTGCCGACGCCCAGGGCGATGTGGCGGGTGTGGGTGCGGCCGGGTGCGTGGGCTTCGCCGTCGGGGCCGAGTGGGGTGTAGTCGACGTCGAAGTGGGCGTGGTCGGGGTTCCAGCGGATGGTGTCGACCTGGTGGTTGAAGTGGATGGTGGGGAGTTGTTCGCTGACCCAGCGGCAGTAGGCGTCGTATTCGGCGCGGTGGATGTGGAATTGCTCGGCGAAGTAGAAGGGGTAGAGGCGGTCGCGGGTGCGGAGGTAGTTGAGGAAGGTCCAGGGGCTGGTGGGGTCGGCGAGGGTGGTGAGGTCGGCGAGGAAGGGGACTTGGAGGGTGGCTCCGTCGATGAGGAGGCCGGGGTGCCAGTGGAAGGCGGGGCGTTGTTCGTAGAAGGCGGTGGTGAGGGGGGTGTGGCCGGGGGTGGTGGGGATGCCGTCGGCGAGGGCGGCGAGGGAGAGGTTGAAGGGGCCGAGGCCGATGCCGAGGAGGTCGTAGGCCCGGTCGCCCGCGCGTGTGGTCCGGTCGGTCATCGGGGGGTGCTGCCTTCCGTGGCGGTGCGGGTGTGGGCGTGGGTGACGAGGGTGAGGAGTTGTCGGAGGTCGTCGGGGGTGGTGTGGGGGTTGAGGAGGGTGGCTTTGAGCCAGAGGCGGTCGTCGGTGCGGGCGCGGCCGAGTACGGCGTGGCCTTGGTTGAGGAGGGTGCGGCGGATGGTGGCGACGGTGGTGTCGTCGGTGTGGGTGGGGCGGAAGAGGACGGTGCTGATGGTGGGGCGGGCGTAGAGCTCGAGTGCCGGGTCCTGGTCGATGAGGTCGGCGAGGTGGTGGGCGGTGGCGATGGTGCGGTCGATGAGGTCGGCGAGTCCGTCGCGGCCGAGTGCCTGGAGGGTGACGGCGATTTTGAGGGCGTCGGGCCGGCGGGTGGTGCGCAGGGAGCGGCCGAGGAGGTCGGGGAGGCCTGCGTCGGTGTCGTCGTCCGCGTTGAGGTAGGGGGCGTGGTGGTGGAGGGCGTCCAGGTCGTGGCGGTGGGGGACGGCGAGGATGCCGGCTGATGCGGGTTGCCAGCCGAGTTTGTGCAGGTCGAGGGTGACGCTGTGGGCGCGGTGGAGGCTGCGGAGGGTGTGGCGGTGGGTGGGGCTGAAGAGGAGGGGGCCGCCGTAGGCGGCGTCGATGTGGAGTTCGGCGTTGTGGGTGGTGGTGAGGTCGGCGATGTCGGTGAGGGGGTCGATCTGGCCGGTGTCGGTGGTGCCTGCGGTGGCGGTGACGAGGAGGGGGCCGTCGTTGTGGAGGAGGGCGGCGCGGAGTGCGGTGAGGTCCATGACGCCGTTGGGGGCGGGGATGACGACGGGTTGGGGGAGGCCGAGGAGCCAGGCGGCGCGGGTGATGCTGTGGTGGGCGTTGGCGGCGCAGATGGTCTGTACGGGGCCGTGGCGTTCGCGGGCGAGGAGGAGGGCGAGTTGGTTGGCTTCGGTGCCGCCGGTGGTGACGAGGGCGTCGGGGTCGGGGGTGTGGGGGTAGATCTCGGCGGCGAGTGCGGTGGTGAGGGCGGTTTCGAGGGCGGAGGCGGCGGGGGCCTGGTCCCAGGAGTCCATGGAGGGGTTGAGGGCTGATGCGGCGAGGTCGGCTGCTGCGGCGAGGGCGAGGGGTGGGGTGTGGAGGTGGGCGGCGCAGTGGGGGTGTGCGGGGTCGGCGGCGCCTTCGGTGAGGGCGGTGACGAGGGTGCGGAGGGCGTGGTGGGCGCCGGTGCCGTGGTCGGGGATGAGGGGGCCGGTGGTGTGGTGGAGGTGTGCTGCGACGGTGTCGGGGCCGCCGGCGGGGAGGGGGCCGTTGCGGCGGGTGGCGCCGTCGTGGAGTGCGGTGAGGACGGTGTCGATGAGGGGGCGCAGGTGGTGGGGGCCTGCGGTGCCTCCGGCGAGGGGCGGGGTGGGCATGGGTGGTGTGGTCCTTCGGGTACGCGGGGGCGGTCGTGCCAGCTTGTCCGGATTGCGGAGGAGGCGGCCGAAGAGCCCAACGATCTCAACCCGAAAGGGGTACTGGGGTGCGGTGGGGGGGTGTTGGGGTCCGTTGGACTGGTATAGGCGTTCGTTGTTCGCATGACTGTGCCCGGCTCCTTCGGTGAGGGGCCGGGCACGGTGGTTGGCGGGTGGTGCGCGTGGGGCGTGGGGCGTGGGTCAGTGGGTGTTGCGTACGGCGAGGGCGCGGCGGAGGTCGTCGAGCTGGTCGGTGATCTTGCGGCGGAGTGCGGGGGTGAGTGCGGGGTCGGTGAGGGCCTGGTCGCCGAGGTGGATGCTGTGGGGGTCGACGGCGTAGGCGGGGAAGGCGTGGCGTCCGGCGGCTTCGGCGATGGCGGGGCCGCGGCGGGCGGCGAGTGCGACGGCGTCGGGGTAGTAGCGGGCGGTGTAGGGGTGGGTGAGTTCGTTCTGTTCGGGCTGCCAGAAGCCTTGGGCGGTGGCGGTGAAGAGGTAGTTGGACAGGTTGTCGTCGGTGAACATGGCCTGCCAGGCGGCTGCTTTGGCTTCGGGGGTGGGGAGGGCGGCGCGGCAGCGGGCGGCGCCTTCCTGTCCGGTGGCGCTGGGGTCCTTGGCGAGTTCGTGTGCGATGGCGGTCTCGTCGGTGGCGCCGAGGACGGCGAGGCGGGTGAGGATGCGCCAGCGGAGTTCGGGGTCGAGTTCGGGTCCGCCGGGGACGGTGCCTTCGCGGAGCCAGTCCTGGATGGCGTCGGGCTGGGTGGCGGCGTCGATGAAGTGGCGTACGGCGGTGAGGCGGAGGCCGGGGTCGGGGCTGCCGGGTGTGGTGGTGCCGGGGGTCCGGTCCCAGTCCTTGGCGGTGAGGCCTTCGGTGCGGCGGAGGAGGTCGCGGCAGAGGGAGGTGAGGGTGGCGAGGGCGGTGGGCCGGTCCTCGGGTGCGAGGTAGCGGTCGGCGATGTGGGTGGCGGCGAAGCCGAGGACGCCGTGGACGAGGGCGAGGTCGGTTTCGTAGGGGAGGTGGGTGCGGGCGGCGGTGAGGTGGACGGTGGGGTGGAGTGCGCCGTCGCGGACCATGTCGCGGGCGGTGTTCCAGATGACGGCGCGGGTGAGGGGGTCGGGGATGCCGGAGAGGTGGGTGAGGGCGGTGTTCCAGGAGTCGGGGTCGAGGCGGATCTTGGCGTAGGTGAGGTCGTGGTCGTTGAGGACGACGAGGTCGGGGCGGTGGCCGGGCTGGGTGGTGGGGGTGCCGTCCTGGGGGATGTCGAGTTCGAAGCGGTTGCGCAGGGTGAGCTGGTCGGTGCCGGTCTGGGTGTCGAGGCTGTGGTCGTAGGTGCCGACGGTGATGCGGTGGGGACGGGTGCCGGCCCGGTCGACGGTGAGGTTCCAGCTGTTGCCGGTGGTTTCGGTGTGGGCGGTGAGGGTGTCGATGCCGGTGGTGCGGAGCCAGGTGGCTGCCCAGGCGTGGACGTCGCGGTCGGTGGCGGTGGCGAGGTTGTCGATGAAGTCGGCGAGGGTGGCGTTGGCGAATTTATGGCGGGCGAAGTGGGTGTTGATTCCGGCGAGGAAGTCTTTTTCGCCGAGCCAGGCGACGAGTTGGCGGAGTGCGGAGGCGCCCTTGGCGTAGGAGATGCCGTCGAAGTTGAGGAGGGCGGAGTCGGTGTCGGGGACGGCGTCGGGGTCGGGGGCGACGGGGTGGGTGGTGGGGCGCTGGTCGGCGTCGTAGCCCCAGCCCTTGCGGGAGACACCGAATTCGACCCAGGTGTCGGGGAATGGGGTCTTCCCTGCTCGATCGGAGTTGAGAGCTCGGGGAAGGGTGACTTCGGTGAGGGTCTGGTAGCCCATGTATTCGGCGAAGGACTCGTTGAGCCAGATGTCGTCCCACCAGGTGAGGGTGACGAGGTCGCCGAACCACATGTGGGCCATTTCGTGGGCGATGACCATGGCGCGGGTCTGGCGTTCGGTGTCGGTGACGGCGGAGCGGTAGACGAATTCGTCGCGGAAGGTGACGAGTCCGGGGTTCTCCATGGCGCCGGCGTTGAATTCGGGGACGAAGGCCTGGTCGTAGGAGTCGAAGGGGTAGGGCTCGTCGAACTTCTCGTGGTAGCGGTCGTAGCAGGCGCGGGTGATGTCGAGGATCTCGTCGGCGTCGGCGTCGAGGTGGGGGGCGAGGGAGCGGCGGCAGTGGATGCCGAAGGGGAGGCCGGCGTGGTGGGTGGTGACCGAGTGCCAGGGGCCTGCGGCGACGGCGACGAGGTAGGTGGAGATGGGTGGGGTGGGGGCGATGGTCCAGCGCTCTTCGCCTGCCCGGGTCGCGGTGCCGTTGCCGAGGACGGTCCAGCCGGCGGGTGCGGTGACCGTGAGGTCGAACACGGATTTGAGGTCGGGCTGGTCGAAGGCGGCGAAGACGCGTTGGACGTCTTCCATGAAGAGCTGGGTGTAGACGTAGGTTTCGCCGTCGGCGGGGTCGGTGAAGCGGTGCATGCCTTCGCCGGTGCGGGAGTAGCGCATGGTGGCGTCGACGGTGAGTTCGTGGGGGCCGGCGGTGAGACCGTCCAGGGGGTAGCGGTTCCGGTCGAGGCGCTCGGGGTCCAGGGGCTGTCCGTCGAGGCTGAGTGAGCGCAGGGTTGCCGGCTTGATCTCGACGAAGGTGTCTCCGGCCGTGTGGGCGGTGAACCGGATGGCGGTGCGGGAGCCGAAGGTCTCCTCGCCCGTGGTGAGGTCGAGGTCGACCGTGTACCGGTGTACGTCGAGGAGCTGGGCGCGGGTCTGCGCTTCGTTGCGCGTCAGTGCGGACATGGCGCCCATGCTGCCGTACGGGTGAGGGGCCGCGCAGCGGGGTTCACGCAGGGCTGACGGCGCGTGGTGGTGGGCTCCCGGGAGGCCCGCGCCGGCCTGGGGCGGCGCGGGGCCCGGGTGCGGCGTGGGACCCGGGGGTGGCCTGTGCGGGCCGGCGGTGGGGTCAGGTGGTGGGGCCCGCGGATTCCTCGGCGATGCGCTCGTGGTGGCGGATGACCTCGGCCACGATGAAGTTCAGCAGCTTCTCGGCGAAGGCGGGGTCCAGCCTGGCGCTCTCGGCGAGTTGCCGCAGCCGGGCGATCTGGCGCGCCTCGCGGGCGGGGTCGGCGGGCGGCAGGTGGTGTTCGGCCTTGAGGTGGCCGACCTGCTGGGTGGCCTTGAAGCGCTCGGCGAGCATGTGGACGACCGCGGCGTCGATGTTGTCGATGCTCTCGCGCAGGCGGTTCAGTTCGGTGGTGACGTACTCGTCGGTGTCGCTCGTGGTCATGGTCAGCGAGCTTAGACCGTCCGGCACATGGAGGGCGGCTTCGTGGTGCCGGGCCCGGGGGCTCCCGTCGCGGCGGGTGCCCCCGGGGTGGTGCGTGGCTGCCGGTGTCAGAGGGTCGCGGCGGCTGTGGCGATGGCGGAGGCGAACGTGGAGACCTGGGTGTAGACGCCGGGGTAGCCCGGCCGTGCGCAGCCCTCGCCCCAGCTGACGATGCCGACCTGGGTCCAGGCTCCGGCGTTGTCCTTGCGGAACATGGGGCCGCCGGAGTCGCCCTGGCAGGTGTCGATGCCGCCGGTGCTGACGTATCCGGCGCAGATCTCCTCGCCGGCGACGAGGTCGCTGCCGTAGGCCTGACGGCAGGTGGTGTCGGAGACGTAGGGGACGGTGGCCTTGAGGAGGTAGCGCTGCTGGCCGCCGCCCTCGGTCGCGGCGCCCCAGCCGGCGATGGTGAAGGTGCCGGTGTCGTAGGCGGTGGTGGTGGCGATCTTCAGGGTGGGCTGGTTGATGGGCTTGGCGAGTTTGATCAGTGCCCAGTCCTTGCCGACGCCGTTGTAGCCGGGTGCCTGGAGAACCTTGGTGGAGCGGACCTTGACGGCGGAGGACGACTTGAGGTCGACGGCTCCCGCGGTGGCGGTGATGGAGGTGTTGTTGCCGGATCCGTCGACGCAGTGGGCGGCGGTGAGCACGACGGTCTGGCTGTAGAGGGCGCCGCCGCAGCCCATGGAGAGCCGGACCATGAAGGGGAATTCGCCCTGTGCGGCGCGGGTGCCGCCGACGACGGGTGCGGGGGCGGCGGAGGCGTTCGACGGCTGGAGGCTGATGGTGGCGAGGGCCACCGCGGCTATGACGGAGCATCTCTTGAGGGCGCGCAGGAGCTGTTTCACGGGAGTGCCTGCTTTCGTGTGGGGGGTGACGGTGGGGGGTGCTGGGTGCAGGCGTGCGGGCGTGCGTGTCCTGGTCAGGGGCATGGAACGAGCATTTCTCGACATGCTCGCGACAAGAACGATCCGATTATCGGGAAGCGGTCACCGCTGCCACAAGGCAGGGATTCCGGCCAAGATCATCCGCCGTCCCCGGCCGGTTCCCGTCGGACCGGCCTACAGTGAGGGTGCGTCGAGTGCCGGTGCGCGGGTCCGTCGAGCGCCAGGCGCGGGTCCGTTGGGCGCCATTGATGGGGGTTCGGTCGTGAGCGACGGCAGTATCGGCAGCGGCGGCGGTCCGGTCGTCCACGGGTTCCCGCATCTCGACGCCGTCCGGTCCGCGATCACCGCGCTCTACCGGCGGGTCTCCCCCGACGGTGTTCGCGCCTACGCCACGAGCCTGGCCCCCGCCGACGCCGCCTTCTCCGATGTGGACGACCTGTATCCGGGCGCCCAGCGGGTGGCCGGTGCCCTGGTGCAGCACCTGCGTCTCCCGCAGGCCCGCATCGTCGTCGGCTTCCGGCGGATGGAGCACGCCGCGAGCGTCGAACTCACCGCCGGCCCCGAGTACTTCATCGAGCTCAACGACCGTTTCCGTACGCACCGCAGGGACATCGGGGCCGCACTGGCACACGAGATCACCCATGTGCTGCTGCACCGGCTGGGTCTTGAGCTCCCCGGCACCCGCGACAACGAGATCCTCACGGACACGGTGACGGCCTACCTCGGCGCGGGATGGCTCCTGCTGGACGCCTTCCGCCAGGACGCGGTCTCCAGCCAGAAGCTCGGCTATCTCACGCCCGAGGAGTTCGGGTACGTACTCGCGAAGCGCGCGCTGGCCTTCGACGAGGACCCGTCCGTCTGGTTCACCAGCCCGCAGGCGTACACGGCGTACACCAAGGGGCGGGCCGAGGCCCTGCGCGACCTGCAGCGGCCCCCGCTGGCGGCCGCGGGGTGGGCGGGCAGGCGCCGTTACGCGAAGGACCGCCGGCACGCCGGGGACCACCCGGGAGCCGGCCCCGACCCGTCCGTCCCGTACGCGTTCGAGAACGGCGCGGACGGGCTCCGGGTGTCGTTCGCCTGCCCCACCTGCCACCAGCGGGTCCGGGTCCCGGTCAGGGGCCGGACGCGCGCCCGGTGCGGCCTGTGCCGCACGGTCCTGGAGTGCGACACCTGAGAAACCGCCCAGGTCCGGGGTGGTCGTAGGGTCGGTGTATGACGAATGGTCCGGTTGGGGGTGCCAGCAGCCTCTTCGAGGCGTTGTACGCCGATGAGGACGCCGTCGTACGGGCGCTCCGTGCGGGCGTGTCCGCCGAGTCGTGCGACGAGGAGGGGACGACCGCCCTGTATCTGGCGTCCGTGCAGGACCTGCCCGGCGCGGTCCGGCTGCTCCTGGCGGCGGGCGCGGACCCGAACCGGGCGAGCGGCCCCGACGCCGGAGATCTGCCGCTCTGCGGGGCGGCGTGCGGGGGGCACTCGGAGGTCGTGGCGGCGCTCCTGTCGGCCGGGGCGGAGCCGGACCTGACCGAGGAGTTCGGCTTCACGGCGCTGCGCTGGGCTGCCGGCCTCGGTCACGCCCGGGTCGCTGAGACGCTCCTCGCCCATGGCGCAGACCCGGATCTGCCCGGTCCGCAGGGTGAGACGCCGCTGGTGGTGGCGGCCCGGCGGGGGTCGGCGCACACCGTGCGGACCCTTCTCCGGCACGGCGCCCGCGACCTGTCCCCCGCGCTGGAGGAGGCCAGGAGCATGCTCACCCTGGACGTGGAGCGGGAGCTGCGCGACGCGCTGCGGCGTATGTACGGGGACGAGGCCCACGAGAGCGTGGTGCGCCACACACCGGTGGACGGCGGGGTGACCGTCACGGTCGGACTGCTGCGGGGCGGGGAGTTGTTCGCGTCCCAGGACCTGCAGACGGGGCACGGGGCGATCGCGACGCTCCTGGAGGGCGAGCTGGGCCTGCGGGCCCCGTTCGAGGAGCTCGCCGTCCGGGCGCTGCGGGAGGGTGACCCGGGGCTGGACAACTGGCTGGTGGCCGTAGGGGCGTTGGGGCGGCGCGGCGACGAGGAGACGTTCCAGGTGGCGACGGCGTGGACGGCGAGCGAGGACCCGCTGCGGCAGTTGTTCGGTGTGGACGTACTGGCACGGCTCGGATTCGGTGACGGCGGCAAGCCGTTCGCCGACCGGGCGGTGCCGCTGCTGCGGGGGCTGGCCCGGACAGCGGCCCCGGCTGCGGCCGAGGCGGCGGCGCGGGCGCTCGACGGGTACGAGGGTGGGCCCGGGGAGCTGAGGCCCGGGCGCTGAGGCCGGGCGTTGAGGCCGGGCGCTCGATGGTGCGGGGCGCACCCGGAAGTGAGGGCGCGCGACGGGCGCGGTGGCCGGAGGAACCGGTCACCGCGCCCTGTGATCACGCTGCCCTGCGGCCACGGCCGGGAGCGCTGCCGCGCCCGGTGGAGCCGGCCCGGCCGGCACCGGCGCCGCGCGCGGAACCGCCCGCGCCGCCGGAACCACCACGGGCCGCACCGCCGCCGGAGCCACCACGGGCCGCGCCACCGCGGGCCGCGCCGCCGGAGCCGCCCTGTGCGGCGCCCGAGGCCGCGCCCGTTCCGCCGCGCCGGCCGCGTCCGCGGCTGCCCGAGCGGAACGATCCGCCGGCCGCCGCGCCCGAACCCGAACCGGAGCCTCGCGTACGCGGCTTGGGCTGGGTCGGCTGCGGCACCTCGATGACGATCGCGACGCCGGAGGGCTCACGGGCACCCGTGATCCGGCTGAGCTCGTCGTCGCTGGACTTGATCCGGGTGGTGTGCGGCGCGATGCCCGCGTCCTGCATCAGCCGGGTCATCTCCCGCTTCTCCTCGGGCAGCACGAGCGTGACGACGCTGCCGGACTCCCCGGCACGCGCGGTGCGCCCGCCTCGGTGGAGGTAGTCCTTGTGGTCGGTCGGCGGGTCCACGTTGACGACCAGGTCGAGGTCGTCGATGTGGATGCCACGGGCCGCCACGTTCGTCGCGACGAGCGCGGTGACCTGCCCGTTCTTGAACTGGTCCAGCGTCCGGTTGCGCTGCGGCTGGGACCGGCCGCCGTGCAGGGCCGCGGCCCGCACGCCGCTGGCGAGCAGCCGCTTGGCGAAGCGGTCGGCGGCACGCTTGGTGTCGACGAACATGATCACGCGGCCGTCACGGGCGGCGATCTTCGTCGCGACCGCCTTCTTGTCCGTCTCGTCCAGGACGTGGAGCACGTGGTGCTCCATCGTGGTGACCGCGCCGGCGGACGGGTCCACGGAGTGCACGACCGGGTCGGTGAGGAACATCTTGACCAGCCGGTCGATGTTCTTGTCGAGGGTCGCGGAGAACAGCATCCGCTGGCCGTCCGGCTCGACCTGCTTGAGCAGCGCGACGACCTGCGGCATGAAGCCCATGTCGGCCATCTGGTCGGCCTCGTCGAGGACGGTGATCGCGACCTCGTCGAGCCGGCAGTCGCCACGCTCGATGAGGTCCTTCAGCCGCCCCGGGGTGGCGACGAGCACCTCGGCGCCGCGGCGCAGCGCGCCGGACTGCCGGCTGATCGACATGCCGCCGACGACGGTGGCGACGCGCAGGTTGACGGAGGTGGCGTACGGGGTCAGCGCGTCGGTGACCTGCTGGGCGAGCTCGCGGGTGGGGACGAGGACGAGTGCCAGCGGTGCGTGCGGCTCGGAGCGGCGTCCGGCGGTGCGGGCGAGCAGTGCCAGGCCGAAGGCCAGGGTCTTGCCCGAGCCGGTGCGGCCGCGGCCGAGGATGTCCCGGCCGGCCAGCGAGTTCGGCAGGGTGGCGCCCTGGATCGGGAAGGGGTCGGTCACGCCCTGTGCGGCGAGCGTCTTCAGCAGCGCGGCGGGCATGTCCAGGTCGGCGAAGGCGTCGACGGCCGGCAGCGCGGGGGTCAGCGTCTCCGGCAGGGCGAATTCGCCGCCCTGTGCGGGCGCGGTCCTGCGGCGGGCCGGTGCCTTGCCGGATCCTCGGGTGTTCGCCTGCGGCCGGTCCGTGCCGCGGCCCTTTATCGGGCGGTTGCGGGTGGGTCGGTCCTGGCGTTCGGAGCGGGTCATACGGAATTGCCCTCCTGGGGGATTCCTGGGGTTACTGCCGACTGCTGTGGACTGCTTGATGTGCGCCCCAGGATGCAAGCACAGAGCAGGTGTCCCGGTTGCGGAACCGAACCGGGAAAGGATGAGTCGGAAACAGCACAAACCGGGGCCCGCACCTTCACGGTGCGGGCCCCGGTCGCGAGGTACGCGTCCGGCAATTAGGCCGGGACGATGTTCTCCGCCTGCGGGCCCTTCTGGCCCTGCGTGACGTCGAAGGAGACCTTCTGGCCCTCCTGGAGCTCACGGAAGCCCTGGGTGGCGATGTTCGAGTAGTGGGCGAAGACGTCGGCGCCGCCGCCGTCCTGCTCGATGAAGCCGAAGCCCTTTTCCGAGTTGAACCACTTCACGGTTCCAGTAGCCATGTCATTCTCCTAAAAGAGGTGCAGTGCCGGAAATCCGCACTTTACGAATTCCAAGTCGCCGCATTGAGCCCCATCCGGAGAAAGCCGGAAAACAATAAAGCGCCTGAGGAGGGTTCCCGTCAGGCGCACATAAAGTTCATGGGTACCAAAACTGCAACTCGGCAACCGTAGCACGTTCCGTCGGCGGGCGGCAGATCACTCGGCCCTCGGCGCGCCGGAGGGCGTGCTGACCAGCGGGGTAAGGGTGGCCGTTCATGACCGGTTCCGGAATCGTTCCCGGATGCTTCCCGCCCTGTTCCCCCTAGGGCCGGGCGCCCTACGGCGGGCGGCGGAGGACGACGTTCCGCCGCGCGGTCCATGAGGGCCGGACCTCCCCGTCCTGGAGGCGGATTCACCTGGATGCCGTAGCGGCGCGCTCCCCGGCCACGAGCCGGCCGGCGGTCGAATCCGGGGCCAGGGGTTACGCCGTACAGGTGAGCCGCCCCAGGACCGCCCAGGACCGCCCAGAGCCGCCGCGGAGACGCCCCTGCGTCAGCCTTCCCGTACCGGACTGTCGTCGTTGCCCCTGCGCAGGGTGCGCAGCGGGTGGCCGGGTCGCCAGACCTGTACGACGAGGTCGTCGCCGTCGATCGCCGTGCGGACCACCTCGGTGGGTTCGGCGCGAAAGAGGAGGAAGGGCTCCGGCGGGGCCGCCTCGTCGACGAAACGAGCCAGCACGGCGGTGTCGGTGATCTCCACCGCCCGTCCGGAGACGCGTACGTCCCCGTCGGCCATCTCCGCGTCCGGCCCGGGATTGGCGTGGACGGCGAAGCGCGGGTCACGCCGCAGGTCCAGTGCCTTGCGGGAGCCGGGCATCATGCCCAGCCACAGAGCGTCCATGCGGAAGTCCACCTCCAGGCCGGTGACCCGGGGCGAGCCGTCGGAGCGCAGGGTCGCGAGGACGTGGTGCTTGTACAGCTGGAACCGCTTCCGCACGGTGTCGGCGAAGTCCGGTTCCGCCGTGCGGAAGTCCTGCCAGGAAGCGGGTGTCACGTGCGGTGTCATAGGTGCCATCGAACCCCGTAAACCAGACATCTTCTGTCGTGTTTCTTTCCGTGTCACCGGATCGGACGCCGCCGGGCCCGGCTCAGCGCCCACGGGGCGTTGGTTTCCGGGCGCGGTCCCCCGGCCCCAGGTGTGCTCCGCCTCACCCGCGTTCGCTATCTTGAGCGCCGCCGCCCCCGCGGCCCTCCGTCCACGACTGAAGGAGCCGGCCATGACGGCCGCCGCCACCGCGTGTTATCGCCACCCGTCGTACGAGACGTATGTGCGCTGCACGCGCTGCGACCGGTACATCTGCCCCGACTGCATGCGTGAGGCGTCCGTGGGGCACCACTGCGTGGAGTGCGTGCAGGAGGGGCAGCGCTCGGTCCGGCAGGCCCGCTCGCTGTTCGGCGGCGCGGTGCCGGGCGCCGCCACGCCGGTCGTGACGTACGCGCTGATGGCGCTGAACATCGTGGCGTACGTCGTCGAGGTCGTCCGGGCCGGGACGGTGGACCGGTTCGGGATGCTCGGGGCGGTGCTGGTCGACTCCTCGGGCGAGCAGTACTACTACAAGGGCGAGACCTACCCCGGTTTCGAGCTGAGCGGGGTGGCGGACGGTGAGTGGTACCGGCTGCTGACGGGCACCTTCCTGCATCTGCCGCCGGACGCGTCGTTCGGTGTGATGCACCTCCTCTTCAACATGCTGGCGTTGTGGAACATCGGCAGGGCCGTCGAGGGACAGCTGGGCCGGGCGCGGTATCTGGCGCTGTATCTGCTGTCCGCGGTGGGCGGTTCGGTGCTCGTGTACGTGGTCTCGCCGGAGACGACGGCGGTCGGCGCCTCGGGGGCGGTCTTCGGTCTGGCGGCGTCCTTCTACGTCATCAACCGGCGGCTGGGCCGGGACATGCGGGCGGTCAACCGCTTCATGGCGGGCTTCCTGCTCTGGATGGTGATCTCCGCCGCGTTCACCTCGTGGGAGGGCCACCTGGGCGGGCTGCTGACCGGTGGGCTGGTGACCTACGGGCTCGCGTACGCGCCGGCGAAGCTGCGGACGTCCGCGACGCAGCTGGCGGGCGGGGCGGTCCTGGTGGTGCTGCTGGCGGCGGTGGTCGCCGTCCGGACGGCGGCTCTGACGGGCGCGGTCTGACGGGAACCCGCCGGTCACGGAGGTGAGTCCACTTTCTGGGACCATCGTCCCATGGTGAGAGAGAGGCCGGAGGCAGAGCCCGGTCGTGGGGGTGAGGACGCGGGCGGACGGGTCCGGCGGCTGCACCCGCTCGACCGGCTCGCCGGGGGGCTGCTGGTCCTGGGGCTGCTCGCGGTGGTGACGGGGCTGTTGCCCCCGGGGCCCGCCGCGCAGGAGATGCGGCGCGTCGGGCCGCTGCTGGCGTTCCTGGGCACCGTGATCGTGATGGCCGAGCTGACGGGCCGGGCGCAGGTCTTCGATGTGGTGGCGGCCTGGTTGGCCCGGGCGGGGCGGGGGCGTTATCCGCTGCTCTTCGGGCTGTGTGTGGCGTTCGCCTCGCTCACCACGATCGCGCTGAACCTGGACACCACGGCGGTGCTGCTCACCCCGGTCATGCTGGCGCTGGCCGCCCGGGTGGGGATCGCGCCGGTGCCGCTGGCGATGACGACGGTGTGGCTGGCCAACACGGCGAGTCTGCTGCTGCCGGTCTCGAACCTGACGAATCTGCTGGCGGCGGACCGGGTGGCGCTCTCGGCGTCCGGTCTCGCCGCGGTCATGTGGCTGCCCCAGCTCGCGTCGATCGCCGCGACGGCGGCCTGTCTGTGGATCTTCTACTGGCGGCCCGGCCGGCGCGGCGAGGGCCGGGCCCGGTACACCCCGCCACCGGTGCCGGTGGCCGCGGATCCCGTCCTGCTGCGGATCTGCGCGGTGGCCTGTGGGGGGTTCCTGCTGGCGATCCTGGTGGCGGACGTTCCGCTCTGGTCGGTGTCGCTGACGGGGATGGTGGTCGTCGTGGTGGCGTTCGCCGTACGGCGCAGGCAGGAGCTGCGGCTGTCGCTGGTGCCGTGGCGGCTGCTGGTGCTGGTCCCGGGGATGTTCCTGGTGGTGGAGACGGTCGACGCGCACGGCCTGCACGAGTTGCTGGAGTCGGCGCTGGGTTCCGGCGACGGCCTCCTGGGGTTGCTGCGGTCGGCGGCGGTGGGGGCGGGTCTGTCGAACGTACTGAACAACCTGCCCGCCTATCTGGCGGGTGAGGCGGTCGTCCCGGCGGAGAACCACCAGCAGTTGCTGGCTCTGCTGATCGGGGTCAATGTGGGGCCGCTCGTCACCCCGTGGGCGTCCCTGGCGACGCTGCTGTGGTTCGAGCGGTGCCGCCGGCACGGGACGCGGATCGCCCTGGGCCGTTTCATGGGGACCGGACTGCTGCTGTCGGTGGCGGGCACCCTGGCAGCCGTGTCCGCGCTGGCGCTGGTGAGCTGATCCCGCGGGGTCCCGGACGCGTCGCGGCGCCCGCCCTTGTCCGGTCGGGGACGGGGGCGGGCGCCGCGTTCAGTTCCGTACGCCGTTGTACGGGACGTCTGTGTGCCGTGGTCAGACCGTCAGGGAACGGTCCGTCGGGCGGATCGGGGCGTGCAGGGCACTGGTCCCGGTCAGGAAGCGGTCCACGCCGCGCGCCGCGGAGCGGCCCTCGGCGATGGCCCAGACGATGAGGGACTGGCCGCGGCCCGCGTCACCGGCGACGTAGACGCCGTCGACGTTGGTCGCGTAGTTCTCGTCGCGTGCGATGTTGCCGCGCTCGTCGAGGTCGAGGCCGAACTGCTGGACGAGGCCGTTGGCCTGGTCGGTGCCGGTGAAGCCCATGGCCAGGGTGACGAGCTGGGCGGGGATGACGCGCTCGGTGCCGGCCTTCTGCTCCAGCTTGCCGTCCTTGAACTCCACCTCGATGAGGTGCAGGGACTGGACGTTGCCGTCCTCGTCGCCCTCGAAGTGGGTGGTGGAGACGGAGTAGATCCGCTCGCCGCCCTCCTCGTGCGCGGAGGTGACCTTGTAGAGCATGGGGAAGGTCGGCCAGGGCTGGTTGGCGTTACGCTCCGCACCCGGCTGCGGCATGATCTCCAGCTGGGTGACGGAGGCTGCGCCCTGCCGGTGGGCGGTGCCGACGCAGTCGGCGCCGGTGTCGCCGCCGCCGATGACGACGACGTGCTTGCCCTCGGCGGTGATCGGGGAGACGGTGAGGTCGCCCTCCTGCACCTTGTTGGCGAGCGGGAGGTACTCCATCGCGAAGTGCACGCCGCGCAGGTCGCGGCCCGGGACGGGCAGGTCGCGGGAGACGGTGGCACCGGCGGCGATGACGACCGCGTCGTAGCGGCGGCGGAGCTTCGCGGCGTCGATGTCCTTGCCGATCTCCACCTCCGTGCGGAACTTGGTGCCTTCCGCGCGCATCTGCTCGATGCGGCGGTTGATGTGCGACTTCTCCATCTTGAACTCGGGGATGCCGTAGCGGAGGAGTCCTCCGATGCGGTCCGCGCGCTCGAAGACGGCGACGGTGTGGCCGGCGCGGGTCAGCTGCTGGGCCGCGGCGAGTCCCGCCGGGCCGGAGCCGATGACCGCGACGGTCTTGCCCGAGAGGCGCTCGGGCGGCTGCGGGGTGACGTCGCCGCTGTCCCACGCCTTGTCGATGATGGAGACTTCGACGTTCTTGATGGTGACGGCCGGCTGGTTGATGCCGAGGACGCACGCCGACTCGCACGGGGCGGGGCACAGGCGGCCCGTGAATTCCGGGAAGTTGTTCGTGGCGTGCAGGCGCTCGGACGCCGCCGACCAGTCCTCGCGGTAGGCGTAGTCGTTCCACTCGGGGATGAGGTTTCCGAGCGGACAGCCGTTGTGGCAGAACGGGATGCCGCAGTCCATGCAGCGGCCGGCCTGCTTGCTGATGATCGGGAGCAGCGATCCCGGAACGTAGACCTCGTTCCAGTCCTTGACACGCTCGCCGACGGGGCGGGTCTCGGCGACCTCGCGTCCGGTGGTCAGGAAGCCCTTGGGGTCAGCCATTGGTCGCCGCCTCCATCATCTTCTCGGTGGTCTCCTGCTCGGAGAGACCGGCGAGCTCAGCGGCGTCCTTGGCGGCGAGCACTGCCTTGTAGGTGGACGGGATGATCTTGCTGAAGCGGCTGACCGCGGTGTCCCAGTCGGCCAGCAGCTTCTCGGCGACCGTGGAGCCGGTCTCCTCCTGGTGGCGGCGCACGACGTCGTGCAGCCACTGCTTGTCGGTGTCGTCGAGGAGCTCGACGGCGCCGATGTTGCCGGTGTTGACGTTGTCGAGGTCGAGGTCGATGACGTACGCGATGCCGCCGGACATGCCTGCGGCGAAGTTGCGTCCGGTCTCGCCGAGGACCACGGCGTGGCCGCCGGTCATGTATTCGCAGCCGTGGTCGCCCACGCCTTCCGAGACGACCGTGGCACCCGAGTTGCGGACGCAGAAGCGCTCGCCGGTCCGGCCGCGGAGGAAGAGCTCGCCGCCGGTCGCACCGTAGCCGATGGTGTTGCCGGCGATGGTGGAGTACTCGGCGAGGTGGTCGGCGCCGCGGTCCGGGCGGACGATGACGCGGCCGCCGGAGAGGCCCTTGCCGACGTAGTCGTTGGCGTCGCCCTCCAGGCGCAGCGTCACACCGCGCGGTACGAACGCGCCGAAGGACTGGCCGGCGGACCCGGTGAAGGTGATGTCGATGGTGTCGTCGGGCAGGCCCGCACCGCCGAACTTCTTGGTCACCTCGTGGCCGAGCATGGTGCCGACGGTCCGGTTGATGTTGCGGATCGCGATCTGTGCCCTGACGGGCTGGGCGGCCTCGGCGCTGTCGGCGTCCAGTGCGTCGGCGGCGAGCTTGATCAGCTCGTTGTCGAGGGCCTTGGCCAGTCCGTGGTCCTGCTCGGCGATCTGGTGGCGCACCGCGCCCTCGGGGAGCTCGGGCACGTAGAAGAGGGGCTCGAGGTCGAGGCCCTGTGCCTTCCAGTGGGTGACGGCCCGCTCGGTGTCGAGGAGTTCGGCGTGGCCGACGGCTTCCTCGATCGTGCGGAAGCCGAGCTCGGCGAGGATCTCGCGGACCTCTTCGGCGATGAACTCGAAGAAGTTGACGATGTACTCGGCCTTGCCGGAGAACCGCTCGCGCAGGACGGGGTTCTGGGTCGCGATGCCGACCGGGCAGGTGTCGAGGTGGCAGACGCGCATCATGACGCAGCCGGAGACGACGAGCGGCGCGGTCGCGAAACCGAACTCCTCGGCGCCCAGCAGTGCGGCGATGACGACGTCGCGGCCGGTCTTGAGCTGGCCGTCGGTCTGGACGACGATGCGGTCGCGCAGGCCGTTGAGCAGCAGGGTCTGCTGGGTCTCGGCGAGGCCGAGCTCCCAGGGGCCGCCCGCGTGCTTGAGGGAGGTGAGCGGGGAGGCGCCCGTGCCGCCGTCGTGGCCGGAGATGAGGACGACGTCCGCGTGGGCCTTGGAGACACCCGCGGCGACCGTGCCGACACCGACCTCGGAGACCAGCTTCACGTGGACGCGGGCCGCCGGGTTGGCGTTCTTGAGGTCGTGGATCAGCTGAGCCAGGTCCTCGATGGAGTAGATGTCGTGGTGCGGCGGGGGCGAGATCAGGCCGACGCCCGGGGTGGAGTGCCGGGTCTTGGCGACCCACGGGTAGACCTTGTGGCCGGGCAGCTGGCCGCCCTCGCCGGGCTTGGCGCCCTGCGCCATCTTGATCTGGATGTCGTCCGCGTTGACCAGGTACTCGCTGGTGACACCGAAGCGGCCGGAGGCGACCTGCTTGATGGACGAGCGGCGTGCCGGGTCGTAGAGGCGCTCGGCGTCCTCGCCGCCCTCGCCGGTGTTGGACTTGCCGCCCAGCTGGTTCATGGCGACGGCGAGCGTCTCGTGCGCCTCCTGGGAGATGGAGCCGTACGACATGGCGCCGGTGGAGAAGCGCTTGACGATGTCGGAGGCGGACTCGACCTCGTCGATGGAGATCGGCTCGCGGCCGCTCTTGAAGCCGAAGAGCCCGCGGAGCGTCATGAGGCGCTCGGACTGCTCGTTGACCCGGCCGGTGTACTTCTTGAAGATGTCGTACCGGCGGTTGCGGGTGGCGTGCTGGAGGCGGAAGACCGTCTCCGGGTCGAACAGGTGCGGCTCGCCCTCGCGGCGCCACTGGTACTCGCCGCCGATCTCCAGCGCGCGGTGCGACGCGGAGATGCCGGAGGCGGGGTACGCCTTGGTGTGCCGGGCGGCGACCTCCTTGGCGACGACGTCGAGTCCGGCGCCGCCGATCTTGGTGGCGGTGCCGTTGAAGTACTGGGCGACGAATGCCTCGTCGAGGCCGACGGCCTCGAAGACCTGGGCGCCTCGGTAGGAGGCGACGGTCGAGATGCCCATCTTGGACATGACCTTCAGGACGCCCTTGCCGAGGGCGTAGATCAGGTTGCGGATGGCCAGCTCGGGTTCGATGCCCTCGATGAACGTACCGGCGCGGACGAGGTCCTCGACGGACTCCATCGCGAGGTACGGGTTGACGGCGGCGGCGCCGTAACCGATGAGCAGCGCGACGTGGTGGACCTCGCGGACGTCGCCGGCCTCGACCAGCAGGCCCACCTGGGTGCGCTGCTTGGTGCGGATGAGGTGGTGGTGGACGGCCGAGGTGAGCAGCAGCGAGGGGATCGGTGCGTGCTCGGCGTCGGAGTGCCGGTCGGAGAGGACGATGAGGCGAGCGCCGTCCTCTATGGCGGCGTCGACCTCGGTGGTGATCTGCTCGATCCGGGCGGCGAGTGCCTCGCCGCCGCCGCTGACGCGGTAGAGGCCGGAGAGGGTCGCGGCCTTCATTCCCGGCATGTCGCCGTCGGCGTTGATGTGTATGAGCTTGGCCAGCTCGTCGTTGTCGATCACCGGGAAGGGCAGCGTGACGGCGCGGCAGGCGGCTGCGGTCGGCTCCAGGATGTTGCCCTGGGGGCCGAGCGTGGAGCGCAGCGAGGTGACGAGCTCCTCGCGGATGGCGTCCAGCGGCGGGTTGGTGACCTGGGCGAAGAGCTGGGTGAAGTAGTCGAAGAGCAGCCGGGGACGCTCGGAGAGCGCGGCGATCGGCGAGTCGGTGCCCATGGAGCCGAGGGGTTCGCCGGCGGTGCGGGCCATCGGGGCGAGGAGGACGCGGAGCTCCTCCTCGGTGTAGCCGAAGGTCTGCTGGCGGCGGGTGACCGAGGCGTGGGTGTGGACGATGTGCTCGCGCTCGGGGAGGTCCTCGAGCTCGATCTCGCCGGTTTCCAGCCACTCCTCGTACGGGTTCTCGGCGGCCAGGGACGCCTTGATCTCGTCGTCCTCGACGATGCGGTGCTCGGCGGTGTCGACGAGGAACATCCTGCCGGGCTGCAGGCGGCCCTTGCGGACGACCTTGGCCGGGTCGATGTCCAGGACGCCGACCTCGGAGGAGAGGACGACGAGGCCGTCGTCGGTGACCCAGTAGCGGCCGGGGCGCAGGCCGTTGCGGTCGAGGACCGCGCCGACCTGGGTGCCGTCGGTGAAGGTGACGCAGGCCGGGCCGTCCCAGGGCTCCATCATCGTGGAGTGGTACTGGTAGAAGGCGCGGCGGGCCGGGTCCATGGAGGCGTGGTTCTCCCATGCCTCGGGGACCATCATCAGCACCGAGTGGGGCAGGGAGCGGCCGCCGAGGTGGAGCAGCTCCAGGACCTCGTCGAAGGAGGCGGAGTCGGAGGCGTCCGGGGTGCAGACGGGGAAGATCCGGTCGAGCTTCGCCTCGCCGAAGAGGCTGGAGGCGAGCTGGGACTCGCGGGCCTTCATCCAGTTGCGGTTGCCCTTGACCGTGTTGATCTCGCCGTTGTGGGCGACGAAGCGGTACGGGTGGGCGAGCGGCCAGCTGGGGAAGGTGTTGGTGGAGAAGCGGGAGTGGACCAGCGCGACCGCGGTGGCGAAGCGGCGGTCGGAGAGGTCCGGGAAGAACGGCTCCAGCTGCCCGGTGGTGAGCATGCCCTTGTAGACGATCGTGCGTGCGGAGAGCGAGGGGAAGTACACCCCGGCCTCACGCTCGGCGCGCTTGCGCAGGACGAACGCCTTGCGGTCCAGGACGATGCCGGTGCTCTCGCCGTCGGCGACGACGAGCTGGCGGAATTCGGGCATCGTGGCGCGGGCGCCCTTGCCGAGGATGTCCGGGGTGACCGGGACCTCGCGCCAGCCGAGGACGTCGAGGCCCTCTTCGGCGGCGATCTTCTCGATCTTCTTGACGGAGTCCGTGGAGTCGTCCGCGGGGAGGAACGCGATGCCGACGGCGTAGGAGCCGGCCTCGGGCAGCTCGAACGCCGCCTCTTCGCGGAGGAAGGCGTCCGGGACCTGAAGGAGAATGCCGGCGCCGTCACCCGAGTCGGGTTCGGATCCGGTGGCGCCGCGGTGTTCGAGGTTGCGCAGTACGGTCAGCGCCTGCTCGACCAGCTCATGGCTGGCCACACCGGTCAGAGTGGCCACGAACCCGACACCACAGGCGTCGTGCTCGTTACGGGGGTCGTACATCCCCTGCTGGACAGGGCGACCGTCCATGGGCGACCAGGCGTCGGAACGCATTGGCTCTCCCGTCGTCGTCGTGGCATGTGCTGTGCCGAGGGACGACGCTGGCCCTCTGCGAAATTTCGTGCAGGTTACATGATGGAACGCTTCTCAAAAAGCGAATAGCCCGTTCCAACATGCGGACACCACGGAGCCGTGGTGCCGATGGGTCACGATCGGAAGGATCATGGTGGATCACTGTCCGGGGATACCGCAGAGAGCAGGCGTCGTTGCCCGCAGGTGTCTACGGCTATTGCCCAGCGGTCATGGAATCGAAACCGCCGAGTAACGGCTACTTATGTGTAGCGCTGCATAGTGTCTCATTTTACGGGGCGCTCACCCGATCCGCCCAGTGACGTGCGTCAAGAGGTACGTCACACCGGTGCGACAACGCAAGGGTGCCCGGGAAATCCCGTCCGGCGGGCGGGCTCCCGGGCACTGTCCGGCCACCTCAGCCGACGGCCACACCGAAGAGCGTGCCCAGGCCGTACGTGACCGCAGCGGCGGCCCCGCCGAGCACGAGCTGACGCAGTCCGCTGAACCACCAGGTCCGTGCCGTCACCCTGGCCACGACGGCGCCGCAGCCGAAGAGGCCGGCCAGGGCGAGGAGCACGGCGGGCCACATCTCGGTGGCGCCCAGCAGGAAGGGCAGCACGGGCAGCAGGGCACCCAGGGCGAAGGCACCGAAGGAGGACAGGGCGGCGACGAGGGGCGAGGGCAGGTCACCCGGGTCGATGCCCAGCTCCTCGCGGGCGTGTATCTCGAGCGCCTGCTCCGGGTCCCTGGAGAGCTGGCGCGCGACCTCCTGGGCGAGGGCGGGCTCGACCCCGCGGGACTCGTAGAGCGCGGCGAGCTCCCGCATCTCGTCCTTGGGGTGCTTGCGCAGCTCGCGCCGCTCGACGGCGAGCTCGGCCTCGACGAGTTCGCGCTGCGAGGCGACGGAGGTGTACTCCCCCGCGGCCATCGAGAACGCGCCTGCGGCGAGCCCGGCCAGGCCGGTGATGACGATGGTCTGCTGGGAGACCGCCCCTCCGGCCACGCCCGTCATCAGGGCGAGGTTGGAGACGAGGCCGTCCATGGCGCCGAACACCGCGGGCCGCAGCCAGCCGCCGTTGACGTCACGGTGCGTGTGGTTGTCGCGGTGGGCCTCGTGCAGTACGGCGTCGGTCTCGATGATGGACACAGCTCTCCCCTTCTCCGGGAGCGGTCCCCAAGGTGCTCTTCCCGCTCCACACCGTCGAAAGTACGCACGAAAAAGGCCTCCCGCCAGCAAGGAAGGCCGAACTTACCTGCCTGGCGGGCGTCACCCGGGCGGCCGATTTATACGAAATACGAGCCTCTCTTCGGTCGATCGGGGAAACCTCTCGTATCCGGTTGTTCCGGGCGCGAGTGAAGGGTCGACACGATGGAGCTCATGGCGGACGGTCCGGCGGCGGGCACGGGTGACCGGGCGCGGGGGGCGCTGCTGGGACTCGCGGTGGGGGACGCGCTCGGAGCGCCGGCGGAGAACATGCGCCCGTCCGAGATCCGCCGCCGCTGGGGCCGCATCGAGGGCTTCGTCAGTGACGATCCGGCGGGGACCGACGACACCGAGTACGCGATCTTCTCCGGGCTGCTGCTGGCCAGGCACGGATCGGCGCTCACCGTCTCGCACGTCGAACGGGCCTGGCACCACTGGATCGCGGATCTGGACGAGGGTCCGTTCCGGGGAGCCGGATTCAGCGAGCGCGGGACGCTGGAGAATCTGCGGCGCGGGCTGGCCGCCCCGATCTCCGCGCAGCACCGGCACGCCTGGAGCGACGGTCTGGCGATGCGGGCGGCGCCGTTCGGGGTGTTCGCGGCGGGCCGTCCCGCCGAGGCCGCGCGCCTGGTGGCGGTGGACGGCCGGGTCAGCCATGAAGGGGAGGGCATCTACGGCGGGCAGGCCGTCGCCGCGGGGGTGGCGGCCGCGATGGTGGGGGCGGGGCTGGCCTCGGTGATCGCGGCAGCGCTCTCGGTCGTGCCGATGGACTCCTGGACGGCCCGTTCGCTGCGCCGCGCGGTGACGGCCGCGCAGCGCTCGTACCCGGACCGGCTGGCCGGGGAGCGCGCGGTGCGGTCCGCGGTGGTGATCGGCGGCTATCCGTGGACGGATCTGGCGCCGGAGGCGGTGGGTCTGGCCTTCGGCGCCCTCACGGCGGCGCGCGGTGATTTCCGTACGGCGGTGCTCACGGCGGTGAACATGGGCCGGGACGCCGACACCACGGCCGCCGTGGCGGGCGCGCTGGCCGGCGCCCTGCACGGGGCGTCGGCGATTCCCCGCGACTGGGCGGCGGCGATCGGCCCGGTGCGGGGCAGCTGCCTGCCGTCCATGCGGGGCTACCACGTGCTGGACATCGCGGATCTGCTGACCCCGGACGACGGGGAGGGCCCGCCGGATCCGGACCGGGGGCACGCCGCCACTTCCGTATCCCCGCGGGTACGACCGCCGGGCGCCCCGTGGCACACCCCCGTACGCACCGCCCCGGCCGCTCCGGCCTCGGGTGTCCGGCAGGACGCCCGGTGAGCGCCGCCCGCGGCCCCCGGCGGGACGCCCCCGCCACGCCGGGAGCCGCCCCGCGTGCGGCCGGACGGGACGCGCCTGCCGAACCGGCCGGATCCGCCCCGCACGTGGCCATCACGATCACCCCGGGGCCGGGGGCCGAGGGCGGCGCCAGGGGCCGGGGCTCACCGGACAGACGGGCCAGGATCGAGGGTCTGCTGCTCGGACTGGCCGCCGGCGACGCGGCCGGGTGGCCCGCCGCGCGGCACCGTGCCGCGCGGATGCCGGAGTGGACGAGGCGGCTCACCAGGGAGCTGGACACCTTCGCGGAGCAGAACGCGACGACGACCCTCCCCGTGCCCATCGCCCTCAACCAGCCGCCCGAGCCGCTGCGGCTCGGTCCGTCCGACGACGCCGAGTGGGCCGCGTTCTCCGCGCGGACCGTGCTGGCCGCCGCGGCCGACCACGCGCCGGACCTCTCCCCCGGCCACCGGATGCGGGACGCGGTCGACCGTTCGTGGAACGCGCTGGCGGCGAAGGTGGCCGCCGCGAGCGCCCGGGCGCCCGAGGTCGAGTCGGCCGTCCTTCCGCTGCGGGCGCGGATCTCCGTACGGGCCGGGCTCGGCAATCTGGCCGCCGGGCTGCGTCCGCCCGCCACCGGCCACGACAATCCGCACTACTTCGACGACGCGGCCTGTGTGCGGGCCGCCGTGCTCGCGGTCGTGCACCCCGGCGATCCTGTGGCGGCGGCCGGGCTCGCCGAGTTCGACGCCCGGTACACGCAGGACGGCGACGGGGTGCACGGCGCCCGCGCGATCGCCGCCGCGATCGCCGAGGCCCTGGCCGGGGCGGACGTCGACACGGTGGTGAACGCCGCGCTCGGCCAGCTTCCCGAGGGCACCGAGATCGCGCGCAACGCCGTCCACGCGGTGCGGCTGGCCCGGGAGTTCGCGGGCGAGGCGGCGGGCGCCTTCGCGCTCGTCCCCGTGCTGGAACACCAGATCGTGGACCACGTCTACAGCTACGGCATCGCCGCCGCCGAGACCGTGCCGGTCGCCCTGGCCCTGACGACCGCCGCCCGGGGCGACTTCGCCCAGGCCGTGCCCGCGGCGGCCTGCCTGTCCCGGGTCGCCGATTCGGCGCCGGCGCTGGCCGGGGCCCTGACCGGGGCGCTGGGCGGGACGGCGACCGTGCCGGCGGGCTGGCGGGAGGCCTGCCGGACGCTGGCCGGGTGCGCGCTGCCCCGGCTCGCCGGCACGGACCTCATCGAACTCGCCGGGCTGCTGGCAGCCACAGAACCAGCCACCCCGGGTGGACAATCCCGACATGGCACACAAAACATCCGCACCGCGCGAGGCCGGCACGACCATCACGACACTCACCCTGGATGAACGCGTCACCGGAGCCCTCGTCGGCGCGGCCGTGGGGGACGCGCTCGGCGGACCCGTCGAGGGCTGGACACCCGAGCAGATCGCCGAGCGGCACGGCGGCCGGGTGACCGGCGTCGTCGGGCCCTGGTACGGCGACGACTGGCGCACGGCGCGCCCCATCGCCCCGTACCACAAGGGCGACGGGCACGTCACCGACGACACCCTGATGACCCATGCCCTGGTCCGGGTGTACGAGAGGGTGCGCGGCCACCTCGACGCGTACTCCGTCGCCGACCACCTCGTCCCCGACCTGATGTCCCGGCCCCGCTGGATCCCGGAACTGGAGGCCGAGGCGCTCCCCTTGCAGCGGATCTTCCTCGCCGAGAAGTGGATCGTCACCCGGCTGCACTACGGGCACGCCGACCCCCGCGAGGCGGGCTCCGGGAACATCGTCAACTGCGGGGCGGCGATGTACATGGCCCCGGTCGGCCTGGTGAACGCGGCCGACCCGGAGGCCGCGTACGCGGAGGCGCTGGATGTCGCGGGCGCCCACCAGTCCTCGTACGGCCGAGAGGCGGCCGGGGTCCTGGCCGCGGCCGTCGCCGCCGCGTGCGTCCCCGGCGCGACCCCCGCCTCGGTCGTCGCGACCGCTCTGCGGCTGGCCAAGGACGGCACCCGGTCGGCGATCGAAGCGGTGTGCGAAGTGGCCGCCGGTCACTCGGACTTCGAGTCGGCGCTGGTGCCGCTGCGCGCGGCGGTCGCCCCGTTCGACACGGTGGGGCCGCACTACCGCGACCCCTCGCTGGGCGCCCGGCGGCCCTCCCGGCTGCACTCCGTCGAGGAGCTGCCGATCGCGCTCGGCATGCTGCTCGTCGGCGGCGGCGACTACCGGCGCTCGGTGCTCGGCTCGGTCAACTACGGCCGGGACTGCGACTCGATCGCCACGATGAGCGGCGCGCTCGCGGGTGCGCTCCACGGCGAGCAGGGCATCCCCGCGGCCTGGGTGAAGACGGTCGCCGAGGCCAGCCGCCTCGATCTGCACGCCCCCGCGCGCGCCCTCGCGGAGGTGGCCCGGGAGGTCTTCGCCCGGGACACGGCCAGGCGTCGCGCGCACGAGGCGGCGTTCGCCGTGCTGACGGGCGACGGCCGGTGACCGTACGCCTGACATGGGTCCAGCCCGAGGACCTGGTGGGCCACGAGCTGCGCCAGGCCGCGCAGGACGGCCGGGACGCCGGGGACGTCGAGCGGCGCTGGTATGCGGCGGGCGGTACCCCCGCCCCGGAGCGCGCGGGGGCCTCCGAGCTCGCCGCGCCGCGTCGGCTGCGTGCGCTCGCCGGGGAGCTCCTGGACGAACTCGCCCTGATGGACTGCCCGTCGGCCGAGGACGAGCCGACCGGCCTGGCCGGGATCCGGGCCGCGTGCCCGCGCTGGCCCGCCCCGCGCGCCCGCCCGCTGTCCTTCGGGCCCGACCGTCTGCATGCCGCCTGGCTGGGGCGGGCCGCCGGCTGTCTGCTGGGCAAGCCGGTCGAGAAGCTGCCCCTGGCCGGCATCCGCGCCCTGGCCCGCGCCACCGGCAACTGGCCGCTCACCACCTGGTTCACCGCCCGGGGGCTGCCCGCGGAGCTGGCCGCCGCCCACCCGTGGAACCGCCGCTCCGCACCCACCTCCCTCGCCGAGAACATCGACGGGATGCCGGAGGACGACGACCTCAACTTCCCCTTGCTGACCGTGCTGCTGCTCCAGCGGTACGGTCACGGGTTCAGCACCTCCGACCTGGCCCGGCTGTGGCTGGACGAGCTCCCGGCGGGCCGTGTCTTCACCGCTGAGCGGATCGCGTACCGCAACCTGCTCGACGGGATCGAGCCGCCGGACACCGCACGCCACCGCAACCCGTTCCGGGAGTGGATCGGCGCCCGGATCCGGGCCGATGTGCACGGCTGGACGCATCCCGGGGACCCGGGGGCCGCCGCGGAACAGGCCCACCGGGACGCGATCCTCACCCATACGGCGAACGGGGTGTACGGCGCGATGTTCACCGCCGCCGCCCTCGCCGAGGCCGCCGGCGGCGAGACGGACGTGCACGGCTGCCTGGCGGCCGGGCTGCGGGTGGTGCCGCCCCGGTCCCGGTACGCGCGCGCGGTACGCCTCGGTGTCCGGGCCGCCCGCGACGAACCCGACTTCGACACGGTCGTGGACCGCCTCCACGACGCGTACGGCTCCACCCACCACTGGGTGCACGTCCTGCCCAACGCGGCACTGCTCGCCGCCGCCCTCACCCACGCGGACGGGGACTTCGGCCGCTCGGTCTGCTGTGCGGTCTCCGGCGGCTGGGACACCGACTCGAACGGTGCGACGGCCGGTTCGCTCGCCGGCCTGCTGGCCGGGCGGGCCTCCGCCCTGCCCGACCGGTGGACCGCACCGCTCAAGAACCGTCTCGCCACATCCGTCGCCGGCTTCGGCTCCGTCGGCTTCGACACCCTCGCGGAACTGACCCATCAGGAGGTATGCCGCCCATGACAGCCATCGCTGTGCTCGGCAGCACCAATATGGACCTGGTCGCCTACGTCGCCCGGGCCCCCGGGCGCGGGGAGACCGTCACCGGGCGGGAGTTCCGGACCGTGCCCGGCGGCAAGGGGGCCAACCAGGCCGTCGCCGCGGCCCGCGCGGGGGGCGAGGTGGTGATGATCGGGGCGGTCGGGACCGATGAGTACGGCTCGTCGCTCCGGACGAACCTGGAGCACGCCGGTGTGGACACCGACCTGCTGCACACCGTCGCCGGGCCCAGCGGCACCGCGCACATCGTCGTCGACGACGAGGGGTCCAACGCGATCGTGGTGATCCCCGGTGCGAACGGCACCGTGACCGCGCTGGGCCCCGGGGAGAGAGCCGCCGTCGCGGCGGCCGCCCTGCTCCTCCTCCAGCTGGAACTCCCGCTCTCCGTCGTGGCGGAGGGAGCACGGACCGCGAAGTCCCGGGGTGTACGGACGATCCTCACCCCCTCCCCCGTACAGCCTCTGCCGTCCGGGCTCCTGGACGACGTCGACCTGCTGATCCCCAACGAGCACGAGGCCGCGGCGCTCACCGGGTGCGTGGAACCGCACGCCGCGGCCCAGATCCTGCTGCGACAGGTCCCCGAGGTCGTGATCACGCTCGGGAGGAGGGGGTGCCTGTACGCGGCCCGCGGGGGCGAGCGGGTCCTCTTCCCCGCCCCCGAGGTCACCGCCGTCGACACGACCGGAGCCGGGGACACCTTCGTCGGCACGCTCGCCGTGGCGCTCGGCGAGGGCCGGTCCGTACCGGAGGCGCTGGCCTGGGCGTCCTGTGCCGCCGCGCTCTGTGTGCAGAGACCGGGTGCCTCCACGTCCATGCCGTACAGAAGCGAGATCGATGCCCTGTGAGTACGACGACCGCTCCCCTCTCCGGCCTGCGGGTCCTGGACCTCGCCACCCTCTTCGCCGGGCCCCTGGCGGCCACCATGCTCGGGGACTTCGGGGCCGAGGTCATCAAGGTCGAGCATCCCCGCAAGCCCGATCCCTCACGCGGTCACGGTCCCGCGAAGGACGGGATCGGCCTGTGGTGGAAGCTGCTCGGCCGGAACAAGCGCACGCTGACCCTCGACCTGTCCGCCCCGGGCGGCCGGGACGTGCTGCTGAGGCTGGCCGCGGACACCGACGTGATCGTCGAGAACTTCCGGCCCGGGACCCTGGAGCGCTGGGGTCTGGGCTGGGAGGAGCTCCGTGCCGTCAACCCCCGTCTGGTCCTGGCCAGGGTCACGGGCTTCGGCCAGACCGGCCCGTACGCCCACCGGCCCGGCTTCGGCACGCTCGCCGAGGCGATGAGCGGCTTCGCCGCCGTCACCGGGGAGCCGGACGGGCCGCCGACCCTGCCACCGTTCGGCCTGGCCGATTCGATCGCGGCGATCGCCACGGCGTACGCGGTGATGACGGCGCTGTCCGGGCGCGACCTCACCGGGCGGGGACAGGTGGTGGACATGGCGATCATCGAGCCGATCCTCACCGTGCTGGGACCGCAGCCGCTCTGGTACGACCAGCTCGGGTACGTCCAGCCGCGGACCGGGAACCGCTCCCGCAACAACGCCCCGCGCAACACCTACCGCACCTCCGACGGCCACTGGGTCGCCGTCTCGACCTCGGCCCAGTCGGTCGCGGAACGCGTGATGCGCCTGGTGGGGCGCCCGGAGCTGATCGAGGAACCGTGGTTCTCCGCCGGGACCACCCGTGCCGAGCACGCCGACGAGCTCGACGAGGCGGTGGGCCACTGGATCGCCCGGCGCACCAGGGAGGAGGCGGTGGACGCCTTCGAGAAGGCCGAGGCGGCGATCGCACCGATCCAGGACGTACGGGATGTGATGGAGGACCCCCAGTACCGGGCGCTGGGCACGATCACCGAGGTCGACGACCCCGAGCTGGGGCCGCTGCGGATGCAGAACGTGCTGTTCCGGCTCTCGGAGACGCCGGGGGCGGTCCGCTGGGCCGGCCGGCCGCACGGAGCGGACACGGACGAGATCCTGGCCGAGCTCGGCCTCGGCGCCCCCGAGGTCGCGGCGCTGCGGGACGAGGGGGCGCTGTGAGCTGCGCTGCGGTGGCTCTGACGTGGCTGTACGTTCCCGGGGACCGGCCCGAGGTGGTCCGCAAGGCGCTCGGCTCGGGCGCGGACGTGGTGATCATCGACCTGGAGGACGCCGTCGCGCCGGACCGCAAGGAGTACGCGCGGTCGGCGACGGCGGAACTCCTCTCCGATCCGGTCACGGCGGACCCGATGGCGGTGCCGGTCCATGTCCGGGTCCACGGCGAGGACGACGTTAAGGCGCTGGTGGGGCTGGCGGGGCTCTCCGGGATGCGGCTCCCGAAGATCACCCATGCGGCGTCCGTGCACCATGTCGCGGCCCTGGCCCCGGGTGTGCCGCTGTACCCGCTGCTGGAGTCGGCGCTGGCGATCGAGCACGCGTACTCGATCGCGGGGGCGCATCACTCCGTACGGGGTGTCGCGCTGGGCGAGGCGGATCTCCGGGCGGATCTTGGGGTACGGGACGACGCCGGTCTCGACTGGCCGCGCAGCCGTGTGGTGGTCGCCGCCCGGGCGGCGGGGCTGGACCCGCCCGTGATGTCGGTGTACACGGATGTCCGGGACCTTTCGGGGCTGCGGTCGTCCTGTGCGCACGGGAGGGATCTCGGGCTGCTCGGCCGGGCGGCGATCCATCCCCGGCAGCTGCCGGTGATCGAGCGGGCGTTCCGGCCGACGGCGCGGGAGGTGGAGGCGGCGGAGCAGATCGTGGGGGCCTCCCGGGCCGAGGCGGGGGCGCAGGCCCTGCCGGACGGGCGGTTCGTCGACGCGGCGGTGGTCGCGACCGCGGAACGCACCCTCGCGTTGGCGCGCTCGCACCGATGAGGCCGTACATGGGGAAGGGGCCGCCGGACCGTGGTGGTCCGGCGGCCCCTTCGCACTCGGTGCGGGGCGGGAGCGTCAGCTCCGGTCGGCCTTCTGCGGGGTCCCGTCGGCCTCGGGGGTCTGCGAGCCGGTCTCCTCGGTGGCGCCGGGGGCCGGCGTGCCGGACTCCTCCGCGGCGGTCTCCGGGGCGGTCTCCTCGGAGCCGTTCTCCCCCGGGGCGTCGGCGGCCTTCTCGTCATCCTCGGTCAGGCTCACCGCGGCGGGCTCGACGATCTCCTCGCGGCCGGGGCGCAGCTTCGCCGAGATCACGATGTAGACGACGGCGAGCACGAACACGATGATCGCGGTCCACACGTTGAGCCGCAGGCCCAGCACGTGGTGCGCCTCGTCGACGCGCATGTACTCGATCCATCCGCGGCCCGCGCAGTAGGCCGCGACGTACAGCGCGAAGGCCCGGCCGTGTCCGAGCTTGAAGCGGCGGTCCGCCCAGATGACCAGGAGCGCGACACCGACGCACCACAGGGACTCGTACAGGAACGTCGGGTGGTAGGTGCCCTCGACCCGGTTCGTGCCCTCGCTGATCTTCAGCGCCCAGGGGACGTCGGTCGGCTTGCCGTACAGCTCCTGGTTGAACCAGTTGCCCCAGCGGCCGATCGCCTGGGCGAAGGCGATACCGGGGGCCAGGGCGTCCGCCCAGGCCGGGAGCGGGATCCCGCGGCGGCGGCAGCCGATCCAGGCACCGACCGCGCCGAGCGCGATCGCGCCCCAGATACCGAGGCCGCCCTCCCAGATCTTGAAGGCGTCCACCCAGTTCTCACCGTCGCTGAAGTACAGCTGGTAGTCGGTGATCACGTGGTAGAGCCTGCCGCCGACCAGGCCGAAGGGCACGGCCCAGACGGCGATGTCGGCGACGGTGCCGGCTTTGCCGCCTCTGGCGACCCAGCGCTTGTTGCCGAACCAGACGGCGACGAAGACACCGATGATGATGCAGAACGCGTAGCCGCGGAGCGGGATCGGGCCTAGCTCGATCACGCCGGTCGACGGGCTGGGAATGAAGGCAAGGTTCATGACGGGGTCGACGCTACCTTGCCGGACGGGACCTACGGCAAGCCGTCCGGCAACTTCTGGGTAACGGGGCCCCGGCGGAGCACTCCCGGAGCCCGGCTCAGGGGGTGGCCCCGACCGTGCCCGGCTTCTTGCCCTTGTTGGCCTCGGCGACCCACTTCTTGATGTTGGCGTCGGAGATCTGTTCGTCCCCCTTCTTCGGGAAGATCGACTCGCCGTTGAGCAGGGCGGTGGGGGTGCCCTCGAAGCCGCCTTCGGTGAACGCCTTGTTGGACTTCTCGACCCAGCTGTCGTGCGTGCCGTCCTCCACACAGCTGCGGAAGGCGGGCGTGTCCAGGCCCTTCACCTTGCCGGCCAGCTCGATCAGCTTGCTGTTCTCACCGAAGGCGTCGTCGGTCTCGGCGGGCTGATTGCGGAAGAGGGTGTCGTGGTACGGGGCGAACTTGCCTGCGTCCTGGGCACAGGCGGCCGCGTTGGCCGCGCGCAGCGAACCGCTGCCGCCGAGGTTGCCGTCGATGATCGTGGCCAGGTGGTACTCCACCTTGAGCCGGCCGCTGTCGGTGAGCTCCGTGATCGTGTCGCGGAAGGTGTTCTCGAACTGGGCGCAGACCGGGCAGCGGAAGTCCTCCCAGACCGTGAGCGTGGACGGCGCGTCGTCGGCCCCGACCTGGAGGGCGAGGCCGTCCTTGCCCATCGCCCCGGACGGGGTGACGGCGGGCCCGGCCTCGCTGTCCTTGTCGTTCTTGCCGGCGTTGGCCGCGATCACGCCGATCACGGCTGCCAGCGCCAGCACCCCCACCACGGCGGTCGAGACGATCAGCGTGCGGCGGCGGCGGTCCCGCGCCCGGTCCTGCTCACGCTGCTGGGCCAGCCGGTCGCGTGCGGCTCTTCTACGGTCTTGGTTCTCGCTCACACCGCGCAAACGAACCGGGGAGGCACGTCAGCGCCTCCCCGGTCCCAGGTCCACCCGTACGGATGACGCCCGCTGTCAGCGCTTTCGAACGCCCTCGGCCAGTTCGGCCGCCAGCGCGCGGACCGCGGCGAGACCCGCTGCCTCGTCCGGGGCGTCCAGCATCCGCTTGACGAACGCCGAGCCGACGATCACACCGTCGGCGAAGCCGGCGACCCGCTGGGCGTGCTCGCCGGTGGACACGCCGATACCCACGCAGACGGGCAGGTCCGTGGTGGCACGGGTGCGCCGCACCAGGTCCTGGGCCTGCTCGCCGACCGATTCGCGGGTGCCGGTGACGCCCATCAGCGAGGAGGCGTACACGAATCCGGAGCCCGCGGCCGTGATGGTGGCGAGGCGCTCGTCCTTGCTGCTCGGGGCGACGACGAAGACGGTGGCGAGACCGTGCTTCTCGGCGTGCTCCCGCCACAGCGCGGACTCCTGAACGGGGAGGTCGGGCAGGATGCACCCGGCGCCGCCCGCCTCGGCCAGCTCGGCGGTGAAGCGTTCCACGCCGTAGCGGTCGATCGGGTTCCAGTACGTCATGACGAGGATCGGTGCGCCCGTGGCCTCGTGCGTCTCACGGACGGTACGCATGATGTCGGCGATCTTGAGGCCGCCGCGCAGCGCGATGTCGTCGGCGGTCTGGATGACCGGCCCGTCGAGCACCGGGTCGCTGTGCGGGAGGCCCACCTCGATGATGTCGGCGCCGCCCGCGACGGCGGCCTTGACGGCGGCGATGCCGCCGTCGACGGTCGGGAAGCCGCCGGGCAGGTAGGCGATGAGCGCCGCCCGGTCCTCGGACGCCGCCCCGGCCAGCGTCGATTCGAGAAGCTCTCGGTTGCCGCTCACTTGGTGACCTCTTCCTCTCCGTCGGCCACATCGGCCTCGACGACCGCGTCGGCGCCGTCGTACAGCCCGAAGTACCTCGCTGCCGTGTCCATGTCCTTGTCGCCGCGGCCGGACAGGTTGATCAGGATCAGTCCGTCCGGGCCGAGCTCCCGTCCGACCTCCAGGGCCCCGGCCAGCGCGTGAGCGCTCTCGATGGCCGGGATGATCCCCTCGGTGCGGGAGAGGAGGCGCAGCGCCTGCATGGCGTCGTCGTCGGTGACGGCGCGGTACTCGCCGCGGCCGACGTCCTTGAGGTAGGCGTGCTCGGGGCCGATGCCCGGGTAGTCGAGTCCGGCCGAGATCGAGTAGGGCTCGGTGATCTGCCCTTCCTCGTCCTGGAGGACGTAACTGCGGGAGCCGTGCAGGATGCCGGGCTCGCCTGCGGTCAGGGTCGCCGCGTGCTCGCCGGTCTCCACGCCGTGTCCGGCGGGTTCGCAGCCGATCAGCCGGACACCCGCGTCCGGGATGAAGGCGTGGAAGAGACCGATGGCGTTGGAGCCTCCGCCTACGCAGGCGACCGCGGCGTCCGGCAGCCGGCCGGCGCGCTCCAGGATCTGGCGGCGGGCCTCGACGCCGATGACCCGGTGGAAGTCGCGGACCATGGCCGGGAAGGGGTGCGGTCCGGCGACCGTGCCGAAGAGGTAGTGCGTGCGGTCCACGTTGGCGACCCAGTCGCGGAACGCCTCGTTGATGGCGTCCTTGAGGGTCCTGGAGCCGGACTTCACGGCGACGACCTCGGCGCCGAGCATCCGCATGCGCGCCACGTTCAGCGCCTGCCGCTCGGTGTCGATCTCGCCCATGTAGATGGTGCACTCGAGCCCGAAGAGGGCGCAGGCGGTCGCGGTGGCGACGCCGTGCTGTCCCGCTCCGGTCTCCGCGATGACGCGGGTCTTGCCCATGCGCTTGGTGAGCAGGGCCTGGCCGAGCACGTTGTTGATCTTGTGCGAGCCGGTGTGGTTGAGGTCCTCACGCTTGAGGAAGACGCGGGCGCCGCCGGCGTGCTCCGCGAAGCGGGAGACCTCGGTCAGCGCGCTGGGCCGGCCCGTGTAGTCGACCATGAGCTGGTTGAGCTCGGCCGCGAAGGCGGGGTCCGCCTTGGCCTTGTCGTATTCGACGGCCACCTCGTCCACGGCGGCGACCAGCGCCTCCGGGATGAACTTGCCACCGAACGCGCCGAAGTACCCCTCGGCGCTGGGGATCAGACCCTCGGGGTCCGGGATGAAGAAGTCGGACGACATGCGACGTGCTCCTCGAATCGCAACGGGTGATGTCACCGTATGCGCCGTGGGCGGAGCGCCACGCCGACCGGTCGACGGTCGGTGCGGTGGGGCGTGCGGGTCCCCCTGTACGGGGGGACGGGCGACGGCCGGGGCTCGCTACGGCGCGGACCCCGTGCGCCATCGCATCCCGTTGACCTGGCCCGGCTCGTCACCGATCACGTACCTCACGCGCCGGCCGTGCACGCGCCGGGCGGGGGCGCGGCAGCCGCGGGGCCGGCAGCCGCGCGCCAGGGGCGCGTGCGGGTCCCGGGCGCTCGCGCCGGCGGGGCGCAGGCCCGGCCGGATGCGGGCGACGGGACGGTCGGCGGGCACGGGTGGGTCAGCTCCGTCCGTGCCGGAGCGCCGGGTGGGCGCCTGCGGCGACCAGGTCGGCGACGGCGGCCCGGGGGTCGCGGCCGGTGACCAGGGACTCGCCGACGAGCACCGCGTCCGCGCCGGCGTTGGCGTAGGCGATGAGGTCGTGCGGGCCGCGGACGCCGGACTCGGCGACCTTGACGATGTGGTCGGGGATCTCGGGGGCGACGCGCTCGAAGGTGGAGCGGTCGACCTTGAGGTCCTTGAGGTTGCGCGCGTTGACGCCGATGATCTTCGCTCCGGCGTCCACGGCGCGCTCCGCCTCCTCCTCGTCGTGGGCCTCGACGAGCGGCGTCAGGCCGATCGACTCGGCCCGCTCGATCAGCGAGACGAGGGCCTCCTGGTCGAGTGCGGCGACGATCAGCAGGGCGAGGTCGGCGCCGTGCGCCCGGGCCTCCCACAGCTGGTACGAGGTGACGATGAAGTCCTTGCGCAGGACCGGGATGTCGACCTTGGCGCGGACGGCCTCCAGGTCGGCGAGTGATCCGCCGAAGCGGCGCTCCTCGGTGAGGACCGAGATGACGGACGCGCCGCCGGCCTCGTAGTCCGCTGCGAGCGCGGCCGGGTCGGCGATGGCGGCCAGGGCCCCCTTGGAGGGGCTGGAGCGCTTGACCTCGCAGATGACGGTCACGCCCTCGCCGCGCAGGGCGGCGACTCCGTCCTTGGCCTGGGGAGCGCGCGCGGCGCGTTCCTTGAGCTCGTCGAGGCTGACACGCGCCTGCCGCTCCGCGAGGTCGGCGCGAACGCCGTCAATGATCTCGTCGAGCACACTCACGCGAGCGGCCCCCTTCCGAAGCGGTGATGGGTACAGGATCAGCCATCTCGATGGTATCCGCAGGACGGCTCAGGGCCCGCATCCGGCGGCCTTACGTCCCACTACCTGGTCATTTCAGGGTGCCAGCCCGGAGCCGAAGGGCAGATTCCTGACCACGGAGAACACGAGCAGCACCGCCCCGATGCCCCACCAGTAGCCGGGGGCGAGCCCGATCCGCAGGGCCCGGCCCCGGCTCGCGCGGACCACCCAGACCAGCCAGACCGCGGCGAAGACCGCGTAGCCGACGACGGCCAGGGCGTTGGCGCCGAGGGCGGCGGCCAGGTCTCCGTGGGCGAACGCGTGGGCGCTGCGCAGCCCGCCGCAGCCGGGGCAGAACACGCCGGTGAAGCGGAGCATGGGGCAGACCGGGTAGTGGCCGGGCTCGTTGGGGTCGACGGTGGCGACGTAGGCGAAGGCCCCGACGACGGCGGCCATGGCCCCGGCGGGCATGGCGAGCCGGCGGAGCCGGGAGACCGGGGCGGGGGCGGGCAGGCCGGGGCCCGTCGCCGGGGGCCGGCCGGGGGCGTCGGGTGCGGGAGAGGCTGAGGCGTCCACGGGGCGATTGTCCACGCTCATGACGCGAGGCGCAGCCCGGTCGGGGCTGCGCCTCGCGTCGTGTCGCCGGTGCTCGTGACCGGTCAGGCCGTGATCTGTGCCCGGGCGGCGCGGGCCCTGGCGGCCGCCATCTCGGCGGACTCCTTCGGCATGCCGAGGCCCGCCATCTTCATGGCGAGACCGACGACCCCGCCGAGGAGGGTGACCGCGATACCGGCCCAGAAGCCGAGCGCGTTCGCCGCGACCATGAAGAGGCCGGCGATGCAGAAGCCGATGAAGGAGATGATGACACCGGTCCAGGCGGCCGGGGTGTGTCCGTGGCTGCTGCCCGCCATGAGTTGCTCCTAGTTGGTGTTGCGCTGAAGGTGTCGCGCTTACGAAAGCTTGCTGCCATTGTCCCGTACGTGCCGGTGGACGTGAGGCTGGGGGTCATGCCTCGCGCGTCGGGTCCTCGCCGCGGTCCAGGGCCTTCCACAGTTCCTCGGGCCGGTCGGGGTCCGGGGCGGTGCGGGGGGCCTTGCGGGGGCGGGGGGTGCCGTCCCTTTCGTACCGTCCCGACATGGCCGGCCAGCGGCTGCCGTAGCGCAGGGCGAGCAGTCCGGCGAGCAGGATGAGCAGTCCGCCCGCCGCGGTGACGTAGGGCCAGGCGGTGTGGCTGAGGGCGTCGACGGTGGCCGAGGTGTTGCCCGTGGTCTGCGCGGCCCGCTCGTTCAGTGCCGCGCTGTCCGAGGCTCCGGACCAGGCGCTCAGTCCGGCGCCGAGGCCGCTGAGGGCCAGCAGTCCGGCGACGAGCATCCGGCCGGCGCGGCGTACGGCGAAGACGGCGACGAGGGCGGCCAGGCCGACGACGGCCAGGGCCGCGGGGAGGCCGGTGACGTCCTGGCCGTCGGCGCTGAGCGGAAGGGAGCCGCCGCCGACGGCGGCCTCGCCCTCGGCCCAGGTCTGCCCGGAGGCGAGGAGGACGACGGTGGCGCCGGCCGCCCCGAGGAGCAGGCCGGCGGCCAGGCTCCGGCGGCTTCCCGCGCTGTCGGGCGCGGAGGCGGCTCGGGCACGGGGCTGGGGTACGGGGACAGCACTCACGTACTCCACTATCCCCTACCGGCTCACTCCGCCCCGAGGCGGTTCGCCGTATGCACGGCTCGCAGGACCGCGGCGGCCTTGTTCCGGCACTCCGTGTCCTCGGCGACCGGGTCGGAGTCCGCGACGATGCCCGCGCCCGCCTGGACGTACGCGGTGCCGTCGCGGAGCAGGGCGGTCCGGATGGCGATGGCGGTGTCGGAGTCCCCGGCGAAGTCGAGGTAGCCGACGCAGCCGCCGTACAGGCCCCGGCGGCTGGGTTCGAGCTCCTCGATGATCTGCAGGGCGCGGGGCTTGGGCGCGCCGGAGAGGGTGCCCGCGGGGAAGCACGCGGTCAGGACGTCGAAGGCGCTGCGGCCCTCGGCGACGCGTCCGGTGACGGTGGACACGATGTGCATCACGTGCGAGTACCGCTCGACGGACATGAAGTCGACGACCTCGACGCTGCCGGGTTCGCAGACGCGTCCCAGGTCGTTGCGGCCGAGGTCGACGAGCATCAGGTGCTCGGCGCGTTCCTTCGGGTCGGCGAGGAGCTCGTCGGCGAGCGCCTGGTCCTCCTGCGGGGTGGCGCCGCGGTGCCTGGTACCGGCGATCGGGTGAACCATCGCCCGGCCGTCCTCGACCTTGACGAGCGCCTCGGGGCTGGAGCCGACGACGTCGAAGCCGTCGAAACGGAAGAGGTACATGTAGGGCGACGGGTTGGTGGCGCGCAGGACCCGGTAGACGTCCAGGGCGCTCGCCGTGCACGGCGTCTCGAAGCGCTGGGAGGGGACGACCTGGAAGGCCTCGCCCGCCCTGATGCGCTCCTTGACGTCCTCCACGGCGTCCATGAACGCCTGGCCGCCCCAGAGCGCGGTGTACGGCGGGAGCTCGGAGGGCGGCAGCGCGGCCGGTGTGTTCTCCACGGGCCTGGAGAGGTCGCGCTCCATGGCGTCGAGCCGGGCGACCGCGTCCTGGTAGGCCTCGTCGACCCCGGTGTCCAGGTCGTTGTGGTTGATCGCGTTGGCGATCAGCAGGACGGTGCCGTTCCCGTGGTCGAGCACCGCGAGGTCCGAGGTGAGCAGCATGGTGAGCTCGGGCAGCTTCAGGTCGTCGCCGCCGTGCTCGGTGATCCGCTCCAGCCGGCGTACGACGTCGTAGCCGAGGTAGCCGACCATGCCGCCGGTGAACGGCGGCAGGCCCTCGTCGCCGACCAGGTCGCGGGGGGTGTGCAGGGTCTCGACGGTGGCCCGGAGCGCCTGCAGGGGATCGCCTTCGACGGGTACGCCGACGGGCGGGGTGCCCAGCCAGTGGGCGGCTCCGTCGAGGGAGGTCAGGGTGGCGGCGCTGCGCACCCCGATGAAGGAGTAGCGGGACCAGGTGCGGCCGTTCTCCGCGGATTCGAGGAGGAACGTGCCGGTGCGCTCGGCCGCGAGCTTGCGGTAGAGCCCGACCGGGGTGTCACCGTCCGCGAGGAGCCGGCGGCTGACGGGGATGACGCGCCGGTCGACGGCGAGCTTGCGGAAGGTCTCGAGATCCATGGCGGCTGACCTTATCGGGGCGCGGTGAGCGGAAGGACGTCCTTGTCGAAGCAGGTGCGGTCGCCGGTGTGGCAGGCGGCACCCGTCTGGTCGACCTTCACCAGGACGGTGTCGGCGTCGCAGTCGAGGGCGACGGACCTGACCTGCTGGGTGTGGCCGGAGGTGTCGCCCTTGACCCAGTACTCCTGGCGGCTGCGGGACCAGTAGGTGCAGCGGCCCGTGGTGAGGGTGCGGTGCAGCGCCTCGTCGTCCATCCACCCGAGCATGAGCACCTCGCCGGTGTCGTACTGCTGGGCGATGGCCGGGAACAGTCCGTCGGGGCCGCGCTTGAGGCGGGCGGCGACGGCCGGGTCGAGATTGCTGGCGGGCGTGGAGCCGGGCGTGCTGGTCATGCGCCCATTGTGCCGCGCCGGGCGGGGCCGTCCGGCCGTGCGTCCACTGGGCGGACCGCGGGCGTCGGTCGTACGCTGGCGGGCATGTCGACCCATGCGAAGCGTGAACGTCTTCTGCTCGCCGACCTGTTGGAAGCGGCGGGTCCCGAGGCCCGGACCCTGTGCAACGGCTGGAAGACCCGTGACCTGGCCGCCCATGTCGTGGTTCGTGAACGCCGCGCCGACGCGGCGGGCGGGATCATGCTGGGGGCCCTGAAGAACCGGCTGGAGCGGGTCCAGGCCGAGTTCGCCGCCAAGCCGTACGAGGAGCTGATCCAGCTCATCCGTACGGGGCCGCCGCGCTTCTCGCCCTTCGGTCTGAAGCAGCTGGACGAGGCGGCCAACACCGTCGAGTTCTACATCCATGCGGAGGACGTGCGCAGGGCCCAGCCGGACTGGTCGCAGCGGGACCTCGACCCGGTCTTCGCCGATGTGCTGTGGTCGCGTACGGAGAAGACGGCACGGATGCTGGGCCGCCGTGCCCCCGTGGGGCTGGTGCTGCGCCGCCCGGACGGCCAGACGGCGGTGGCCCACAAGGGCACTCCGGTGGTGACGGTCACCGGGGAGCCGGGCGAGCTGCTGCTGTTCGCCGCCGGGCGGCAGGACGCGGCGCGGGTGGAGCTGGAGGGCGACAAGGACGCGCTGGCCCGGCTGCACACGGCCGAGCTCGGCCTGTAGCCCCTTGACGGGGACGCGCTCAGGCGCCGCCCCGGGCGCGGGCGGGTGCCCGGGGGGTCCGGTGGCGGTGCCGCTCGTCGGGCGCTGTGCCGGGTTCCTGTCCGGATCCCAGCAGGCCGAGGAGGAATCCCGCCGGGATCGTGACCAGGCCCGGGGTCTGGAGCGGGAAGACGTCGAAGTCCCACTCCGGGAAGAGCGCGATCGGTGTGCCCGAGAACGCCGGTGACAGGACCATCAGGACGCCGATCAGCGGAAGCGTCCCGTACACGGTCCACCGCACCCCGCGGGCGTTGAAGCGCGGCCGGAACAGGGCGTACAGCAGGACGGGCGGCAGGACCGAGGCCGCCGCCGCGAACGACAGGGAGAGCAGCACCTGGGGGTTGCGGTCGTGGGTGTACGCCGAGAGGAGGACGGCGAGCGCCCCGATGCCGACGACGGCCAAGCGGGCGCGCCGGATCTCCCTGGCGGACGCCTTGCCCTCGCCCTGCGCGCCCGACTTCGCCCTGAAGTCGCGGGCCAGGGACGAGGCGGCGGCCAGGGTGATCCCGGCGACGGCGGCGAGGGTGGTGGCGAACGCGGCGCAGGCCACGAGCGCGAACAGGGGGCTGTCGCGTGGTCCGGCCGCCCCCGGGTCGAGGGCGCTGGTCACCATCAGCAGGGAGGTGCCGCCGGCCGGGTCGGCGGCGTGCAGCAGTTCCCGGCCCACCAGCGCGGAGGCTCCGAGCCCGACGATGACGATGCCGACGCAGAGCAGGGCGACGGGGCTGACGGCCCAGATGCCGGCCCGGCGGGCGGTCCGGGCGTCGCGGACGGGGTGGAGCCGCATCATGATGTGCGGCATGCAGGCGGCGCCGAGCAGGAGGGTGATCTGGAAGCCGACCAGGTCGAGCCCGCCCGCGAGTCCGTGGCCGAACTGCAGGCCGGGGCGCGCGTAGTCGCCGCCCGCCCCGCTGCCCGCCCGGGCGGCGTCGAAGAGGGCGAAGGGGGACCAGTCGAAGCGCGCGAGGACGAGGCCCGCGAGCAGGGTGACCGCTCCCAGGACGACGGCCACCTTGAGGATCTGGATGTAGCCGGTGCCCCGCATCCCGCCGAACGCCGAGTAACAGACCATCAGCGCGCCGCTGGCGACGGTGCAGCCGGTGAGGGCGCCGTCGGGCAGCCCGAACATGGAGGTCATGACGCGGCCGGCGGTGGTGAGCTGTACGAGCAGCAGCGGGGCCAGCACGACGAGGGTGGCCACGCCGAGCGCACGGCGTACGGACCCGTCACCGAGCCGGTCGGCGAGGAAGTCGCCCATGGTGAACACGCCTCTGCGCCGCAGGCGTTCGGCGAAGAGGCGCATGACGAGGGCCAGCGAGGCGACCGTCGCCAGGGCGAACAGCAGGCCGTCGAATCCGGCGAGCGCGACGGATCCGGTGGTGGAGAGCAGCGTGGCGGCGGAGACGTAGTCCCCGGCGATGGCGAGTCCGGCGCCGACGGGACCGAGGGTGGCGCCGCCCGCGTAGAAGTGCTCCGGGTCGTCCTGGTCGGCGGCGGCGAGTCCGCACAGCAGCAGGGACACGGCGACGAAGGCGAGGAAGATCACCACGGCGAGGGACCGGGCGTCGATCGCGCCGCTCACCGGGTCCGCTCCGCCGGTACGGCTGTGCAAGGGGCAGCTGAAGACATGCGCGTCATGGCATCAGCCGGGGCGGGTGCGGCACAGGGGGCCGGGACGGGGCGCGGCGGGGGTACAGCCCGCCGGGGGAAGGACTGTGCCGCCGCACAGTCGGCGAGGGCCCCGGTCCGGGAAGGGGCCGCCCCGAAGGCCGGGTTCCCGGAGGCGCCGGCCCCGCGCCCCGTCACCCCCGGGGCCGGGCCGGGCTCCCCCGCGGCCGGGTGTCCCTGCGTCCTCCTGCCCGTCGTGGCAGCCGCCCTCAGCGCGGCGGCAGCAGCCGCCGTGCCGCCAGTGCCAGGGACACCTCGACGGCGTCGGACGGCCGTGTCAGACAGCGGCCCGTCAGCTGCTCGAACCGCCGCAACCGGTTCAGCACCGTGTTGCGGTGGCAGTACAGCTTCGCTCCGGCCCGCTGGGCCGAGCCGTCCGAGTCGAGCCACGCGGTCAGCGTCTCGATGAGCACGTCGCGGTCCGCCGGGTCGAGCCGGTCCAGCGGCCCGAGGACCCGGTCGGCGAGCGCGGTCCCGAGGCCGAGTGAGGAGACGACGAGCGCGGCCGGCAGGTGCTCGTCGAGCAGTACGGTGCCGCCGGAAGCCGGGCAGGTACGCAACGCCGTCTCGGCGAGGCGCCGCGCGTCACCGACGGAGGCGAGCCCGTCGACCACCGAGCTGATGCCGACGCGGGTGCCGGGGGGCACCGTCAGGCCCGCGGCGAGCGCGGCGAGTTCACCGTCGGAGACCGGGACCGAAGCGGGCGCGGCCTCGGCGTCGCCGTCGCCGGCGGGCTCCGGCTCGTCCGCCACCGGCAGCGTCCCCAGCGGCAGGACCGCCAGTTCCACCTCCCCCGCCGTGTGCCAGAGGGAGGGCGTCCCCTCCGCCAGGGTGACCGGCGGGCGCCCGGTGCCGTGCGGAGCGCGGCGGGCCCCGGCGACCGCGAGTACGGCGTAGCGCCCCTGTACCGGGAGGCCCAGCATCGCCGCGGCGTCCGGCAGGTCCGCGATCCGGGCGGTGCCGTCCAGCAGGGCCGCCGTCATCAGGCGCTGCTGGTTCTCGCGGCGCCAGGAGAGCCGACGCTCGGCCTGCCGGTATGCCTCTGCCACCACGCCGCAGTGCTCGTCGACGAAGTTCCAGACGTCCGCGGCGACATGGACCAGCAGCCGGGTGTCCTCGGGGTGGCGCCGGGCCGTGTCGTCGACCAGGTCCTGCCAGACCATCGCCCCGCCCATCCGGAAGGCGTGCATGACCGCGTCGAGCGGTACGCCCTGCTCGGCCCGGGTCTCGCCGATCCACCGGGAGGTGCGGTGGGCGGCCTCGCGGGATTCCCGGGGCTGGATGAGCGAGGCGACGTTGTGCCGCAGCGAGTGGTGGACCTCCTGCCAGATCTCGGCGGGCTCGGTCTCCATCGCGGCGCGGTAGGCGGGCTCCTGCTCCCGCAGCGCCTCGACCAGCCGGTCCGTGAGTTCCGGCAGCGCCTCCAGGAGCCCACGGGCCGCCCGGTGGAGCACCGCTACGGCCTCGCGGTCGGCCAGGGAGCGGAAACGGTGCGGCAACGGCGCTACGGGGGGCGGTCCGTGCAGCGCCCTGATCCGTGAACGTACGACCTGTGGCATGGCGGCCTCCACCGGGAATCGGCCGGCCGAGGTTGGGCCGGCCCCGGTGTGTGCCCGGCCCTGCGTCGGGCGGGCGCACACCGATCGATCCTGACGACCGCAGAATGGCATACCGCCCGGTCGGTACCTAGAGGTCTGCGCGGTTCTTCTCATCACGGTCCTGCAACCTCGCCCCGTCCAGCAGCCTCGCCAGCTCGGTCCGGGACCTGACCCCGAGCGCCGCGAAGACGTTGCGCAGATGGTGGTCGACGGTCCGCGGGCTCACCGAGAGCCGTACCGCCACCTCACGGTTGGTGGCTCCCTCCGCGACACAGCGGGCGATCCGCTGCTGCTGCGGGGTCAGTCCGGCCAGCGGCCCGGGGCCGCTCCGGTCCGGCGCGTCCACCGCTTCCCCCGCCGCCCGCAGCTCCCCGCCCGCCCGTTCGGCCCAGACGCGCGCCGAGCAGCGTTCGAAGGCGACCAGCGCGTCGCGCAGCGGGCCGCGGGCCTCACGGGTGCGGCGCAGCCGGCGCAGCAGCTGGCCGTGGAGCAGCTGAGTGCGGGCGCGTTCGAAGTCGCCGCCCGCGCGGTCGTGGTGGGCCAGCGCCTCCTCGTACCGTGCGGCGCCCTCTTCGGGCGGCGCCAGCAGGGCGCGGCAGCGGGCCAGCTGGGCGGGGACCTGGGGGTCGGTCGTCCGGGCAGTCCACAGCGCGAACTCCTCGACGGCAACGGCGAGTTCACCTGTCGTGTCGTCGGCGCGGCCGGAGAGCGCCATCGCCTCGACGTAGCACGGCACGGCAAGCATCCGGGTGGCGAAGTGCCCTGTCCCCGGCCCCGGCCTGACCAGCGGGCCGAGCCGGGCCGCCGCCTCGCCCGGCCGCCCGGCGGCCAGGTCCGCGCGGGCGACCGCCCAGGTGGCGAGCATCGCGGCCTGCGCCAGTCCGTGCGGCCCCGCACCGGCCAGCGCCGCGTCGGCGTGCGCGGCGCACGCCTCGGCGGGCCCCTCCACCGAGGCGGCGAGCGCGAGCACGGAGTGCAGATGGGTGGCGGAGTTCTGCTGCCCGGTACGTCGCGCCGCGTGCAGCCCTTCCAGCGCGTGGGCCCGGGCCCTGGCGTGCTGCCCGGTGCGCAGTTCGGCGTAGGCGAGCTGCTCCAGGGCGTGCGGCAGCAGGGCTTCGGGCCCCCGGAGGCGTACGACGGCGAGGGCGCGGGCTCCCGCCCGGCAGGCCGCGTCGACCTCACCGAGCACCAGGGCCGAGGCGCCCGCCCGCAGGAGCTCCCCGGCGTCCTCGGCACGGTCCGCGGAGTCGAGGCAGCACCGCAGGAGGGCGTGGCCCCGGTCGGGGTGCCCGGCGAGCACGGCGCACATCCCTGCGCGGTACTGCGCCATGGACCGGTCGGCGGCGGCGACGGGGATGCGGTTCATCGCGTCCAGGTACGCAATGGCGTCCCCCATGTCCCACGCCGCCTCCGCCGCGCCGAACAGGGCGTCCAGGGTGCGGTGTGGATCGTGCGGGGCGAGCAGCTCCGCGGCGGTCAGAAGGGCCTCACGGGCGTCGGCGGCCGGTCCGTCGCGCAGGGCGAGCATGCCGCGTACGTAGGGTGCGGCGCCCCCGGCGGGGTCGGGGCCGACGCGGGCGAGCATGGCGCGGGCCCGGCCGGTGTCGCCGGCCAGCCGCGCCTGCTCGGCGGCGGCGGTGAACCGTGCGGCGCGCAGCCCCTCGTCGGTGGAGAGCGCGGCGGCGCGGGCCAGCGCGGCCGACCGTTCGCCGTGCGGGCGCGGGGCGGTGGCCGCCGCCTCCAGCTGTCTGGCGAGGGAGGCGTCCGGCCCGGGCGCGGCGCAGGCCAGCTGGACGAGCGCGGGCAGCGGGGCCGAGCCGGGCCCGGTGAGCAGCCCGGCGAGCAGTTCGTGCGCGGCCCTGCGGCGGCCGGGCGGCGCCCGGTGCAGGACCGCGCGACGCAGCAGCGGATGGCTGAAGTGCACGCGGCTGCCGGCGCGTTGGAGCGCTCCTGCGGTCCCTGCGGGCGCGAAGAGTACCCGGTCGAGATACGCGGTCGCCAGCCCGGCCCGGGTGCCGGCCCGCAGCAGCAGGGCGGCGTCGGCTCCGGCCCCGTCCGGCTCGTGCTCCTCCGCGGCCGCCGCCAGCAGGAGCAGGGTGCGGGTGTCGGGAGGCAGGCCGCCCAGGTGCTCGGCGTGGGCGTCGAGGACACCCTCCGCGCCGGGGAGCGGGTACGGCAGCGCGGTGCGCCCGGCCAGCTGCCCGGGGGTGAGACGGCCTGCCAGCCCGGCCAGCAGCCGTGGGTTGCCCGCCGCCTCGCGCAGGAGTTCGCTGCGTACGACGGGGTCGACCTCGGCCGTGCCGTCGGTGAGCCGGTCCAGGAGCGCGGTCGCCGCGTCGTCGTCGAGCGGGCCGAGACGCAGCGCGGGCAGCCCGGCGAAGGCGGTCTCGTCGGCCGCGCCGATCACCACCGCGACGCGGCTGCCCGCGCCGAGTCTGCGGGCGGCGAAGCCGAGTGCGGCACGGGAGTCGGGGTCCCAGGCGTGCGCGTCGTCCACGCAGACCAGCAAGGGCTGTTCGGCCCCCAGACCCCGGAGCAGGCCGAGCAGCCCGCCCGGGGTGATCCCGGAGCCGAGGATGGTGTCGGGGGTGACGGGCAGCGGGCCGGGGGCGGAGCAGAGGAGGGCGTGCAGCCCGCTGTAGGGCAGTCGCTGTTCGGTGGGGGCCGCGGCGGCGTACAGCACGGGGCCGCCGTGCCTCCCGAGGTAGTGGGCGGCGGCCTGCCGCAGCAGGGCGGTACGGCCGAGGCCGGGCGGCGAGGTCAGCACGAGCGCTCCGCCGTCCCCTGCCCGCAGCCGTCCCAACAGGGTTTCCAGGATGGCCAGTTCACCGCTGCGGCCGTACAGCCGGAGCGGACTGTGCACGGTCGTCGATGGGGTCACGCTGTCACGTTACTTCCGCGTAAACAGCGTCGGAAGGCTTGCGTCCGCTCCCCGTTCCCGGTCGGCCAGGAGCGGTGCGGGCTCCCAACGGAACGGCGTCCGTGCTGTGCCGGGGCACAGTCCCGGCCCGTTCCGGTGCGGCCGCCCGTAACGTCGGTGCATGACTCATGAATTGCGTACACACGACGGTTTGACCCTGCGTTACCGGTCCTGGTCGCGGAACCCGGACGGCGCCCTGCCTCCGGTGGTCCTGCTGCACGGCTTCGCCGCGAACGCCCGGCTGAACTGGGAGGGCCCCGGCGTCGTCGAGGCGCTCGTGGCGCGCGGCCGGCGGGTGTACGCCCTGGACGCGCGGGGCCACGGCGAGTCGGACCGGCCGCACGACGACACCCGTTACGGCGAGTCGCTGATGGCCCGTGACGTGCGTCTGCTCATCGACCGCATCGGCGCGGACCACGTCCATGTCGCGGGCTACTCCATGGGCGCCGTGGTGGCGGTCCTGGCCGCCGCTGAGGACTCCCGGATCAGCCGCCTGGTGGTGGGCGGGATAGGCGCGGGCGCGGTGGAGGTGGGCGGCCTGGACACCCGGGCGATGCCTCCGGAGCTGGTCTCGGCCGCTCTGACGGCGGACGATGCGGCGGACGTACCCGAGCGGGCCCGTGGTTTCAGGGCGTTGGCCGACGCCTCGGGTGCCGACCGTCACGCACTGGCCGCGCAGATCCGGGCCGTGCACCGGGGCGCACTGCCGCTGGACCGGATCACGATGCCCACACTGGTGCTGGCCGGCGAGAACGACCCGCTGGCCGTACGCCCCCGGGTGCTCTCCGACGCGATCAAGGGTGCGGAGCTGGTCGTGCTGCCCGGGGACCATCTGTCGGCCGTGCGCGATCCCGGATTCGCCGAGGCCGTCGCGGCGTTCCTCGCGCGCGGCTGAGGGGCGGGCGACGCGAAGGGGCCGGACCACGGTACGCGTGGTCCGGCCCCGGTCGCCCCCCGGATCAGTGCGGGCAGTTGCCCCGGTACTCGGCGATCGTCAGGCTGGCCGACGGGATCGGGCAGAGGAACTGCTCGTAGCGGGTGTCGTTGTCGATGAAGCGCTTCAGCCACGAGATGCTGTACTTCGCGATCGTCGTGTTGGACGTGTTCGGAGTGAAGTGGGTGGCACCCCGGAGCTCCAGGTACGCCTTGTCCAGCGAGCTCGGCAGCGAGTTGTAGAACGGCTTCGAATGGGTGGTGACGGAGGCGATCGTGTCACCGTCCGCCCCGACGACCAGGGTCGGGGTCTTCACCTCCGGCCAGGTCTTGTCGAGGTTCCAGCCGGTCAGCGGGATCGCCGCCTTCAGCGAGGGACGGTCCTTGGCGGCCTCCAAGGTGCCTCCGCCGCCCATGGAGTGGCCCATCACGCCGAGCCGGGAGGAGTCGACCCGGCCGCGCACCGAGCTGTCCTCGGTCAGGTAGTCCAGAGCGGCGAGCAGCTGGTCACCGCGGCTGGCCGGCTGGTCGAGCGTGGTGTTGGTGTCGATGGTGAACACCACGAAGCCCTGTGACGCCAGACGCGGACCCAGCCACGCGATGCTCGACTCGTAGGCGGTGAAGCCGGGCGAGATGACGACCGCGCCGAACGTCCCGTCCGAGGTTGACGTCGGGTAGTAGATCGTCCCGCCGCCGAAGCCCCTGACGCTCAGCGACGACACGGACGTCTGGGACGTGGAGTAGGAACCGCGGATCGCCTCGATGCTCGCGTTGCTCGGCGCCGGACCGCGCTCGTACGGGTTGTCGGCGGCCTGGGCTCCGCCGGGGACGAGCGCGGTGAGCAGACCGGCGGTCGCCGCCGCTGCCGCCAGGGCGCCCTTGACGGTGCGGGAGCGGCTCTTCGACATCGGGTGGCGGCGCGGGGAGATGTCGCCGGAGGGGAGGTGCTGCTGCACGGGGATTCCTCTCGGTTGTGGCGGAACCGCACCGGGGCCGCCGGTCGCCCCGTCGTCCGGGGGCTTCGGGTGTGCACCGCGTCGGTAGCGCCGTCCTTCATTGGCCTGCCGCCACTTTCGCGGTGGCTCCCCCGGGCGGACATCGGCGAGATCGCCGGTCTTCGCTCCGGATCACACGGCCGGGCAGCAGCACGAAGGGCCGGACCGCGCGCGCGGTCCGGCCCCTGGTCCTGTCGGTCAGGAGGTGTGCGGGCAGTTGCCCTTGTACTCGGCGATCGTCAGGCTCGTCGACGGCAGCGGGCAGAGGAACTGCTCGTAGCGGGTGTCGTTGTCGATGAAGCGCTTCAGCCACGAGATGCTGTACTTCGCAATCGTCGTGTTGGACGTGTTCGGGGTGAAGTGGGTGGCACCCCGCAGTTCCAGATACGCCTTGTCCAGCGAGCTCGGCAGCGAGTTGTAGAACGGCTCCGAGTGCGAGGCGACGGAGGCGATCGTGTCACCGTCCGCCCCGACGACCAGGGTCGGGGTCTTCACCTCGGGCCAGGACTTGTCGAGGTTCCAGCCGGTCAGCGGGATCGCCGCCTGCAACGACGGCCGGTCCTTGGCGGCCTCCAAGGTGCCGCCGCCGCCCATGGAGTGGCCCATCACGCCGAGCCGGGAGGAGTCGACCCGGCCGCGCACCGAGCTGTCCTCGGTCAGGTAGTCCAGAGCGGCGAGCAGCTGGTCACCGCGGCTGGCCGGCTGGTCCGACGTGGTGTTGGTGTCGATGGTGAACACCACGAAGCCCTGCGACGCCAGACGCGGACCCAGCCACGCGATGCTCGACTGGTAGGCGGTGAAGCCGGGCGAGATGACGACCGCGCCGAACGTCCCGTCGGACGTGGACGTCGGATAGTAGATCGTCCCGCCGCCGAAGCCCCTGACGCTCAGCGAGGAGACGGTCGTCTGTGAGGTGGCGTACGAGCCACGGCTCGCCTCGATGCTCGCGTTGCTCGGCGCCGGGCCACGCTCGTACGGATTGTCGGCGGCCTGCGCGCCCGGCATCAGCGCTGTGACCAGACCGGCCGTGGCGGCCGCCGCCGCGACGGCGAACCTGACGGTGCGGGAGCGGTTCTTCGACGTCCGGTGGCTGCGGGGGGAGATGTCGCCGGAGGGGAGGTGCTGCTGCACGAGGGGGGATCCTCTCGGTTGTGGCGAACCACCCCGCGGCAGCCGGCGGCCCCGTCGTCCCGGGGCCTTCGGGGGAGCACCGCGTGGTGGCGCCGTCATGTTGTTGACGGCGCCACTCTGGCGGCGTGCCCTCCGGGCGGACATCGGTGAGATCGCCGGTCTTCGCGACCGGCGATCTCCCTGTCCTGGGTCAGCGAACGGGGTGCCCGGCCTCGCGCAGGGCGCCCTTGACCTCGGAGATTCGCAGGTCACCGAAGTGGAAGACCGATGCGGCGAGGACCGCGTCGGCGCCGGCGCCGACGGCCGGCGGGAAGTCCGCGAGGCGGCCCGCGCCGCCCGATGCGATGACGGGGACCGTGACGTGGGCCCGTACCGCCTTGATCATCTCGGTGTCGTAGCCGTCCTTCGTGCCGTCCGCGTCCATCGAGTTCAGCAGGATCTCGCCCGCCCCGAGCTCGGCCGCCCGGTGCGCCCACTCGACGGCGTCGATGCCGGTGCCCCTGCGTCCACCGTGGGTCGTGACCTCGAAGGTGCCCTCGGGGGTGCGCCGGGCGTCGACGGAGAGCACGAGGACCTGGCGCCCGAAGCGTTCGGCGATCTCGCGGATCAGGTCGGGGCGGGCGATGGCGGCGGTGTTGACCCCGACCTTGTCGGCCCCGGCTCGCAGCAGCTTGTCGACGTCGTCGGGGGTGCGGACGCCGCCGCCGACGGTGAGCGGGATGAAGACCTGCTCGGCGGTGCGGCGCACCACGTCGTACGTCGTCTCGCGGTCACCGCTGGAGGCGGTGATGTCGAGGAAGGTCAGCTCGTCGGCGCCCTCGGCGTCGTACAGCTTGGCCATCTCGACGGGGTCGCCCGCGTCGCGCAGGTTCTGGAAGTTGACGCCCTTGACGACGCGGCCCTTGTCGACGTCCAGGCACGGGATGACCCGTACGGCGAGGGTCATCGCTCACCCGCCCGGTAGGCCTCGACCTCGACCTCGACGACCAGGGAGGGGTCGACGAAGCCCGAGACGATGATCATGGAGGCGGCGGGGCGGACGTCGTCGAAGAGCTCCTTGTGGGCGCGGCCCACCTCGTCGACGTCGCGGGCGTGCGTGATGTACATCCGGGTGCGGACGACGTCCTCGCGGCCGAGTCCGGTCTGCTTCAGGGCGTCGAAAGCGGCCTGGAAGGAGGTGACGGTCTGCTCGTACGGGCTGCCCGCGGAGATCTGGCCGTTGACCACGGAGGTGCAGCCGGAGACGAGGACGAGGCCGTTCGGGAGCTGGACCGCCCTGGAGTAGCCGAACTTCTCCTCCCAGGGTCCGTCCGAGGAGACGCGGCGTACGGAGTCCGTCATCCGGCGACCGCCTTGAGGGCCTCTTCCAGGGTGAACGCCTTGGCGTACAGCGCCTTGCCGACGATGGCTCCCTCGACACCTTCCGGGACGAGCAGGGAGATCGCGCGGAGGTCGGCCAGCGAGGAGACGCCGCCGGAGGCGACGACGGGCTTGTCGGTGGCGGCGCAGACGTCGCGCAGGAGGGCCAGGTTGGGGCCCTGCAGCGTGCCGTCCTTGGCGATGTCGGTCACGACGTAGCGGGCGCAGCCCTCGGAGTCGAGGCGGGCGAGCGTCTCGTAGAGGTCGCCGCCGTCGCGGGTCCAGCCCCGGCCGCGCAGGGTGGTGCCCCGGACGTCGAGGCCGACGGCGATCTTGTCGCCGTGCTCGGCGATGACCTTGGCGACCCACTCGGGGCTCTCCAGGGCCGCGGTGCCGAGGTTGACCCGGCGGCAGCCGGTGGCGAGGGCGGCTTCGAGCGAGGCGTCGTCGCGGATGCCGCCGGAGAGCTCGACCTTGATGTCCATGGCGCCGGCCACCTCGGCGATGAGGGCGCGGTTGTCGCCGGTGCCGAAGGCGGCGTCCAGATCGACGAGGTGCAGCCACTCGGCGCCGGAGCTCTGCCAGGCGAGGGCCGCCTCGAGCGGGGAGCCGTAGGAGGTCTCGGAGCCGGATTCGCCGTGCACGAGGCGGACGGCCTGTCCGTCGCGGACGTCTACGGCGGGGAGCAGTTCAAGCTTCGGCATTACAGCGTCTCGATCCAGTTGGTCAGCAGCTGGGCGCCGGCGTCGCCGGACTTCTCGGGGTGGAACTGGGTGGCCCACAGCGCGCCGTTCTCCACGGCGGCCACGAACCGCTCTCCGTGCGTGGCCCAGGTGACCTTGGGGGCACGGATCTTGGCGTTGGTCACTTCCAGGGACCAGTCGTGCGCCGCGTAGGAGTGCACGAAGTAGTAGCGGGCCTCGGCGTCCAGGCCCGCGAAGAGCTGGGATCCCTCGGGGGATTCGACGGTGTTCCAGCCCATGTGGGGCACGACGTCGGCCTTCAGCGGTCCGACGGTGCCGGGCCACTCGTCGAGGCCCTCCGTCTCGACGCCGTGCTCGATGCCGCGCTCGAACAGGATCTGCATGCCGACGCAGATGCCCATGACGGGACGGCCGCCGGACAGCCTGCGGCCGATGATCCATTCGCCGCGCGCCTGCTTCAGTCCCGCCATGCAGGCGGAGAAGGCTCCGACGCCGGGGACGAGCAGCCCGTCGGCGTTCATCGCGGTGTCGAAGTCGCGGGTGATCTCCACGTCCGCGCCGACGTGGGCGAGGGCCCGCTCGGCGGAACGGACGTTGCCGAAGCCGTAGTCGAAGACGACGACCTTCTTCTTGTCGCTCACAGTGCCACCTCAGTCCCAGAGTCCCTGGATCCGCATGATGCCCGCCACCAGGCACATCACGGAGCCGATCCCGAGGAGCACGACGACGCCCTTGGGCATGCCCTGCTTCCAGAAGGAGTAGACGCCGCCGGCCAGGAAGAGGCCGACGATGATCAGAACGGTGTTGAGGCCGGTCACAGGGCGCCCTTCGTGGACGGAAGGATGCCGGCCGCGCGCGGGTCGTGCTCGCTGGCGTAGCGCAGGGCGCGGGCGAGCGCCTTGAACTGGCACTCCACGATGTGGTGGGCGTTGCGGCCGTACGGAACGTGGACGTGCAGGGCGATCTGTGCCTGGGCGACGAACGACTCCAGGATGTGCCGGGTCATCGTCGTGTCGTACTCGCCGATCATCGGCGCCATCTTCTCCGGCTCGGTGTGCACCAGGTAGGGGCGGCCGGAGAGGTCGACGGTGACCTGGGCGAGCGACTCGTCCAGCGGGACGGTGCAGTTGCCGAAGCGGTAGATGCCGACCTTGTCGCCGAGCGCCTGCTTGAAGGCGGCGCCGAGCGCGAGGGCGGTGTCCTCGATGGTGTGGTGCGAGTCGATGTGCAGGTCGCCCTCGGTCTTGACCGTGAGGTCGAAGAGGCCGTGGCGGCCGAGCTGGTCGAGCATGTGGTCGTAGAAGCCGACCCCGGTCGCGACATCGACCTTGCCGGTGCCGTCGAGGTTGATCTCGACGAGCACGGAGGTCTCCTTGGTGGTCCGTTCCACCCTGCCTACGCGGCTCATGCGTCGTGCTCCTTCTTCAGTTCGCGCACCGCATCGAGGAACGCGTCGTTCTCTGCCGGGGTTCCCGCGGAGACCCGCAGCCACCCCGGTACGCCGTTGTCCCGGACCAGGACGCCCCGGTCGAGGATCTGCTGCCAGGCGGTGCGGCTGTCGGCGAAGCGGCCGAACTGGACGAAGTTGGCGTCCGAGTCGGTGACGGCGAAGCCGGACTCCCGCAGCGCGTCGACCAGCCGGTCGCGCTCGCTCTTGAGCTGCGCGACGTACCCGAGCAGCGTATCGGTGTGCTCCAGCGCCGCGAGCGCGGTGGCCTGCGTGACGGAGGACAGGTGGTACGGCAGGCGCACCAGCTGGACCGCGTCGACGACGGCCGGGTCGGCCGCGAGGTAGCCGAGGCGCAGACCGGCGGCGCCGAACGCCTTGGACATGGTGCGCGAGAGCACCAGGTGCGGGCGGCCCTCGATCAGCGGGAGGAGCGAGGGGCGGTGGCTGAACTCGCCGTACGCCTCGTCGACGACGACCATCGAGGGCCGGGCGGCCTGGGCCGCGTCGTACAGCGCGACGACGGTCTCCGCGTCCACGGCGGTGCCGGTGGGGTTGTTGGGCGAGGTGATGAAGACCACTTCGGGCCGGTGCTCGGCGATGGCCTTCTTCGCCGACTCCACGTCGATGGTGAAGTCCTCGTTGCGCGGACCGGAGATCCAGCCGGTGCCGGTGCCGCGGGCGATGAGGGCGTGCATGGAGTACGAGGGCTCGAAGCCGATCGCGGTGCGCCCGGGGCCGCCGAACGTCTGCAGCAGCTGCTGGAGGACCTCGTTGGATCCGTTGGCCGCCCAGACGTTGGCGGCCGCGACCTCGTGGCCCGCCGTGCGGGTGAGGTAGCGGGCGAGCTCGGTGCGGAGCTCCACGGCGTCGCGGTCGGGGTAGCGGTTGAGGTCGCGGGCGGCCTCACGGACCCGCTCGGCGATGCGGTCGACGAGCGCGTCGGGCAGGGGGTACGGGTTCTCGTTGGTGTTCAGCCGGACCGGCACGTCGAGCTGGGGCGCCCCGTACGGGGACTGGCCGCGCAGTTCGTCGCGGATCGGGAGCGCGTCCCAGGCGTTGGTGCTGTTCGTCACGCTTGCGGAACCTTCCAGCCGAACCTGGCCTTGAGCGCGGCGCCGTGGGCGGGGAGGTCCTCCGCCTCGGCCAGGGTCACCACGTGGTGGGTGACCTCGGCGAGGGCGTCGCGGGTGTAGTCGACGATGTGGATGCCGCGCAGGAAGGACTGCACGGAGAGGCCCGAGGAGTGGCAGGCGCAGCCGCCGGTCGGCAGGACGTGGTTGGAACCGGCGCAGTAGTCGCCGAGGGAGACGGGCGACCAGGGGCCGACGAAGACCGCGCCGGCGTTGCGGACCCGGTCGGCGACGGCTGCGGCGTTCTCCGTCTGGATCTCCAGGTGCTCGGCGGCGTACGCGTCGACGACCTTGAGGCCGTCCTCGATCGAGGAGACCAGGACGATCGCGGACTGGCGGCCGGCCAGGGCGGGCTCGATCCGGTCCGTGACGTGCTTGGTCGCGGCGATCTGGGGCGTCAGCTCGGCCTCGGTGGCGGCGGCCAGCTCCTCGGAGTCGGTGACGAGGACGGCGGCGGCCATCGGGTCGTGCTCGGCCTGGCTGATCAGGTCGGCGGCGACGTGCACCGGGTCGGCGCTCGCGTCGGCGAGGATCGCGATCTCGGTGGGGCCGGCCTCGGCGTCGATGCCGATGCGGCCCTTGAGGAGCCGCTTGGCGGCGGCGACGTAGATGTTGCCGGGGCCGGTGACGAGGTTCACGGGCAGGCAGTCCTCGGTGCCGTACGCGAACATCGCGATGCCCTGGGCACCGCCGGCGGCGTACACCTCGTCGACGCCGAGGAGGGCGCAGGCGGCGAGGATCGTGGGGTGCGGCAGGCCGCCGAACTCCTTCTGGGGCGGGGAGGAGACGGCGAGGCCCTCGACGCCCGCCTCCTGGGCGGGGACGACGTTCATCACGACGGAGGACGGGTAGACCGCACGTCCGCCCGGGACGTAGAGCCCGACGCGCTCGACGGGTACCCACTTCTCGGTGACGGTGCCGCCGGGGACGACCTGGGTGGTGTGCGTGGTGCGGCGCTGCTCGCGGTGGACGAGGCGGGCGCGGCGGATGGACTCCTCCAGGGCGGCCCGCACGGCGGGGTCGAGCCGCTCCAGCGCCCCGGTGATCGCGTCGGCGGGGACCCGGATCGAGTCGAGCCGGACGCCGTCGAATTTCTCCCCCCACTCGATCACTGCCGCCGAACCACGATGGCGTACGTCCTCGCAGATGGGCCGCACCGTCTCCAGGGCGGCTTCCACGTCGAACTCGGCACGGGGCAGCAGGTCGCGCAGGGCGCCGCCCTCGGGGAGGGCGGTACCGCGCAGATCGATTCGAGAGATCACACCGCAATTCTCTCAGACCGGTTCAGCCGTCCGGTCGCCCGTATCACTGGCTGATACATGTCCCGGCTGTCACTGCTGACCATTAGCGTTCACGTGGTCACACAGAGGGAAGAACGACTGTACGAAGCGCGGGTCGGCCCGCGCAGGCGGAGGTGAGGCAGTGACCGAACCGCACGACGGCGGGATCCCCGACGGGCTCAGCGCCGCGGAGCTGGGTATGTGGCAGTCCTTCCGTAACGGCACGACCTACGATCTTCGTGTCCACGATCCGGTGCGCGACGATCCGTTCGCCCCGCACATCTGGGGCCCCGAGCGCAGTGTCGGCGCGCGCACGGTGGCGCGCCTGCTCCTCGACGGGCCGCCCGCACGGCCGGGGCGGGTGGCCGCGCTGAAGCTCCGGGGCGTGCGGATCACCGGGAAGCTGGACCTGGCGGGCGGCCGGGTGTCTCCGTACGTCGAGCTCACGGGCTGCCGCTTCGAGCAGGAGGTCGTGCTGCCCGAGTGCCACTTCACCACGTTGCGGATGGTGGGGTGCGCGGTGCCGAGGCTGGACGCGGCCCGGCTCCACACGGAGGGCGACCTCCATCTGCCGCGCTGCCGGATCGAGCGTGGCGTCCGGCTGACCGACGCCCAGATCGGCACGGATCTCCTGATCAACCAGATCGCCATCGGCCCGGACCGGCGCGGACGCGCCTTCGTGGGCGACGGGATGTCGGTGGCGCAGGACCTGCAGGCCGAGATGATCGAGACGCGCGGCGAGCTGAGTCTGCGCGGCGCGAAGGTCGGCGGTTCGCTGAGCCTGCGCGGCAGCCGGCTGCGCGCCACGGACGGGCGGCGGGCGCTGAACGCCCCGCAGCTGAGCGTGGAGCGCACGCTGTACATGACGGAGGCGTGGGTGGTCATCGACACGGGCAACCAGGGCACCACTCCCCCCTTCGGTGTCGCGCGCGGCGGTGGTCCGGCGCGCGGGACACGTGCGCAGGTCTTCGAGTGCCGGGGCGCGGTGCGGCTCGACGACGGGCGGTTCGGGGACGCGGTGGACCTGCACAAGGCCCGTTTCGTGCTCGCCGACCGCGAGGAGCTCTCGCTGCGCCGGATCGTCACGCCCGAGCTGCGCTTCAACGCGGAGCGCCCGAGGGAGGGCCGGGTCGTGCTGAACGGCGCGAAGGTGGTCACCCTGATCGACGTGTCGACCAGCTGGCCAGGCCCGGGCGGCCTGGCGATGGGCGGCTTCGTGTACGAGAACCTCGTCCCGTACGGCCATTTCCCGCTCTCCCGGCGCCTGGAGTGGGTGCTGGCCGCGACCCCGGAGTACGTCCCGGAGCCGTACGAGCGTCTCGCGGCGGTGCTCCGCAGCTGCGGGGAGGACGCGGACGCACGCGAGGTGCTGCTGGCCAAACAGCGGCGCCGCCGCGAGACGCTGCCGGCCGCCGGACGGATCTGGGGCTATCTGCAGGACTGGACGGTGGCGTACGGCTACCGGCCGGGGCGGGCCCTGGTCTGGATGGCGGTGCTGTGGGCGGCGGGGGCGGTGGCCTTCTCGCAGTACCGCCCGGAGTCGATCAAGGGGAGCGAGCACCCGCAGTGGAATCCCGCGCTGTACGCGCTGGATCTGCTGGTGCCGGTGATCAATCTCGGGCAGGACGGCTACTGGCTGCTGGAGGGCGGCTGGCAGTGGACGGCGGCGGCTCTCGTGCTGCTGGGTTGGATACTGGCCACGACTGTGGCGGCGGGCGCCTCCCGGCTCCTGCGGCGCGGCTGACCGGAGGCCGGTGCCCCGTCCCGCCGGATCCCTGCCGGCGCAGCGGTCGCGAGGGGCCGGCGCAGCGGTCGAAAGGCCGGCCGAGGTCCGGCAGGGCGGGCGGTCGCCGGCAACCGTACGGTCGGAATCACGCCACTCACTCGCTCTTCCTTTGCCTTTTCTTGACCCCGCTCAGGGCAACCCTTCCACTCGCTACAGAAGCTTCACAGAGGCCCTCTGGCGCAGCCCTCACCAGGGCTTTTCAATGGTCTGCACCATGGCTTTCCTCCGTGCAGTGCTGAACTCCGCGCGCACGTTCCGGTACGGCCCCGGGCTGACCGCCGGGCTGCCGGCGGACGACGCGGTGATGCTCGACGCCCCCGACGAGCGGCTCTCCCCCGCGCTGGTGGCGGCTGCCCTCGGCGACTTCGAGCCCGCGGCCAAGCTCCTCGCCACCACCAGGGACGCCGCCGACTGGGAGACCCGGGACCGCACGCTGGCCCGGCTGGTCGCCTTCGCGCGCAGTCGCGACGGCTGGCTCACCGGCTGGCTGGCCGCCGCGCCGCGCGACCCGGACGCCCTGCTCGTCAAGGCCGCGCTGGCGGTGCGCCGCGCCTGGGAGTCCCCCGCCCACGCGGAGCTGCTGCGCGAGGTGGGGCCGCTGATCACGGCGGCGGCCGAGGCCGATGCCCATGACCCGGTGCCGTGGCGGCTGGCGCTCGACCACGCCCGGGGCACACACGCCTCGCACACGGTCTTCGAGTCGCTGTGGGAGCAGGCCGTCCGACGCTCCCCGCACCACTACGGCAGCCATGTCTCCGCTCTCCGGTATCTCTCGGCCGAGTGGTACGGCTCCCACCGTGAGTGCTTCGACTTCGCCGAGCGGGCGGCCGAGGACGCCGCCGCGGACTCCCTGGTGCAGGCCCTGCCCGTGCGGGCGGCCTTCGCGCTGCTGCGGGACGAGAAGGCGTCCGCGCGGGCGACCTCCGTACAGACGGACCGGATCGACGCCGCCGCCGACCTCGCCATCCGGTTCTCGGCCGGATTCCCCGCGGGTGACCCCTGGCCGGCCGAGGTCCGCAACCTGCTGGCCTACGTCCTGGTCGCCCGGGGCCGCGCGGCCGAGGCGCTGGAGCAGTTCCGGCTGATCGGGCCCTACGCGACCTCGTTCCCGTGGGCCGCCGTGACCGGGGAGGCGCTCGGCGGATTCCTCGACGCGCGGACCGGTGTCCGGCTCCGGGTGGCCTCTTCCACACCCCTGTGCGGGCGGCCGGAACACAGCGGGCGCCGCGGCCATTAGGCTTGGCGGTTGTGACCACCGCTCGCCTGCCCCTCTTCCCGCTGAACGCGGTGCTGTTCCCCGGCCTCGTGCTGCCGCTCAACGTCTTCGAGGAGCGTTATCGCGCCATGATGCGCGACCTGCTCGAGATCGACGAGGACGAACCGCGCCGCTTCGTGGTGGTCGCGATCCGCGACGGCCGCGAGACCGCCCCCACGGCCACCGGCATGCCGGACACGGCCACCACCGCGCCTCCGGCCGAACGGGCTCCGGGTGACGGCTTCGGTCCCGACCCCCTGCAGACCTTCCACCGGGTCGGCTGCGTCGCCGACGCGGCGAAGATCCGTGAGCGCGCCGACGGCAGTTACGAGGTCCTGGCGACCGGCACCACACGGGTCCGGCTGCTCTCCGTCGACGCGAGCGGCCCGTTCCTGACGGCCGAGATCGAGGAGCTGCCCGAGGACCCGGGGGCCGACGAGGGCGAGGACTCGCCCACGGACGAGGCGGGCGCGCTGTCGGAGGGCGTCCTGCGGGCCTTCCGCAGCTACCAGAAGCGGCTGGCCGGGGCGAGCGAGCGTTCCCTGACGACCGGTGCGGACCTGCCGGACGACCCGTCCGTGGTCTCGTATCTCGTGGCCGCCGCCGCAGTGCTCGACGTCCCGACGAAGCAGCGGCTGCTCCAGGCCCCGGACACCGCGACCCGGCTGCGGGAGGAGCTGGCGCTGCTGCGCAGGGAGACGGCCGTCATCCGGCACCTGCCCTCCCTGCCGGCGTCCGACCTGACCCGCGACCCCACGTACCCCAACTGACCCGAGGACCGGCCCCGGTGGCGAAGAAGCCCAGGAAACAGCAGTCCGGCTCCACCCCGGCCACGGTCGCCCTGACCACGGCCGGCACGGTGTTCACGGTGCACGCGTACGACCACGATCCCTCGTCGCCGTCGTACGGGGAAGAGGCGGCCGAGGCCCTCGGCGTCCCGGCCGACCGGGTGTTCAAGACCCTGGTCGCGGACGTCGACGGTGAACTGGTCGTCGCGGTCGTCCCTGTGGCGGGATCCCTGGACCTGAAGGCTCTGGCGACGGCGGTGGGCGGCAAGCGTGCGGCCATGGCCGACCCGTCGGCGGCCGAACGCACCACGGGCTACGTCAGGGGAGGCATCTCCCCGCTGGGCCAGCGCAAGCGTCTGCGTACGGTGCTGGACGCGTCGGCCGGGTCGCACTCCACGATCTGCGTCTCGGCCGGGCGGCGGGGCCTGGAGGTCGAGCTCTCCCCCTCCGACCTGGCCACTCTGACGGACGCCACCCTGGCCCCGGTCGGCCGGTCGTAGCGGAAACCCCTCGGCGCGCGGGCTTCGCGGAATGCGGACCCCCTGTGCGACCGTTTCCGCACAGGTGAACGAATCTTCTTCTGCCGGAGCCGGACCGGGCGGCCTCGCGGCCGCCCGGGAGCGACTGCTCGCGGAACGCCGCTCCACGGAGTCCCGGCTCGCGGCTCTGCGGAGCGATTTCGACGGGATCGTCGAGGCGAACGCCCTGGTGGCGGTGGACGACGAGCACGACCCGGAGGGATCCAGCACCGCCTTCGAGCGGGCCCATGTCGCCTCGCTGCTCGACCGGGCGAGGGACCACCTTGAGGAGGTGGACCGGGCCCTGGAACGGCTGGAGCAAGGCGACTACGGGCGCTGCGAGGCGTGCCGCGACCCGATCCCGCCGGGCCGTCTCGAGGTGCGCCCGGCAGCGAGGACCTGTGTGCGGTGCGCTGCCGGCGCACCCCGCTGACGCCCGGGCGCGACGGGCCGGGAAGCGTGAACCGCCTCGCGGCGGGCCGGGAAGCGTGAACCGCCTCGCGGCGGGCCGGGAAGCGTGAACCGCTTCCGCCGGCACGCGCTCAGCGCTTGAAGGCGTCCTTCGACTTCTCCTTGGTGCCCCGGCCCTTGCCGCGGGCCTCCAGGGCCGCTCCCTTGGCCGCGGTGGTGTCGTCGCCGACCGCGTGGGCCACCTTGCGTACGGCCTTCCCGACGATCTGCTCGGTCTTGGCCTTGCTCTTCTCTCCGGCGCTCATGTCGGTCCTTTCGTAGGTGTTCACCCGGTCGCCTGCCCCTGTCCGTGGGGCGGAAACGGACCTGACGGAAACGACCGGACGCAGACGGAACGGCACCGCGGAGCCGGGCGGCTCCCGCACGGGACCCACGGGAAGCGCTACGGCCGTCCCGGGTCCGGCTTGTCCGCCGGCCGGCCGGCCTCTGCCGCCGGCCACTCGGGGGCGGTCCCGTCCCCCGCCTCGGCCCGGGGCGTCCCGTACGGGCTCTCCCACTCGGGCTCAGGATCCCGCGGCCCGAACAGCGCCGTCAGACCCAGGTGGACGATCATCGCGGCGATGGGCCAGGCGAGGATCGCCGCCCCCACCGCGTGCAGCTCCAGCGGCGCGTCGAAGGTGACCCCCTGGCCGGCCTCCTTGGCATGGGCCACCACATCGGACGTCGGCCCCAGCCAGGTGCCGACCCCCCAGGCGAGCAGGGAACCGAGCAGCCCGCCCAGGGCGAGCCCCACCACCAGCGGAATGCCCCCGCGCCGGCGGAGGAGGAACACGACGGCCGCCGAGACCAGGCCGAAGGCGAGTGCCAGCAGCACGAACGTGCCGTCGGCACCGATGGCCTCCTCGCCCTCGCTGTTCTTGAGGAACACGGCGGTCTCGTCGGAGACGAGCGGCACCCGGGGCGCCAGCCACAGCCAGAGCAGCCCGAGGCCCGCACCGGCCACCGTCAGCACCGCGGCGATCACCCCGGCCTGCCGCAGCTCCGCACGCCGCTCGTCCGGGCCCGGCTGCTCGCCGGACAGGTGCGACCCGGCGGGCGGGGCCTGCCACGGGTCGTTCGGCTGGGGCTGGTGCGGCGGCGTCAACGGTGCGGTCACAGTGCCATCGTGCCAGGCTGACGTGTGCGCCGCCTCACCGGACCGCCGCACGCCGGTACGCCCAGGTGGCCACGGCCAGCGAGAGCACACCGACCGCCGCGCACACCGCGAGGTCGAGAGCGACGACCGCCCAGTCGGGGTGGGCGTCGAAGGACCGGGACAGCGCCTCGACGCCGTAGGTCGACGGGAGCAGGTCGCGCGCCCACCCGATCGGGCCGGGCAGCCGCTCGGCCGGCAGCACGCCCAGCAGCAGTGCCGCCGACATGCCCAGCTGCCCCAGCAGTGTCGCCACCTCCTGCCGCGGCGCCAGCAGCCCGAGCGCGGCTCCCAGTCCGGAGAGCGCGGCCCCGGAGAGGGGGATGACGGCGACGAGCACCCACAGGTGCGTCATGGGGAGCCCGAACAGCGCGCTGCCCGCCACCGCCGTGACGATCGTGCCTGGCACGGTGAACGAGGCGTACGCCCCCGCCGCCCCCAGCACCACCGCGGCCGGCGGCACCGGCAGCGTCGCGTAGTGGTCGAGCCCGCCGCCGGCCCGGAGCTGGCCGAAGTACTGCGCGAGCAGATTGAGCGCGACGAAGGCCACGACCAGCACGCTGGAACCGGCGACGACGGCCCGTGCCTCCGCACCGCCGTCGACGACCCCGCGCATCAGCACCATGATCCCGACGGACTGGAAGGTCGCGACGAACAGCAGCGGAATGCGCGCGACCCTCGCCCGCGACAGCTGCGCCCGGTAGACGGCGGCCAGCGACGGGAGCAGCCTTGCCCTCGGCGCGAGGGCCGCGGGGGCCGTGCGGGCGGGCGGGCCGGTCCGTACGGCGGAGGTGCGCACCTTCGGGCCGGTCACCTTCGCGGACTCCGTGGGAACGATGCTCGTCACCTGGCAGTGCTCCCGTCCGACTCCGACACGTTTCGTGACACGTTCACCGTCCTGCTCACGCCTTCACCAGTCCCTCGGCCCTGGCGGCGTCCCCGCCGAGCGCCAGATAGACGTCCTCCAGGCTGGGCGTGGCCAGCGTGAAGTCGTCGAGCGAGGAGAACGCCGCCCCGCCGGTCACCGCGGCGACCGCGGCCCGCGCCTCGTCGGGTCCGAGCCGCAGCACCCACTTGCGCCCCGACTCCTGCGCGGATTCACGGAGCGCGGCCACCTCCGGGACGTCGAGCGGTGCGCGCTCGCGCCACACCAGCTCGACCCGCACCTCGCCGGCCACCCGTTCCTTGAGCCCGGACGGGGTGTCGCAGGCGATGACCTTGCCGCGCTCCATGACCGCCACGCGGTCCAGGACTGTCTCCGCCTCGATGACGTTGTGGGTCACGAGCAGCACCGTCGCCCCGTGCTCGGCACGCCTGCGGTCGACGGCGGACCAGACGGAGCGCCGGGCGACGGGGTCCATGCCGGTCGTCGGCTCGTCCAGCACCAGGAGGGGACGCTCGCCGACCAGCGCCGCGGCGAAGCAGGCGAGCCGCCGCTGCCCGCCGGACAGCTTCTTCAGCGGGCGTCCGGCGAGGCCGGTGATCCCGAGCTCCTCGAGCACGTCGTCGCGGGCGGCACGCGCCTCCCGTACGGGCAGGCCCCTGAGCCGCCCGGTGGTCTCCGCGGCGAGCGACACGGTCAGTTCGTCGAGGGCGGTGGACTCCTGGCCCAGGTAGCCGATGAGCCGCGAGGCCCGCTCGGGGTGGCGCACCAGGTCGTGTCCCAGCACCTCGACGCTCCCGGAGTCGGGGCGCATCAGTCCGGTGAGCTGGCGCACGAGCGTGGACTTGCCCGCACCGTTGGGTCCGAGCAGTCCGAAGATCTCACCGCGCCGGACATCGAGGCGGACCCCGTCGGTGGCGCGCACCTCGGGAGTGGCGGCGCGGCCTCGCCGGCCACGGACGGCCGGGTAGGTCTTGACCAGGTCACGCACCGCGCACACGGTGCCGGTCTGCGCCTGCGCTGCGCCCGTAGCCTGTGCTGTGCCCGTACTCACGAGGGATGAGCCTACGGGGTCGGATGCCCCGTATCGCGTCCGGGGCCGGGCAGCGCCGCCCCGCTCACTCCCCCGCGGGAGCGTGCTCGGCGGCGGCCCGTACGTCGATCTCGCGCCAGAACCCCGCCCTGATGGCATAGCGGTCGTGCTCGTCGATCTGGTCGTCCTTGTGCGCCAGCAGCCCGAAGCGGGCCGCGTACCTGAGCAGTTCCCCGTCGATGCGGTGCGGGATGCGGGGGTACATGGTGGACAGCTTCTGCAGGTGGACGGTCTCCGGCAGCCGTTCCATCCAGCGCCGGGCGAAGACCTGGCCGACCTCGAAGGGGTCACCGCCGACGGTGGTGATGTCCTCCTCCCGGTCCGCCCAGCGCTGTTCCGCGCTGGTGAGGTGGGCCAGGGTCGGCAGGGACGCGGTCTCGGCCGGTTCGCCGAGCGGTCCGCCGCGCTCGACCCAGCCCTTGTCGGACGACCAGCGCAGTGTCGCGTTGGCGGCCGGGGGCTGGGCGGTGTGCTGCGCGGCCTGGGCGACCGGTGCGCGCAGGCTCGCCAGGTCCTTGGGGGTGGGTACACCCTTGGGCCCGGGCACCGGCTGGGGGTGCGGGACGGCTTCCCTGTCCGCCGAGCCGGTGCCGTTACGGGCCGCGGCGGCCTGGGCCTCGGACGCCCGCTCGGCGGAGGCGGCGAGGGCGGCCTCGGGCAGCGGCGCGGACAGGATCGCGGCGATCTCGGGGCGCGGGACGGGCGGGGGCGCGCAGATGCCGCCGGTCTCCTTGGCGCGTACGGCCTTGGTGATCCAGGCCCGGTCGAGCACCCGCCGCTCGTCGGCCTCGGCGACGAGGTCCTCGGACTGGTTGTAGTCGCCGTCGGCGGCCTGGACGGCCCAGAGGTGGACGGCGACGCCGTGCTCCTTGGCGGACATGAGCCCGGGCAGCAGATCGCCGTCACCGGTCACGAGCACCACGTCGGAGCAGGCGCGGTTCCTGGCCAGCTCGGTCAGCTCGGCGTGCATGGCCGCGTCGACGCCCTTCTGTGCCCACCGTCCGTCACTGCGGGTGAGGGCGCCCAGCCTGACGGTCACCCGTGGCATGACGCGCAGCCTGCGGTGCTCGGGCTGCGGCACGCGGTCGGGGGCGCCGTCGAACCAGTAGATGCGCAGCAGGGGCTGTTCCGTGTCGGCCTCCGCGCGCTCGCGCAGGCCCTGGATCAGGGCCGCGTGGTCGACGGTGATGCGGGAACGGGCGGGCTCTCCTGCCAGCAGACTCGCGGCTGCGCCCAGCAAGTAGCCGGCGTCCACCAGGACGACGCAACGGTCCACGCGTTCCACCCTCTTCCAGTTCGGGAGCGGATCAGCGGCCCCTGACATGGGGGTGCGTCCGCCGGCCCGGGGTTCGCTTACTCAGGGTTTCCTTCGAGTCTGCCCGACGGCGCGGGGGTTAAGGTCCGGAACTCGATCATCGGCGTGGCGGATCCGGGAACGGCGGATGATACCTCGCCTACTACGCTCGGTAATGATCCAACATGCGTCCTTTGTGGTGATATGTGAGTCTGACAGCGGTTCTGGACCCCCCAGAGCTTCCACAGGAGGCATCACGATGGCGAAGAACAAGAACCGCAAGCAGGGCAGCCAGCACGACCGCGCTTCGGCCGCGGAGCGTGGCGCCGAGGAGGCCAAGTCGACGGCGTACGAGTCGCAGACCCAGCCCCAGTCGCAGGCGCAGGGCAGCCCGGCGGACGTCGCGCGCAAGCACCAGAAGCGGTTCGGCCACAACTGACCGGTTCACGGGCCGGCAGGCCGAGAGGGGCGCCCCGCCAGTGGCGGGGCGCCCCTCTCGTGGGTGCGGGGCGGGCCGTCAGCCGGCCAGGCAGGACGGGCCGAGCAGCACCTTCAGGTCGCCGAAGAGTGCGGGGTCCGGCTTGACGCGGTGCCGGTCGAGCCGGAGCACGGTGGTCTTGCGGGGGCCCTGGAGCCTGATGCGCACCTCGGTGTCGCCGCGGTGGTTGCTGAGGACCTCACCGAGCCGGCTGACCATGGGCGGGGTGACCCTGACCGTGGGGATCGTCAGGATGACGGGTGCGTTGGACCCGGCGTTGGAGATGTCGGGGACCTGCATCTCCATGGCGACGAGGCGCGGCACGTCCTCGCGCTTGTCGAGGCGTCCCTTGACGAAGACGACGGTGTCCTCGACGAGCTGGGTGGAGACCAGCTGGTAGGTCGCGGGGAAGAACATGCACTCGATGGAGCCCGCGAGGTCCTCCACGGTCGCGATGGCCCAGGCGTTGCCCTGCTTGGTCATCTTGCGCTGGAGGCCGGAGATGATGCCTCCCACGGTGACGATCGCGCCGTCGGAGTGCTCACCGCCGGTGAGCTGCGAGATCGCCGCGTCCGACTTGTCGGACAGGACGTGCTCCAGACCGAAGAGCGGGTGGTCGGAGACGTACAGTCCGAGCATCTCGCGCTCCTGCGCGAGCAGGTAGGACTTCTCCCACTCGATGTCGGAGAACTCCACGTCGAGTCCGAAGCCGGGTTCGCCGCTGTCCTCCTCGCCGCCGCCGAAGAGGTCGAACTGCCCCTCGGCCTCCTTGCGCTTGACCTGCACCACGTTGTCGATCATCGGCTCGTGGTGGGCGACGAGCCCCTTGCGGGTGTGCCCCATCTCGTCGAAGGCACCGGCCTTGATCAGCGATTCGACGGTGCGCTTGTTGCAGACGACCGCTTCGACCTTGTCGAGGAAGTCGGGGAACGTGGAGTACTTCCCCTTCGCCTTGCGGCATCTGATGATCGAGTCGACCACGTTCTGCCCGACGTTGCGGACGGCGGTCAGCCCGAAGAGGATCACGTCGTCACCCTGGGCGGCGAAGTTCGACTCGGACTCGTTGACGTTCGGCGGGAGCACCTTGATGCCCATGCGCCGGCACTCGTTGAGGTAGACCGCCGACTTGTCCTTGTCGTCCTTGACGGAGGTCAGCAGGGCCGCCATGTACTCGGCGGGGTAGTTCGCCTTGAGGTAGGCGGTCCAGTACGTGACGAGGCCGTACGCGGAGGAGTGCGCCTTGTTGAACGCGTATCCGGCGAAGGGCACCAGGACGTCCCACAGGGCCTTGATCGCCGCGTCGGAGAAGCCGTTCTTCTTGGCGCCCGCCTCGAAGAGGACGAAGTTCTTCGCCAGCTCGTCGGCCTTCTTCTTGCCCATCACACGGCGCAGGATGTCGGCCTCGCCGAGGGAGTACCCGGCGACGATCTGGGCGGCCTTCTGCACCTGCTCCTGGTAGACGATCAGGCCGTAGGTGAGCCCGAGGACCTCCTTGAGGGGCTCCTCCAGCTCCGGGTGGATCGGGGTGATCTCCTGCCGGGCGTTCTTGCGCTCGGCGTAGTTCGTGTGCGAGTTCATTCCCATCGGGCCCGGCCGGTAGAGGGCCGAGACGGCGGAGATGTCCTCGAAGTTGTCGGGCTGCATCTGGCGCAGCAGCGAACGCATGGGGCCGCCGTCGAACTGGAACACCCCGAGCGTGTCACCGCGGCAGAGCAGCTCGTACGTCTTGGGGTCGTCCAGGGGCAGGGAGAGCATCTCCAGGTCGACGCCCTTGTTGGCCTTCACCATCTTGATGGCGTCGTCCATGATCGTCAGGTTGCGCAGCCCGAGGAAGTCCATCTTCAGCAGGCCGAGCGACTCGCACTGGGGGTAGTCCCACTGCGTGATGGTGACGCCGTCGGTGTGCCGCACCCAGACCGGGGCGTGGTCGACGATGGGCTCGCTGGACATGATCACGCCTGCGGCGTGCACGCCCATCTGCCGGACGAGGCCCTCGACGCCCTTGGCGGTGTCGATGACCTTCTGGACGTCCGGTTCGTTCTCGTACATCCCCCGGATCTCGCCCGCCTCGCTGTAGCGCGGGTGCTTCGGGTCCGTGATGCCGCTGAGGTCGATGCCCTTGCCGAGGACGTCGGCGGGCATGGCCTTGGTGAGGCGGTCGCCCATCGCATAGGGGTAGCCGAGGACGCGCGCGGAGTCCTTGATGGCGTTCTTGGCCTTGATCTTGCCGTACGTGCCGATCATGGCGACCTTGTCGGCGCCGTACTTCTCGGTGACGTACCGGATGACCTCGACGCGCCTGCGCTCGTCGAAGTCGATGTCGACGTCGGGCATGGAGACGCGCTCGGGGTTGAGGAAGCGCTCGAAGATCAGCCCGTGGGTGATCGGGTCGAGGTCGGTGATGCCCATGGCGTACGCGACGATCGAACCGGCGGCGGAACCACGGCCGGGGCCGACCGCGATGCCGTTGTTCTTGGCCCACATGATGAAGTCGGCGACGACGAGGAAGTACCCCGGGAACCCCATCTGGATGATGATGTCCATCTCGTACTCGGCCTGCTTCTGCCGGTCCTCGGGGACACCGCCGGGGTAGCGGCGTTCCATGCCGACCCGGACCTCCTCCTGGAACCAGGTGACCTCGGTGAAGCCCTCCGGGATGTCGAACTTCGGCATCAGGTCGCGCTTCTCGAACATGCCGGCGGTGTCGATCTGCTGCGCGACCAGGAGGGTGTTGGCGCAGCCCTCCTGCCAGGCGTCCGAGGAGTCGACGGCGTACATCTCGTCCGTCGTCTTCAGGTAGTAACCCGTGCCGTCGAAGCGGAAGCGGTCCGGGTCGGAGAGGTTCTTGCCGGTCTGGATGCAGAGCAGCGCGTCGTGCGCGGTCGCCTCGTGGGCGTAGGTGTAGTGCGAGTCGTTCGTCACGAGCGGCGGGATGCCGAGCTTCTTGCCGACCCGCAGCAGGTCGTCGCGGACCCGGCGCTCGATGTCGATGCCGTGGTCCATCAGCTCCAGGAAGTACCGGTCCTTGCCGAAGATGTCCTGGTACTCGGAGGCAGCCTTGACCGCCTCGTCGAACTGGCCGAGGCGCAGACGGGTCTGCAGCTCACCCGAGGGGCACCCGGTGGAGGCGATCAGGCCCTCGGACCACTGGGAGATGGTCTCCTTGTCCATGCGCGGCCACTTCTGCAGCCAGCCCTCGGCGTACGCGTCCGAGGAGAGCTTGAAGAGGTTGTGCAGTCCGGTGCTGTTCGCCGCCCAGATCGTCTTGTGGGTGTAACCACCGGAACCCGAGACGTCATCCCGCTTCTGGTGCGGCTGGCCCCACTGGATCTTGCGCTTGTGCTTGCGGGACTCGGGGGCGACGTACGCCTCGATCCCGATGATCGGCGTCACACCCGCCTTCTTGGCCGAGTGGAAGAAGTCGTAGGCGCCGTGGAGGTTGCCGTGGTCGGTCATCGCGATGTGCGACATGCCCATCGTGTTCGCCGCCTCGAACATGTCCTTGAGCCGCGCGGCACCGTCCAGCAGCGAGTACTGGGTGTGGACGTGCAGGTGCGTGAATGGCGGCTTGCTCACGGCGCTGTGCCTCCGGGGAAACTGAGGATGACGGCTGAGGGGGACAGCGTGGAAGTCTACGTCTCCGAGGTGACAAGCGGCGGGCACTCCGGGGTACGGTCGCGCGTTGGAAGACCGGGGACGCCCGTCCCATTTGTCATGAACGCCATGTACCAGGAGGCACCCAGCGATGTCGGACACGCAGACCGGCGCAGAGCAGCGCGGGGAGCAGATCCTCGCAGTTTTCGACACCGCGTTCGGGCAGCTCCTGGCCGCCGACCCCGCAGCCTTCCGGGTCAAGTTCCGCAAGATGGCGGGCTCGGCCTTCGCGTTCTACCGGGGCTCGGCCGGCCTCTTCTACGCCGATCTGGACCGCGAGCAGCACACGGGCGCCTATCTGGACGAGCGCACGAGCAGGGTGTGGATCCACGGCGACCTGCACGCCGAGAACTTCGGCACGTACATGGACGCCAACGGCCGGCTCGTGTTCAACGTCAACGACTTCGACGAGGCCTATGTGGGCCCCTTCACGTGGGACCTCAAGCGCTTCGCCGCCTCGGTCGCCCTGATCGGTTACGCCAAGGCGCTGGGCGACGACCAGATCGGTGAGCTGGTCCGGGTCTACGCCGCCGCCTACCGCGAGCGGATCCACGCCCTGGCGACGGGCGCGAAGAACGACGAGGTGCCGCCCTTCACCCTGGACACCGCCGACGGCCCGCTGCTCGGCGCGCTGCGCGACGCCCGGGCGCTGACCCGGTTCGGTCTGCTGGACTCGATGACGGAGATCCGGGACTTCGAGCGCCGGTTCAGCGCCGACGGCGGCGCGATCGATCTGGACGCGGCGACGCGCTACAAGGTGCTCGCGGCGTTCGACGGCTATCTGGAGACGCTGCCGGAGTCGAGCCTCACGCGCCCCGACTCGTACCGCGTGAAGGACGTCGTCGGCCGCCGGGGCATCGGCATCGGGTCGGCCGGGCTGCCCTCGTACAACATTCTCCTGGAGGGCAACAGCGACGCCCTGGAGAACGATGTGGTGATCTACCTCAAGCAGGCGCAGACCCCGGCCGTGTCCCGGCACATCACGGACGCGGCCGTGCGGGACTACTTCCAGCACGAGGGACACCGCACGGTGATCTCGCAGCGCGCCCTCCAGGCGCACGCCGACCCGTGGCTGGGCTGGACCGAGCTGGACGGCTCCGGGCAGCTGGTCGCCGAGGTCTCGCCGTACGCGGTCGACCTGGACTGGTCCGACATCGACGAGCCGGAGGAGATCGCGGCAGTGGTCGCCGACCTCGGCCGGGCGACGGCGACGATGCACTCGGCGGCGGACGACGAGAGCGGCCACTCGCTGGTGCCGTTCTCCACGGAGCGCGCGATCGACGCGGCCATCGCGGCCGACGAGGAGGGCTTCGCCGAGCTGCTGGTGGACTTCGCGCACAGCTACGGCGCGCGCGCCCGTGCCGACCACCAGATCTTCGTCGACCTCTTCCGCAACGGCCGTATCCCGGGCCTCTAGCCGGCCCCGCAGGTCTTTAGGGCTCCCCTACAGGAACGCATGGCACACTCTCCGGCGATGGACGTATCAGGGACACCGATCAGAGCGGTACGCGCGGCGCTGTTCACCGCGCTCGTCGTCACGCTCTCGTCCGCGTCCCATGTGCTGCTCTCCCGGGTCCCCCTGCCGATGGCCGCCGTGGCCCTGCTGGCCGGGGCCGTCTTCGCCGTGGCGTTCGCGCTGGCGGGCCGGGAGCGGGGCTTCGGGGCGATCGCCGGGCTGCTGGTCCCGCTGGAGCTGGCCGCCGACACGGTGTTCACCACCGGCCAGCACCTCTGTTACGGGGCGGCGGGCGGCCCGATCGCGGGCCCGCTGCGCTCCGTGGGCGTCGACGTGCTCTGCGGCGAGCCGTGGGGCGGCGGCGACGGACTCTCCGGTGTGGCCTCGGTCGGCACCCCGCTGGCCGGGGTGACGGGCGAGGGCGGCCACGCCGCCGCTCTGCTGTCCTCCCCCGGCCCCGCTGTCCCCTGGCTGCTGCTGGCCGCGCACGTGACGGTCGGCCTGCTGGCCGCCGCCTGGCTGCGGCGCGGCGAGTCCGCGCTCGCGGGGCTGCTGTGCGCGGCGGCGGCCGTCGCCTTCCGGCCGTTGCTCACCGCGGTCGCCGTGGTGGGCACGGCGCGGCGCCGCGTGCGTTCCGGCGCCCGGCGCGCCGGGCGCCCGCACCCGCTCGCCCCGGCCCGCTTCCTGGTGCACTCCGTGGGACGGAGGGGCCCGCCGCGTCCGGCTCTCCTCCCTGCCTGAGTACGCGGTAAGTCCCCCGAGCCACCCCACACCTCCACGGAGCACCCCATGAGCAAGCGCAACAGCCAGGCCAACAAGAACGCCGCCCGCGAGCGGCTGCGCGCGGAGCGCGAGCGCCAGGCCAAGAAGGACAAGACCCGCAAGCAGATCGTCGTCGGCGTCTCGGTCGTCGCCGTGCTCGCGATCGCCGGCGGTGTCAGCTACGGCGTGATGCAGCTGAACAAGCCCTCCGCCTGGGAGGCCGCGGCGGACGCGAAGAACGTCACCGCCCCCAAGAACACCTCCGGTGACGACGGCACGACCGTCGTGATCGGCGAGTCGAGCGCCAAGAAGACGCTGGAGCTGTACGAGGACTCGCGCTGCCCGATCTGCGCCACGTTCGAGCAGGCGGTCGGCGAGACCGTGGCCAAGGACGTCGACGCCGGCAAGTACAAGATCAAGTACGTCGGTGCGACCTTCATCGACAACTCGGACAGCGGCGAGGGCTCGAAGAACGCCCTGAGCGCGCTCGGCGCGGCGCTGAACGTGAGCCCCGACGCCTTCATGGAATACAAGGCCGCGCTGTACTCCGCGAAGTACCACCCCGAGGAGACGAACGACAAGTTCGCCAAGGACAGCTACCTGATCGAGGTGGCGGACTCGGTGGACGCTCTGAAGGGCAACGCGGCGTTCAAGAAGGACGTCGAGGACGGCACGTACGACGCCTGGGCGGTCAAGATGTCCAAGGCGTTCGACAAGAGCGGGGTCCAGGGCACGCCGACCCTCAAGATGGACGGCAAGACGCTCACCGCCGAGGGCAGCAAGAACGCCCCCATGACGGTGGCCGACTTCAACGCGGCTGTCACCAAGGCACTGAAGGGCTGACAGGAGAGCCGGCGGCCCGGCGAGGGCCACCGGCGCAGTTCGGGCGTCATCCGGCCGGCAGGCGGGCGAACTTCCTCTGTTCGCCCGCCTGTTCGCGCCACCCGCCGGCCAGGGGCGTGGGAGGTACCCCCCTGGGTACGCGCGGCCCTGCCACGCGGCTACAGCGTGGCGAGGAAGCCGAGCGCCACCTTCCAGGTCAGTTCCGCGGCGTCCTGGTCGAAGTCGGGCAGCTCGGGGTCGGTGTAGAGGTGCCCGGCCCCGGGGTAGCGGTAGATCTCGACGTCGGCCCCGGTCCGCTGCATCTGGAGGTACCAGCTGTTCAGCCAGTCCGGCGACTCGAACACATCGGGGTCGGCGACGTGCAGCTGTACGGGCAGTTCCTCCACCGAGGCGTTCTCGGCGATGTCCGACGTGCCGTGGAGCAGCAGCAGGCCGCGGGCCTTGGCGTCACCGAGCGCGAGGGTCTGCGCCACGGACGCCCCGAACGAGAAACCCGCGTACACGAGGCCCTGGTCGGAGTAGGGCGCCGCAGCCAGGACGGCGCGCTTGAGCAGCTCGTCCTTGCCCACCTGCTCCTTGAAGGCCATTCCCTCCTCGACCGTCTCGAAGGTGTGCCCCTCGAAGAGATCGGGCACGCGCACCTCGTGCCCGGCTGCGCGCAGCCGCTCGGCGGACGCGTGCACGGCCGGCCTCAGACCGTAGGTCGAGTGGAAAAGCATGATGTTCATGCGGTCCATGGTGCCAGGCCTGCCCCGACTCTTGGAGGACGACGGAATGGAGAACATACTGCGGCCGCTGCTCGTGCTGGGCGGGTCGCTGGTGATCACTCTGCTGGTGGGGTGGCTGGTCGACCTGCTGCTGCGCCGTGCCGACGGCCGCCATCACGAGACCCCTCTCTGGGGCCTGCTCCGGCTCTGCCGTCCGCCCATGCAGGTGGTCCTCTGCACGGCGCTGCTGAGGGCCAGCTTCGATCAGCTCCGGGTCGACGTGGTGCGGGACCACCGGGAGACGATCGGCCAGGTCCTGACCCTGGTGCTGATCGCGGCCTCGGCCTGGCTGGTGATCCGCGTGGCCGCCACAATCGTGCAGTCCTCGTACGCCCGTTACGCGACCTCCACCCGTGATCCCGCCCGTGTCCGCCGGGTCCGGACCCAGGTCACGCTGATCCAGCGTGTGGTCACCGCGGTGGTGGCGACGGTCGCGGTCGCCGCGATGCTGCTCACCTTCCCCGCGATGCAGACCGTCGGTACCTCGATGCTGGCCTCGGCCGGTGTGCTCGGCATCGTCGCCGGTGTCGCGGCCCAGTCGACGCTCGGCAACCTCTTCGCCGGGTTCCAGATCGCCTTCGGTGACATGGTCCGGCTCGGTGACACCGTGGTGGTGGACGGGGAGTGGGGCACGGTGGAGGAGATCACCCTGACCTTCCTGACCGTGCGGACCTGGGACGAGCGGCGGTTCACGATGCCTGTGTCCTACTTCACGAGCAATCCGTTCGAGAACTGGTCGCGCGGCGGCCTGCAGATGAGCGGCACCGTCTTCTTCCAGCTCGACCACTCGGCCCCGGTCGCGGCGATGCGTGACCGGCTGCGTGACATCCTCGGCGAGTGCGCCGCCTGGGACGGCCGCGACTGGTCCCTGGCCGTCACGGACACCACCCCGACCACTATGGAGGTGCGGGCGGTGGTCACCGCGAAGGACGCGGACGACATCTGGACGGTGCGCTGCGCGGTGCGGGAGCAGATGATCGGCTGGCTCCGTGACCACCACCCGTACGCGCTGCCCCGTGTCGTGACGTCCCCGGCGGCGCTGCCGCCGGGGGACCACTGGCGGGAGCTGACGGGCGCGGACGCCGACCTGGCGTCATCCAACGGCCATGTGCCCACGCCGGGCAAGGCGCCCCGCACCGGACGCGGCTGAGCGGTCCCCGGGCCGGTGGGCCGGTCAGCGCAGGCTGCGTACGTCCAGGTAGCGCAGCACCCGGTCCACCACCTCGGGGTCCGACCCCGGCTCGCTGCGCGCCGCGAGCACGGCGTGACGGGCGGCGGACATCATCTCGCGCTGGATCCGGGCGACCTCCTTGAAGCGCTCGGCGCGCTGCGCGTACGCCTCGCGCCGTTCCTCGTCGACCATGTCGGGGCTGATCCGCGCCCCGATGTCGTACGCGGCTCGCTGCAGCCGCTCCAGGACCTCCTCGGGGAGTCCCTCGGTGTCCTGGACCTCCTTGAGGCGGGTCTTGGCCGCCTTGGCCGCCCGGATCGCGAGATCGCGCTCCAGTGTCTGCTCGGCCTCGGTGTCCGCCCGGACGCCGAGCTTGCGCACGAGCCACGGCAGGGTCAGGCCCTGGAGGACGAGGGTCACCATGATGACGACGAAGGCGATGAAGACGATCTCGTCCCGGCCGGGGAACGGCTTGCCGTCGTCCGTCTCCAGCGGGATCGCCAGCGCCAGCGCGACGGAGGCGACCCCGCGCATCCCCGCCCACCACATGACGACGGTCTCGCGCACGCCGGTGGGGATCTCCTCGCTGACGTCACGCCGGGTGTGCAGCCGCTTGGCGAGCCAGGCGGCGGGCAGCAGCCACAGGAGCCGGACGCCGATGACGACCGCGGCGACGGCGAGCCCCCAGCCCAGCAGGCGCGGTTCGTGCCCGTCGGCGGTGCCGAAGACGTTGTGGAGTTCCAGGCCGATCAGGCCGAAGGCGACGCCGGTGATGAGGGTGTCGACGATCTCCCAGAAGGACCGGCCGGTGAGCCTCCCGAGGACGTCGTCGGCGTCCGCGGTGTGTTCGGCGAGGAAGAGCGCGGTGGTGAGGACGGCGAGCACGCCCGAGCCCATCAGCTCCTCGGCGAGTACGTAGCTGACGAACGGCACGAGGAGGGTCAGGCCGACCTGGAGGGTGGTGTCTCCCAGGTACCCCATGAGTTTGATGGTGAGCCAGGCGAGCACCAGGCCGACCACCACGGCGACGACGGCGGAGAGGATGAGCAGTCCGAACGCGGCCGGCAGCGAGAAGGTGCCACTGACGGCGGCGGCGATCGCCACGTGGTACAGGACGATGGCCGTCACGTCGTTGAACAGCCCCTCGCCCTCCAGGATCGACACGAGGCGGCGCGGCAGCCCCACCGACCCGGCCACGGCCGTCGCCGCGACCGGGTCGGGCGGGGCGACGAGCGCCCCCAGGGCCACGGCGGCGGCGATCGGCAGACCGGGTACGAGCGCGTTCGCGACGGCCGCGACGGCCGCCGTGGTGACGAAGACGAGGGCGACGGCCAGCAGGAAGATCGGCCGCCGGTTGGCCGCGAACTGCCGCCAGGAGGTGCGCTGCACGGAGGCGTAGAGCAACGGCGGCAGGAGCGCCGGGAGGATGAACTCCGGTGGGATGTCCACGTCGGGCACGAAGCTGGCGAAGGCCATGACGATCCCGGCGAGAGTCATCAGGATCGGTGCCGGGAGCCGCAGGCGCTCCCCGAGCGGCACCGTGACCACCGCTCCGATCAGGAGCAGGAGCAGGAGCGCCATCTGGTCCACGTTGTGCCTTCCGCAGCGCGCGCGGGCCTCCGGGCCCGTGTTGATCAGCCGGTCAGATCTCCCAGCCTGTCACGCGCGCCCCGCTCACCTGCGGCAGCCCCCTGCGGGGCGCGCGGTCAGAGTGCGCGGCGCATGGCCCGGTGCGGGATCCCGGCGTCCGGGAACTCGGGGCCGTACGCCGTGTAGCCGAGCCGTTCGTAGAAGCCGAGCGCGTGCGTCTGGGCGTGCAGGTCCACGGCGGTCAGGCCGAGCGCGCGGGCCTGGTCCTCTATGGCACGGACCAGTGCGGCACCGACGCCCAGCCCGCGGGCCTCTCGGGTCACGGCGAGCCTGCCGAGCGAACCCACGGCCAGGTCGCCGCCGGTCCTGTCCGCCGCGTCCTCGCCGTGCAGGAGCCGTCCCGTGCCGAGCGCGGAGCCGTCCGCGGCCACGGCCACGACGTGCACCGCGGTGGCGTCATGGGCGTCGTACTCGATCTCCTCGGGGACCTGCTGCTCGCCGACAAAGACGTCCTTGCGGACCTGGAAGCACGCCGCGAGGTCGCTCTCGCCGAGGGCCCTGCGGGTGCTGTACGGGGCGGGCCCGGGGTTCATTCGCTCTCCGCGGCGATCGTGTCGAGGGCGTGGCGCAGGTCGTCCGGGTAGCCGCTCTCGAATTCGACCCAGCCGCCGTCGGCCGGGTGCTCGAAGCCGAGCCGGACCGCGTGCAGCCACTGCCGGGTCAGGCCGAGACGCTTGGCCAGCGTGGGGTCGGCGCCGTAGGTGAGGTCGCCGACGCAGGGGTGGCGGTGCGCGGACATGTGCACGCGGATCTGGTGGGTGCGCCCGGTCTCCAGCTTGATGTCGAGCAGGCTGGCCGCGCGGTAGGCCTCGATGAGGTCGTAGTGCGTCACGGAGGGCTTGCCCTCGGCGGTGACGGCCCACTTGTAGTCGTGCTGCGGGTGACGGCCGATGGGGGCGTCGATGGTGCCGCTCATCGGGTCGGGGTGGCCCTGCACGAGGGCGTGGTACTTCTTCTCGACGACCCGGTCGCGGAACTGCGCCTTGAGCAGGGTGTACGCCCGCTCCGACTTGGCCACGACCATCAGGCCGGAGGTGCCGACGTCCAGCCGGTGCACGATGCCCTGGCGCTCGGCGGCGCCCGAGGTCGAGATGCGGTAGCCGGCCGCGGCGAGGCCGCCGATGACGGTGGTGCCGGTCCAGCCGGGGCTGGGGTGGGCGGCGACGCCGACCGGCTTCATGATGACGACTATGTCGTCGTCGTCATGGACGATCTCCATGCCCTCGACGGGTTCGGCGACGACCTGGACCGGAGCGGGTGCCTGCGGCATCTCCACTTCCAGCCAGGCCCCGCCGTGCACCCGCTCGGACTTCCCGGCCACCGCGCCGTCCACCTGGACCTTCCCGGCAGCGGCCAGCTCGGCGGCCTTGGTGCGGGAGAAACCGAACATCCGGGAGATGGCGGCGTCGACACGCTCGCCCTCCAGGCCGTCGGGTACGGGCAGGGTGCGGACCTCGGGATACGTACTCACCAGTCGAGTATGCCTTGCGCCCGCTAGTCCTTGTGCACGGTGCCGTCGGGGTCCAGGCCCTTGAAGGAAAGGATCACGATGAGAATTCCGCCGCAGACGATCGCTGAATCGGCGAGGTTGAAGACGGCGAAGTGCGCGGGGGCGATGAAGTCGACCACCGCGCCCTTGAAGACCCCGGGCGCGCGGAAGATGCGGTCGGTGAGATTGCCGAGCGCTCCGCCGAGCAGCAGCCCCAGGGCGATGGCCCAGGGCAGGCTGTGGAGCTTGCGGGCGAGCCGGACGATCACGATGATCACGACGGCCGCGATGGCGGTGAAGATCACGGTGAACGCCTCGCCGATCCCGAAGGCGGCGCCCGCGTTGCGGATCGCGTCGAACTTCAGCCAGTCGCCGAAGATCTCGATCGGCTCCTCGTGCTCCAGCTTCGCGACCACGATCATCTTGCTGATCAGGTCCAGGAGGTAGGCGAGGACCGCCACGCCGAGGAGTACCAGGATCTTCTTCTTGCCCCGGCCGCTGCCGGGCTCGTCGCTCCCGGCCTGGGTCGAGCCCCCGGCGGGCTGCTGGGGCTCAGCCCCGTCGGCCCCCTCGGCATCAGGGATATCCGGCGTACCGATGATGCGCTCCGCCTCTGCCACGTGAGTCCCTCAACCTAGGTGCCTGACTGAGGACGAGGGTACGACACACCCGGGGGATCAGGGGCGTCAGGACCCGGACCGGCCTCCCGGCTCCCACGGCCCTCACTCCCCGTCCGGCTTCCAGGAGCCGCCGGGCCCTCCGTCCGGATCCGCGGTCGCCGGGGCCCTCCGGCCGGATCGGCCCCGGCCCGGACGGAAGGTGTCCCCTAGCCGCGCCGCTCCTGCTTCTGCTTGTCCTCCACGCAGAGCGTGGCCCGGGGGAAGGCCTGCATCCGCGCCTTGCCGATCGGCTTGCCGCAGACCTCGCAGAGCCCGTAGGTGCCCGCGTCGAGCCTGGCGAGCGCCCGCTCGGTCTGGTCCAGGGTCTCCTGGGCGTGGGCCGCAAGGGAGAGCTCGTGTTCCCTGGTGATGTTCTTCGTGCCGGTGTCCGCGTCGTCGTCCCCCGCTCCGTCCCCCGAGTCGCGCATCAGGCCGGCGAGCGCCGCGCCCGACGCCTCCAGCTCGGTACGCAGCCGCAGGACCTCACCGGCCAGCTCGGTCCGCGCCGCGTCGACCTCCTCCGCGGTCCAGGGGTCCTCCCCCGGCCTGACCGCCAGGTCTCCGGGCGCCGTCGCGGCGGCCCTGGCCGGGGGGACCGCGGTCGCGGTGCCCTCTCCCGCAGCCGTGGTCCGGGCCGCGCTCTTCTTGGCTACCACCGTGTGGACTCCTGTCTGCTCGGCGGCCTGAGCCGCCCCCGTGGCCTTCTTCGACGCCTTCTTGGCTGCGCTCTTCTTGCCCGTGCTCTTCTTGGCCGTGCTCTTCTTCGCCGGCTCGTGGTGCGCCGGGTCCTGGCCGGCCTGTTCCGGTTCCGGCGGATGTGCCGCCGTCCCCTTCCCGGCGGCCTTCTCCTCGGCAGCCGCAGCCGTGGATGTCCCGGACGCCGATCTCGATGCGGCGGTCTTCTTCGCCACCATGGCCGCGGCCCCTTCACATATTGTGATCTTGCACGCGAATCGTGCTGGGACGATAAGTCGACCCCAGCTCCGCGGCAACGGGGCACGCCGCCGGTTCGCCCCCTCCCGCTGCCGGTCGGTGGCGCGCCTGCAACCGTTGTGCCCAGCTCCCCGCCGGGTAATCCGCCTCCGCGCGCTCTCCGGAGACTCCGTCGGCCCCGACTGGCCATTCGGGTGCAAGCGCCTTCCACGCCGCCGTACGCCGAAAACCGGTCGGCCGTCGCCCGCGGGGGCCCGTACACTGGCCGCAGCGAGAGGCATGGACGGGACGAGTAGCGTCGTACGCAGCCAGGAGCGACCCGGGGACGGTGGGAGCCCGGGGGCGAGCGCGCCGTGAAGATCAGCCCGGAGCCGCCGGAAGAAAGCTTTGGACCGTGGGGTTCCGCCCCACGGGCACAAGGTGACTAGACCCGGCATCGCGACCCCAATGAGGGGGCCACGGGCGCGTGCCCGGGGCCAAGGAGGGTGGTACCGCGGGAGCTGACCAGGCTCTCGTCCCTCCGACGGAAGTGGAAGACGTCCGCCGGAGGAAGCCCGCACATGACATCGCCGCAGTACCGCCAGGTACCCGCCCAGGTCGACCTGCCCGCCCTCGAGCACGCCGTGCTCGACTTCTGGCGCGACAGCAAGGTCTTCGACAAGAGCCTCGAACAGTCCGAGGGCCGCCCCGAGTGGGTCTTCTACGAGGGCCCCCCGACGGCCAACGGCATGCCCGGGGCCCACCACATCGAGGCCCGCGTCTTCAAGGACGTCTTCCCGCGCTTCCGCACCATGCAGGGCTACCACGTCGGCCGCAAGGCCGGCTGGGACTGTCACGGCCTGCCGGTCGAGCTCGCGGTGGAGAAGGAGCTGGGCTTCAACGGCAAGAAGGACATCGAGGCGTACGGCATCGCCGAGTTCAACGCGAAGTGCCGTGAGTCCGTGACCCGCCACACCGACGCGTTCAGCGAGCTCACGACCCGCATGGGTTACTGGGTCGACCTGGACGACGCCTACCGCACGATGGACCCCGAGTACGTCGACTCCGTGTGGTGGTCCCTGAAGGAGATCTTCAACAAGGACCTGCTGGTCCAGGACCACCGCGTCGCCCCCTGGTGCCCGCGCTGCGGCACCGGCCTCTCGGACCACGAGCTCGCCCAGGGTTACGAGACGGTCGTCGACCCCTCGGTCTTCGTGCGCTTCCCGCTCACGTCCGGTCCGCTGGCCGGCGAGGCCGCGCTGCTGGTCTGGACGACGACCCCCTGGACCCTCGTCTCCAACACGGCCGTCGCCGCGCACCCCGACGTCGACTACGTGGTCGCGACCGACGGAGCGGAGAAGCTGGTCGTGGCCCGGCCGCTGGTCGAAAAGGCGCTCGGCGAGGGCTGGGAGCTCACCGGCGAGACCTTCACCGGCCGCGAGATGGAGCGCTGGACCTACGAACGCCCGTTCCAGCTCGTCGAGTTCCCGAGCGAGGCGCACTACGTCGTCAACGCCGAGTACGTCACGACCGAGGACGGCACGGGTCTGGTCCACCAGTCCCCCGCCTTCGGCGCCGACGACCTCCTCGTCTGCCGCTCGTACGGCCTGCCGGTCGTCAACCCCGTCCGTCCCGACGGGACCTTCGAGGAGGACCTTCCGCTGGTCGGCGGCGTCTTCTTCAAGAAGGCCGACGAGGCCCTCACCGAGGACCTGGCCGCACGCGGCAAGCTCTTCCGCCACGTCCCGTACGAGCACAGCTACCCGCACTGCTGGCGCTGCCACACGGCTCTGCTCTACTACGCGCAGCCGTCCTGGTACATCCGCACGACGGCGGTCAAGGACCGGCTGCTCCAGGAGAACGAGAAGACCAACTGGTTCCCCGACTCGGTCAAGAACGGCCGCTTCGGCGACTGGCTGACCAACAACGTCGACTGGGCGCTGTCGCGTAACCGCTACTGGGGCACCCCGCTGCCGATCTGGCGCTGCGAGGACGACCACCTGACCTGTGTGGGCTCCCGCGCCGAGCTGTCGGAGCTCACCGGCGCCGACCAGTCGGGGCTGGACCCGCACCGGCCGTTCGTCGACGAGATCACGTTCACGTGCTCGCACGAGAACTGCCAGCTGGAGGCGTACCGCGTCCCGGAGGTCATCGACGCCTGGTACGACTCGGGTTCGATGCCGTTCGCGCAGTGGGGCTACCCGTACAAGAACAAGGAGGTCTTCGAGTCCCGCTATCCGGCGCAGTTCATCTCGGAGGCCATCGACCAGACCCGCGGCTGGTTCTACACGCTGATGGCGGTCGGCACGCTCGTCTTCGACAAGTCCAGTTACGAGAACGTGGTCTGCCTGGGCCACATCCTCGCCGAGGACGGCCGGAAGATGTCCAAGCACCTGGGCAACACCCTCGACCCGATCCCGCTGATGGACCAGCACGGCGCCGACGCGGTCCGCTGGTTCATGGCGGCGGGCGGCTCCCCCTGGGCCGCACGCCGGGTGGGCCACGGCACGATCCAGGAGGTCGTCCGCAAGACGCTCCTCACGTACTGGAACACGGTGGCCTTCCAGGCCCTGTACGCCCGTACGTCGAACTGGGCGCCGTCGGCGGCCGATCCGGCCCCCGCCGACCGCACGGTCCTGGACCGCTGGCTGCTGAGCGAGCTCGGCGCCCTGGTGGACGGGGTCACCAAGGCTCTGGAGGGTTACGACACCCAGCGCGCCGGCAAGCTGCTCTCGGCGTTCGTCGACGACCTGTCCAACTGGTACGTCCGCCGCTCGCGCCGCCGCTTCTGGCAGGGCGACAAGGCGGCGCTGCGCACGCTGCACGAGGTCGTGGAGACGATCACCCGGCTCCTGGCCCCGCTGACGCCGTTCATCACCGAGCGGGTCTGGCAGGACCTGATCGTCCCCGTCACCCCGGACGCCCCTGAGTCGGTCCACCTGTCCGACTGGCCGAAGGCGGACCCGGCGGCGATCGACCCGGCGCTCTCCTCGCAGATGGCGCTGGTGCGCCGCCTGGTGGAGCTCGGCCGCGCCACGCGTGCCGAGTCGGGGGTCAAGACGCGGCAGCCGCTGTCGCGGGCCCTGGTCGCGGCCTCGGGCTTCGAGTCGCTCACACCGGAGCTGCGCGCCCAGATCACGGAGGAGCTGAACGTCTCCTCCCTGGCCTCGCTGTCGGAGGTCGGCGGCTCGCTGGTCGACACCACGGCGAAGGCCAACTTCCGCGCGCTGGGCAAGCGGTTCGGCAAGGGCGTCCAGGCGGTGGCCAAGGCCGTCGCGGACACCGACGCCGCCGCGCTCAGCCTGGCGCTGCGCGAGGGTACGGCCTCGGTGGAGGTCGACGGCGAGCGGATCACCCTCGCCCCCGACGAGGTCATCATCACGGAGACCCCCCGCGAGGGCTGGTCGGTGGCGTCGGACTCGGGCGCGACGGTCGCCCTGGACCTGGAGATCACCCCGGAACTGCGGGCCGCGGGGCTCGCCCGTGACGCGATCCGGTTGATCCAGGAGGCACGCAAGAACAGCGGCCTGGACGTGGCGGACCGGATCGCGGTCCGCTGGACGTCCACGTCCCCGGCGACGGCCGAGGCCCTGACCGCCCACGCGACGCTGATCGCCGACGAGGTCCTGGCCCTGGACTACGCGCAGGGCGACGCGGACGACACGTACGGCGCCCCGTTCGAGGACGAGGGCCTGTCCCTCACGTTCCGCCTCCGCAGGACGGAGCGGTAACCAGCAGCACACAGAGGGCCCGGCCGGACACGTTCCGGCCGGGCCTCTGCTGTTCCCCTACCCGCCCCTTCCCGAACCCGGGGCTGCGTCCCGGCCCCCGCGTCTCGGACGCCGGCGAGGCTGGAACCGCGGCCCTGGGAACCGAACCGAGCGGGGCAGGATCACGCCCCTCCGGCGATTGAGGAGCGGGGGTCCCGGGGCAGAGCCCGCCCATACAAGCCCCTCCGGCCATTGAGGAGCGGGGGCCCGGGGGGCAGAGCTCACGGAAACAGGGCACGCAAAAGGGCCGGGCCCCGGGAAAACCCGGGGCCCGGCCCTCAGCCTGCCGACGGCTACGCGCTCAGCGAGCGCGAGCCGCTCAGTTGTCGTCCTCGTCGATCAGGAACCCGCGCATCGGCGAAGGCGCCTGCTGCATCGGCTGCGGCGCCTGCGGCCGCACCGGTGCCATCGGCTGCGTCATCGCGGGCGACATCTGCTGCTGACCGCCGCCGTACGACGGGCCACCGCCCATCGACTGGTTGCCGCCGCCCATCTGCTGGTTGCCGTGACCACCGTGGTTGCCACCCATGGTGTGCCCCATCGCACCCGCACCGGCCGGAGCCAGCGAAGGCGACGGCGGCAGCGAGGCGGCGGCGGGGGTCCGCGGCGGAGCGAGCGAGTCGTCGGCCTGGGTCTCCAGCTGACGCAGCTGGCTCTCCAGGTAGGACTTCAGACGGGTCCGGTACTCGCGCTCGAAGCCACGCAGATCCTCGACCTTGCGCTCCAGCGTCGCGCGGGCGGACTCCAGCGAGCCCATCGCCACGCGGTGCTTCTCCTGCGCGTCCCGCTCCAGGGCGTCCGCCTTGGCACGGGCGTCACGCTCGAGGCCCTCGGCACGGCTGCGCGCCTCACCGACGATCTTGTTGGCCTCGGAACGGGCCTCCGCGATCGCCTGGTCGGCGGTCTGCTGAGCAAGCGAGAGGACACGGGCGGCGCTGTCGCCACCGGGACCGCCCTGACCGGGCTGCTGCATCTGCTGCTGCTGTTGCATCTGCTGCATCTGCTGCTGCGGTGCGTGACCGCCCATGGGGCCGCCCATCGGGCCACCCATGGGACCGCCCTGCATCGGACCGGGGCCGTGCGGGCCCTGCGGGCCGGGGCCGTGGCCACCCTGGGGGCCATGGCCGCTGGGACCGGCAGGCAGCTGCGGAGCTCCACCGGGCAGCTGGGGGGGACCCATCTGCGGGGGCTGCTGCTGCTGTACCGGCGGACCAGATATGGCGGCGGGCACCGGGGCCCCTGGCCGGTCCTGCTGCTCCGGCGGTTTACGCATTCCCTGCTGCTGCTGGTTCTGCGCGGCGGCACGCGTGGCCGCGGCCAGCTTGGCGCGCAGGTCCTCGTTCTCACGGAGCAGTCGGGTCAGTTCCGATTCGACCTCGTCGAGGAAGGCATCGACCTCGTCCTCGTCATAGCCTTCTCGGAGGCGGACGGTCGTGAACTGCTTGTTCCGCACGTCCTCGGGGGTCAGCGGCATCTCTTCTTCACCTCTACGTAGTCGTCGGCAGTCGGCAAGACCGTATCGTTTACACGCTGCTCGCAAGCTTGCCCACGAGGTTGAGCAGAATGTAGACGATGATCATCAGAACGAAGAAGGACAGGTCAAGTGCCACGCCCCCGAGACGCAACGGCGGTATGAACCGCCGCAGAAGCTTCAGCGGTGGATCCGTGACAGTGTAAGTGCCCTCGAGAACGACCACCATCGCCTTGCCTGGCTGCCATGAACGTGCGAACTGGAAGACATAGTCCATGACCAGCCGGAAGATCAGCACGATGAGGAAACACATCAGCGCGATATAGACCACATCCAGTGCGATGCCCATGTCCCGCGCTTCCCTCTCCCCTGGCTCTCGTAGCCCCGGCCACCCGGCCGGGTTTGTTCCCGGTGTTCTCAGCTCTGGTTGAAGAACCCGCCCTCTGCGATGCGGGCCTTGTCCTCCGCCGTGACATCGACGTTAGCAGGCGACAACAGGAACACCTTCTGCGTCACACGCTCAATGCTGCCATGGAGACCGAAGACAAGTCCCGCGGCAAAGTCGACAAGTCGCTTCGCATCCGTGTCGTCCATCTCCGTGAGATTCATGATCACCGGAGTGCCCTCGCGGAAGTGTTCCCCGATGGTACGGGCCTCGTTGTAGGTCCTGGGGTGCAGCGTGGTGATCCTGTAGGGCTCCCGCTCGGACACGACCTTGGGCATGATCACCGGTGCGTTCTTCTCCATGTTCGGGCGGTCAGGTGTGATAGATGCCACGGGGGCGATTCGGGCGGGTCGTCCGCTTTCCGCCGGGAGCTGAACCGGTTCCCGTGGCGCAGGGGGCTGTACCGATCGCACCGGTTCGTCCCGTTCCCGCTCCACAGGATGCGCGGGCTGATGCCGCCGCCGGTCCCGCTCGGGCTCCGGCTCGGGTTCGAATTCGTCGTCGGGGTCGAACCCCGGACCGTCGTACCCATCGTCCTCCACGAGGCCGAGGTAGACCGCCATCTTGCGCATCGCGCCGGCCATGCTCCGAGTCCTCCGCTCTGTGGTGGATCGGCATTCGTGTCACCAAGTGCCCGAGATCCACTCCGGCCTGCCCGCTTCGAGCGGGAATGACCATATTTTCTGCTGTGGTCCGACTTGCTTCGCGACGTTACCCGAGCCGGGGTCGGACTCCGAGTACCGCCGTACCGACGCGTACATGTGTCGCCCCGGCCGCGACCGCGTCCTCGAGATCCGCGCTCATCCCAGCAGAGACCATGTTCGCAGCCGGATGGTTCCCGCGCAGGCGGGATGAGAATTCCATCAGGCGGTCGAACGCGGCCCGTTGCCGGCCGGCGTAGGGGCCTGCTAGCGGGGCGACGGTCATCAGGCCGTCGAGTCTGAGACCTTCCGCCGCTTCCACCGAGGCCGCCAACTCCTCGATCCGGTCCGGCGCGACCCCGCCCCGCTCCCCTCGCTCGCCGCTCTCGGCGTCGAGGGCGACCTGGATGAGGCAGCCGAGCTCGCGCTCACCCCGGACGGCCGCCGCCGAGAGCGCGGTGACCAGCTTCGCGCGGTCCACCGACTGCACGACATCGGCATAACCGGCCACGGACCGGACCTTGTTGGTCTGCAGCTGTCCGACAAAGTGCCATGTGAGCGACAGATCCGCACAGGCCTCGGCTTTTGGTGCCGCGTCCTGATCGCGGTTCTCCGCGACCTGTCGCACACCGAGTTCGTGCAGAATGCGCACATCGCTCGCCGGGTACGTCTTGGTGACCACGATGAGGGTCACCTCTTCCCGCTTACGGCCGGCCGCGGCACAGGCGGAAGCAATACGTTCCTCCACCTGTGCCAGGTTCGCCGCGAGTTGAGCCCTGCGATCCGTCATGTCCTATCAGTCCAACCAGACATATCCGGCGAGCCGTCCAGTGGTGCGGTCGCGGCGGTACGAGAAATGGTCGCCGGATTCCAGGGTGCAGAACGGCGAGCGGTGGAGGTCCCCGACGCCGAGCTCCGCGAGCTGGGCGTGGACCCCGGCCGTGACGTCCACCGCGGGTGTTCCCCAGGCGGTCTCCGACCACGACGCCGGGACGGCCTCCGCGACCTCCGCGCGCATCTGCTCCGGAACCTCGTAACACCGTCCGCAGACGGCCGGTCCGGTGTGCGCGGTGATCCTGGAGGGTTCCGCCCCGAGTTCGATCATGGCCTCGACCGCGGCCGGTACGACTCCCGCGACCAGACCGGGCCTTCCCGCGTGGGCGGCGGCGACGACACCCGCCGCCGGATCGGCGAGCAGTACGGGCGTGCAGTCGGCGGTGAGCACCGCGAGCGGGAGTCCGCGCCGCGCCGTCACCACCGCGTCCACCGCGGGGATGTCCGCGGTGTCGCCCCAGGGGCCCTCGACCACGGCCACGTCGCGCCCGTGCACCTGGTTCATCCAGACCACCCGGTCCGGGTCGAGCCCGAGGGTGCGGGCCGCGCGGGCGCGGTTCGCGCCGACGGCGGCGGGGTCGTCACCGACCGCACCGCCGAGGTTGAGCTCCTCGTACGGAACGGCGCTCACTCCGCCCCACCTGTCGGTGAAGGCGAAATGGGCGCCGCCCGCCGAAGACTCCGCGGCTTTCACCGCGTGCTGCGGACCTATCACTTCAAGAAGTCCGGTACGTCCAGCTCTTCGGCCTGGCTGTCCTGGTAGGGACGGGCCGTCGGGACGTGCGGCGGGTTGACCGGCGGCAGCGAGGTCTCGTTCGCCGCCGGCGCCGGCTCGGCCGGCGCCTGGGGCTCCTCGCGCGGGGGCACGGAGCCCAGCCCGCCGGTCTGGCGCGCGGGCTCGGCGGTCCGGGCCGGCGGAGCCGACTCCTCTCGCTTGCCGGCACCGGCTCCGAGGACGTTCTCCCGGCGGGCCGGCGGCTGTCCGCCGTCGAAGCCCGCGGCGATGACGGTGACCCGCACCTCGTCGCCCAGCGCGTCGTCGATGACCGCGCCGAAGATGATGTTCGCCTCGGGGTGGGCCGCCTCGCTCACCAGCTGCGCGGCCTCGTTGATCTCGAAGAGACCGAGGTCGCTGCCGCCGGAGATCGAGAGCAGGACGCCGCGGGCGCCGTCGATGGACGCCTCCAGGAGAGGCGAGGAGATCGCCATCTCCGCGGCGGCCACCGCGCGGTCGTCGCCGCGGGCGGAGCCGATACCCATGAGCGCCGATCCGGCCTCGGACATGACCGACTTGACGTCGGCGAAGTCGAGGTTGATCAGGCCCGGGGTGGTGATGAGGTCGGTGATGCCCTGGACACCCGAGAGCAGCACCTGGTCGGCCGACTTGAACGCGTCGAGCACGCTGACCTGGCGGTCCGAGATGGACAGCAGCCGGTCGTTGGGGATGACGATGAGGGTGTCGACCTCTTCGCGGAGTTCGGCGATGCCGTCCTCCGCCTGGTTCGCGCGTCGCCGGCCCTCGAACGTGAACGGGCGGGTGACCACACCGATCGTCAGGGCGCCCAGCGAACGGGCGATGTTGGCGACGACGGGTGCGCCGCCGGTGCCGGTGCCGCCGCCTTCTCCGGCGGTGACGAAGACCATGTCGGCCCCCTTGAGGACCTCCTCGATCTCCTCACGGTGGTCCTCTGCCGCCTTACGACCGACGGCCGGGTTCGCCCCGGCGCCGAGGCCACGGGTGAGTTCACGGCCGACGTCGAGCTTGACGTCGGCGTCGCTCATCAACAGTGCTTGCGCATCGGTGTTGATCGCGATGAACTCGACGCCCTTGAGACCGACCTCGATCATTCGGTTGATGGCATTGACACCACCGCCGCCGACACCGATGACCTTGATGACTGCGAGGTAGTTCTGCGGTGCTGCCACGTCGAAGGCCTCTCGCCTCGAGTTACGTGTCGTCGCTTCGCGGTAGTCCCGCCGCGACGACGGATGCCGATTGGGTCGGTCCGAACGCCGACCCAAACCCTAACCTTGAAGTTTAGGGTTACCAGTGTGTCTGCTTCTTGGACTCTTCCGAACAGGACACTAAGTCGACAAGTGGCGCACGTTCAACGAACACGCCGAACCTCCCGTTTTTCTTTTCACCCTATGTGATCACCCGTAGCGCTGACCAACCAGGGGGCTGGCCTGGCCAAACACGCGTCAACTCTTCGACACCGCAGGGGCGGTGGGAGCGCTCACGTCGAAGTGTCCCGCTTTGGGAGACGCTTTCATGAGAGCGGTGAGAACCCGCGCCTTCACGGGCCCCTCCTCACTGCTGCCCCACATCACGGTCCGTCCCCGGGTCAGTTCGAGGACGGTGGAGTCGTACGAGGTGACCCGTACGGTCTCCGTCTCCCTGGCCACCTGCCCCGGAAGGTCCCCCGCGACACGGACCGCTTCGCGCAGCAGACGGTCAGTGCCGAAGCGGCGCAGGCTCGCCGACTGATCGGGCGTCAATTCGAGCAGCGGTACACGCGGCGGCGCTTTGTCCACGGTTGCGAAACGCACACCCTTTGCGTCCACTTCGATGAACTTCGCGCCCTTTTCGATCAACAGGACCGGTTTCCGTTCGGTCACCTCAAGACTGACACCGTGTGGCCATGACCGTACGACATCCACGGAATCGATACGAGGCAACTTCTGGCGCAACCGGTCCGCGATCGCCTCGGTGTCCACGGAGATCAGCGGGGAGCCGACCGGGGCCGCCGCGGCGGTCTCCACCTCGCTCCGCGTGAGCACGTCCGTGCCGGTGGTCGTGACCCGTTCCAGCCTCAGCCAGGACGAGCCGTAGAGGACCCAGGCCGTGGCCGCGGCGGTCAGCACCAGGCCGACAGCGGCCAGGACGAGCCGCGTACGGCCTGTCAGTCCGCGCCCCTGGGGGCCGATGTGCGGCGGGCGGGCGGGGGTGTCGGCCCGCTCGGCCTCACCGCGCTGGGCGGTCGTCGGTCCGGCCACGCTCGCTCCTTCGCCGGACCCGGGGCGCGCGCCCCGGGTCCGCACCGCCTCACGCCTTGCGGCGTGCGGCAATCGCTTCGTACACCATGCCGACGAGCAGGTCGTCGGCGTCCCGTCGCCCGAACTCCGCGGCGGCACGGGACATCTCGTACAGCCGGTGCGGGTCCGAGAGCACCGGAAGGACGTTGCCCTGCACCCATTCCGGAGTGAGCGCCGCGTCGTCCACCAGCAGACCACCGCCGGAGTTGACCACCGGCTGGGCGTTGAGCCGCTGTTCGCCGTTGCCGATCGGCAACGGGACGTAGGCGGCGGGCAGCCCGACGGCGGAGAGCTCGGCGACGGTCATCGCGCCCGCGCGGCAGAGCATCATGTCGGCCGCGGCGTACGCCAGATCCATCCGGTCCACGTACGGTACCGGGATGTAGGGCGGCATCCCCGGCATGTTGTCGATGCGCGGCATTTCGTTCTTCGGGCCGACCACGTGCAGGATCTGGATCCCGGACCGCTGGAGCAGCGGTGCGATCCGCTGGACCACCTCGTTGAGGTGGCGGGCGCCCTGCGAGCCGCCGGAGACGAGCAGCGTCGGCAGGTTGGGGTCGAGACCGAAGGCGGCACGCGCCTCCGGGCGGACCCGGGCCCGGTCGAGGGTGGCGATGGTGCGGCGCAGCGGGATGCCGATGTAGCGGGCGCCGCGCAGTTTGCTGTCCGGGGTGGAGACGGCGACGCCGTGGGCGTACCGCGAACCGATCTTGTTGGCCAGGCCCGGCCGGGCGTTGGCCTCGTGGACGACGATCGGGACCCCGGCGCGCTTGGCCGCGAGGTAGCCGGGCAGGGCCACGTAACCGCCGAAGCCGACCACGCAGTCCGCCTTGGTGCGCTCCAGGATCTGCTCGGCGGCCTTGATGGTGCCGCGCAGCCGCCCCGGGACGGTGATCAGCTCGGGTGTGGGCTTACGCGGCAGCGGTACGGCAGGGATCAGTGCCAGTTCGTACCCCCGCTCGGGTACGAGCCTGGTCTCGAGTCCGCGCTCCGTGCCGAGGGCAGTGATTCCCACGGTCGGGTCCTGCCTCCGCAGGGCGTCTGCGAGGGCAAGCGCGGGCTCGATGTGCCCGGCGGTCCCCCCGCCGGCGAGTACGACATGCACCGAAATTCACCGCTCTCCGGACGGACGCTTCATGACGCGCCGTCTCATCGTCTTCCATCTGACCCCGGGCCTCCGCATGGCCAGGGCCGCTCTCGCCGCCGGGTCCTCTCGCGCGAAGGCGATCAGGAGTCCGACAGCGAACATGGTCGGCAGCAGGGCGGACCCTCCGTAGGAGAACAGCGGCAGCGGGACACCGGCGATCGGCAACAGGCCGAGCACCGCACCGATGTTGATCACGGCCTGCGCCGTGATCCAGGTGGTCACGCCTCCCGCTGCGTACCTCACGAAGGGGTCCTCCGTGCGTCCGGCCACGCGGATACCCGCATAGCCTAGGGCCGCGAAGAGGGCCAGTACCGACAGCGTCCCCGCCAGGCCCAGTTCCTCCCCGGTGATGGCGAAGATGAAGTCGGTGTGTGGTTCGGGAAGTTGACCCCATTTTTCCACACTCGCACCGAGCCCGGAACCGAACCATCCGCCTGAGGCGAGAGCGTAGATTCCGTGCACCGCCTGCCAGCAGGAGTCGCCGGGGCCGGGCTCGGACGCTCCGATGCAGCCGAGCCGGGACATCCGGTTGGGGCTGGTCTTGATGAGCAGGAAACCGATGAGACACGCGAAGGCGAGCACACCGGCGAAGAGCCTGGTGGGAGCGCCTGCCAGCCAGAGCAGGCCGAACAGGATCGCGGTGAGGATGATCGCGGTCCCCATGTCGCCGCCGAGCATGATCAGTCCGAGCAGCATGAAGGCGACCGGCACGAGCGGCACCAGCATGTGCTTCCACTGGGCCAGCAGCCGCTTGTCCTGTTTGCGGGCGAGCAGGTCCGCGCCCCAGAGGATGAGGGCGAGCTTGCCGAACTCGCTGGGCTGGAGCTGGAAGGGGCCGCCGAGGTAGATCCAGTTCTGGTTGCCGTTGACCGACATCCCTATCCCCGGCACCTGGACCAGGACCATCAGGAAGACGGTGCCCGCGAGCAGCGGGTAGGAGAGCGCCCGGTGGAGTTTGACGGGCATCCTGGAGGCCAGCAGCAGCAGGCCGGCCCCGATCACGGCGGCGAGGAACTGCTTGCGGAAGAAGTAGGTGGCGGGCCGTGACAGCTCCAGCGCCTTGATCATCGAGGCGGAGTAGACCATGACGAGGCCGAGCACGGTGATGAGCAGGCCGGCGCCGAGGATCAGGTAGTACGCGGTCAGAGGCCGGTCCCAGGCCCGTCGTGCCTGCTCGTACGTCCGCCGCATCCGGGCGCCCCGGCGTGGCCGCGGCCCCGGCTGCCCGCCGCCGGACCTCGACGGTCCCTCCCCACGCGGCGTGGGGGGCCTACGGGGGCCGGTGGCGGGCCGGCTCCGCAGGGCGAGCCCGGCCAGCGGTCCGGGGCCCGCGGGCAGCGCTCCGGCGAGCAGGGGCGGGGTGAGCACCCGGCTGATCGCGGTGGTGGCCCGTGAACGGCCGGCTCCGCGCGTGGCTGAGCTCTCGTCGGCCGGCATTGTCGCTGTCCCCTCCACTGCTCGTGCCCGGGGCTGTCGCCCGGGGCCCCGGCCCCGGGCGGTGCTGCTCGTGCCGGGTCCCGGGACCCTCCCGGTCCTCCGGGACAGTACGACGCGGGGGCCGGGCCCGTCAGGCGCTCTCGTCGGCGAGTTGGCGGACCGCGTCCGCGAACGCCTCGCCCCGCTTGTTGTAGTTGACGAACATGTCCATCGAGGCACAGGCCGGGGCCAGCAGGACGGTGTCACCGTGCCGGGCCAGCCGTGCCGCTTCGCGGACCGCTGCGGACATCGCCCCAGTGTCGGTCCGGTCGAGGTCGACCACGGGTACCTCGGGGGCGTGTCGCGCCAGGGCTTCGCGGATCAGCGCCCGGTCGGCGCCCATCAGCACGACACCCCGCAGCCGCTTCGCGGCCCCGCTGACCAGCTCGTCGAAGGTGGCGCCCTTGGCGAGGCCGCCGGCGATCCAGACGATCGGCTCGTATGCCGCGAGGGATGCCTCGGCGGCGTGGGTGTTGGTGGCCTTGGAGTCGTCGATGTAGGTGACTCCGGAGACATCGGCGACGTGTTCGATGCGGTGGGCGTCGGGGCGGAAGGCCCGCAGCCCGTCGCGCACGGCCGCCGGCGGTACGCCGAAGGCGCGGGCGAGGGCCGCCGCCGCCAGGGCGTTGGCGATGTTGTGCGGAGCCGGCGGATTGACGTCGCCGACCTCGGCGAGCTCCTGGGCCTGCTTCTGCCGGTTGGCCACGAAGGCCCGGTCGACGAGGATGCCGTCGACCACCCCGAGCTGCGAGGGGCCCGGCGTACCGAGGGTGAACCCGATGGCCCGGCAGCCCTCCTCGACGTCGGCCTCGCGCACGAGGTCCTCCGTCGCCCCGTCCTGCGCGTTGTAGACGCAGGCGACGCTGTTGCCCTCGTAGATCCGGCCCTTGTCGGCGGCGTAACCGGCCATGGAGCCGTGCCAGTCGAGGTGGTCCGGGGCCAGGTTGAGCACGGCGCCGGAGTGGGCGCGCAGCGAGGGCGCCCAGTGGAGCTGGTAGCTGGAGAGCTCGACGGCGAGCACGTCGTACGTCTCGTCGCCGAGCACGGCGTCCAGCAGGGAGACCCCGATGTTGCCGACCGCGGCCGTGCGCAGGCCTGCGGCCTCCAGGATCGAGGCGAGCATCCGCACGGTCGTGGTCTTGCCGTTGGTGCCGGTGACCGCGAGCCAGGGTGCTGGTTCCTTGCCGTCCCGCCCCCGCAGCCGCCAGGCCAGCTCGACGTCGCCCCAGACGGGGACGCCGGCCTCGTCGGCCGCCCGGAAGAGCGGTTTGCCGGGCTTCCAGCCGGGGGCCGTGACCACGAGCTCGGTGGACTCCGGCAGGGTGTCGCCGTCGCCGAGGCGCACGGTGATCCCGAGCGCCTCCAGCTCGGCGGCCTGGGCGCGGGAGCGCTCGTCGTCGCCGTCGTTGACGACGGTCACGAGGGCTCCCCGCTCGTGCAGGGCGCGGGCGGCGGGGATGCCGCTGACGCCGAGTCCCGCGACCGTGACGTGCTTGCCCTGCCAGTCCACGTCGTTCACTTCTTGGCTGCCCATCCCGCGTAGAAGAGGCCGAGTCCGACGATCACGCACATGCCCTGGATGATCCAGAAGCGGACCACGACAAGGACTTCGGACCACCCCTTGAGTTCGAAGTGGTGCTGGAGCGGCGCCATCCGGAAGACCCGCTTGCCGGTCATCTTGAACGAGCCGACCTGGATGACCACCGACATCGTGATCATCACGAAGAGGCCGCCGAGGATGGCCATCAGGAACTCGGTGCGGGAGCAGATCGCGAGGCCGGCGAGCGCTCCGCCGAGGGCGAGCGAACCGGTGTCACCCATGAAGATCTTGGCGGGCGAGGTGTTCCACCACAGGAAGCCGAAGCAGGCGCCCATCAGTGCCGAGGCGACGACGGCGAGGTCGAGTGGGTCCCGTACCTCGAAACACGCCTCCGGGTTGGTGAGGGTGGTCGCGTTGGCGCAGGACTCCTGGAACTGCCACAGCCCGATGAAGGTGTACGCGCCGAAGACCATCACCGACGCGCCGGTGGCGAGGCCGTCCAGACCGTCCGTCAGGTTCACGCCGTTGGACATGGCGAGAATCATGAACAGGGCCCAGACGACGAACAGCACCGGTCCGATGGACCAGCCGAAGTCCTCGACGAAGGAGAGCCGGGTCGATGCCGGGGTGTTGCCGCGGAGGTCGGCGAACTGGAGCGAGAGCACCGCGAAGGCGATGCCGACGATCAGCTGGCCGGCCATCTTCGCCTTGGCGCGCAGGCCCAGCGAGCGCTGCTTGACGATCTTGATGTAGTCGTCGAGGAAGCCGACGAGGCCCATCCCGGCCATCAGGAAGAGGACGAGGACGCCGGAGAAGCGCATCTCCTCGCCGGTGATCACCTTCGCCAGGACGTACGCGATGATCGTCGCCAGGATGAAGGCGATACCACCCATGGTGGGCGTGCCCTTTTTACTGCCGTGGGTACGCGGGCCGTCGTCCCGGATGAACTGCCCGTAGCCCTTGCGGGCCAGAAGTTTGATCAGCAGCGGAGTGCCGACCAGGGTCAGGAAGAGCCCTATGGCTCCCGCGAAGAGGATCTGCCTCATCGGACGGCGACCTCGCCCTCGGTCGTCTCCAGCAGTGCCAGGGCGACCTTCTCCAGGCCGACCGACCGGGACGCCTTCACCAGCACGACGTCTCCCGGGCGCAGTTCACTGCGCAACAGGTCGACGGCCGCCTGTGCGTCGGACACGTGCACCGACTCCTCACCCCACGAACCCTCGTTATATGCGCCCAGTTGCAGCCAGGAGGCTTCTAGCCCCCCGACAGCGACGAGCTTGCTGACGTTGAGCCGGACGGCGAGCCGTCCGACCGCGTCGTGCTCGGCGAGCGACGCGTCACCGAGCTCGGCCATCTGACCGAGCACCGCCCACGTGCGCCCCCCGGCTGCCTGTCGGGCCTTGCCCATGGCGGCCAGCGCACGGAGTGCGGCCTTCATGGATTCGGGGTTCGCGTTGTAGGCGTCATTGACGACCGTCACACCGTCCGGACGCTCGGTGACCTCCATGCGCCAGCGGGAGAGGGTGCCCGCCCCGGAGAGCGCATCGGCGATCTCGGTCACGGACATGCCCAACTCATGGGCGACGGCGGCCGCGGCGAGCGCGTTCGACACGTGGTGCTCACCGTACAGGCGCAAGGTCACGTCGCTGCACCCGGTCGGGGTGTGGAGCGCGAAAGCGGGGCGGCCGTCGTCCGTGAGCCGTACGTTCTCTCCCCGTACGTCCGCATCCGCGGCCTCTCCGAAGAGGAGCACCCGTGCCTTTGTGCGGGACGCCATGCCCCGCACGAGCGGGTCGTCGGCGTTGAGGATCGCGGCGCCGGCCTCCGGGAGGACCTCCACGAGCTCGCCCTTGGCCTGGGCGATCGCCTCGCGGCTGCCGAACTCCCCGATGTGGGCGCTGCCCACGTTGAGGACCAGGCCGATCTTCGGCGGGGTCAGGTCGGCGAGGTAGTGGATGTGGCCGATGCCCCGTGCGCCCATCTCCAGTACGAGATGGCGGGTTTCCGCCGTCGCGCGCAGCGCGGTGAGCGGCAGACCGATCTCGTTGTTGAGGGAGCCCGGCGTCCAGACCGTGGGCGCCTTGCGCTCCAGGATCTGGGCGATCAGGTCCTTCGTGGACGTCTTGCCGGCCGAGCCGGTCAGCGCGACGACGGTGGTGCCGAGGCGTTCCACGACGGCGCGGGCGAGGGCGCCGAGCGCGGCCACGACGTCGTCCACGACGATCGCCGGGGCACCGACGGGGTGGGCGGCGAGCACGGCCACCGCACCCGCCTCGACGGCGCGCTGCGCGTAGTCGTGGCCGTCGACACGCTCGCCCGCGAACGCGGCGAACAGGGAGCCCTGCCGCACCTCCCGGGAGTCGATGACGACGGGGCCGGTGACGACGGCGGAGCCGTCCGGTACGTCGTGCGGCTGCCCGCCGACGATTCCGGCGATCTCGGCGAGGGAAAGGGCGATCACTTGGTCATCCCTGACTGTTGTTCTCGTGGGTGTGTACGCGGTCCTCGGGGGCGTGCGCGGCGCCCGTGCGCCCCAGGGAGCGTTCGATGGCCTCGCGCAGGACCTTCCGGTCGTCGAAGGGGCGCACCACTCCGTGGATGTCCTGACCCTGCTCATGTCCCTTTCCGGCCACCAGTACGGTGTCGGCGGGCTCGGCCCGGGCGACCGCGGCGGCGATGGCCGCGGCGCGGTCGGCCTCCACGAGCACGTCGCCGCGCTCGTGGACGGGCACCTCGGCCGCGCCGGAGAGCATTGCGGCGAGGATCGCGAGCGGGTCCTCGGAGCGAGGGTTGTCGGAGGTCAGTACGGCGGTGTCGGCGAGCCGTGCCGCGGCCGCGCCCATCGCTCCGCGCTTCGTCGTGTCGCGGTCGCCGCCGCAGCCGAGCACGATGTGCACCCGGCCCTCGGTGACCTTCCGCAGGGAGCGCAGGACGGATTCGACGGCGTCGGTCTTGTGCGCGTAGTCGACGACCGCGAGGTACGGCTGTCCGGCGTCGACGCGTTCCAGCCGGCCGGGTACGCCGGGTACGGCCGCGACCCCGTCGGCCGCGGTCTGCGGGTCGAAGCCCGCGACGGCCAGCGTGACGATCGCGGCGAGGGTGTTGGCGACGTTGAACGGGCCGGGCAGCGGGGCCCTGGCGGTGACGCGCTCGCCCTTGGGGCCGACCACGGTGAAGCTGCTGTCCCGGGGTCCGACCTCGACGTCCTCGGCCCGCCACTCGGCGTCCGGGTGGCCTTCCGCCGAGAAGGTGACGACCGGGACGGACGCCTCCTTGACCAGCCGGCGGCCGTACTCGTCGTCGAAGTTGACGACGCCGAGCTTGCTGCGCTGCGGGGTGAACAGCTGCGCCTTGGCCTGGAAGTAGTCCTCCATGCCGGAGTGGAACTCCATGTGCTCCGGGCTGAGGTTGTTGAACACGGCGACGTCGAAGACGCAGCCGTCGACCCGGCCGAGCACCAGGGCGTGGCTGGAAACCTCCATGGCGACCGCCTCGACCCCGCGCTCCCGCATGACGGCGAAGAGTGCCTGGAGGTCGGTGGCTTCGGGGGTGGTGCGCTCCGACTTGATGCGCTCGTCGCCGATCCGCATCTCGACGGTGCCGATCAGCCCGGTGCTGCGTCCGGCGCCGCGCAGTCCGCCCTCGACGAGGTACGCCGTGGTGGTCTTGCCGGACGTTCCGGTGATGCCGATCTGGAGGAGTCCGACGCCCGGCCGTCCGTAGATCTCGGCCGCGAGGTCGCCCATCCGGCCGCGCGGGTCGTCGGTGACGAGGACCGGGAGGCCGGTTGCGGCGGCGCGCTCGGCGCCCGCCGGGTCGGTGAGGATCGCGGCCGCGCCGAGGCCCGCGGCCTGGGCGGCGAAGTCGGCACCGTGGAAACGGGCACCGGGCAGGGCCGCGTACACGTCCCCGGGGCGCACGGCCCGGGAGTCGTGGGTGATTCCGGTGACCTCACCGGAATCCTGCGGTCCGGCACCGAGCCTGGCGGCCAGCTCTCCGAGGGACGTTGGCCGGAGCCGGTCCGGTCGGGGCGCTCCCGGGTAGGTCACAGGCGCGTCCTTCTGAGTGGTTTGACACTGATCAGCGTGGGGCACGGCGGTGAGCGTACCGGGCGGACCCGGCCTCTCGCGAAGTGAGGGGCCGGGGTCGCGGTACTTCTCGTTCCGGTTCCCGGGATCAGGGGTGATGGTCGTCACTGAGGGTTCCCCCGAGTTACTCGCCGGGCTTGAAGGACACCGGCAGCCGGGCGGGATCGCTGCCGGAGGGAGGGGTCTGGAGGGTCTTCAGGGCGAACTCCATGACCTTTTTGTAGATCGGGCCACAGATCTGGCCGCCGAAGTAGCTGCCCTTGGTGGGGTTCTGGATGGCGCAGTAGACGGTGATCTGCGGGTCGTCTGCGGGGGCGAACCCCGCGAAGGACGCGGTGTAGCCCTTGTAGACGCCGCGTACGGGGTCGACGCGGTTGGCCGTGCCGGTCTTGCCCGCGACCCGGTAGCCCTCGATGTGGGCCTTGGTCCCGGTGCCTTCCTGGTCGTCCACCACGGACTCCAGCATCTTCGCCAGTGTCCTGGCCGTCTTCTCGCTGACCACCCGGGTGCGTTCGGGGGCCTCGGACGCCGTGTAGTGGCCGTCCGCGTCCTTGGTCCCGCGGACCAGGGTCGGCTCGATCCGGACCCCGTCGTTGGCGATGGCCTGGTAGACCGAGGCGGCCTGCATGGCGTTGAGCGAGAGTCCCTGGCCGAACGGGATCGTGTACTGCTGCGAGGTCGACCAGTCCTGGGGCTTGGCGAAGATGCCGGGCGACTCGCCCGGGTAGTCGAGGCCCGTCTTGCTGCCGATGCCGAACTTGCGCAGGTAGGAGTACAGGACCTTGTTGGCCTCGGCCTGGGTCTTCCCCAGCTGTCCGGTGGCCAGGATGGTGCCGATGTTGCTCGACTTGGCGAGCACGCCGTTGAGCGTGAGGTACCAGGTGGGGTGGTCGATGTCGTCCTTGAAGAGCCGGTCGCCGCGGTGCAGCCGGTTGGGCACGGTGACGTGCGTACCGGGCGTCGCCACCCCCTCCTCCAGCACCGCGGCCATGGACATGACCTTGCTGGTGGAGCCGGGTTCGTAGACGTCCTGGAGGGCGGCGTTGCCCAGGGCTGCCGCGTTGCTCTGCGCGAGGTCGTTGGGGTCGTAGCCGGGGGCGTTGGCCATGGCCAGCACCTCGCCGGTCCTCGTGTTCTGGACGACCACGTAGCCCCGGTCCGCCTTGGACTTCTCGACCTGGTCGGCGATGGCGCGCTGGGCCGCCCACTGGATGTCGCGGTCGATCGTCAGCTCGACGTCGGTGCCGGCGACGGCCGGGATCTCCGTGGAGCCGGCGGTGGGCACGGGCCGGCCGCCGGCCTGGGCGTAGCGGATCTTGCCGTCCTCGCCCTGGAGCTGCTTGTTCAGCTGTGCTTCCAGGCCGCCGCCGCCCTTGCCCTCGGCGTTGACGAACCCCAGTATCCCGGCGGCGAGGTCACCATTGGGGTACACGCGCTTGGTGGTGGGCTCCTGGAGGACTCCGGCCAGCACGTTGGCGCCGGGGCCGCCCTTCGCCCTGTCCTCGGCCGCCTTGTCGGCGAAGGCGGACTTGAGGTCCTTGATCTGCTTCCAGACCTGGGGGGTCTGGCGCCGTGCCAGCACTGTGTAGCGGCTCTTGGCGGAGAGCTTCTTCGCCAGGTCCGCCTCGTCCTTGCCGAGGATCGGGGCGAGCAGGGCAGCCGCCTGCTGCGGCGCGTCCGGGGCCTTGCTCTCCTCGGGTGTGAAGAGCTTCGGGTCGGCTGTGATGTCGTGCGCGTCGACGCTGGTGGCCAGGGCGATGCCGCTGCGGTCGGTGATCTCACCGCGTTCGGCGGCGATCGTGTACTCCAGATAGCGGTTCTTCTCGGCCTTGGCGGAGTAGGTGTCGGCGTCGACGGCCTGGACCTGGAGGAGCCGGACGACGAACGCCAGCATGACGAGGGTCAGGCAGAGGCTGATGAGGCGGAGCCGGGGACGCGGGCTGCCCAGCCGGATGGACCGCGCGGAGCCGCCGCGTCGCTTCCTGGCCGCCGGGCTCCGTGGACGCCGGGCGTCAGGACGGGCCGCGGGCCGGGGACGCCCCGGTCCGCCGGCCGCGTTACGGGAGCGCGCGGGGCCGGGGACACGGCGGCGCGGCGGTTCCTTGGACGGCACTGCGTCACCTGCCGGGGCTCGTCGGGGGCGGGGTCGGGGTGTTCGTGGCCGGTGCGGTGGGGACCGTCGTCGGCGTCGCGGGCGACACGGAGGGCGACGCGGAGGCGGGGGGCGTGGCCGGTCCGGCCGCACTCGCCGCCGGCTCCGGGACCTCGGTGGGCGAAGGCTCCGCGGTGGCCCGCTCGGGCTCTCCGCGTACGGTGCCGTCCGGGTCCAGGAAGGCGGGGCTGCCGCCGGGCACCATGCCGAGCTCCCTGGCCCGGCGCTCCAGTGCGTCCGGTTCGGAGTAGCTGTCGACATCCCTCTGGAGGGCCTGCTGCTCGTCGGTGAGCTCGGTGGTCTCCCGCTCCAGCTTGCTCAGCCTGAACGATCCTTCATTGAGCGCGGAGTTCAGCAGCAGGAGCGAGATCAGGCCACCCGCGAGCAGCAGCACGACCAGCAGGACGAAGGGGGTGCGGGCGGCGGTGCTCGGCCCCGACGGCATCAGCCGGGCGAGCCGGCCTGCCCGCCCCTTCATCTGCTCGGCCGTCCTGGTCACCGCGGTGCCACCGTCCTCGTGCGGGTCCGGCCGGCCGGGCGGGATCCGCTCATCGCTCCTCCTCGCGGATCCGCTGGGCGCCGCGCAGCCTGGCGGGGGCGGCGCGCCGGTTCTCGGCGACCTCTTCCTCGGTGGGCAGCTCTGCGCCACGGGTCAGCAGCTTCAGCCGGGGCTGGTAACGCTCGGGGACCACGGGCAGTCCGGGCGGCGCCGTGTTGGCCGCGCCGGCGGCGAAGACCTGCTTGACGAGGCGGTCCTCCAGCGAGTGGTACGAGAGGACGGCGATCCGGCCGCCGACGGCGAGGCTCCCCACCGCCGCCGGAATCGCCCGCTCCAGGACGGTGAGTTCACCGTTCACCTCGATGCGCAGAGCCTGGAAGGTGCGCTTGGCCGGATTACCGCCGGTGCGCTTGGCGGCCTGCGGCAGGGAGTCACGGATCAGCTCGACGAGGCGGGCGCTGTTGCTGAAGGGTTCCTTCTCGCGTTCGCGGACCACGGCGGAGACGATCCGCTTGGCCTGCTTCTCCTCGCCGTACGCCCGCAGGATCCGCACGAGTTCGCCCGGCGGGTAGGTGTTGAGCACCTCGGCCGCACCGATGCCGGTCGTCTGGTCCATGCGCATGTCGAGCGGCGCGTCCTGGGCGTACGCGAAGCCGCGGTCCGCCTCGTCCAGCTGCATGGAGGAGACGCCGAGGTCGAACAGCACGCCCTGCACCTTGGGGATCCCCAGCCGGTCGAGGACCTCGGGGAGTTCGTCGTAGACGGCGTGCACCAGCGTGGCGCGGTCGCCGTACGGGGCGAGGCGCTCGCCCGAGAGCCGCAGCGCTTCCTTGTCCCGGTCGAGGGCGACCAGCCGGACCTCGGGGAAGGCGGCGAGCAGGGCCTCGCTGTGCCCGCCGAGCCCGAGGGTGCAGTCGACGACGACCGGGGGCCGCGGTCCCGTCGCCTCCAGAGCCGGGGCCAACAGGTCCAGGCATCGCTGGAGCATCACCGGGACGTGTCGGGTCTGGCTCAAAGCGCCCTCTCAGGCTATGTCCCGTGTGGCCGCACATACGGCCTGGTCCCCGCCCGCCCGGAAGGGGAGGTCGGCCGGCGCCGGGGAAGGAGGCGTCGGCCGGCCGACGAGCGGGAGAGGGCCGGACCGCATGTACGCCGCACATCACGGGGAACTCGAAACATGTAGAAATATGCAGTATGTGCAGGCGTGTCGGTAACTTCGCGTCACTTTAGAGCATCCGGCAATTGGGGTGCTCTCAGTCCACCCTGCCATTCGATCCATTCCCGATCAACGAACCGCTGGGCGCGTCGCACCGCCGCGACGGACCGGGAACCTCACCCGGCCGGGTGCCTGACGGCGAGGCTTGTGGATTAGCTCACAACAAGCCATGTTGACGTTCTTTGTCCCCTTCCACAGCACGCCAGGCGCGGTCACGAACGCTAACGTCTTAGCCATGTCGACTTCTGCGCAGACTTCCGCCGAGACCGATTCCCCTTCGTCCCCCGCCGCCCGCTCGGGCGGGACGGTCACCGACCGCCTGGTCGAGCTGAACGCCCGCTACGCGGAGGAGTTCAGCGACCCGGGCATGGACGCGCGGCCCGTGCTGAGGGTCGCCGTGGTCGCCTGCATGGACGCCCGCCTCGACCTGCACGCCGCCCTGGGCCTGGAACTGGGCGACTGCCACACCATCCGTAACGCGGGCGGCGTCGTCACCGACGACGTCATCCGGTCGCTGACGATCAGCCAGCGGGCGCTCGGTACCCGCAGCGTCGTGCTCATCCACCACACGAACTGCGGCATGGAATCGATCACCGAGGAGTTCCGCAAGGACCTGGAGTTCGAGGTCGGACAGCGCCCGGCCTGGGCGGTGGAGGCATACACGGACGCCGACCAGGACGTACGGCAGTCGATGCAGCGCGTGCGCACCTCTCCGTTCCTGCTGCACACGGACGACGTCCGCGGTTTCGTCTTCGACGTGACCACGGGCTCGCTGCGCGAGATCCTGCCCGCCTCCTGAACCCCTCGACATACGGACCACATCCGGCATTTCGCCCCCACTTATCCACAGGCGAGTGACACGAAGCGGTAACGGCAACAAGAATGCGGGTGTGACATCTCTCCGGGTCCTCCGGAGAGTGTCCGTATTTCGGGGCGGGCCGTGCAGCTTTGTGCGTCGGCCCGTGCACAAGGGGCCGAGGAGGGCCGGGTGACGACCTATGACGATCGAGCGAGCCTCACAGATCTGACCACGACAGCGGAGCGGGTGCGCAGGTCGGTCGAGGGTGTGATCGAGGGCAAGCCTGAGGTCGTACGGCTTTCTCTGACCGTGCTGCTCGCCGAGGGGCATCTCCTGATCGAGGATGTTCCCGGGGTCGGCAAGACGATGCTGGCCAAGGCGCTGGCGCGGTCCATCGACTGTTCGGTTCGGCGCATCCAGTTCACGCCGGACCTGCTGCCCTCGGACATCACCGGTGTCTCGATCTTCGATCAGCAGCGACGGGACTTCGAGTTCAAGCCGGGCGCGATCTTCGCCCAGATCGTGATCGGCGACGAGATCAACCGCGCGTCGCCCAAGACCCAGTCGGCGCTGCTGGAGTCGATGGAGGAACGCCAGGTCACGATCGACGGGCACACCTACGAGCTGCCCGATCCCTTCATGGTCGTGGCCACCCAGAACCCGGTGGAGATGGAGGGGACCTACCCCCTGCCCGAGGCGCAGCGCGACCGCTTCATGGCCCGGGTGTCCATCGGCTACCCGAGCGCCGAGGCCGAGCTCCAGATGCTCGACGTGCACGGCGGGATCTCCCCGCTGGACGACCTGCAACCGGTCGCCCACGCCCACGACATCGTGAAGCTGATCGACGCGGTGCGCACGGTGCACGTGGCCGAATCCGTCCGGCGCTACGCCGTGCAGCTGGTGGGGGCCACCCGCCAGCACCCGGACCTCAGACTCGGTGCCTCGCCGCGCGCGACCCTGCATCTGCTGCGCGCCGCCAAGGCGTCTGCCGCGCTGAGCGGGCGGGACTACGCCCTGCCGGACGACGTCCAGGCCCTCGCGGTCGCGGTGCTCGCCCACCGGCTGCTGCCGACCGCCCAGGCGCAGCTCAACCGCCGTACGGCCGAGCAGGTCGTGCTGGACATCCTGCAACGCACCCCGGTGCCCACGTCGGGCGGCGCGGCGGCCCCCGCTCAGCCCCAGCACCATCCGGGCACCCCGGTGTACGGCCGGCAGCCCGGCGCACGGCGGCTGTGATGACGTCCGGGGCGCCCGGCCCCGTGGACGACAGCGACGACAAGGGCGGCCTGCGGGCGGCTCTCGGCGGACTCACGACGCGGGGGCGGTCCTTCCTGGCCGCCGGCGTGGCGGCGGCGGTCTGCGCCTATGTGCTGGGCCAGGGCGACCTGCTCCGGGTGGGCCTGCTGCTGGCGGTGCTGCCGCTGGTCTGCGTCACGGTCCTCTACCGCACCCGCTACAGGGTGGCAGGCAGCCGCCGGCTCTCGCCGTCCCGGGTGCCCGCGGGCTCGGAGGCGCGGGTCCATCTGCGCATGGACAACGTCTCGCGCCTGCACACGGGCCTGCTCATGCTCCAGGACCGCGTTCCGTACGTCCTCGGCCCCCGGCCCCGCTTCGTGCTGGACCGGGTGGAGCCCGGCGGCGTACGGGAGGTGTCCTACCGGGTCCGCTCCGACCTGCGCGGGCGCTACCCGCTGGGCCCGCTGCAGCTGCAGCTGAGCGATCCGTTCGGGATGTGCGAGCTGACGCGCTCGTTCAGCGCCTACGACACGCTGGTGGTCATCCCCCGCACCGAGCCGCTTCCCCCGCTCCGGCTGGCCGGAGCGACCTCCGGGTACGGCGACGGCAGGCAGCGTTCACTCGCGCTGGCCGGCGAGGACGACATCATCCCGCGCGGCTACCGCCACGGTGACGACCTGCGCCGGGTGCACTGGCGCTCCACCGCGCGCTACGGGGAGCTGATGGTGCGGCGGGAGGAACAGCCGCAGCGCGCCAGGTGCACGGTGCTGCTGGACACGCGGCGGATCGCCTATCAGGGGGCAGGCCCCGGGTCGGCCTTCGAGTGGGCGGTGTCCGGGGCGGCTTCCGCTCTGGTCCACATGCTCGAGCGGGGCTACGCGGTGCGGCTGCTCACGGACGAGGGGAGCTCCGTGCCGGGCGAGGGCGAGGACGGCTTCGCCGGAACGACCCAGGAGTCCGCGGACGCGGCGGGTCTGATGATGGACGCCCTCGCGGTCGTCGACCACTCCGACGGAGGCGGTCTCTCCCGGGCGTACGACGTGCTGCGCGGGGGCGACGAAGGGCTGCTGGTGGCGTTCTTCGGCGATCTCGACGAGGAGCAGACCGCGGTGGCGGCCAGGATGCGGCAGCGCACCCGGGGGGCCGTCGCGTTCGTGCTGGACGGCGACGACTGGGCGCGCGGCGCGGAAGCGGTGCCGCCGGCGCCGGTCTCCGACAGCTTGCGGCTGCTGCGCGAGGCGGGGTGGACGGCGATGGCGGTGCCACCCGGGGCGGAGCTCGCCCGGCTGTGGCAGCAGGCGGGCCAGGAGGGCTCGGGCGACCGGTCGCCCGCGGCCGGAACGACGACAGGGCTCTCCGGGAGTTGGTCATGAGCGGGCGTACCCGGCTGGCGCTGTGCGCCTTCGCGGCCACGATGCTGGCGGCGGGCTCCCTGCTGCCCCTGGTCGAGGAGTCGAAGTGGATCCTCCGGGCCGCGTTCCTGCTGGCCCTCCAGAGCGGGGTGGGCGTGCTCGCCCGCCGGATGCGTGTGACACGGATCCTGACGGTCTCCCTCCAGGTGCTCGTGACCCTGCTGGCCCTGACCGTGGCGTTCGCCAGGGAGCACGCCCTGTTCGGTGTGGTGCCCGGGCCCCAGGCGGTCCAGCGGCTCGCCGAGCTGCTGACCCTGGGCGCCGACGACGTCAACAGGTACGCCATCCCGGCACCGGCGACGGACGGCATCCGGCTGATGCTGATCGGCGGCGTGCTGCTGATCGGGCTGGCCGTGGACGTCCTCGCGGTGACCCTCCGCGCCGCGGCGCCGGCCGGTCTGCCGCTGCTCGCGCTCTACTCGGTCGCGGCCGGACTCTCCGACGGCGGCGCGGGATGGCTCTGGTTCCTTCTCGCGGCGTGCGGCTATCTGCTTCTGCTGCTTGCCGAGGGCCGGGACCGGCTGTCCCGGTGGGGACGGGTGTTCGGCGGTGTGTCCCGTACGTCGGGCGGTCTGGCGGCCGGCCTGGAGGGGGGCGGACGAGCCGTGGCGTCGGTCCGTACGGGCCGGCGGATCGGGGTGGTGGCGCTGGGCATCGCGCTGGCCGTGCCCGCGGTCCTACCCGCACTCGACGGCGGCCTCCTTGGCGGCACGGGCGGCGGGTCGGGCAGGGGGAGCGGCGGGGGCACGATCTCCGCGGTGAACCCGCTGGTCTCGCTGCAGAACAATCTCAACCAGCCGGAGAACCGCGAGGTGATGTCGTACCGCACCAACGCGGGGAACCCGCAGGACTTCTATCTGCGCATCCTGGCCCTGGACCAGTTCGACGGCAGCGAGTGGCGTCCGTCGACCCGCCGGCTGAGGGATGTCCCGGCCCGGCTGCCGCAGCCTGCCGGCCTGGACGGGGCTGTCTCCGTCACCGAGATCCGGACGAACATCTCGGCGTCGCGCTCGTACCAGCAGACCTATCTGCCGCTCCCCTATCCGGCGAGCGAGGTGGACATCCAGGGACGCTGGCGGTTCGAACCCGAGGGGCGCACCCTCGTCGGCGACGACGGCCAGACGACGCGTGGCGCCCGGTACGAGGTCAGCAGTCTGGTGGTGGAGCCGACGGCCGCGCAGCTCGCCGCGGCGATGGAACCGCGTTCGGACCTGGCCGGTGAGTACACGCGGGTTCCCGCGTCGCTGCCCGAAGTGGTCGAGGAGACCGCCCAGCAGGTGACCGCGGGGGCCGCCAACGACTACGAGCGGGCGGTGAAGCTGCAGGACTGGTTCGCCGCGGAGGGTGGTTTCCGCTACGACACGACGGTGAAGTCGGGTACCGGCACCGCGGCGATCGAGCGCTTCCTGAAGGACAGGGAGGGCTTCTGCGTCCACTTCTCCTTCACCATGGCCGCCATGGCCAGGACCCTGGGCATCCCGGCCCGGGTCGCGGTGGGCTTCACGCCCGGCACGGTACAGGCGGACGGCTCGGTGTCGGTCGGGCTGCGGGACGCGCACGCGTGGCCCGAGCTGTATTTCGAGGGTGTGGGCTGGACCCGCTTCGAGCCGACACCGTCCCGCGGTACCACCCCGGCGTACACCGTGCCGGACGCTCCCTCGCAGGACCCCAGCGATCCGGCGCTGCCGACGGAAGGTGCCTCCACGGCCCCCACGGCCGCCCCTTCCGCCACGGAGTCCTGCCCCGCGCAGATGCGTCAGCAGGGTGAGTGCGGTGCGTCCACGGCCCCCGGCGCTACGGACTCCGCCGACCCGGGGACCCCGGCCGGCACGGTGGCGCTCCGGGTGACCGGGGCCCTGGTGGTGCTCGCCCTCCCGCTGCTGCCGATGCTCTGGCGTGTACGGGCCCGTGGCCGGAGGCTCGGCTCCTCGGGCGGGCGTACGGCCGCTGACGCGACGGCCAGGGTGATGGCCGCCTGGCGGGAGATCACCGATTCGGCCTGGGATCACGGCATTCCGCCGGACGAGTCGCAGACCCCTCGGAAGACGGCGGCGCGCGTCGTGCGGCTGGGGCACCTCGACGGGCAGGCGGCCGCCGCGGTCCACCGGGTGGCGGGAGCGGTGGAGCAGGTGCTGTACGCGCCCGATCCGGGCGGCACCTCCGCCTCGGCCGAGGACGTGCGGGCCGTCAGGGCCGGTCTGTGGGCATCGGCCGGCCGGTGGGCGAAGGTGCGGGCGACGCTCGCGCCCCGTTCGGCCGTCCGGGTGATCTGGGCGCTGTCGGAGCGCCGGACGGAGTTCGGCCGCCGGTGGTCGGACCGCGCGGGGCGCGACCGCTGGGCGGCACGGCTGCGCCGCCCGTCACGGCAGCAGGGCTGAGTCCCTGGAGCGGGGTCCGGCCGACCGCCGGCCCCGCTTCCGGGCCGGGGCCCGGGACCGGCGGCCGGCCCGCGCTTCCGGACCGGCTCCGGGGTGACGCTGGACCTCACACGTGAGGGGCGGGGGGCGGGGGGGGGACCCGCCCCCCCGGGGGGGGGGGCGGGGCGC
>NZ_JBFBLO010000007.1:0-389493 GCF_040686735.1 Streptomyces sp. NPDC079167 | reverse complement strand
CCACCCACCACCCACACCCACCCCACCCCCCCCCCCCCCGGGGGGGGGGGGTGGGGGGGCCCGGGGGGGGGGGGGGGCCCCCCCGCGCCCCCCCCCCCCCTCACCCGTTCTCTAGCGGCCTTGTTCCAACCGCGTGCGGGTGCTCGCCAGCAACCGCTCGACCGAGGCGTCCGCCACCCGGGGCACCTCGTCGTAGGGGAACCAGCGCAGATCCAGGGACTCCTCGCTGATCCGCTCCACCGCCCCGGCCGACGCCGTCGCCGCGTACTGCACGTCGAGGTGCCAGTGGCAGGGCGCCGGGATGGGATGCCGGTCCAGCCGCACGGGCCCGCCGGGCAGCAGGGTGAGCCCGGGGATCCCTGACTCCTCCGTGGCCTCCCGCAGGGCCGCCGCCTCAAGAGTGGTGTCCTGGGGCTCGCAGTGCCCGCCCATCTGCAGCCACATCCGCAGCTTCCTGTGCAGCGTCAGCAGGACCCTGCCGCGCTCCGGGTCGACGACCAGAGCGCTGGCCGTCAGATGCCCCGCCCCGCACGCCTTCCACATGCCGTCAGGATGCCCGGCCAGGTGGTCCAGGTACGTCCGGCGCAGCCCGGCCTGCTCCGTGCCGCCGCCGGCGTAACCCTCGAGTACCGAAACCGCGTCGTCGTGCAGGCTCACCGTCCGGAATCGTCCTTGCCGTCGCTCTTCGGGTCGTCGTCGCCGGGCCCGTCCTTGTCCTGCTCCTCGGACGTGGGTTTCTGCGGGCCCTTCGCCGCTTCGCCGAGCATCTTGTCCAGCTCGGAGAAGTCCAGCTGCTCGTGGTGGACGAAGCCGTCAGGGTCGTCCAGGTCACGGGCCGTCGGCAGCATGTCCGGGTGCTCCCACAGGCCGTCACGGCCGTCGACGCCCCGGGCGTCGGTGAGCGAGGCCCACAGCCGCGAGGCGTCCCGCAGCCGGCGCGGGCGCAGCTGGAGCCCGATGAGCGTGGCGAAGGTCTGCTCGGCGGGACCGCCGGAGGCCCGGCGCCTGCGCATCGTCTCGCGCAGCGCGTCCGCCGAGGTCAGCCGTGACTTCGCGGCCTCGTGCACCACGGCGTCCACCCAGCCCTCGACGAGGGCGAGAGCGGTCTCCAGACGGGCCAGCGACGCCTTCTGCTCCGGGGTGTCCTCCGGCTGGAACATGCCCTGCTGAAGAGCGTCCTGCAGCTGCTCGGGCTGCGACGGGTCGAACTGGCCGACGACGTCCTCCAGCTTGCTGGTGTCGACCTTGATGCCGCGCGCATAGGCCTCGACCGCGCCGAACAGGTGCGAGCGCAGCCACGGGACATGGGCGAAGAGCCGCTGGTGGGCAGCCTCGCGCAGTGCCAGGTACAGCCGCACCTCGTCCTGGGGCACGCTCAGGTCCTTGCCGAACCGCTCGACGTTCAGCGGAAGCAGCGCCGCCTTGCCGGCCGGCGCCAGCGGGAGGCCGATGTCGGTCGAACCGACGACCTCGCCGGCGAGCACGCCGACGGCCTGCCCGATCTGCTGGCCGAACATGGCGCCGCCCATGGACCGCATCATGCCGATCAGCGGGCCGGCCATGGCCTGCATCTCCTCCGGCAGGACATCGCCCATCGCCAGTCCGACGCGCTCGGCCACCGGGTCCACCAGCTGCTGCCAGGCCGGCAGCGAGGCCTCGACCCACTCGGCGCGGCTCCACGCCACCGTCGAGACGGAACCCGAGGGCAGCGACGTCACACCGTCGAGCCAGAGGTCGGCGAGACGCAGCGCCTCGTCGACGGAGGACCGCTCCGCAGGGCCGACGCTCGCGTCCTTGCTGCCGTCCGTGGTGCCCTGCGACACCGTCTGGCGGGCGATCTGCTTGGCCATGTCCCAGTTGACCGGGCCGCCCTCGTAACTCAGCATCTGGCCGAGCTGCTGGAAGGCGGCACCCAGGTCGTTCGGGTTCATCGAGCCGAACATCGCGGCGAACGGGTTGTCCCCGCCCGCGCCGGGCGGGAAACCGAACGGGTTCGCCGGCCCGCCCGAGCCCTGCCCAGCACCGGTGGGGTCCTTCTTCTTGCCTTCGTCGCCGTCTTCCGGCTCCTCCGGCGGAAGGCCGAATCCGAATGGGGTGTCACTCACGGGTTTCCTCGGCTCGTAGGGCCGCCGGCTCGAACCGACGGCGACTGCCCGACATCACCATCCAGCGTAGACACCGAAGACCGCTCGGGCCCTCAGTGCTCCGCCGGCTCCCGGCCTGCGGCAGGATGGACGCCACCTGGTACGTACGCGTCATTCGGGTACGTACTGAAGACAACCGCTGGAGACGCCCGGTGAGTTCCCCAGATCCGCAGGTTCGCGCAGCGCGAAACCTGGCCGACCCCACGACCGAAAGCAAGCCCACGAAAAATCTTCCCCGGAAGCGCGGCCCCGTCGTCGCGGTCACCGGTGCCGCGTCCGGCGTCGGTGAGCTGCTCACCGCGCATCTTGCCGCATCGGACGAGATCAAGCAGGTCATCGCCATCGACGAGCGCCGGGGGGACGTCTCCGAAGCGACGTGGCACATCCTGGACGTACGGGACCCCGCCATCGCCGAGAAGCTGCGCGGCGCGGACGTCGTCGTGCACATGGCGCTCGACCTCGACCTGGAGACGGATCCCGCCGCACGCACCGCGTACAACGTCCGTGGTACCCAGACCGTGCTGACGGCGGCGGCGGCCGTGGGTGTCCACCGGGTGGTGCTCTGCACCTCGGCGATGGTCTACGGCGCTCTGCCCGACAACGACATCCCCCTCGCCGAGGACGCGGAACTGCGGGCCACGGCGGAGGCCACCGGCGTCGGCGACCTGCTGGAGATCGAACGGCTCGGCCGCCGCGCGCCCCGCGCCCACCCCGGCCTCAACGTCACGGTCGTACGGCCCACGGTCCTGGTCGGCGGTACGGACACGGCGCTCACCCGGTACTTCGAGTCCCCCAGGCTCCTCGTCGTCGCCGGCTCACGCCCGGCCTGGCAGTTCTGCCACGTCGACGACCTGGTCAGTGCCCTGGAGTACGCGGCTCTCGAAAAGATCGATGGAGAGTTCGCGGTCGGCTGCGACGGCTGGCTCGAACAGCAAGAGGTGGAGGAGCTCTCCGGAGTGCGCCGTATGGAGCTGCCGTCCGCCGTCGCCCTCGGCGCGGCCGCCCGCCTCCACCGGATCGGTCTCACCCCGTCACCCGCGGGTGATCTCGCGTACACCATGCACCCCTGGGTGGTCAGTGTGAGTCGGCTCCACGACGCGGGATGGCGCCCGAGGTGGACCAACGAGGAGGTCCTCGCAGCGCTCCTGGAAGAGGTCGAGGGACGGCACACCGTCGCCGGACGGCGGCTCGGCCGCAAGGACGCCACCGCAGCCGGTGCCGCTGGAGCGACCGTCGCGCTGCTCGGTACGGCGGCGCTGGTCCGGCGGGCCCGCAAGGCGCGCCGGCGCTTCTAGGAGGCGGACGGCCCGGGTCGGCCCGTCCGCCGGGAAAGGCCGCCTGGTAGGAGGCTCCAAGCGGGCCGGCGCGCCACCGGTCGAAAACGCTATTCCGCGATGTGCCCGCCGTGCGGCACGATGGGCCCATGGCACGCACCCACGACCACCCCGGCGAGCAGGCCGCTCAGGACCCCATCCGGCTCCTGGACATCCGTGAGACACCGCTGTCCGTCGACGAGATCTTCCGCGCGGTCGGGGACGACGCCGCGGGAGGCATGGCGCTCTTCGTCGGCACGGTGCGCAACCACGACGACGGGCAGGACGTCGGCTCCCTCGGATACTCCTGCCACCCGACCGCCGGCGACGAGCTCCGCCGGGTGGCCGAGAAGGTGGTGGCCGAGTACCCGGTACGGGCCCTGGCCGCCGTCCACCGGGTGGGTGAACTGGGTGTGGGCGATCTGGCGGTGGTCGTCGCCGTGTCCTGCGCCCATCGGGGTGAGGCCTTCGATGCCTGCCGCAAGCTGATCGACGACCTGAAGCACGAGGTCCCGATCTGGAAGCACCAGCGTTTCTCCGACGGCACGGAGGAGTGGGTCGGCGCCTGCTGAGCGCAAACCGCCCCAGGGGGGATCAGCCCCGATTTGCGTAACCGCACCCCTGCCGTGAGCGTTGGTCCTGCAGGTGGTTAATCTTCTGATCGTCAGTTGCGGTCGCTCATGGGGTAGGGAGGTCGTGATGGCAGCACTCGCTTGGCTCTTGATTCCGCTTATAGCTGCTCTTGGCGCGGCGATATGGGGAGGGTGGGCAGCCCGCAATCGAACGACCGGCGACGTCACCGAACTCGCCGGTTACGCCAGGTTCCGTGAGGCGATGGAGAAATCGCACTCCGGTTCCGAGGTCGTCTGAGACTCCGCAGCTGTACGCAGTTGCCAATCCGCACCGCACCCGCTCCCCTTGGGCGCAGTCCGCGCAGCGAGCGAATCCGCGCTCCCCCCGACCTTCCGGATCTCATCCGCCGTCCGCCTCGTACGGACCGGCCCCGACGGTGCACTGACAGGCCGTTCCCGTACTGTCGTTCCATGCCACGCCGCACCGCGACGATGCTCGCCTCCACCCTCATCCTCATCGCGCTGCTCTGCGCAGGCGTGCTGATCCGTGTGCCGTACTCGGAGATGTCCCCCGGCCCGACCGTGAACACGCTGGGCGACGCGCGTGGTGAGCCGGTACTGCACATCAGCGGGCACAAGACGTATCCCACGTCCGGGCACCTCAACATGACGACGGTGCGCGTCACCGGTGCGGACTACGACATGAACATCGTGGAGGCCGTCTACGGCTGGCTGGCCCATGACAGCGTGGTCGTGCCCCACGACACCCTCTACCCGGACGGGAAGACCGAGGAGCAGTCGACGCAGGAGAACGCCGAGGAGTTCAGCCAGTCCCAGGAGAGCGCGAAGGTCGCCGCCCTGGAGGAGCTGAAGATCCCCGTCACCTCCCGCGTGGTGGTCTCCACGGTCGTCAAGGACAGCGCCGCGGAGGGCGTGCTGCACGCGGGCGACGTGATCAAGGCGGTCGACGGCAAGGCGGTCGAACAGCCGGAGGACGTCGCGAAGCTCGTCACGAAGCACAAGCCGGGCGAGGACGTCGTCTTCTCGGTGATCCCGGCCAGGACCGCCGCCGCGGCCGAGAAGGCGGGCAAGGAGCCCGAGGGCTCCCACGACGTCACCCTGACCACGCGGAAGGCGCCCGAGGACCCCTCGAACCCGTCGGAGGACCGGGCGATCGTGGGGATCCAGGCAGGGACGGACCACACCTTCCCGTTCGAGATCGACATTAAGCTGGCCGATGTCGGCGGCCCTAGCGCCGGACTGATGTTCTCGCTCGGCATCATCGACAAGCTGACGCCCGACAAGCTGACGGGCGGCAAGTTCATCGCCGGCACCGGCACCATCGACGACGACGGCAAGGTCGGCCCCATCGGCGGGATCAACATGAAGCTGGTCGGCGCGCGCGACGCGGGCGCCCGGTACTTCCTGACGCCGGACGACAACTGCTCCGCAGCGGCCTCCGACACCCCGGACAACCTCACCCTGGTTCGGGTGAAGACCCTCCACGACGCCAAGAAGTCCCTGGAGAAGATCCAGGCGGGGGACACGGCCGGCCTGCCGAGCTGCTCGAAGGGCTGAGAAGCCGCGGGCGGCCCCGGACTGGCTGGAGGCCACCCGCGTCTCCGAGGCCGGCCCCCGCCGGAGACGTCAGGACTCGAAGGTGGCCGCGAGCGCCTCGGCCAGTCCCGGAACCAGTCCCGCGCCGGTCAGGACCTCGGTCGGGGAGTCCTTCTCCCGCAGGCGCACGGCGGAGTCCCGCGCGCCGTCCCGCAGCACCGCCACGGTCATCCGCACCTCCTGCCGGTCGGGGTGCTCGGCGACCCACTTGGTCAGCTGTGCGTCGGACAGTCCGTCCGGTACCGACGCCTCCGCCGAGGGCGGCAGCATCAGCCGTTCGACGGTCATGGCGCAGCCGACCACGGCGTCGGGCCAGGCGATCGTGGCGAGGAACTCGTCCAGGGCGGTGCCGTCGGGCAGCTCCTCCTGCTCGACGGGGGTGAGCGTGGCGGTCGTGGAAGCGGAGTCGTCGAGGCCGAGCTGGGCGGCGAGGCCCGGCTCGTGGGCGCGCAGCCTGGCGGTGTCGACGAGGGCGAACAACCGGGCCGGCTGGTCCCAGCCGAGGCCGGCGGCGTAGGCGTCGATTTCGAGGACGGCGACGGTGAGGGGACTCGCGGCCATCGGAGGGCCTGAGGGGGAAACGTTGGGCATACCCAACATCCTGCCTCCTTCTGCCCCGGGAACGGGAACTAGGTAAAGCCTCAGTAAGTTGCATAGGTGGGCTCTACGATCGCTGGGCCTGCTTCACACGACCGCGAACTTCGAGGTGCGCACGTTGGCTTTCCAGATGCCGGACCGCGGCGGAGGCCCGACCGGGCCACGGATCAGAGTCGGCCGCCCGTCCCGGCGCGTCCGTACCCTGCTCATGACATTGGGTGTCCTGGCGGTCCTCGCCATGGCCTTCGTCATGTTCGCCGGGTTCTGGACGGACTGGCTCTGGTACAGGTCGGTCGCGTATTCGTCTGTTTTCACCACCACTCTGTGGACCAAGATCGGGCTGTTCCTCGTCTTCGGACTGCTGATGGCCGTCGCCATCGGTGTGAACATCTGGCTCGCGCACCGGCTCAGGCCGCCGCTGAGCGCGATGTCGCTGGAGCAGCAGAGCCTGGACCGCTACAGGATGAGCGTCGCGCCGTACAAGAAGTGGGTGCTGCTCGCGGTCACCGCTCTCGTCGGTCTGATCGCCGGCGCCTCGGCGTCCGGTCAGTGGCGCACCTGGCTGATGTACGTCAACGGCGTGCCGTTCGGCCAGAAGGACCCCCAGTTCAAGCTGGACGTCGCCTTCTACGCCTTCGACCTGCCGTGGTATCGCTTCCTGCTCGGATTCGGCTTCGCCGCGGTGGTGCTGTCGCTGATCGCGGCGGCGCTGACCCACTACCTCTACGGCGGGCTGCGGATCACCAGCCCCGGCGCGCGTGCCACGGGTGCCGCGACGGGTCATCTCTCCGTGCTGCTCGGCGTCTTCGTCGCCCTGAAAGCCGTGGCGTACTGGCTCGACCGGTACGGCCTGGCGGTGAAGTCCAGTGACTTCAAGGCCACGGACAACTGGACCGGCCTGCGGTACGTCGACGCCAACGCCTACCTGCCGGCGAAGACGATCCTGTTCTGCATCGCGGTCATCTGCGCCGTGCTGTTCTTCGCGACGCTCTGGCGCCGCACCTGGCAGCTGCCGGTGATCGGCTTCGGTCTGATGGTGCTCTCGGCGATCCTGATCGGCGGGCTCTACCCGGCGATCGTGCAGAAGTTCCAGGTCCAGCCCAACGAGCAGGCCAAGGAAGCGCCGTTCATCCAGAAGAACATCGATGCGACGCGCGACGCCTACGACATCGACGACGCGAAGGTCGACGACTACACGGGCACCAGCACGACCGACGACAGCACCAAGCTGAGGGCGAGCGCGGACGCGGCCGCCAGCTACCGCGTCATGGACCCGAACGTCGTCTCGCCCGCGTTCCAGCAGCTCCAGCAGAAGAGGAACTACTACCAGTTCCCCAAGACGCTGGACGTCGACCGCTACAAGGGTGAGGACGGCAAGGAGCAGGACACCGTCGTCGGCCTGCGCGAGCTGAACCTCCAGGGCCTCCCCAAGAGGAACTGGATCAACGACCACTTCACGTACACCCACGGCTACGGCGTCATCGCGGCCCGGGGCACCACGACGGGCACCAACCCGGCGGGATCCCCCGACTTCACGGAGTCGGGCCTGCCCACCACGGGCGAGCTGGGCAAGTACGAGCAGCGGGTCTACTACGGCGAGAAGACCGAGCAGTACTCCATCGTGGGCGGGCCCCAGAAGGAGCTCGACTACGAGGAGGACGGCGAGAAGACCACCAGTTACGAGGGCGACAGCGGGATCAGTCTCTCCAACGCCTTCAACCGGGCGGCCTACGCCGTGTCGTTCAGCGAACCGCAGATCCTGTACTCGGGAGCCATCGGCGAGGGCTCGCGGATCCTCTACAACCGCACCCCCAAGGAGCGCGTCGAGGCGGTCGCGCCCTGGCTGACGATCGACGGCGACGCCTACCCGGCGGTCGTCGACGGCCGGATCCAGTGGATCGTCGACGCGTACACCACGACCAACGGTTACCCGTACGCCTCGCGTACGACGCTCGGTGACACCACGGCCGACTCGCTGACCACCAACCAGCGCGCGGTCGTCGCCCAGCAGAACCAGGTCAACTACATCCGGAACTCGGTGAAGGCCACCGTCGACGCGTACGACGGCAAGGTCAAGCTCTACGAGTGGGACACCGAGGACCCGGTGCTCAAGACGTGGCGCAAGGCGTTCCCCGGCACGGTGGAACCCCGCGCGGACATCCCGCAGGAGCTCATGGACCACCTGCGCTACCCGCAGGACCTGTTCAAGGTCCAGCGTGAGCTGCTGACGCGGTACCACGTCGAGAACCCCGCGCAGTTCTACAGCGGCAGTGACGCGTGGCAGGTGCCGGACGACCCCACCAACAAGGAACCCGGTTCCGTCCCGCCGTACTACCTGAGCATGAAGATGCCGGACCAGGACGCGCAGAAGTTCTCCCTGACCACGACCTTCACCCCGAAGGGGCGTCCCAACCTGGGGGCGTTCATGGCGGTGGACGCGGACGCGGCCAGCAAGGACTACGGCACGATCAGACTCCTGAGAGTCACCAGTACGATCAAGGGCCCCGGCCAGGTACAGAGTGAGCTCAACGGCAACGACGACGTCGCCGAGTTCGTGAGGAACCTGAAGGGCACCGACTCGGACATCGAGTACGGCAACCTGCTCACGGTGCCGCTCGACGGAGGCTTCCTCTACATCGAACCGGTGTACACGCGCGGTGGTACGCAGAACTACCCGCTGCTGCGCAAGGTCGCCGCTTCGTACGGCTCGAAGATCGTGTTCGAGAACAGTCTCGGCGAAGCGCTGAACGCGGTGTTCGGGGTCGAGGACTCCGATACGACGACACCGCCGACCGAGCCGGACGAGCCACCGGGTGACACCACGGAGCCCCCGGCCACCGGGGAAGCGGCTCTGAAGAAGGCCATCGCGGACGCCCAGAAGGCGTACACGGCCGGCGAGACGGCTCTCAAGGAACAGGACTGGGAGGCCTACGGCAAGGCCCAGGCCGACCTCCAGAAGGCCCTCGAACGGGCGGCGGCGGCTCAGCCCGACGGGGCGGGCGGCGCGTCGCCGACCGAGGGCGCCAAGAAGCCGGAGGGCGACGACCAGGGCAGTTGAGAAATGTTCACCCCGCGTCGTGGTACGGTTTGAACACAACGACGCGGGGTGGAGCAGCTCGGTAGCTCGCTGGGCTCATAACCCAGAGGTCGCAGGTTCAAATCCTGTCCCCGCTACTGAAAGGCGAAGGCCCGGATCCTTTGGGATCCGGGCCTTCGCCATGTCACGGGCCTTTCTCAAGTTGTCGGCGTGAAGTGCGGTTCGCGGGGCATGAGTTGGGGTCAGTCGTGTTTCACTTGTCTCTCTGTGGGCATGTCGACAAAACGCCGAAGTGACTTCACTGGCCGCGGTATACCAGGTGTACGCGGGTAGCAGGTGGTGCGACGATGGTATTTATGGGGGACAGGGCAACTCTGTTGGAGACAGGGCGGTTTGTGCAGCGACGCGGCCGGAAGACGGAAAGCACCGCAGATGCGGCATTCGCCGCTGCCCTGGCCGGGACCTCTGACATCGCCGACGGCGCCCGCGAGGCCGCCGCCTCCGGCGTGGACGTCGCCGAGGCGGCTGCCGGCGTGGAGAGCGCAGAGACGACCGGACACGCGGACACCACCGGGAGCACGGACACCGCGGACGGCACGGACCACGCCGACGAGACCGAGGCCCGGCACCGGCGTGCCGCGGAGGCCGGTGACACGGCGTCGATGAGCGTCCTGGGCGCTCTCCTGCTGCGCCGTGGTGACCTGGACGGAGCCGAGGTCCACCTACGCGCGGCCACCGCCGAGGGCGACCGGGCCGCAGCCAACAATCTCGGCGTGCTCCTGCACCAGAGGGGTTACGCAGACGAGGCGGCCGGGTGGTGGCGCATCGCCGCTGTCGCCGGCTCCGCCGCCGCGGCACACGCCCTCGGCCGCCACTTCCGGGAGCGCGGGGACGAGCCCGGCGCCGAGTACTGGCTGTGCCAGTCCGCCGAACAGGGCCACGCGCTGGGCGCGTACGCGCTGGCGGACCTGCTGGAGCACCGCGGTGACGCCGGGGCCGAGCGCTGGCTGCGCGCCGCCGCGGAACAGGGGCACAGGGAGGCCGCGTACCGCCTGGCGCGGACGATCGAGCGCAACGCCGCCGGCGACGCGCACGATGCCTTCGGCCTGGGCCGCGTCGTGGGCGACGGCCGCCGGGTGCTGGACGCAGGGCCGCCGGCGAGGCCGGACGGCCCCGTCGCGGGCCCCGGTTCCGGACGCGTCGGCGAGGCCGAGCAGTGGTACCGCCAGGCGGCGGCGCGGGGCCACCGCCGTGCCGCCCTGCACCTCGGCGCCATCCTCGAGCAGCGCGGCGAGCTGAAGGAGGCCGGCCGCTGGTATCTCACGGCCGCCAAGGACGGCGAGCCCCGGGCGGCCTGCGCCCTCGGTTTCCTGCTGCGTGACGCGGGCGACGAGGAGAGCGCGGCCGTGTGGTGGCTGCGCGCCGCCCAGGACGGCGACGGCAACGCCGCCAACGCCCTGGGCGCCCTGCACGCGGCCAGGGGTGAGCAGCAGACCGCCGAGCGCTGGTACCGCGCCGCCATGGACGCCGGAGACGTCAACGGCGCCTACAACCTCGGTCTGCTCTGCGCCGCCCAGGACCGGATCCCGCAGGCCGAGCAGTGGTACCGCCGGGCCGCCTACGCCGGGCACCGGGAGGCCGCGAACGCGCTGGCCGTGCTGCTGCTCCAGGCCGGGGACGCGACCGGGGCCGAACCCTGGTTCTCCAAGGCGGCGGAGGCCGGCAGTGTGGACGCCGCGTTCAACCTCGGCATCCTGCACGCCGGCCGGGACGAGGACCGCGCGGCGCTCGGCTGGTACCAGCGGGCGGCGGCGGCCGGGCACACCGACGCCGCGCTCCAGGTCGGCATGGCCCTGCTGCGGGACGGCGACGAGCGGCAGGCGGAGCGCCATCTGCGCTGCGCCGCGGGCGGCGGCAGCGCCGAGGCCGCCTTCCGGCTGGCGGGCGTCCTCGACCTGCGCCAGCCGGCCCCGGGGCCCCCGGCCCTCGGGGAGCAGATGCCGGAGAAGACCGAGTGCGAGGAGTGGTACGAGAGGGCGGCCGAGCAGGGCCACCGCCGTGCCCAGGTCAGGGCCGGGATGCTCGCGGCGGCGCGCGGCGACATGGCGAGCGCCGCGCGCTGGTACCGCGAGGCCGCCGAGTCGGGCAGCCGCAACGGGGCGTTCAACCTCGGCCTGCTGCTCGCCCGCGAGGGCAGTGAGCGCGAGGCGGCCTTCTGGTGGAGCCGTGCCGCCAACGACGGACACGGCCGCGCCGCCCTGCGTCTCGCGCTGCTGGCCGCCCGCCGGGGCGAGCTGACCGAGGGGCAGCGCTGGTGTGCCCGGGCGGTCGAGCTGGGGCCGGCGGAGGTGACCGAGCGGGCGGCGCGTCTGCTGGAGGCGCTGCACCAGGAGCTCACCGCGTGACCCCGGCCGGTCGGCCATGGGCGCGCACGGGTGTCCGGCGAATGGATTTGCTCCGGCCGGTGTGGGTGCCGTAGAGTTGCAATCACAACGACGCGGGGTGGAGCAGCTCGGTAGCTCGCTGGGCTCATAACCCAGAGGTCGCAGGTTCAAATCCTGTCCCCGCTACTGAAGACTGAGGCCCGGATCCTTCCAAGGATCCGGGCCTCAGTCGTATGCCCGTGCAAAGGCCGCCCGTGAGGAGACCGCGGAATTGACCGCGCCCGGCGAAGGTCCGCCGGGCGCCGGGGCTCAGGCCGTGGCGGAGCAGTTCGGGCAGATGCCGCGGTAGGTCACCTCGACGTCCGACACCGTGAAGCCGAAGCGCTCGTCGTCGGGCAGGTCCGCCAGCGGGTTGCCGGACGGGTGCACGTCCCGGATCGCGCCGCAGCGCCCGCACACCAGGTGGTGGTGGGGGCGATGGGCGTTGGGGTCGTACCGCTTCGCCCGGCGGTCGGTGGTGACCTCGATGACCTCCCCGAGGGACACCATCTCGCCCAGCGTGTTGTACACGGTGGCCCGGGAGATCTCGGGGAGCCGGGCGACGGCTTTCGCGTGGACCTCGTCCGCCGTCAGATGTACATGGTCCCCCTCGAGAACCTCGGCCACCACGCGCCGCTGTGCCGTCATGCGCCAGCCGCGTCCACGAAGTCGTTCCAGGAGGTCACTCATAGAGCTCAGCGTAACAGCGGAAGGCCCCGAGTTCCGAGTCGGTGTGACTTTAGATGCCTGTTTGACTTAGACAAAGTCTATTGTAGGATCATTTACGTATTGGCCAAGGACAGGCTGCGGCCGAGAAACACGCTGTGCAGGGAACGACGCTGCGCAGGACATGACGCAGGAGGCGCGCGTGACCCAGGGACCGCTCACCACGGAGGCCGGCGCTCCGGTGGCCGACAACCAGAACAGTGAGACCGCCGGTCCGGGCGGACCGGTTCTCGTCCAGGACCAGGCGCTTCTCGAGAAGCTCGCCCACTTCAACCGCGAGCGCATCCCGGAGCGCGTCGTGCACGCCCGCGGCGCCGGTGCGTACGGCACCTTCACGCTGACCCGGGACGTCTCGCAGTGGACCCGGGCCGCCTTCCTCTCGGAGGTCGGCAAGCAGACCGAGACCTTCCTGCGCTTCTCCACCGTGGCGGGGAACCTCGGCTCCGCCGACGCGGCACGCGACCCCCGCGGCTGGGCGCTGAAGTTCTACACCGAGGAGGGCAACTACGACCTCGTCGGCAACAACACCCCGGTGTTCTTCATCAGGGACGCCATCAAGTTCCCCGACTTCATCCACACCCAGAAGCGCGACCCGTACACCGGCTCGCAGGAGGCGGACAACGTCTGGGACTTCTGGGGTCTGTCACCCGAGTCCACCCATCAGGTGACCTGGCTCTTCGGTGACCGGGGCATCCCCGCCTCGTACCGTCACATGGACGGCTTCGGCTCGCACACGTTCCAGTGGAACAACGAGGCCGGCGAGGTCTTCTGGGTCAAGTACCACTTCAAGACCGACCAGGGGATCAAGAACCTCACCGCCGATGAGGCCGTGCGCCTCTCCGGTGTGGACCCGGACAGCCACCAGCGTGACCTGCGTGAGTCCATCGAGCGGGGTGACTTCCCGAGCTGGACCGTGCAGGTCCAGATCATGCCGGCGGCCGAGGCGGCGGGTTACCGCTTCAACCCGTTCGACCTCACCAAGGTGTGGCCGCACGCGGACTACCCGCCGATCGAGATCGGCAAGCTGGAACTCAACCGCAACCCGGAGAACGTCTTCGCCGAGGTCGAGCAGTCGATCTTCAGCCCGGCGCACTTCGTGCCCGGCATCGGTCCGTCCCCCGACAAGATGCTCCAGGGCCGCCTCTTCGCGTACGGCGACGCCCACCGCTACCGCGTCGGCATCAACGCCGACCACCTGCCGGTGAACCGCCCGCACGCCACCGAGGCGCGCACCAACAGCCGTGACGGCTACCTGTACGACGGCCGTCACAAGGGTGCGAAGAACTACGAGCCGAACAGTTTCGGTGGGCCGTCCCAGACGGACCGGCCGCTCTGGCAGCCCGTTCCCGTCACGGGCGGTACGGGCAACCACGCGACGCCGGTCCACTCCGAGGACAACGACTTCGTACAGGCCGGCAACCTCTACCGGCTGATGACGGAGGACGAGAAGGTCCGGCTGATCGACAACCTCTCCGGGTTCATCTCCAAGGTGTCGCGCGACGACATCGCCGAGCGCGCGATCAACAACTTCCGTCAGGCGGATCCGGACTTCGGCAAGGGGCTCGAAGCCGCGGTCCAGGCCCTGCGTGGCTGACACGGGCGCTTGCCGTAGGTGGTGGGCCGGATTTCCGGGAGATGCTCCGGGGGTCCGGCCCGCTGTCGTCGGCGGGCCGGGGCGGGCCGCTCAGAGCGCCATTTCGGCCCGGGCCCGCCGGGCCGGCACCCAGCACCTGATGATGTCGCGCACCGAGACGATGCCGACGGGGCCGTCACCGTCCAGCACGATCAGATGCCGGAATCCGCCGTGCGTCATGGCGTCGGCGGCCTCCTCGAGGGTCCAGACGGGAGAGGCGAAGACCACGTCGGTGGTGGTGTGGGTGGACGCGGTCTCGACATCGGGGTCCAGTCCGGCGCCGACGGCGTCGAGGATGTCGCGCTCGGTGAGGATGCCGAGGCCGCAGGTGTCCGGGTCGTGGACGACAGCCGCTCCGACGCGGCGGGCCGACATCAGCCGGGCCGCCTGGCGGAGTGTGTGGGCAGGGCCGATGGTGAGGACCAGGGTGCTCATGGCGTCACGGACAAGCATGCGGGGAGCCACCTCCTTGAGGGAGTGATCCTGTGAAGCCGGCCTCGGGAGGCTGGGTGCGGCGGCCTTCGTGAGGCGATTCACAAGTTCACAAGTGGGGGGACTCCCAGAGTCGCACCCAGGCGGTGACTCAACAAGGGGGCGGCCGCGGGGGGACGCGGGACGTTCCCCGGCCGCGGGGGAACGCGGGACGTTCCTCAGCGGGCCTCGGCGGCGCTCAGTAGCGCTGGTTGAGATAGCCCAGGAGCTCGTGGTGGAGCAGGCCGTTGGACGCCGCCGCGTTGCCGCCGCCCGGGCCCGACACCCCGTCCAGGCTGGTGAACCGCCCGCCCGCCTCCTGGACGATGATCGCGTTCGCCGCCATGTCCCACAGGGAGAGCTCCGGCTCCGCGCAGATGTCCACCGAACCCTCGGCGACCATCATGTACGGCCAGAAGTCCCCGTAACCGCGCGTGCGCCAGACGGCCCGCGTCAGATCCATGAAGCCGTCCAGGCGGCCCTGCTCCTCCCAGCCGGTCATCGAGGCGTAGGCGAACGACGAGTCCGCGATCCGCTCGACCTTCGACACCTGCAGCCGGGTCGCCGACGTCAGGCTCCGGCCGGAGAAGGCACCGGCGCCCTTCGCCGCCCACCAGCGGCGGTTCAGCGCGGGAGCCGACACCACACCGACCACCGGCTGGAAGCCGTCCTCGCCCGCCTCCATCAAGGAGATCAGCGTCGCCCATACGGGGACACCCCGTACGTAGTTCTTCGTGCCGTCGATCGGGTCGACGACCCAGCGCCGGGGGCCGGTGCCCTCGATCCCGTACTCCTCGCCCAGGATCGCGTCACGCGGACGGGCCCGGTGCAGGTGCCCGCGGATCAGCTCCTCCGCGTGTTTGTCGGCCTCGCTCACCGGGGTCATGTCCGGCTTCGTCTCGACCTTGAGGTCCAGAGCCTTGAACCGGTCCATCGTCGCCGCGTCGGCGGCGTCCGCCAGTACGTGGGCCAGGCGCAGATCATCGTGGTAGTCGGGCATGCCGTCACAGTATCCACAGCCACCCGCCCGGGCTACACGGGCCCGTGCGGGGTGGCCGCTGTGCGCGGACCCTTGACAGTGCCCCGGGGCGCGTCAACTCTGATGCGCAGGTCCCCGGCGTGGGAGGCGACGATGCCCTCGGCGCGTGAAGCACTGCTGGACTCCGCACTCTCGGCGCTCTCCACCCTGCCCTGGACGGCCGTGCGCATGGTCGACGTGGCGGCCCGCGCAGGGGTCTCCCGGCAGACCCTCTACAACGAGTTCGGCAGCAAGGACGGTCTGGCCCGCGCGCTGATCCGGCGGGCGGCCGACAGCTATCTGGCCGACGTGGAACAGGCGCTCGGATCCGCCCGTGCCCGAGGGGAGGGGCCGGCGGAACTCGCTCGCTGCACGGTCCGGGCGGCACGCGCGAACGTCCTGGTCATGGCCCTGATCACGGGCGTCTGGGGGGAGGACCTGCCCCGTCCGGGGGAGCCGCCCGAGGGGCGGCGCGCCGACGCGGCGCCGCCCACGGCCACCGAACTGCTCACGCTCGTCCGCGACCGTGCCGTGGCCGCGCTGCAAGGAGGGCCCCAGCCGCGCGACCCTGCGGAGCTGGAGCTGAGCTGCGAGATCGCGCTCCGGCTGGCCGTCTCCTACGCGCTGGTGCCGTCGCCGGCACCGGAGCTCAGTGCGCGGAACCCGACAGCTGGAGACCGATCACACCGATGATCACCAGCGAGATCGACACCAGCTTGAGAGCCGAGACCACGTCGTCGAGGAAGACCATCCCGTAGATCGCCGTCCCCGCCGCTCCGATACCCGTCCACACCGCGTACGCGGGACCGACGTCGAGCTTCTTGAGAGCCATCGTCAGCAGACCGAAGCTGCCGAGGGCGAACGCGCAGAACGCGATCGTCGGCCAGAGCCGGGTGAACCCGTGCGAGAGCTTCAGACACACGGCGAAGCCGGTCTCGAGCAGTCCGGCGACCACGACCAGCAACCACGCCATCGTCAGGTGCCTCCCACGTCGGTGATGCCTCGTCCCGCCTGCGCGATGTACCGCCTTAGCGATGTACCGCCTGCGCGATTATGCCCTTACCAACCGACGGAGCTCGCAAACGTGCGCGCGTCGGGCGGTGCCGTGGCTCAGTCGCCCTCGCGCCGCTCCCGCGTCTCCAGCAGCCTCCGCAGCGAGTCGAGCCGCGCCGGATCGGCGTGCCCCTCCGCGACCCACGCGTCCAGGGCGCACTCCGGCTCGTGGCCGTCGTGGGTGCAGCCGCGCGGGCAGTTCTCCGTGCCCGGCTGGAGATCGGGAAAGGCGTTGATCACCCGGGAGGGGTCGACGTGGTGCAGACCGAACGACCGCACGCCCGGGGTGTCGACCACCCAGCCGCGGCCGTCCGGCAGCGGCAGGGCGAGCGCCGACGTGGTGGTGTGCCGGCCGCGCCCCGTGACGGCGTTGACCACTCCGGTCGTCCGCCGCCGGTCCTTCGGCACCAGCGCGTTGACGAGCGTCGTCTTGCCGACCCCGGAGTGACCGACGAACGCGGTCACCCGGTCGTTCAGCAGCTCCCGCACCTGCTCGGCGGCGTCCCCGTTCTCCAGCTCCTCGCGGCTGGTCACGACGTACGGGACACCCAGCGGGGTGTACGCCTCCAGGAGCTTGTCCGCCGAGGCCAGATCGGACTTGGTCAGCACCAGGAGGGGGGTGAGCCCACCGTCGTACGCCGCCACCAGGCAGCGGTCGATCATGCGCGGGCGGGGTTCCGGGTCGGCGAGCGCGGTGACGATCGCCAGCTGGTCGGCGTTGGCCACGACCACTCGCTCGAACGGGTCGTCGTCGTCCGCCGTGCGGCGCAGCACCGACGTGCGCGCACCGATCCGCACGATGCGCGCCAGGGTGTCCTTGGCGCCCGAGAGGTCGCCCACCAGGGAGACCCGGTCGCCCACCACGGCGGCCTTGCGGCCCAGTTCGCGGGCCTTCATGGCCGTCACCGTACGGTCCTCGACCAGGCAGGTGAGCCTGCCCCGGTCGACCGTGAGGACCATGCCGTCCTGGGCGTCCTCGTGCTTGGGGCGGGTGTGCGTACGGGGCCTGTTGCCCTTGGGGTTGGGGCGGACGCGGATGTCGTCCTCGTCGGGGTTCTTCCCGTAGCGGCGCATGTCCTCAGACCCCGCGCCCGCCGGCCGGTGCGCCGAGCGCCCCCGACGAGACGCCGACGGCGCCGGAGGGTTCCCCGAGCATGCCGTTCCACATGTCCGGGAAGTCCGGCAGGGTCTTGGCCGTCGTGGCGACGTTCTCGATCTCCACCCCGGCGACGGCGAGGCCGATGATCGCGCCCGCGGTCGCCATGCGGTGGTCGTCGTACGTGTGGAAGGTGCCGCCGTGCAGCGGGCGGGGGTTGATGCGCAGGCCGTCGGCGGTCTCCGTGACGTCACCGCCGAGTGCGTTGATCTCCTTGGTGAGCGCGGCCAGCCGGTCGGTCTCGTGCAGCCGGAGGTGGGCCACCCCGCTCAGGGTGGACGGGGAGTCCGCGAGGGCGGCGAGGGCCGCGATGCCCGGGGTCAGTTCGCCGACCTCGCCCAGGTCGACGTCGATGCCGTGGACCGCACCCGAGCCCGTGAAGGTCAGACCGCGCTCGGTCAGCTCGCACGCGCCACCCATTGCGGTGAAGATCTCGCGCAGCGCGTCACCCGGCTGGGTGGTCCGCAGCGGCCAGTCGGGGATCGTGACCCGGCCCCCGGTCACCAGGGCGGCGGCCAGGAACGGCTGGGCGTTGGAGAGGTCGGGCTCGACGGTCAGGTCCCGGCCCAGCAGTGCGGAGGGGGAGACCCGCCAGACGTTCGGCTCGCCGCCCGACTCCGGCTCGTCGACCTGGGCGCCGACCGAGCGCAGCATGTCGACGGTCATCCGGATGTGGGGCATCGAGGGCAGCGCCGAGCCCGTGTGGCGTACCTCCACGCCCTGGTTGAACCGGGGTGCGGACAGCAGCAGCGCGGAGACGAACTGGGAGGACGAGGAGGCGTCGATCGACACCGGTCCGCCGTCCAGCGCGCCCGCCCCGTGCACGGTCAGCGGCAGGGTCCCCCGGCCGTCGTCGTCGATCCGGGCGCCCAGGGACTTCAGCGCGCCGATCACGCCGTGCAGTGGGCGCTCGTACGACCTCGGGTCCCCGTCGAAGTGGACGGGGCCGTCCGCGAGGCAGGCCACGGGGGGCAGGAAACGCATCACCGTTCCCGCGTTTCCGACGTCCACCCGCGCCGGGCCGTGCAGACCGGCGGGGATGACCCGCCAGGCCTCGCCCGAGCCGTCCGGGCCCACGCCCTCCTCGATACCGACGCCCATCGCGCGGAGCGCCTGCGCCATCAGCAGGGTGTCGCGGGAGCGCAGCGGGCGGCGCAGCCAGCCCGGCTCGGAGGAGAGCGAGGCGAGGACGAGGGCGCGATTGGTGACCGACTTCGATCCGGGCACGGTGACGGTCGCGTCGACGGCCCCGGTAGCTCGGGGGGCGGGCCAGAGGGCGGGGTGCACGGAACTTTCGGTCATGCCCCTCACTTTAGTGGCTCAGCGCAATCCCAGATCCTGAACAAAAGGTATGAAACCGGGGCGCAATACAAGGGTGATAGAGGCGGGTTCCCGGCCTCGGCCGATCGGGCGTGCTCACAGCCCGAGGAGCCAGCGTCCGCCGCCGATCAGCGAGCAGAGCGACACGGCGTGGAAGAGGAAGAGCCAGATCGCGGCCGGCGCGTGCGTCAGCCTGGCGAGCTGGTCGGCGTCGGAGTCGGGGGCGCCGCCGTACCTGCGCTTGGACTGCAGCTCGAACGCCGGGCGCACGCCCCCGAGCAGCAGGAACCAGACCACGGTGTACGCGAAGGCCGACTGGACGTCGGCCGAGGTCAGCCAGGACACCAGCAGGAAGGTCGTACCCGTGAGGATGACCGTCAGCGCCCCGTACAGATTGCGGATCATCACCAGCATCACCGCCAGCAGCGCCGTCGCCAGCCACAGCAGCAGCGTGATCCGGCCGTCGGCCAGCAGCCAGGCGCCGCCGAGGCCGAGCAGCGGTGGCGCCGTGTAGCCCGCCGCCGCGGTGAGGATCATGCCGATGCCGGTGGGCTTCCCGCGGCTGACGGTGAGGCCGCTGGTGTCCGAGTGCAGCCGGATGCCGGACAACTGGCGGCCGGTGAGCAGGGCCACCAGGCCGTGCCCTCCCTCGTGCGCGATGGTGATCGCGTTGCGTGAGAGCCGCCATATGAGGTTCGGGACCACCGCGACGAGCGCCGCCGTGGCCGTGACGACCACCAGCCACTGCTCGGGCGCGGGCTGGGTCCCGAAGACGCGATCCCACAGATCGCCGAGGTCGGTGCTGTCCATGGTGCGGGCGGCTCCTTGAGGTGATCGAGGGGAATCGGCATCCACTCGACTGGCGGGTCGTGGCAGTCTGGCACTTATGTGCGGACGGTATGCAGCGAGCCGACGGCCGGAAGATCTGGCCGGGCTCTTCGGCGTGGAGAAGTGGGAACCCACCGAGACCTTGGAGCCCGACTGGAACGTCGCGCCGACCAAGGAGGTCTACGCGGTTCTGGACCGTCCTGTGAAGGACGCGGACGACCAGCGTCCGGTTCGCCAGCTGCGCGCACTGAAATGGGGACTCGTGCCGTCCTGGTCGAAGTCGCCGGAAGGCGGCGCCCGCATGATCAACGCCCGTGCGGAGACGGTCCACGAGAAGCCGTCCTTCCGCCGCCCCTTCGTGTCGAGGCGCTGCATCCTGCCCGCCGACGGCTACTACGAGTGGGTCACGGGCACCGACGAGCGCCGGCTGGAGGAGAAGGTCGGGAAGAAGCGGCCCCGCAAGCAGCCGTACTTCGTGACCCCCGCCGACGGCTCCGTCTTCGCCATGGCGGGCCTGTACGAGTTCTGGCGCGACCGGACACTCCCCGACGACCACCCGGGGGCCTGGTGGGTGACCTGCTCGGTGATCACCACCGAGGCCGAGACGGCCCCGCTCGCCGTCGCCCCCGCCGAGGGACCCGCGTCGCTCTCCGACATCCACCCCCGGATGCCGCTGATGCTGACCCCGGACCGCTGGGACGACTGGCTCGACCCCTCGCACACCGGCGTCGAGGAGCTGAAGGCGCTGCTGGAGCCTCCGCCCGGCGGGCTGATGCGGGCCTATCCGGTGGCCACCGCCGTCAGCAACGTCCGCAACAACGGTCCGGAACTCCTGGAGGAGCTGGCCGCGCCGGAGGAGAGCACGCTCTTCTGACCCGGCAGGATGGGTGCCGTGAGCCGTACTACAGCGACAGCGCGGAAGACCGAGAGCGTCGGCACGGACGCCGGAGAGGCCAGGATCACCTGGCTCCCCGCGAAGAGGGCCCGTCTGGTGCTCGCCGTCAGCCACGGCGCCGGCGGCGGCATCGAGGCCCGCGACCTCCAGGCCCTGGCCGCCGTGCTGCCGGACCACCGGGTGACCGTGGCCCTGGTGGAGCAGCCCTGGCGGGTGGCCGGGAAGAAGCTGGCGCCCGCCCCCCGGACCCTGGACACCGGCTGGCGGGGCGTGTGGCCCACCCTGACGGCCCCGGGCTTGCCCGTCGTCTCCGGGGGACGCAGCGCGGGCGCCCGGGTGGCCTGCCGTACGGCGACGGAGCTCGGCGCCCGCGCGGTCCTCGCCCTGAGCTTCCCGCTGCACCCTCCGGGAAAGCCGGAGAAGTCCCGCGCGGACGAGCTGCTCGGCGCCGGCGTCCCCACCCTCGTCGTGCAGGGCGGCCGTGACCCCTTCGGGCGGCCGGAGGAGTTCCCGCCCGGGGAGCACGCGCTCGTCGAGGTGCCGTACGCGGACCATGGCTTCGCCGTGCCGAAGAAGGCGCCGCTGACCCAGGATCAGGCGATGGACGACCTCGCCGGCGCCGTGGCCGAGTGGCTCGGCGGGCTCTCCTGACGTGTGGCCGACCGGCTCGGCGGGCTCTCCTGACGTGTGGCCGACCGGCTCGGCGGGCTCTCCTGACGTTGTTCCCCTCACACTCCCGGCGCGCGCCCCCGACCCCGGGAATGCGCCGTGCGGGGCGGCTGTTGTGGCTGGTGTCGGTACAGCAACGTCGTACGTGGAGAGGGAGTCCGTCGCATGGGTTCGACCATCTGCCCGAGCCGCTCGAACGCCGCAGAGCTGGAGTGGACGGTGCTTCACGCGGCCAAGAGCACTCCGGCGCGCGCCCCGGGCGGAACCGATCGACAGCCCGCACGGGAGCAAGGTCGACTATTCTCCGATGCGAGCGGGTCCGGTTTCGGCTCCGCCACATCGTTGGAGGAGGTGGGTCCGGTCACTGGGACCGACACAGGGACCGACGACGGCCGTGCGCAGGAGACGACCGCCGAGCGCAACGCGCGCTTCGAGCGGGACGCCCTCGGATATCTGGACCAGATGTACTCGGCCGCCCTGCGCATGACGCGCAACCCGGCGGACGCCGAGGACCTGGTGCAGGAGACGTACGCGAAGGCGTACGGCTCCTTCCACCAGTTCCGTGAGGGCACGAACCTCAAGGCGTGGATGTACCGCATTCTCACCAACACCTTCATCAACTCGTACCGCAAGAAGCAGCGTGAACCCCAGCGGAGCGCCGCCGAGGAGATCGAGGACTGGCAGCTGGCGCGTGCGGAGTCGCACATGTCGACCGGTCTGCGCTCGGCGGAGTCCCAGGCGCTCGACCACCTGCCGGACTCCGACGTGAAGTCCGCGCTGCAGTCGATCCCCGAGGAGTTCCGCATCGCCGTGTATCTCGCCGATGTAGAGGGCTTTGCCTACAAGGAGATCGCGGACATCATGGGGACACCCATCGGTACGGTGATGTCCCGGCTGCACCGGGGGCGCCGTCAGCTGCGCGGCATGCTGGAGGACTACGCGCGTGAGCGCGGGCTCGTCCCGGCCGGAGCCGGTGAGTCGGACGACAGGAAAGGCTCGGCCTCATGAGCTGCGGAGAGCCGCACGAGACGGACTGCTCAGAGGTTCTCGATCATCTCTACGAGTTCCTCGACCATGAGATGCCCGAGGGCGACTGCACCAAGTTCGAGGTGCACTTCGAGGAGTGCTCCCCGTGCCTGGAGAAGTACGGCCTGGAGCAGGCCGTGAAGAAGCTGGTCAAGCGCTGCTGCGGACAGGACGACGTCCCGGCCGACCTGCGCTCGAAGGTGATGGGACGGATCGACCTGATCCGTTCCGGTCACGCCGTGCCCGAGCAGGACGTGACCGTGGGCGCCGATCGTCCGGCCACCGCCGAGTGACGGCTCTCCGCCGGTGCGCCGCCCGCTGAACCCACCCGGTCGTGTCACCCGAACGTGCTAACCGGGCCCGTTCGGGCCCCGGTCGAACCCCAACTCGCTAGCCTGGCGCCTCTATTGACCAGGCTGGGGGCGGGCGGTTCGGGTGAGGGGCACACCGGGGGCGGCACGCGTCCACATCCTGTGCGCGGCGGTCGGCGCCGCGCTCTGCGCTCTTCCCGCGCTGTCCCCGGGGGCGGCCACGCCCTGGGAGACCCTCGCACTCCTCGCGGCGCTCTACCTGGCCTGTGAACTTCCGGGCCGCTGCCCCTTCTTCGGCAGTTCCGTGCCGATCGGTGCCGGATCGTTCTTTCCCCTGCTGCTCGCCGCGGCCTTCCTGCTGCCCCCCTCCGCCGCCGCGCTCGTCGCCGTACCCGGCGCGCTCGCGGGCCGGGTGGAGCGCCCGCCCGCCACGGCCCGCCGTGTCTGGCGGGCCGCACAGCTCGCACTGACCGTGGGGGCGGCCTCCTGGACGTACGCGTTCCTGGGCGGTCCCGCCACGCTCGGCGGTGCCTCGGGGGGCGTCGCGCCCGATCTCCCGTACGCCCTCGTGCCGGCCTGCGCGGCGGCTCTCGTCTTCAGTCTGGTGCTGGCCGCGCTGGACGGCTCGATCCTCGTCACGGCCGAGCGCGTGGCCGTCAGGCACGCCTGGCGCGGACTGCCGGCCCGCTCCGTGGGGCCGCATCTGGTGCACGCGCTCGCGGGGCTGATGATGGCCGTCCTGTGGCACAGCTCCTACGGCCCGCTGTCCGCGCTGGTCGTCCTGCTGCCGATGTACATCTCCTGCTGGGTCTTCGCGCAGTACCACCGCCAGCACGCCGCTCACCGCGCCACCATCAGGGCGCTCGTCCAGGCCGTCGACATCAAGGACGGCTACACCCGAGGACACAGCGAGCGGGTCGGCCGCGCCTCCGAGCTGATCGCCCGCGAACTGGGCATGGAGGAGGACCGGATGGAAGCGCTCCGCTTCGCCGGCATCCTGCACGACGTCGGCAAGCTCGGCGTCCCCACCCGGGTCCTGCGCAAGGACGGGCCGCTCACCCCCGAGGAGCGCCGCGTCATCGAGCTGCACCCGGAGTACGGCCACGAGATCGTCCGGGGCATCGGTTTCCTGGACGAGGCGCGCGCCGCGATCCTGCACCACCACGAGCGGCTCGACGGCAGCGGTTATCCGTACGGCCTCGCCGGGGACCGGATCCCGGAGTTCGCCCGGGTCGTCGCCGTCGCGGACGCCTTCGACGCGATGACCTCGACCCGCTCCTACCGGCGCGGGCGGCCTGTCCCCGCGGCGGTGGAGGAGCTGAGGCGCTGCGCGGGGAGCCAGTTCGACCCGCGCATGGTCGGGGCGCTGGCGCGCGCCCTGGAACGCCACGGCTGGTCCGCGGCGGCCAACACGGTCACCTCGGAGGAGGAGCCGGCCGGGCTGCCGCGGCAGCGGGCCGGGTCGCGGCCGCCCGCCGCGGGGTCGCCGGACCGGCACGGGCGGCCCCGGTGAGCCCGCTCCACCCGTCGCCGGCCGTCCTCGCGGTCCGTGGCGCCGCCCTGGTCCTCGCGGCCGTAGCGCTCGGGCACACCCTGTGGAACGGCGTGGTCGAGCCCGGCCACGCCCTCGCATTCGGAGTCCTGGTCACCGTGGGTGAGCTGGCCCGCTGGGGCGCCCTGCCCGGTGAGCGGGAGCCCGCGCCGCTGGGAGCGGCCGGTGCGCTGGCGTACGCCCTGCTCGGGCGCAGCGCGGGACAGGAGACGGCGCACGGCGTGCTCCAGGTGATCACCGTCGTCGTGGCGGCGCAGCTGCTCGCCTCCGTACCCCACCTGGCACGGGGCAGCGGCCCGGGGCCCGACCAGGCGGCCCGCCGTGTGCTGGCCGCGGCCTTCGCCGCCGTGTGCTTCCAGCCGCTCCAGCACGCGGGGCTGTCGGAGCGCTGGTTCGGCGAGGGGCCTTACTTCGCACTCTTCCTGCTCGTACTGCTCGTGCTCACCGCCCTCTGCGACGCCGTCCTCGCGGCCCTCACGGCCGGGACCTCCCGTCCGTACGGGCCGCAGCTCCGTGACGAACTCCGCGCGCTCAGCGGTATCGGTTCCGCGGTCTGCGCGACCGGAGCCGTGATGGCGCTGGGGGTCGCCGTCGCGGGGCTGTGGGCGCTGCCCGTCCTGTGCGTACCGCTGCTGCTCACCCAGGTCTCGTTCCGCCGGTACGCCGCCGTCCGTACGACGTACCGGCAGACCATCGCGTCGCTGGCCCGGTCCACGGAGATCGCGGGCTACACCCCGCACGGGCACGCCCGCAGGGTGGCCGGGCTCTCGACGGCAGTCGGGCGCGAGCTGGGGCTCACCGGCCCCGAGCTGACCGTGCTGGAGTACGCGGCGCTGATGCACGACATCGGGCAGCTCTCGCTGGTCGACCCGGTGGCGGACGGGGCGACGGCCGTCCTCCCGGCAGCCGAGCAGCGCAGGATCGCGCTGCTCGGAGGGGCGGTGGTCCGCCAGACCGGGGTGGACCCCGCGGTCGCCGTGGTGGTGGAGCAGCAGGCGGATCCGTACCGGGAACAGCAGACCTCCGCAAGGATCGTCCGTGCGGTCAACGCGTACGACGACCTGTGCGGGGAAGGCGTCAAGGGGTCCCTGCGCGCGCTGGAGCAGCTCAGGCTCGGCACCGGCCGCGACTACCAGCCACAGGTGGTGGAAGCACTGGCCAGGGTCCTGGCGCGGGGCGGCCCGGCTCCAGTGGGGGCGGGGTAACCCACGGGTAATGAGCGAGCGTCCGGCCGGGCATGGTTGGATGCGAAGAGAGCGGAAAACGAGGGTGTCCAGTCGGGACAGGCGGGAATCGTGAGGATCTTCGGGAAGGTACGGCATCGGCCGTCCGCCTCTTGGCGGCAGGCCACGGACCGCGCGTTCACGCTGATCGGCGACGGCCGGTACGAGGACGCGGGGGCGCTGCTGACGCGCGCGGCGGACCTGGAGCCCTGGCTCTCGGAGTCCTGGTTCAATCTGGCGCTGCTGCACAAGTTCCGGCACGACTGGGAGCAGGCGAGGGCCGCGGGCCTGCGCGCCGTCGCCCTGCTCGACCGGGAGTCCGGGGCCCCGGACTGGTGGAACGTCGGGATCGCCGCCACCGCGCTGCAGGACTGGCCGCTGGCGCGCCGGGCCTGGCAGGCCTACGGGCTGCGGGTGCCGGGGAGCGGTCAGCACAACGCGGCGGCCAACAGCGAACCCACGGGCATGGAGCTGGGCAGCGCTGCCGTGCGGCTCTCGCCCGAGGGCGAGGCCGAGGTCGTCTGGGGCCGCAGGCTGGACCCGGCACGGCTGGAGGTGCTGTCGATCCCGCTGCCGTCCTCGGGGCGGCGCTGGGGCGAGGTCGTCCTGCACGACGGTGTGCCGAACGGCGAGCGGATCACGGCTGCCGGGCCGTCGTTCCCGGTCTTCGACGAGATCGAGCTGTGGGCGCCCTCACCCGTCCCCACCTGGGTGGTCCTCCTGGAGGCCGCCACCGAGGCCGACCGGGACGCGCTGGAGAAGCTCGCCTCGGACGCCGGGTTCGCTGCGGAGGACTGGTCGTCCTCCGTGCGGCTGCTCTGCCGCGCGTGTTCGGAGAGCGCGATGGAGAGCGACGAGGGCGACGGCGAGCACCTGGACCCGCACGACCACAGTGAGCCGGGCCACCCCGGGCCCCTGGGCCACCGCACGGCCGGTGACCTGTGGGTGCCGGAGCGTGAGTGCGGGATAGCGGCCCCGGCCGGGCTGGTGCGCGGTCTGCTGGACGGCTGGGTGGCGGACAGCCCGGACAGCCGCGAGTGGCGGGATCTGGAAGAAGTCTGCTGATCCGTGCCCGTAGGCTGTACGGGCACCGATTCGGTGCGGGTACTCACGGGTCACAGGGTTGCAGGAAGGCGAACGGCGGACATGTCGCAGCAGGAGACGGACGAGCAGACCGGTGTGGACGACGAGGGATTCCTCGTGGACACCGAGGACTGCGAGGCGCGCGAGGCGGCGCACCGGGAGCGCGGCACCTCCCGCCCCATCACGGTGGTCGGCAACCCGGTTCTGCACAAGGAGTGCGCCGACGTCACGGAGTTCGACGACGAGCTGGCGCGGCTGATCGACGACATGTTCGCCAGCCAGCGGACCGCGCAGGGCGTGGGCCTGGCGGCGAACCAGATCGGCGTGGACCGCAAGGTCTTCGTCTACGACTGCCCGGACGACGACGGGGTCCGCCACGTCGGCGCGATCTGCAACCCGGTGCTGGAGGACCTGGCCCCGGAGCAGCGCAACCTCGACGACTCCAGCGAGGGCTGCCTCTCCGTGCCCACGGCGTACGCCGCGCTCGCGCGCCCCGACTACGCGGTCGTGCGCGGTCAGGACGCCCAGGGCAACGCGGTGAAGGTCCGGGGCAGCGGCTATTTCGCGCGCTGCCTCCAGCACGAGACGGACCACCTGTACGGCTACCTCTACATCGACCGTCTCTCGAAGCGGGACCGCAAGGCGGCGCTGAAGGAGATGGCCGAGGGCACCCCGCGCTACGAGGTCGTCCCGAACGACTGATTCCCCCGCTGTTCGGAGAGGGCCCCGCCGCAGGCGGGGCCCTCTCCGTGTCAGGGGTACGGAAGGAGGACGGGGCTTGGCCAACCAGCGTTCTCCCTCGCGTAGTTGACGCGCGTCGACCCTTCCGCCAGGCTCGTCCCACGCCACGCCTCTACGCCTCACCGTGCAGGGAGACCCCCATGCTCAGACGTACCGCACATCTGCTGCTCGGCCTTGTCATGACCATGGCCTTCGCCATCGGCGGCGCCGTCGTCACCGCGGGCACCGCGCAGGCCGACGGCTGTTTCACCTGGACCCGCACCCTGTCGTCCGGCGCCACCGGCAACGACGTCACCCAGCTCCAGATCCGGGTGGCCGGCTATCCGGGATACAACTCCGTGCTCGCCATCGACGGCTCCTACGGCCCCGCCACCAAGGCCGCGGTCCAGCGTTTCCAGTCCGCGTACGGCCTCGCCGCCGACGGCGTCGCCGGGCCGGCCACGCAGGCCAAGCTCTACGCGCTCCAGGACAACGACTGCACCCCCGTCAACTTCACCTATCCCGAGCTGAACACGTGCAACAGCACCTGGGCGGGCGGTGCGGTCGCGGCGGGTACGGCCAAGGCCAACGCCCTGAGCAGCATGTGGAAGCTGCAGGCCCTGCGGCACGCGCTGGGCGACCAGCCCCTCCGGGTCACCAGCGGCTTCCGTTCCACGTCCTGCAACGCGGCCGTCGGCGGGGCCACGAACAGCCGCCATCTCTACGGAGACGCCGTCGACCTCGGCGCCGGGCCGCACTCCCTCTGCACCATCGCCAAGCAGGCCCGCAACCACGGCTTCCGGGGCATCCTCGGCCCGGGCTACGCCGGCCACGGCGACCACATCCACGTGAACCAGGGGCCGAACCACTTCTGGTCCGCCTCGCAGTGCGGCATCTGAGCGCACGCACGCGGTGACCGCACCTCGTGCGGCGAGCCCCGCCCGGGACACGTGCCCGGGCGGGGTTGCGTCGTGACAGGAAGGCGCGGACGTCAGGCGGTGCGAGCCCGCAACGCCGTCCCCCGCACGGTCTGGACCGCGGCGCCGTCGGACACCCGCTCCGTGAGCCCGCCGAGCAGGTCCCGAGCGAGAGCTCCGCACCCACCTCGAGCGGCGCGCCCAGGTGCTTCTTGCCGCGCGTTGAGTCCAGGCACAGACCGCTGTCCGTGGAGCGGACCGTGTAGTGGCCGTCGTCGGTCGCCGTCAGCGTCCAGGCGGCGTCACCGCCCTTGTGCAGGCCCATGTGCCAGACCCTCGTCCGCCGCCCGGGCGGCAGTCCATGGACGGGCCGGGGCGGTGCTTGGACAATGCTTGGCCAATCGACCTTACGCCGGATCAGGTACGGGTCAGGCGACCTCGCGGATCAAGACCGGGCCGCGGAAGGTCCGGCGGTAGGCGTTCGGGGTGGTGCCCAGTGCGCGTACGAACTGGTGGCGCAGCGCCGCCGCGGTCCCGAACCCGGTCCGTCCCGCGATCGTGTCCATGGTCTCGTCCGAGGTCTCCAGCAGGTGCTGTGCCAGCAGCACGCGCTGCCGGAGCAGCCAGCGGTACGGCGTGGTGCCGGTCTCCTGCTGGAAGCGGCGGGCGAAGGTCCGGGGCGACATGTGGCTCCGGTCGGCCAGCTGTTCGACGGTCATGTCCTGGTCGAGGTGGCTCTCCATCCAGGCGAGGGTGCCCCCGACCGTGTCGCACCGGGTGCGGGGCAGCGGACGCTTGATGTACTGCGCCTGGCCGCCGTCCCGGTGCGGGGGGACCACCATGCGGCGGGCGACGGCGTTCGCGACGGCCGGCCCGTGTGCCTGGCGGACCAGGTGCAGGGCGGCGTCGATGCCCGCGGCCGTGCCCGCCGACGTGATGACCGGCCCCGCGTCCACGTACAGCACGTCCGGTTCCACGCACGCCTTCGGGAAGCGGCGGGCCAGCTCGTCGGCGTGCCGCCAGTGGGTGGTGCAGCGGCGGCCGTCCAGAAGCCCGGCCGCCCCCAGGACGTACGCCCCGGAGCAGACGCTCAGCACCCGCGCCCCGCGCTCGACGGCTCGGCGCAGGGCGTCCAGGGCCTCCTCGGGATAGGTCCGCTCCATGAAGTGGCTCCCCGCCGGTACGGCGATGAGATCGGCCTCCTCCAGGCGGTCGAGACCGTGGGGGGTGCTGATCGTGAATCCGGCGTGCGTCCGGAGGACGGGGCCTTCGGCCGACACGACGGCGAAGTCATGGACGGGCAGCCCGTCCTCGGACCGGTCGAGCCCGAACACCTCGCACAGCACGCCGAGTTCGAAGGGGTGGACCTCGTCGAGCAGCAGGACGGCGACATTCTTCAGCATGCCGCCAGTGTGGCAGTAATTCGATGCTGCATGACAGTCCTGCCACTGCCGGAATCCGTCCGCCCCGACGACAGTGGAGCCATGAACACATTCCTGAGCTACCTGGCCGTAGTCGTCCTCTTCGCCCTCGTCCTGCTGCCCGCCCTTGTCGGTCTCGCCCGGGAGCGCCGGATCGACCGCGCACTGCGTGAGGCGGAACGGAGGAGGGGGGAGCGCCCCCCGGGAACGCCAGGCGCCGCGCAGCCGCTCACGGCCACGCGGCGCCCGTACATCAGGTCCTGGGCGCGGATCTAGAAGTCGTCGTCGAAGCCGACGGACCCCTCCACCGCCACCTGGTACGCGGAGGGGCGCCGCTCGAAGAAGTTCGTCAGCTCCTGCACCCCCTGGAGCTCCATGAACGAGAACGGGTTCTCGGAACCGTAGAGCGGGGGGAAGCCGAGCCGGGTGAGCCGCTGGTCGGCGACGCACTCCAGGTACTGGCGCATCGACTCGGTGTTCATCCCCGGCAGGCCGTCGCCGCACAGGTCGCGGCCGAACTGCAGCTCCGCCTCGACCGCCTCCCGCAGCATGTCGGTGACCTGCTGCTGGAGCTCGTCGTCGAAGAGGTCCGGCTCCTCCTTGCGGACGGTGTCGACGACCTCGAAGGCGAAGTTCATGTGCATCGTCTCGTCACGGAACACCCAGTTGGTGCCCGTGGCGAGACCGTGCAGCAGACCGCGCGAGCGGAACCAGTAGACGTACGCGAACGCGCCGTAGAAGAACAGCCCCTCGATGCACGCGGCGAAGCAGATCAGGTTGAGCAGGAAGCGCCGGCGGTCGGCCTTCGACTCCAGCCGCTCGATCTTCTCGACCGAGTCCATCCACCGGAAGCAGAACTGCGCCTTCTCGCGGATCGAGGGGATCTCCTCGACCGCGTCGAAGGCCGCGGCACGGTCCTCCGGGTCGGGCAGATAGGTGTCGAGCAGCGTCAGATAGAACTGGACGTGCACGGCCTCCTCGAACAGCTGACGTGACAGATAGAGGCGCGCCTCGGGCGAGTTGATGTGCTTGTAGAGCGTCAGCACCAGGTTGTTGGAGACGATCGAGTCACCCGTCGCGAAGAACGCGACCAGCCGGCCGATCATGTGCTGCTCACCGGGTGAGAGCTTGGCGAGGTCGGCGACGTCGGAGTGCAGGTCGACCTCCTCCACGTGCCAGGTGTTCTTGATCGCGTCCCGGTAGCGCTCGTAGAAGTCCGGGTAGCGCATGGGACGCAGGGTCAGTTCGAAGCCCGGGTCGAGCAGGTTCTTGTTCTCGGACGTCGTCATTACTGGCAGGCCTCGCAGGACTCGGGGTTTTCCAGGGAACAGGCGACCGAGTCCGCGTCGGGCGCGGGTGCCTGCTCGGGGATCGGGGCGGCGGATGCCGCGCGGGCGATCCGGGTCGCCGGGCGCGAGCGCAGGTAGTACGTCGTCTTCAGCCCCTGCTTCCAGGCGTACGCGTACATCGAGGAGAGCTTGCCGATCGTCGGCGTCTCCAGGAACAGGTTGAGCGACTGGCTCTGGTCGAGGAACGGCGTACGGGCAGCCGCCATGTCGATCAGTCCGCGCTGCGGGATCTCCCACGCCGTGCGGTACAGCGCGCGCACGTCCTCGGGGATCCAGCCGAAGCCCTGCACGGAGCCGCTCGCCTCGCGCAGTGCCTCACGGGTCCGCGCGTCCCAGACGCCGAGTCTCTTCAGCTCGTCGACCAGGTAGGCGTTGACCTGGAGGAACTCTCCGCTGAGGGTCTCGCGCTTGAACAGGTTGGAGACCTGCGGCTCGACGCACTCGTACACCCCGGCGATCGAGGCGATGGTCGCCGTCGGCGCGATGGCGAGCAGCAGCGAGTTGCGCATGCCCGTCTTCGCGATCCGGGCGCGCAGCGCGTCCCAGCGCTCCGGCCAGTGCAGCTCGGTGTCGTAGTGGTCCGGGTGCAGTACGCCGCGCGCCGCGCGGGTCTCGGACCAGGCGGGCAGCGGGCCCACGGGGGTCCCCCCTGCACCGGAGCCTGCCGAAGGTGCTTGGGGGCGCTCGGCGAGGTCGCAGGACGACTCGTACGCGGCGAGCATGATCCGCTCGGAGATCTTCGTGGAGAGCGCGCGGGCCTCGGGCGAGTCGAAGGGGAGGCGCAGCTTGAAGAAGACGTCCTGGAGCCCCATCGCGCCCAGGCCCACCGGACGCCAGCGGGCATTGGAGCGGCCGGCCTGCTCGGTCGGGTAGAAGTTGATGTCGACGACCCGGTCCAGGAAGGTCACGGCGGTCCGCACGGTGGCGTCCAGCCGTTCCCAGTCGATCGAGCCGTCCACCACGAACGCGCCCAGGTTGACCGAACCCAGGTTGCAGACGGCCGTCTCGCCGTCGTCGGTGACTTCGAGGATCTCCGTGCACAGGTTCGACGAGTGCACGACGCGGCCCGGCTCGGCGGTCTGGTTCGCCGTGCGGTTGGAGGCGTCCTTGAACGTCATCCAGCCCTGCCCGGTCTGGGCGAGGGTCCGCATCATCCTGCCGTACAGCTCACGGGCCGGCAGGGCCTTGCGGGCCAGCCCCTTGGCCTCGGCGGCCCGGTAGGCGGCGTCGAACGCGTCGCCCCACAGGTCGACCAGCTCGGGGACGTCGGCCGGGGAGAACAGTGACCAGTCGGTGTCCGCGTCGACGCGGCGCATGAACTCGTCCGGGATCCAGTGGGCCAGGTTGAGGTTGTGCGTACGCCGCTGGTCCTCGCCGGTGTTGTCGCGCAGCTCCAGGAACTCCTCGATGTCCGCGTGCCAGGTCTCCAGGTAGACGGCCGCGGCACCCTTGCGGCGGCCGCCCTGGTTCACCGCGGCGACCGAGGCGTCCAGCGTCTTCAGGAACGGCACGATGCCGTTGGAGTGCCCGTTGGTGCCGCGGATGAGCGAACCCCGGGCGCGGATACGGGAGTACGAGAGCCCGATGCCGCCCGCGTGCTTGGAGAGGCGCGCCACCTGGTGGTAGCGGTCGTAGATCGAGTCCAGCTCGTCCTTGGGGGAGTCCAGCAGGTAGCAGGAGGACATCTGCGGGTGCCGGGTGCCGGAGTTGAAGAGGGTGGGGGAGGAGGGCAGGTAGTCCAGCCGGTTCATCAGGCCGTACAGCGCGGCCACTTCCTCCAGGGCCCGCTCGGAGGTGTCCTCGGCGAGCCCGGCCGCGACGCGCAGCATGAAGTGCTGCGGGGTCTCGATGACGTCGCGGGTGAGCGGATGGCGCAGCAGGTACCTGCTGTGCAGCGTCCGCAGCCCGAAGTAGCCGAAACGGTCGTCGGCGCCTTCGGCGAGCGCCCGCTCGACCAGCGCGTCGAGGGCGGCGGCGTGCAGCGTGACGAACCCGGCCGTACGGTCCGCGATCAGGCCCTCGCGGTGTCCGACGGCGACCGACGCGGAGAAGGAGACGGCGCCCTGGCCGGCGGCCTCGTCCGCGATGGTCCGGGTGAGGAGCCGGGCGGCGAGCCGGGAGTAGGCGGGGTCCTCGGAGATCAGGCCGGCGGCGGCCTCGGTGGCCAGCGAGCGCAGCTCCGCCTCGTCCGACCGGGCGTTGCGGCCACGCAGCGCGGCGGCGGCCACCCGTCCGGGGTCGGCGTCGGGCAGATCGGCGGTGAGACCGGTCAGGGTCCGCAGCAGTGCGGTCCCGGGTGCGTCGGTCGTGCGGCCTTCGGATTCCGTGGCTGAAACCGGGTCGGCTGGCGCGATGGTCACTGGGGCTATCCCTCGCTCGGCTCGGGGCCTGCGGGAGCGGGGCAGCCGGGGGCACACGGCGCCCGGGGAAGGGCAGCACGGCACGCGGCGTCCACCGGCCCTCCGCGGGGCCCGGACGTATCGGCGCCCGGATCGGTCGAGCCGGGCGCACTGTCGGCAGGTCTTCGGACTTCGGGGTGCGCGGAGCACACCGATCACACCGTTGCGGGACAGTTCCGGATTCTCACCGGATTCCCCTGCGGCGACAGCGAGGTCGAGCATACATGTGGTGGCTGCTGATTGAAGAAGCCCCCACATCTTGTGTCGTGAAGGGTCAGAGCTCCAGGCGGAACGTCAGGAGCGCGAGCCCCGGCAGGGGACACCAGTCCCGCTCGGGAGTCCGTACGAAGCCGAGGCGGCGGTATATCCGGTGGGCGCCCGTCATGGCGGACTGCGTCGACAGGACGATCCCGGAAAGCCCTCCGGCTGCCCGAGCCCGCTCGATACAGGCCCGCACGAGCGCCTCGCCCGCGCCCCGCCCACGGGCCTCCGGCGAGACGGCCAGCATCCGGAACTCGGCCTCGTCCTCCCCGGCGATGTCCGCCCACGGGCTGCCCGGCGCGACGTAGGTGACACCGCCCAGCAGCCGGCCGTCGGCGTCCAGCGCGACCAGCACCTCGGCCTCGGCGGCCCGCCGCCCGACCGCGCGGAGCTGATCCAGGTAGGGGTCGTCGGCGCCGAAGTCCAGGAGCCCGTCGCCCAGATACGCGTGTGCGGTGATCTCGCCGAGCTCCTCGAACTGAGCGGGCAGCGCCGGCCTGATCGAAACGTCCATGGGCGGCAGTCTGCCCCAGGAACCGGGTGCGGCGCGCCCCGGTTTCCGGAGACCGAACGCGCACGCCGCCGGTCCTGATACGACTCCGTCCCGGCAGGGAGGACCCTGCCGGGACGGACGTCCTGCTCCGAGTGACCGCTGTGGGGTCAGTGGCCGCCCGGGGCGCCCGCCGTGGCCGGCGGCAGCTCGACCTTGACGCCGGGGTCGCCCGCGTCCGCCGTGTAGTCCGACGGGGAGGTCTCGTCCACACCGGCCGGTGCCTTCACCGCGTTGAGGACGACGGTCAGCACGAGCACGACGACGACGTTCAGCACGAACGCGGTGAGACCGATGTACCCGATCTCGCCGATGCCCGGGATCTCCTTCGAGGAACCGCCGAAGTGCTTCTGGGTGGGGCTGGCGACGCCGTACGCGGCCGCCGTGCCGTAGATCATGCCGACCGCCCAGCCGGCGATCAGGGCCCAGCGGTGGAACCACCGGGTGAAGAGCCCGCCCACCAGGGCCGGCATCGTCTGGAGGATCCAGATGCCGCCCAGCAGCTGGAAGTTGATCGCGACCGTCTTGTCCATGGTGAGGACGAAGGCGAGCGCGCCGACCTTGACCAGCAGCGAGACCAGCTTGGAGACCTTGGTCTCCTGGGCCGGGGTCGCGTCCGGCTTCAGAAAGTCCTTGTAGATGTTGCGGGTGAAGAGGTTCGCCGCGGCGATCGACATGATCGCGGCGGGCACCAGGGCGCCGATACCGATCGCGGCGAAGGCCACGCCCGCGAACCAGTCCGGGAACATGTTCTCGAAGAGCTGCGGAATGGCGAGCTGGCCGTTGTCGACCTTGATCCCGGCCGCGATCGCCATGAATCCGAGCAGCGCCAGCAGACCCAGCATCAGCGAATACAGCGGCAGGATCGTGGTGTTGCGCCGGATCACCTCACGGCTGCGGCTGGAGAGCGTCGCCGTGATCGAGTGCGGGTACATGAAGAGCGCCAGCGCCGAGCCCAGGGCCAGGGTGGCGTAACCCCACTGGCCGGAGACGCCGGGTGCGAGCCCGGCCACCGGCTTGCCGGCCGCCTCGTTCGCGGCGGAGAACTTCTCGCCGGCGGCGGCGAAGATGTTGTCGAACCCGCCCAGCTTGATCGGGATGTAGATGATCGCCACCGCGATGACCAGGTAGATCAGCCCGTCCTTGACGAACGCGATCAGCGCCGGCGCGCGCAGCCCCGAGGAGTAGGTGTACGCGGCGAGGACGGCGAAGGCGATGAGCAGCGGCAGGTCCTTGATGAACCAGTGCGTGTTCTCGCCGCCGCCGACGCCCATGACGTCCAGGACGGCCTGGATGCCGACCAGCTGGAGCGCGATGTACGGCATCGTGGCGAGGATGCCGGTGACGGCGACCGCCAGCGAGAGTCCCTTCGAGCCGAAGCGGCCACGGACGAAGTCCGAGGTGGTGACGTAGCCGTGCTTGTGCGACACCGACCACAGACGCGGCAGGAAGGTGAAGATCAGCGGGTAGACGAGGATCGTGTAGGGGACGGCGAAGAAGCCGGCCGCGCCCGCCGCGTAGACCGCCGCGGGCACCGCGACGAAGGTGTACGCCGTGTAGAGGTCTCCGCCGAGCAGGAACCAGGTGACCCAGGTGCCGAACGACCGGCCGCCCAGGCCCCATTCGTCGAGACTGGCCTCGTTCTCGGCCTTGCGCCAGCGCGCGGCCATGAAGCCGATGACCGTGACGGCCACGAAGAAGAAGACGAACACGGCGAGGGCGATGCCGTTCACGCCGCCCTCGTCGGCCGCGATGCTGTTCAAGCCGTCCTTCACGCTGACGCACCCCCCTTGCGGGCGCGCTGGTCACGCTGCCACAGCTTGTACGCGATCATGGTGAGAGCGGTCGAGATGAGCACCCAGAGCATCTGGTACCAGTAGAAGAACGGGATGCCGATGAAGGTCGGATCGACCTTCGCGTACGACCCGACCCAGAGCATCGCCACGAACGGGGCGATCAGGCAGAGCCCGATGACCACCCTCATGGGTGTCACTGTCGGTGCTGTCGGTGGGTTCGCACCGTTTCCTTCTGGCATGTGGCGACTCCGTCCCCTCGCTGATCACCTGGTGTAATGCGCAGGAAATCTAAGCGAGCGCCCCGTCCACCGTCACCCCCCGTCCGCATTGCGGTCGTGCAACGGTCCGGTGTCGCCCGAAATGCCTGATCCCCCCGCGTGCGCGGGGGGATCAGAGGTCTCAGACCCTGACGGTGCTCAGTCCGTGGGACGCTTCAGGCGGGCGACGAACTTGTACCGGTCGCCCCGGTACACGGAGCGCACCCACTCCACCGGTTCGCCCCCTCCGTCGACCGAATGCCGGGACAGCATGAGCATCGGGAGGCCGACGTCCGTGCCGAGCAGTCCCGCCTCGCGCGGGGTGGCCAGCGAGGTCTCGATGGTCTCCTCGGCCTCGGCGAGCCGGACGTCGTACACCTCGGCCAGTGCGGTGTAGAGCGAGGTGTACTTCACCAGTGAACGGCGCAGCGCGGGGAAGCGCTTGGCCGAGAGGTGGGTGGTCTCGATGGCCATCGGTTCACCGCTGGCCAGCCGGAGCCGCTCGATCCGCAGCACCCGGCCGCCCGTCGTGATGTCCAGCAGCCCGGCGAGCGTGTCGTCCGCCGTGACGTAGCCGATGTCCAGCAGCTGCGAGGTGGGCTCCAGCCCCTGGGCGCGCATGTCCTCGGTGTACGAGGTGAGTTGCAGGGCCTGGGAGACCTTCGGCTTGGCGACGAAGGTGCCCTTGCCCTGGATGCGCTCCAGCCGGCCCTCGACCACCAGCTCCTGGAGGGCCTGGCGCACCGTGGTGCGCGAGGTGTCGAACTCCGCCGCCAGGGTCCGTTCGGGCGGCACCGGGGTGCCGGGCGGCATGGTGTCCGTCATGTCGAGGAGATGGCGCTTGAGCCGGTAGTACTTCGGGACGCGTGCCGTGCGCGCTCCCGCACCGGTCTCGCTCGTCACTCTGCCCCCGTCGGCACCCATGGCCCGCCTTCCCGACTGCTGCGTTGCTGCCGTCACCGGCTCCTCCGTCTGTCGCGGCTCACATGGTGGCACGGTCCGGTCACGGGTCGTCGCCCTCCCTCAGGTGTCGGTCCGATAACGGACGCGAGTGCACTTCTTATACACCCTTGACACCCCTAAAGGTCTAGGCCAAGCTCCCGGTACTGGTCTAAACCATTAAAGACCAGGTCCCAGACCCACAGGTAGCGCCAGGCGTACGTCTTCGCGGTGGGCGGGGGGTTGCTGGTATCCCTGAGGAGGGTGTGGCATGAAGCGCAAGCTCATAGCGGCAGTAGGCGTCGCAGCGATGATGACCGGAATCGCGGCGTGTGGTGGGGACAGTGGCGACAACGCTTCGAAGGACCCTAAGGACCGTACCGAGAGCCTGACGGTCTGGCTCATGGTCGACGCGCAGAGCACCTGGCCGGAACTGGTCAAGGACGTCAACGCGCAGTTCAAGAAGAAGTACCCGAAGGTCAAGGTCGACGTCCAGTACCAGCAGTGGGCGGACAAGGCCAAGAAGCTCGACACCGCGCTCGGTGGTGACAAGTTCCCGGACGTCGTCGAGCTCGGCAACACCGAGACGATGCAGTACATCCTCAACGGCGCGCTGGCCGAGATCGACCCCAAGAAGTACGACAACTCGGACACCTGGATCAAGGGTCTGAAGGACACCTGCACCTTCGAGGGCAAGCAGTTCTGCGTGCCCTACTACGCGGGCGCCCGTGTCGCTGTCTACAACAAGGACATGCTCAAGAAGGGCACCGGCAGCGACGCCCTCCCCCAGACCGAGGACGAGATGCTCGCCGCACTCGACAAGGTCTCGGCCGAGTACAACAAGAAGGACAAGCGCTTCTCGTCCCTCTACCTGCCGGGCCGTTACTGGTACGCGGCCATGTCCTACGTCGCGGCATACGGCGGCTCCATCGCCGAGTACGACGAGGGCGCGAAGGAGTGGAAGGGCAACCTCTCCTCGCCCGAGTCCCAGAAGGGCATCGAGCACTTCGTCAACCTGGTCAAGAAGTACAACAAGGCCGACCAGACCAAGGACGAGCAGGACCACGCCAACGTCATGGCCAACGAGAAGGCGGCCCTGATCTACGGCAACGGCTGGGAGGCCGGCTCCGTCGTCGACGGCGCCAACAACGGCAACCCGAAGCTCGAGGGCAAGATCGGCACGGCCGGCATGCCCGGCCCGAACGGCAAGGCCCTCCCGTCCTTCATCGGCGGTTCGGACCTCGCGGTGACCGCCAAGTCCAAGGTCACCGACCTCGGCGAGGAGTGGATCTCGCTCTTCACCAGCGAGAAGTCGCAGGAAGTGCTCGCCGCCAAGAACATCCTCCCGAACAACGAGAAGCAGCTCGAGCCGCTGAAGTCCAAGCCGGAGACGGCCGCCGTCGCCAACGCGGTGCCGGACGCCTGGTTCACGCCGATCGCGCCGGGCTGGACCTCCATCGAGAAGGAGGAGGTCCTGGAGAACATGCTTCTGGAGATCCTCAAGGGCACCTCGGTGGCCGACGCGGCCAAGAAGGCCGACGACAAGGTCAACGAGCTGATCAACAAGTAGTCCCAGGGCCTACGGCTCTCCAGGCGGGGGTCCGGCGAACACCGGGCCCCCGCCCCCCTTTTCGCAGGTAGAACGCCGTGATTCCCGGGTGCAGATCCCCGGAATCCCGATGGAAGGTCAGTCACGTGACTGCTGCCGACACCAAGGCCGCCGGTCCACCGGTCCCCGTACCGAGTGTCCCGGAGAAGACCGGGATCTCACCCTCCGAGCAGGAAACCGCCGGGCCGCGCCCCAAGAAGCGGCGGAAGAAGGGGGAACTCCTCCCCTACCTCCTGATCCTGCCGGCGATCCTGGCGATCGCCGCCGTCTACGTCTACCCGCTGGTCAAGACCGTGATCATGTCCTTCCAGGACCTGGGACGGGCGGCACTCTGGGGCAACGCCGAGGCGCCGTGGGTCGGCTTCGAGCAGTTCACCAACATCCTCGGCGACCCGGAGTTCTGGTCGGTCGTCGGGAGAACCATCGTCTTCATGACCGTCTGCGTCGTGCTGACCATGGGCCTCGGCCTGCTCATCGCCCTGATGATGCTGAGGCTCTCCACCTGGGTCCGGCTCGTCCTCACGGTGGCGCTGATCGCCGCCTGGTCCATGCCGCTCATGGTCGCCGCGTCGGTCTTCCGCTGGCTCTCCGACTCCGACTACGGGCTGATCAACACGCTGCTCGCCGACATCACGGGCAACGAGGACCGGTGGCTCGGCCACAACTGGTTCCTCGACCCGTTGCAGGGCTTCGGCATCATCACGCTCCTGGTCGTCTGGGGCGCCATCCCGTTCGTCGTGATCACGATGTACGCGGCCCTCACCCAGGTCCCCAAGGAGCTGGAGGAGGCGGCCGCCCTCGACGGAGCCACCGCGTTCGGCGTCTACCGCTACGTGACCTGGCCCGTCATCAAGCCGGTCTTCACCATGGTCGCCACGCTCTCGGTCATCTGGGACTTCAACGTGTTCGGCCAGATCTGGCTGCTGCGCGGCAACAAGCCCGAGCCCGAGTACGAGACCCTCGGCCTCTACTCCTTCTCCAAGGCGTTCGAGTCCACCTCCTTCAGCCAGGGCAGCGCGATCGCACTGATCACCGTCCTGATGCTCTCCGGTGTCGCCGTGTACTACCTGCGCCAGCTGATCAAGACGGGAGAGGTCGAATGAGCGCCTCCACGAACACGCCGGCCCAGGTCCTGCGGCCCGACCGTAAGAGGAACCGCCTCGGCTACAACATCCTGGCGCTGATCACGGCCGGGATCATGGCCTTCCCGGTCTACTGGCTGATCGTCAGCTCGCTGCGCCCCAACCACGAGATCCGGTCCTACGACCAGACCCTGTGGCCGTCCTCCCTCACCTTCGACAACTTCGCGCGCGCGGTGAAGCAGGACAACTTCGTCACGGCGATCCAGTCGAGCCTCATCGTCTCGGTCACGGCGGTCGTCGGCGGCATGATCATCGCGACCCTCGCGGCGCTCGCCATCGGACGCTTCCGCTTCTTCGGGCGGAAGGCGCTGATGATGGTCATGATCCTGGTCCAGATGCTGCCCCCGACCGCGATGCTGATCCCGATCTACCTCCAGCTCAACGCGATGGGAGGCATCGACGAGTACTGGGGACTCATCGTCGTCTACCTGGTCTCCACGCTGCCCTTCGCGACCATCATGATCCGCGGATTCGTGATCAACATCCCGGTGGAGCTCGAGGAGTCCGCGATGGTGGACGGCTGCACCCGCATGCAGGCCTTCCGCCGGGTCATCTTCCCGCTGCTGGCGCCGGGCCTCGCGGCCGCCTCCATCTTCGCGCTGGTCAACGCCTGGAACGAGTACCTCTTCGCGTACATCCTGATCAACGACAACTCCAAGTACACGCTCAACGTGTGGCTGATGACCTTCACGACGGAGCGCGGAACGGACTACGGCGCGCTGATGGCGGCCTCCACGCTCATCTCCATCCCGGTCGTCATCTTCTTCATGATCATCCAGGGGAAGATGGCTACGGGGCTCACCTCAGGCGCCGTGAAGGGATAACGCAGCCCCATGACCACCCTCGTATCCACCATGGACACCGTCACCCGCGACGCGCTCGCCGTGCTCCAGCCCGGCTTCACCGGGACGACCGCCCCGGACTGGCTCCTGCGCAGGGTCGGCGAAGGCCTGGCCTCCGTCGGGCTGTTCGGCCGGAACATCCACTCACCCGAGCAGCTCTCCGCGCTCACCGCCCGGCTGCGTGCCGAGCGGGACGACGTGCTCGTCGCGATCGACGAGGAGGGCGGTGACGTCACCCGGCTGGAGGTCCGCAACGGCTCCTCCTTCCCCGGCAACCTCGCTCTCGGCTCCGTCGACGACACCGACCTGACCAGGGCCGTCGCCCGGGAGCTCGGCCGACGGCTGGCCGAGTGCGGGGTCAACCTCAACTGGGCGCCGTCCGCCGACGTCAACTCCAATCCGGACAACCCGGTCATCGGCGTACGCTCCTTCGGCCCCGGCACCGGGCTCGTCGCCCGACACACCGCCGCGTACGTCGAGGGCCTCCAGTCCGCCGGGGTCGCCGCGTGCACCAAGCACTTCCCCGGGCACGGCGACACGGCGGTCGACTCGCACCACTCGCTGCCCCGCATCGATGTGGACCTGGACACCCTGCACGCCCGTGAGCTGGTGCCTTTCCGGGCGGCCATCGCAGCGGGTTCCAAATCGGTGATGAGCGCGCATATCCTGCTCCCCGCACTCGACCCGACCAGGCCCGCGACTCTGAGCCCCCAGATCCTCACCGGTCTGCTGCGCGACGAACTGGGCTACGACGGGCTGATCGTCACCGACGGCATGGAGATGGACGCCATCGCCGGCACGTACGGCATCGAGCGCGGATCCGTCCTCGCCATCGCGGCGGGCGCCGACGCCATCTGCGTCGGCGGCGGGCTGGCCGACGAGGACACCGTGCTGCGGCTGCGCGACGCGCTGGTGACAGCGGTGCGGACCGGTGAACTGCCCGAGGAGCGGCTGGCCGACGCCGCCGCACGTGTACGGGCCCTCGCGTCCTGGACGCAGGGGGCCAGGGGGGCTGCCTCGGAGCCGGGCGCGGACACGCAGGAGGGGACCGCGCCCGGCCCCGGAGCCGGCATCGGACTGGTCGCCGCCCGGCGAGCCGTGACGGTCACGGGCACCGCCGAGCCGCTGCGCGAGCCGGCCTACGTCGCGGCCTTCGCCCCGGTCGCCAACATCGCGGTCGGTGACGAGACCCCGTGGGGCGTCGCGGCCGAGCTGGCCCGGATCCTGCCCGGCACGGAGACGGACACCTACAGCACCACGAGCGCCTCGCCGGCCGCCGAGGTGCTGAGGGCGGCGGGGGAGCGGCGCATCGTGGCCGTCGTCCGCGACGTCCACCGGCACGCCTGGATGCGCGAGGCGCTGGACGCCGTGCTGGCCGCCCGCCCCGATACTGTCGTGGTCGAGATGGGTCTGCCCTACGCACCGCCCCGAGGTGCCCTGCACATCGCCACGCACGGCGCGGCGCGGGTCTGCGGGGTCGCGGCCGCGGAGGCGCTCACGGGCTCCTGAACCGCCGGAGCAACGCGTGAGGGCCGGGCCACCGTCACAGGTGGCCCGGCCCTCACGCGTACGGGTCCCTACAGGCCCTGCCACCGCGGCTTCGCCGCGTACGTGGCGCGGAAGTAGTCCGCCAGCTTCAGCTTGGACGCCGCGGCCTCGTCGACCACCACCGTGGCGTGCCGGTGCAGCTGGAGCGCCGAGGCCGGCACGACCGATGCGACCGGGCCCTCGACCGTGCGGGCGACCGCGTCGGCCTTGCCCTCGCCGGTCGCGAGCAGGATCGGGTGGCGTGACTCCAGGATCGTGCCGATGCCCTGGGTGATGACGTGGCGCGGCACCTGCTCGATGTCGTCGTCGAAGAAGCGCGCGTTGTCGATCCGCGTCTGCTCGGTCAGCGTCTTGATGCGGGTACGGGAGGCGAGCGAGGAGCACGGCTCGTTGAAGCCGATGTGCCCGTCGGTGCCGATGCCGAGCAGCTGGAGGTCGACGCCGCCGGCCTCGGCGAGCGCCTTGTCGTACTCCTCGCAGGCCGCCTGGACGTCCTCGGCGGTGCCGTCCGGGCCCATGAAGGACTTCTCGGAGAGGCCGAGCGGTTCGACGACCTCACGCAGCACGACCGAGCGGTACGACTCGGGGTGGCCCGCGGGCAGGCCGACGTACTCGTCGAGCTGGCAGATGCGGGCGCGCGAGGCGTCCACGGCGCCGGAACGGACCTTCGCGGTCAGGGCCTGGTAGATGGGCAGCGGGGTCGAGCCGGTGGCCACGCCGAGCAGGGCGTCCGGCTTGCTGCTCAGCAGGGACGCGATGGCCTCCGCGATCAGTTCGCCGCCTGCTGTGGCGTCCGGGACGATGACAACTTCCACGCTGTGCCTGCCGATCTGGAGAGTGGCGTCATGTGGTATAGACCAATTGTGAGGCCAATCTAGCAGAACGGCGCGGCCGTGAGGTGAACCGTCCGCCCGTGGGTCATCGGTTGTCGCCCTGTCGGCGGACCGTCCCGGCCGTGGCGGGGTGCTTGGGATCAGCCGCAGGCCGAGGGGCCCCGGAAACACCCGCGGGCCGCGGCGCCGGGACGGGACCCTCAGCCCGTCCGGTACCGCAGCCCGGAGCTGCGGGCCTGCCAGGCAGGCCCTGCCTGGCCGGCGGTGTGCGGTGCCTCCGGCCACTGGAGGCACCGGCGCAGTCAGGGCAGAGAGCGCCGGTCACCTCGATCCGCTCTCCTGTGCGGGGAGAGCGGAGGTCTGTCTCGCGGGGGGCACGGCCTGACCGTGGTCACCCCCACGTGGTGCATTGTGGACTAGACCAATAGACCCTGTCCATCCGTATGCACGGACGATCTCCCGCCCGCACACCCGCCCTCACAGTGTCACGCATCCGGGGACCGAACGGTTCGGAACCACTTCGTCCGCACAGGTACGCTCGCCATGTGCCCTCCATGAACGACCTCGTCCGCCAGCACACAGCCCTGAGTGACACCGACCTCGAGTGGCTCCATCTGCTGGTCTCGGAGTGGCAGCTGCTCTCCGACCTGTCCTTCGCCGACCTCGTCCTGTGGGTGCCCACCCGCGACGGGACCCGCTATGTGTCCGTCGCGCAGATGCGGCCCAACACCGGCCCCACCTCCTACCAGGACGACATGGTCGGCCACCTCGTGCCGCGCGGCCGCCGGCCGCTGCTCGACGCCGCCCTGGACGAGGGCCGCATCGTGCGTGAGGGGGACCCGGAGTGGCGGGAGGAAGTGCCCGTCAGGGTCGAGTCGATCCCCGTACGGAGGGAGGGCCGGGTCCTCGGGGTCATCGCCCGCAACACCAACCTGCTCACCGTGCGCACGCCGTCGAGGCTGGAGCTCACCTACCTGCAGTCGGCGTCCGACCTGGCCCAGATGATCGCCGCGGGCTCCTTCCCGTTCCCCGGGCAGCAGGTCGACATGGACGCGTCGCCGCGCGTCGGCGACGGGCTGATCCGGCTCGACGCCGACGGCGTCGTGCAGTACGCCAGCCCCAACGGCCTCTCCGCCTACCATCGGCTCGGACTGGCCTCGGACCTCGTCGGCCACAACCTCGGCGCGACCACCGCCGAACTCGCCCCGTCGCGCGGCCCGGTGGACGAGGCCCTCGTCAAGGTGGCGAGCGGATACGCGCCCCGCGAGTTCGAGGTCGAGGGTGCCGGCGGGGTCATCCAGTTGCGCGCGATCCCGCTCAAACCCAAGGGAGTGCGGATCGGTTCGCTGGTGCTCCTCCGCGACGTCACGGAACTGCGGCGCCGCGAGCGGGAATTGATCACCAAGGACGCCACCATCCGGGAGATCCACCACCGGGTGAAGAACAACCTCCAGACCGTGGCCGCCCTGTTGCGGCTCCAGGCGCGCCGGATGGACTCGGAGCGGGGCCGGGAGGCGCTCAACGAGGCGGTACGGCGCGTCGGTTCGATCGCCATCGTCCATGAGACGCTGTCCCAGAATCTGGACGAGCGGGTGGAGTTCGACGAGATCGCCGACCGGGTGATCTCGATGGTTGCGGAGATCTCGCCCGGAAAGGTCACCTGCCGGCGCACGGGGCGCTTCGGGATCCTCGACGCGGAAGTGGCCACTCCGCTCTCGATGGTGCTGACAGAGGTGCTGCAGAACGCCCTGGAGCACGCGTTCACCGTGGCCGAGCAGGGCACGGTGGAGGTGTCCGCGGTGCGCGGCGGCTCACCGGCCGAGGGGCGGCTGCTCATCACCGTGACGGACGACGGGCGCGGGCTGCCCGAGGGGTTCGACCCGCAGCGGGCCGGCAATCTGGGACTGCAGATCGTGCGGACCCTGGTGGAGGGCGAGCTGGGCGGCACCTTCGGCATGGTCCCGGCCCCGGTGCGCGGCACGCAGGTGGTGCTCGACATCCCCGTACAGAACGACAAGTAGCGCGGCGTACGGAGCGACAAGCAGCGCGGCGACGGCCGCCGCACAGCAGTGGGCCCGGACCGTTGTAACGGTCCGGGCCCACTGCGTGGTGCTCACGGTGCGATGCGCTTCGGGGGTACTGCGCGCTGCGACTCGAAGGCGGGGCTGTGCGTACGCTCTGTACGCGCCGCCTGGCTGGGGCTCGTTGTGGGGGGCGTCGGTCAGGCGCTGGCGTTACGCGCCCGGTTGCGAGCGGCGCGGCGCTTCATTGCGCGGCGCTCGTCCTCGCTGAGGCCACCCCAGACGCCGGAGTCCTGGCCGGACTCGAGCGCCCACTGCAGGCACTGCTCCATGACGGGGCAGCGACGGCAGACGGCCTTGGCTTCCTCGATCTGCAGCAGCGCAGGACCGGTGTTGCCGATGGGGAAGAACAGCTCGGGGTCTTCCTCACGACAAACGGCGTTGTGACGCCAGTCCATGGCTGCTACCTCTCCTTGGTATTACATGCTGGTGCTTGTGAATGTGAACGCTTTCACGAATCCCCCCGCAGACGAAGGTCCGACGCCCAGATGAACTGGATGTGGTCCTGTTGTGGTGAGGAGGGGTTCTGGCTTTCAGTGGAGGCCGATGTTGCGGGCCGTCCCGATCGCCATGTAGAGATTCCCAAACCTCGGCAGCGGATACAACCCCTTCTGGAAAGTTTTTTTTGATTCCTCGGTGTCGACTAGGTCACAGCCGTACTTCTAAGGGGTGGGGGCCAGCCCAAACGTTCGAGTTAAAGGACTTTCGCCCCTTCCACTCACACAATCACACGCAGTGCACGGCGTACGCCTGTGAACGTCACGCTCGTACGCAGTCCCAGGTGGTCGCCGTCCATCTGGAAGGGCAGTGGGGCCTTGGAATGCAAGGTGAAGTCCGTGAGGTCGTGCAGCGACACGGCGTGCTTGCCGTGCGGCCCTTTCTCCGGGCTGGAAGTGAGCAGCTGGGTGGCGTACCGGGTCACGGCGGGGGTGGAGAGACGCTTCAGTCCGAGCACGTCCAGGGCGCTGTCGAAGGACGCCTTCGGGGAGGCGTATATCGGACGGTTCCCCAGGTAGGTCCAGGGTGCGGTGTTGCAGATTATCGACAACGCGAGGTCGGTGACCGGGTCCTGGCCAGGGACCTCCAGCGTGATCGTTCCGTTGCGCCGGTGCGGGTCGTCCATGAACTGCCGGAGCACCTGGCGCACGTACAGCGCATGGGTCGAGCGCTTGCCCCGCTCGCGTTTCTGTTCGACCCGGCCGATGACACCCGCATCGAAACCGAGCCCCGCGCAGAAGGTGAACCAGCGGCCGGGGACGGCCTCGTCCGCCGTACCCGGGGTGCCGGCCGCCAGACCGAGCCCCACGGTGCGCTCGCTGCGGGCCTCCAGGGCGTCCAGGATGGCGCCCGTCGCCTCCACGGCGTCGTTCGGGATGCCCAGGGCCCTGGCGAAGACGTTGGTGGAACCACCGGGGACCACGGCGAGGCTCGGCAGCCCTTCCGGATCCGGGCCGTCGTGCAGCAGCCCGTTGACCACCTCGTTGACCGTGCCGTCGCCGCCGAGCGCGACCACCAGGTCGATGTCGTCGGAGTCGGCTGCCCGTCGCCCCAGGTCGCGGGCGTGCCCGCGGTACTCCGTGGTCACGGCCTCGATCTTCATCTCGCTCGCCAGGGCGTGGATGAGCACGTCACGCGTACGCGCGCTGGTAGTGGTGGCAGCTGGGTTGACCACGAGAAGTGCGCGCATGCCCGCCAGAGTACCTACCGTGCCGTACCGCCCTGAAGTCCCGATCCGCCGGGTCTACAGGCGGTCACACAGCGTGATCCGCTCGCCGTGGCATGTGCGCCGGCGCCCCGGCTTCGCGTTCGAGGGGCCGGGATGCGAATCTGAAAGGCGTGAGCACTCAGCAGAACACGCCCTCTCCGTCGCCCTCGGCCGGCCAGGAGAAGCCGGGGCGGATCGCCGCACTGGCCGGACTCAACGCGCTCGAAGGCGCGGCGCTCGCCGTGGGCGGGATCTACATGCTGGCCGTCGGCCTTCTCGGCCGGCCCGACAGCATCCAGCAGGCCGAAATGGGCGGGCTCACGCTGGTGGCCCTCGGCCTGATCCCGCTCTTCGCCGCCCGTGGCCTGCTGCGGCGCCGCAGCTGGAGCAGGGGCCCCGCTCTCATCACCCAGCTCATGGCGCTGCCGGTGGCCTGGACGCTGCTGAGGTCCCAGGGGGCCCTGATCCCGGCGGGCATCGCCCTCGCGGCGGTCGCCGTGACGGCGCTCGTGCTGCTGTTCGACCCGGCGACGACGGATGCGCTGGGCATCCGCCGGGGGCCGCGGACGACCCCCGACGCCTGATCCGCTGCGCGACCGGTCCCTGCCCGGCGGGGCCACGGCTGACCGCCGGGGCGGCTACTCCTCCACGAGCAGCCGCTCGCGCAGCTGCGCCAGTGTGCGGGCGAGGAGGCGGGAGACGTGCATCTGGGAGATGCCGACCTCCTGCGCGATCTGCGACTGGGTCATGTTGCCGAAGAAGCGCAGCAGCAGGATCCGCTTCTCGCGCGGCGGGAGATCCTCCAGCAGCGGCTTGAGGGACTCGCGGTACTCGACGCCCTCCAGCGCCTCGTCCTCGGAGCCCAGCGTGTCCGCGACCGCCGGCGACTCGTCGTCCGTGTCCGGGACGTCGAGCGAGAGAGTGCTGTAGGCATTGGCGGATTCCAGCCCCTCCAGAACCTCCTCCTCGGAGATGCCCAGACGCTCCGCCAGCTCGTGCACGGTGGGAGAACGGCCGTGCTGCTGCGAGAGCTCGGCGGTTGCCGTGGTCAGCGACAGCCGCAGCTCCTGAAGACGCCGCGGGACCCGCACCGCCCAGCCCTTGTCCCGGAAGTGGCGCTTGATCTCGCCGACGACCGTCGGGGTGGCGTACGTCGAGAACTCGACGCCGCGGTCCGGGTCGAACCGGTCGACCGACTTGATCAGACCGATCGTGGCGACCTGCGTCAGGTCGTCGAGGGGCTCGCCGCGGTTGCGGAATCTGCGGGCCAGATGTTCCACGAGCGGCAGGTGCATCCGCACCAGCCGGTTGCGCAGCTCGGCCTTCTCCGCCGAGCCGTCGGGAAGCTCCCGGAGCTCGACGAAGAGCGCCCGTGCCCCGCTGCGGTCATGCGGATCATGGTGCGCGTGCTCGCTCATCCGGCCCGCCCGCTCCGTCTGCTCCGCCGCGGCCGGACGGCCCTGCGCACCGTCCGCCCCGCCCTCCGGATGCGGCCGGGCCTGCTGCTCCGGAAGGGCGGCCGGGCGCACCGGCTCCGACCGGATCGTCTCGTCCCGCACAGGACCGTCCCCGTTCCCGTCGCTCACGCCGGCCCGGGTCCCGCGCCGCGCTGTTTGTAGAGGCTGATGCTGACCGTACGGTCGTCGGCGACCGTGGAGTCGACCTTGCCGGCCAGTGCGGAGAGCACCGTCCAGGCGAAGGTGTCGCGCTCGGGGGCGCGGCCGTCCGTCGTGGGGGCCGAGACGGTCACCTCGAGGGAATCGCCGACCAGTCGGAAGACGCAGCTGAGGACGGAGCCGGGCACGGCCTGCTGGAGCAGGATCGCGCAGGCCTCGTCGACCGCGATGCGAAGATCCTCGATCTCGTCGAGAGTGAAGTCCAAGCGCGCTGCGAGGCCGGCCGTGGCCGTACGCAGCACCGACAGGTAGGCACCCGCAGCGGGCAGCCGGACCTCTACGAAGTCCTGGTTCCCGGGCTCGCCTGCGATCTGGGACACCCTCACCTCCAAGGTGGCACAAACTCGTTCGAGGCTCCGGGACGGGTGCCCGGGGCCATGCGGTCCGTCGTCGGTTCTGTGGTTCGGCGACGCTGTCGCGACCCATGATGCCGTGTCGCCGAGACCGCAACCCGCTGATTACTCATGGTAGGCATATGAGTACACACAGTGGCTAGGGGTCTGCGGCGGTCAATTGCGAAGAACCGGCGCCGGTTTGACGTACCCAGACGTCAGACGATCGAACCGTCCACGAAGCACCAGCGCCAGCTCTCCGCGCATTCGAAGCTGCGCATCACCGGGTGACCGGTCGCCCGGAAGTGTGCCGTCGCGTGCTTCAGCGGCGAGGAATCACAGCACCCGACGTGACCGCAGACGAGGCAGAGCCGCAGCTGCACGGGATGGGTGCCGGCCGCCAGACACTCGGGACAGGTGTCGTCGAGCGGGGCGGGCTCGGGGCGCGGCAGTTCGGATACGTGGAGGCACTCACTCATGATGGCCACGTTACGACGGGTGAGGTCGTCGCGTCGGATGTGAGGACAGTGAGATGGACGCATTGCCGCTGGTGGCACTGGTCGCGGCAAGCGCGGCGGTCGCGGGGGCCGCACGCCGGACACCGGTGCCCGCGCCGCTGTTGCTGGTCGCGGCCGGACTGCTGGCCTCGTACCTGCCGGGCGTGCCGGACTACACGCTGGACGCGCACATCGTGCTGCCGCTGCTCCTGCCGCCGTTGCTGTACACGGCGGCGGTCGACAGCTCGTACCTCGACCTGCGGGCCAATCTGCGGCCGGTCGCCCTGCTCTCCGTGGGGTACGTCCTCTTCGCGACGGTCGCCGTGGGATGGCTGGCCCATCTCCTCGTCCCGGACCTGCCGCTCACCGCCGCGCTCGTGCTCGGCGCGGTGGTCGCCCCGCCGGACGCCGTCACGGCGGCGGCGATCGCGCGCAGGGTGGGACTGCCCGCCCGGGTCACCACGATCCTCCAGGGCGAGTCCCTGGTGAACGACGCCACCGCGATCACCGCGTTCAAGGTGGCCCTCGCGGCGGCCGTCGGCGAGGGCATGAGCTGGGGCGCCGGGATCGGTGAGTTCGCGCTGGCGTCGGTCGGCGGCATCGGTGTCGGCCTGTTGCTGATGGTGCCGCTGCACTGGCTGCGTACCCACCTCAAGGAGGCGCTGCTCCAGAACACCCTGTCGCTGCTGATCCCCTTCGTCGCCTACGCCGCCGCGGAGCGGGTGCACGCCTCCGGGGTGCTCGCCGTCGTGGTCGTCGCGCTCTATTTGGGGCACCGCTCCTGGCAGGTCGACTTCGCGACGCGGCTCCAGGAGGCGGCGGTCTGGAAGATGGTCGCGTTCGTCCTGGAGTCCGCGGTCTTCGCTCTCATCGGGCTGCAGCTGCCCTTCGTGCTCCGGGGCCTCGGCTCGTACGGGGTGTCCGAGGCCTTCGGATACGCGGTCCTCGTGTTCGTGGCCGTGGTCGTGGTGCGATTCGTCTGGGTGTACCCGGCGACCTACCTGCCGCACCGGCTCTCCGGGCGGGTCAGGGAGCGCGAGGGCGAGCTCTCCTGGAAATCGCCCCTGATCGTCGGATGGGCCGGGATGCGGGGCGTCGTCTCGCTCGCCATCGCCTTCTCCATCCCCATGGTCACGCACGACGGGGAGGACTTCCCCGCGCGCAACCTGGTGCTCTTCCTGACCTTCACGACCGTCATCGGGACGCTGGTCGTCCAGGGGCTGAGCCTGCCCCTCCTGGTACGCGTACTGAAGCTGCCGCAGCGCAGCGAGCGGGCCGAGACGCTGGCCGAGGCGCAGGCGCAGAGCGAGGCGTCCACGGCCGCCGACGCATCGCTGGAGGCGCTGCTGGCCGATCCGCGCAACGCGCTGCCCGACCCACTGGTCCAGCGGCTGCGCGCCGTCATGGAACGCCGCCGCAACGCGGTCTGGGAGAGGCTCGGCGCGGCCAATCCGGTCACCGGGGAGTCGGCGGACGACACCTATCGGCGGCTCGCGAGGGAGATGATCGCCGCCGAGCGTGAGGTCTTCGTACGCCTGAGGGACGAGCGGCGGATCGACGACGAGATGCTGCGCGCGCTGCTGCGGCGGCTGGACCTGGAGGAGGCCGCCGCCTACCGGGAGTCGGACGGCGCCTGATCACGTCCCGGGCGGTTCACGGCCGTCCCGTGACGACCGCGGTGACCGTGGAGCCCGGAGCGAAGGCGCCCTCCCCGGCCAGGACCGTCAGCCCGTACAGGAGTTTGGCCACGTAGAGCCGTTCGACGGGCAGGCCGTGGCGGTCCTCGAAGTCGTCGGCGAAGGCGTGCAGTTCCGCGGTGGTGCGGGCGTAGCCGCCGAAGTGGAAGCGTTCGTCCAGGGACCACTGTCCGGCGGGGGCGCCGAAGGCCTCCCGCTGAAGTTCGCGCACCGCCGCTCCCAGGAAGCCGCCCCGCAGAACGGGGATGCCCAGGGCGCGCTGTCCGTGGCCGAGCCCCGCGGCCAGCCCCGCGAGGGTGCCGCCGGTGCCGCAGGCGACGGCCACCGTGCCGGCCCGGCCGGACAGCTCCCGGCCGAGCTCTGTGCAGCCCTGTGCGGCGAGCGCGTTGCTGCCGCCCTCCGGGATGACCAGGCACTCCCCGAAGAGGCTCAGCAGGCCTTCCAGGACCTCGGGAGAGGTCTTCGCGCGGTACGTCGCCCGGTCCACGAAGTGCAGACGCATGCCGTCGGCCGCGCAGCGCGCGAGGGAGGGGTTCAGCGGGCGGTCGGCCAGTTCGTGGCCCCGTACGACGCCGACGGTGGGGAAACCCAGCAGGCGTCCGGCGGCGGCCGTCGCCCGCAGGTGGTTCGAGTAGGCGCCGCCGAAGGTCAGCACGGTACGGCCGGCGGCGGCCCGGAGATTGGGGGCCAGTTTGCGCCACTTGTTGCCCGGGAGGTCAGGGTGGATCAGGTCGTCGCGCTTGAGGAGCAGCGTCACGCCGTGCCGCGCGAAGCGCTCGTCCTCGGCCGGCTGCAGGGGCGAGGGGAGCGCCGGCTGCAGCCGGGAGAGGTCGGGTTCTCCGTCGGTCATGCCCTCATTGTCCGCCGCCCGGGATCTCCTACTTCAGCCGGTCGTGGATGCGGTTGCGCATCCCCGTCATCGAGAAGCCGCGTGGGTCGACCTTGCCGGGCTGCCACTCCCGGTGCCCGATGACCGAGGGGGCGTCCCAGCCGTGGAAGCGGCAGACCGCCGCCGCGGCCTTCTCGACGGCTTCGAGCTGGACGGCGGGCCACGGGTCCTTCCCGTCGCCGAGGTTCTCGCACTCGAAGCCGTAGAAGTGCCGGTTGCCGTCGGTGTTGGACTCGTTGTCCGACGGCAGGCGCTTCTCGGCGATGACGGCGCGCAGGACGTCGTCGTCGCCGAGCCCGGCGTGGTTGGCGCGGCCGTAGCCGACCAGGTGGACCCGGCCGTCCTTGGCGATCACACCGTGGCAGAGCGGGCCCGGGAGCCCCGAGTAGCCGTCACGGCAGATCTCGACGGTGCGGGCGGTCCCCTTCGTGACGGTGTGGTGGATCATCACGCCGTGCACCGGCCCCCAGGGGCCCTTGTGGTTGCGGTTGTGCGTACGCCAGTCGCCCACCTGGACGACCGTGAGTCCTTCGGCCTTGAGGGCCTTGAGGAAGTTGCTGGCGGACATGGGTGAGGACATGGCCGACTCCTTCGTTCGGGGGAGCGTGTCCGTACAGCGCTTCTACCGGAACAGCAGGCTCCGGCAAACCTGTTCGAGCGCCGTTCGCGTTGTGTGCGATTCGATCCGGACAGTCCGCGAGTGCCCCGGATGAGCGGTGCTCAGTCCTGGGCGAGCCAGAGATCAGGGCCGAACACCTCGTAGTGGATGTCCGCCGACGGCACGCCCTTCGCGAGGAGTTGTGTGCGGACGGCGCGCATGAAGGGGAGCGGGCCGCAGAGGTAGGCACGGGTGCCGGGGGCGACCGGGACGCCGCTCAGGTCGACGGTGCCGGTGTGGCCGGCTGCCCGGCCGGGCTCCGGGTTCTCGTACCAGAAGTGTGCGGAGGCGTCGGGCAGCTTCCTGGTCAGCGCCTCGTGGTCCGTACGCAGCGCGTGGTCGGCAGGCGACCGGTCGCCGTGCACCACGGTGACGGGCGAACGGTGCCCTTCCTCCGCGAGGTGTTCCAGCATCGACATGATCGGCGTGCAGCCGATGCCGGCCGAGGCGAGGAGCAGCGGGGCGTCGGAGCCGTCGAGCACGAGATCCCCGTACGGTGCCGAGACGCGCAGCCGGTCTCCGGTGCCCAGTCGTGCGTGCAGGTGCGCGGAGACCTCGCCCTCCGGGCCGCCCGCGCCCCGTACGCGCTTGACCGAGAAGGAGCGAAGGGCGGCGCCGGGGGCCCCGGTGAGGCTGTACTGGCGTATCTGCCGGGCTCCGTCGGGGAGTTCCACCTGGACGGAGACGTACTGGCCCGGCCGGAAGGCGGGGGCCGGTGCCCCGTCGGCGGGAGTGAGGCGGAAGGTGGCCACGTCAGGGGTGTCCTCGACGCGGGAGACCACCGTCCACTCGCGCCAGACGTCGTCCGCCGTCACACCCTGTTGCGCGTAGAGGCGCTCCTCGATCGCGATCAGGGCGTTGGCCATCAGCCAGTAGACCTCGTCCCAGGCCGCGGCGACCTCGGGGGTGACGGCGTCGCCGAGCACCTCGGCGATCGCGGCGAAGAGGTGCGTGTGCACGATCTCGTACTGCGGGGCGGAGATGCCGAGCGAGGCGTGCTTGTTGGCTATGCGGCTCAGCATCACGTCGGGCCGGGTGGCCGGGTGCTCCACGAGCTGGGTGGCGAAGGCGGCGATCGACCCGGCGAGTGCCTGGCGCTGCGTGCCCGAAGCCTGGTTGCCCCGGTTGAAGAGGTCCCGGAGAAGCTCCGGGTGGGCGTCGAACAGCTTCCGGTAGAAGAGGTCCGCGATGTCCCCGATGGCCGCTCCCACGGCGGGAAGCGTGGCTCGGACAGTGGCGGTCGACGTCTCGGAGAGCATCCGGTGACTCCTGGGTGTGAGGGCCGGGCGCAGCGCGTCCGGCCGGGTAAATGGCATATGAGATGAGTATTTCTGAGCGGCGCGCCCGCCCGTCGCGCGCAGTGGGGTGCGTGGGCGGGTGCGCCGCCGTGGATCAGCCGGGCGCGGGGCGGCCGCGGCTGATGCCCATCAGCAGCGGGCCGGTGGGGGAGGAGACGAGATCGCCGACCGTGAGCGGGTCGAGCGAGGCGTAGAACGCCTCCTCGGCCCGGCGCAGTGCCGAGCGGAGCAGGCAGGCGGAGCGCAGGGGGCACGGTGTGCCGCCCTCGCATTCGACGACTTCACCCGGTCCTTCCAGCTGCCTCACCAGGGCGCCGATCGAAGCCGCGCGGCCCGCGGTGGTGAGGGCGAGGCCCCCGCCCCGGCCGCGCCGCGCCTCGACCAGGCCGAGGCGCTGGAGGCGTGCGACGACCTTCGCCGCATGGGTGTACGGCACCTGCATCGTGGCCGCCACCTCGCGGGTGGTCGGCGGATCCTCGCCCTCCGCCCTGACGGTCAGGCGCATGAGGACCCGGAGTGCCACGTCGGTGAATCGCGTCAGCCGCATGGCGGCAGCGTAGATAAGTTGCATCCTGGATGCAACTTAGGGCGCCCGTTCCGCACGTGAGGCACCGCGTCATGATGGAAGGCGCGGCCCCGTGACGGATGCGGGGTTCGTGTGGGCGAGAGAGGTGGTCAGCGGCCGTGCCGAAGCCGAACGCAGCCGACGGGATACCGGCGGACAAGGTCATCACCGACCCGGACAGTCTGGGCCGTTACGCGCACGACGAGGCGGAGTGGGCCCCCGCGGGGGTGCCCCTCGCCGTCGTGCGCCCCCAGGACACCGAAGAGGTGCGGGCCGTCATCGCGTACTGCGTCGAACACCGCATCCCGGTGATCCCGCGCGGGGCGGGCACGGGCCTGTCGGGCGGGGCCAACGCGGTGGACGGTGCCGTCGTCCTCTCCTTCGAGGACATGAACCGGATCCTGCGCATCGACCCCGTGGAGCGCATCGCCGTCGTCCAGCCGGGCGTCGTCAACGACGATCTGCGCGCCGCGTGCGCCGAGGAGGGCCTCTGGTACCCGCCGGACCCGGCGAGTTCGCCCTGGTCGACGATCGGCGGCAACACGGCCACCAACGCCGGGGGCATGTGCTGCGTCAAGTACGGCGTGACCCGTGACTACGTGCTCGGACTCGAAGTGGTCAACGGCCTCGGCGAGACCGTGCGGGTGGGCCGGCAGACCGCGAAGGGAGTCGCCGGCTACGACCTGTGCGGTCTGTTCGTCGGCTCCGAGGGCACCCTCGGCGTCATCACCGAGATCACCGTGAAGCTGCGCGGTGCGCGGCCGGCGGAACGCACGGTGGCGGGGTTCTTCGACTCGGTGGTCGCGGCCGGCGACGCGGTGAGCCGGGTGACGGCGGCGGGCATCGTGCCGTCGGCGCTCGAACTCCTCGACCGGCACTGCCTGAAGGCCGTCGACGAGTGGAAGAACATGGGGCTGTCGGCGGACGCGAACGCGATCCTCCTCGGCCGCGTGGACACCCCGGGCGCCGCGGGCGACGCCGAGGCCGAAGCCGTACGGGCCTGTTTCGCGGAGGCCGGAGCGGCCTGGGCGGAGGTCTCCACCGACCAGGCCGAGGCGGACGCCCTGTTCCAGGCCCGCCGGCTCGCCTACCCGGCGCTGGAGCGGCTGGGGCCGGTGCTCACCGAGGACGTCGTCGTGCCGCGGTCCCGAGTGCCGCAGATGCTCGCGTGCATCGAGGAGATCGCCGGGGCGCACGAGGTCCTCATCGCCAACATCGCTCACGCCGGCGACGGGAACCTCCACCCCCTGATCATCACCGAACCGGGCGACGACGCCGCCAGGGCCCGCGCCCAGCTCGCCTTCGAGGACATCCTCGACGCGGCGATCTCCTTCGGCGGCACGGTCACCGGTGAACACGGCGTGGGCCTGCTGAAGATGGGCGGCATGGACCGTGAGGTGGGCCCCGTCAACCTCGCCATGCAGCGAGCGGTGAAGGCTGCCCTGGACCCGTACGGCATCCTCAACCCGGGCAAGGTCGTCGTGTCGGGAGCACCGCTGGCACGCTGAACGGCCCGCCTCACCGCAGGGGTTCGCTGAGCTCGACGGCGCGCAGGGCTGCCGCGAGCGACTGCTCGTCGGCGAAGTCCATGGCCGTGTCGGTCAGCTTGATGACGTGCTCGTCGCCGTGGGCCAGGGCACGCTCCATGACCTCTTCGGGCGTGATCCGCCCCGGTGGTACGTAGGACACCGGGGCGTCCGGCGCGTACATGGCGGTCACCGCGGCGGACGCGGTCCAGGCCGCCCGGAGGCTCGGCACCCACAGGGCCTCGGGGAGTGCGGGCAAGGTCCGCAGGACGGCGTTGGGAGCCGTGGCCGCATGGACCAGCATCGTCGCTTCGCCGTGGCCGTGGGTCGCGTACCGGTGGGTGGCAGCCCGGACCAGTTCGGCGAGCCGGCGGCGCGCCTCGGCGGGATCCGTCACCCCGGCCGCCCACACCGGCAGGCTCCTGACCCGGCCGAGGCGGGCGGGGAAGCCGCCCTCCCGTTCGTCGACGGGCGCCACCGCGTCGAGGGCTGCGGCGGCGGTGACGGCGCCGGCGGCGGGGGCGAGGCCGGTGACGGGGTGGTGGCGGGCCGCCCAGTAACCGAGGCCGTGGGCGAGTTCGGTCAGACGCGGTCCGGTCTCCTCGCCGGTCAGCAGGGTGCGCACGGCGTGGCCCACGCGGATCACCGGATGCGTCGACCCGCCGTACATGCCGGGCAGGAGGCGGGGCCACCACAGCGAGAGCACCTCGCGCCAGGGGTGGTCGGCGAGCTCCCGGCCGAAGTAGCCGATCCAGTCGGCGGCGCGGCGCGGGTCGCCCAGTGCGGAACGCCAGTCGGCTTCCGTGACCGGCTCCACGCCGGCCGGGAACTCCTCCAGCCGGGAGGCGTACAGGTCGAGCCAGCGGTGCACCGCGGCCGACCGGCCGTTGGCGGCGAGAGCCTCGACGGCCATCGGCGCGTGGTTGGTGAGCCGCCCGAGCCGCTCGGGGCCCGAGACGTGCAGCCGCTGGAGAGCCTCGTCGAGGGTGCCTGTCGTATCCATGACGGGAACGCTAGGCGGCCGTGCGCGGGGCCGTAACGGGCGGAAGTCCTAGGCGGCGGACGGGTCTTTCGGGAGATGGTCCTAGGTCCGGGGGCCGGCCCGGATTTCTTCCCGCGCCCGGCAAAGCGCTGCCGGGGAGCCCGAGGAAGTGCGGCCCGGGCGGTTCACGTGCGCCGGGGTGTGGGCAACGTTCCCGCCCCGGGCCCGAATAGTCACACTCTTTTGTGTAATAGCGCGCCGTGTCCCCGGCTGGAAGTGTTCTTCTCGCAGGTCAGCCCATGATCGAGAGGATGTCGGATGTCCGTTGGTGAAGAGGTTCGCGACACGCAGCCGCCGCAGCAGAGTCTCGGCACAGCGGCTGCGCGGAACCTCGCGACGACGACCAAGTCCGCCCCGCAGATGCAGGAGATCAGCTCCCGGTGGCTGCTGCGCATGCTGCCGTGGGTGCAGGTGCAGGGCGGCACGTACCGGGTGAACCGGCGGCTGAGCTACTCCGTCGGAGACGGCAGGGTGACCTTCGTCCAGACCGGCGACCGGGTCAGGGTCATCCCCGCCGAGCTCGGCGAGCTGCCGGCCCTGCGTGATTTCGGTGACGAAGAGGTGCTGGCCGAGCTGGCGCGCAGGTGCGAACAGCGCGACGTCGCGGCCGGCGAAGTGCTCGTCGCGTCGGGCGAGTCCGCCGACCGGGTCCACCTGCTGGCGCACGGCAAGATCGAGAAGATCGGGGCCGGTCCGTACGGCGACGAGACGGTGCTCGGAGTCCTCGCCGACGGCGCCTACTTCGGCGACCACGTCCTGCTCGACGGCGACGCCACCTGGGAGTACACGGCTCGTGCCGTGACCGCCTGCACGCTGCTGACCCTGCGCCGGTCGGACGTGCTCAACCTCGCGGCCCGGGCGGACTCGCTCCGCGACCACCTCGCGGGGCTGCTCGCCATCCCGCACCAGCGGACCAACCGCTACGGCGAGGCGGAGATCGACCTGTCCGCGGGGCACGTGGGGGAGACCGTCGTCCCGCACACCTTCGTCGACTACGAGTCGGCCCCCCGTGAATACGAACTGAGCGTCGCCCAGACCGTTCTGAAGGTCCACAGCAGGGTGGCCGATCTCTACAACCAGCCGATGAACCAGACCGAGCAGCAGTTGCGGCTCACGGTCGAGGCGCTGCGTGAGCGCCAGGAACACGAGCTCATCAACAACCGGGAGTTCGGGCTGCTCAACAACTGCGACTACGGGCAGCGTCTCCAGCCCCACGACGGAGCCCCCGGCCCCGACGACATGGACGAGCTCCTGTCGCGTCGGCGCGGATCGAAGCTCTTCCTCGCCCATCCGCGTGCCATCGCCGCCTTCGGCCGCGAGTGCAACAAGCGCGGCCTGGTGCCGGAGAGCGTCGAGGTCGGCGGTCACCACGTGCCGGCGTGGCGGGGGGTGCCGATCTTCCCGTGCAACAAGATCCCGGTCACCGACGCCCGCACCACATCGATCATCTGCATGAGGACCGGTGAGGCGGACCAGGGCGTCGTCGGACTCCAGCAGAGCGGCATCCCGGACGAGATCGAACCGAGCCTCTCGGTCCGCTTCATGGGCATCGACGAGCAGGCGATCATCTCGTACCTCGTGACCGCGTACTACTCCGCCGCCGTCCTCGTGCCGGACGCCCTCGGCGTCCTGGAGAACGTGGAGGTGAGCCGCTGGCGGTGACGCTCCCCGGGCCCGGGCGGCGCGACCGCCCGGGCCCCGGCAGGCCCGAGGCCGCGATCAGGCGCCCCGTGGCGCCCGGAAGGAGTGACCGTGACCATGACCAGTACGGATGCCGCTATGGAGGGGCACAAGGCCGCCGCGCTCCTGGAGCGCACCCGCAACGCCGTCGACCCGCACCTCCGGGCGGCCGTCGAGACGCTGCCCGGGGCGATCCGCCGCGTCGCCATGTATCACTTCGGCTGGCAGAACGCCGACGGGACACCCGCCTCCGGGCAGGCAGGCAAAGCGATCAGGCCGGCGCTCGTCCTGGCCGCCGCCCGTGCGCTGGGAGGGGACCCGGAGGCGGCGATGCGGGCGGCGGTCGCCGTCGAGCTCGCGCACAACTTCACCCTGCTCCACGACGACGTCATCGACGAGGACACCACCCGGCGGCACCGGCCCACGGCCTGGGCCGTGTTCGGGGTTCCGGACGCAGTCATCGCGGGCGACGCCATGCTCTCCCTCGCCCTGAGACTCCTGGCCGACGACCCGCACCCGGCTTCCACGCACGCCGCGGTGCGGCTCTCCACCTGCGTCATCGAGCTCTGTGCGGGACAGCAGGCCGACTGCGCCCTGGAGGACCGCGGCCCCGACGACGTCACGCTGGACGAGTGCCTCGCCATGGCCATGGCCAAGACGGGCGCCCTGCTCGGCTGCGCCTGCGCCCTCGGCGCTCTCTACGCCGGGGCGGGCGAGCGGGCGGTCCGTGCCATGGACGGCTTCGGCCGGGAAGCGGGTCTCGCCTTCCAGCTCATCGACGACCTGATCGGGATCTGGGGGGACACCGACCGCACGGGCAAACCGGTCGGTGCGGACCTGACCGCACACAAGAAGTCCCTTCCGGTGGTAGCGGCGCTCACCTCGGACACCCCGGCCGCCGCCGAGCTCGCCGCGCTGTACCGGGGCGCCATGAACACACCGGGGGAGGTGAGAAGTGCCGCCGACGCGGTCGACCGGGCCGGCGGGCGCGACTGGGCACAGACCGCCGCGGCCGACCGGATGGCCAGAGCGGTCCACCACCTGTCCCGCGCGGTGCCCGCACCGGCCGGCGGCGGAGACCTGCTCGCCCTGGCCGAGTTCGTCACCCGCAGAACGCACTGATCCAGGCCGCCCGTGAAGGCTCCGGAGTGCCAACTCTAGGATCCCGTACGTCGGTTGGGATCAACCGCGGGACGAGGGGAGCGGGGCCGGTCATGGGCGTACGAGTACGGCGGGCGGACGAGCGGGACAGGGATCAGGTCGTACGGATCCTGGAAGAGGCGTTCCACCACGATCCGGTGAGCAGTTGGGTCTTTCCCGACGAGGAGCACCGGCGCGCGGTGCACGGGAGGTTCCTCGGCGTCTTCGCCGACATCACGCTGGAAGGAGGCCGCGTCGACCTGCTGGAGGACGGCACGGGGGCGGCCCTCTGGCTCTCCGTGCCGGCGGGCGCGCCGGAGGAGGACGACGACACCCCCGCGCTCATGCGGGAGACCGCGGATCCCGACAACGAACGGGCCGAGCTGGTGGGGAGGCTGACCGGTGCCGTCCACCCTCACGACCGCGCGCACGAGTACCTGCTGATGATCGGCGTCTCCCCGGAGCGCCAGGGGGAGGGGATCGGTGAGGCACTGATGAGGGGGGTTCTGGAGCGGTGCGACCGGGAGGGGACCCCCGCCTATCTGGAGGCGAGCAGCGAGCGCAGCCGCGGTCTCTACGAGCGGCTCGGTTTCACCTTCATGGGGAGGACCGTCGACCTTCCCCAGGGGCCGTCGATGTGGCCCATGTGGCGTGAGCCGCAGGCCGGATGACCGGGGTGCCATCACCGGAAGCGCGGAAGGGGAGGGTGCCAGGGGGTACGCGCCGGGGCACGGGCTACAGTCCCTGCTCATGACAGATGAGTCGTGGGCAGGCTGGTACCGGGACCGTCATGGATCCGAGGCCGTCATTCTCACCACGGACGGACAGCAGCTCCGTATCCGCATCCGGGGCACGGACTTCGAGGGCGAGAGCTTCGACTCTCTGGGTCCCGTGGCCGGTGTGCCGGTGCCGGAAGGGCTGTTCGGTCCGGTGGACGGCGTGCTCGACGACTGCGTCCTGGAGTGGGACCTGCCGCTTCCTGTCCTCGTGTCCGGGACGGTCCGCCAGGCGACGCTCAGCTGCCTGCTGTCCCTGCGCAGGGCCGATCCGGATCTGTATCTCGCCCTCCACCTGGACGGCGCGGTCTACGAGTCGAACCGCGCCGAGGGCGATTTCGCGGCCGCGCTGGCCACGGTCCAGCGGACCCTGCCCCCGGGCATGCACCTGCAGACGTGCATAGCCTGCGCCTTCTCCGACTACTTTCCGGCCCCGGTCCGCGGCCTCTCCGGCGGGCTCGCCTGCTTCCGCGGTGCGAAGGACGCCTACCGCGACGTGGCGGACGGGGACGACGTCGCGGGCCTCTGGGACCGGCGTACGGGCTTCGTGCAGGAGATATGGAGCTGCCGGGAGTTCGAGCCGCGCCCGGCGCAGGGTGCCGGCACGGGTCACCGGGGCGCCTTCCCGCTCGAACTCGCCTGACCCGCTGCCGGAGCCGTGGGGGCCGTCCCGCTTCCCGGAACGGCCCCGTGGCCGGCGGACCGGCGTCAGGACGTGGCGCGGGCGAGAGCCGCGAGTCCGTTCTGCCAGAGGGAGTTCACCCGCGAGCGCTCCGTGGCGTCCGGGTACGCGTTCGTGCAGGACGTGCCGGGGCCGCCGCCCGACATGAGCTCGCTGCACGGCCCCGTGTAGTGGTCCGGAAGCCCCAGCACGTGCCCGGTCTCGTGAGCGGTGACCCGGGTCGAGTCGTACTGCTGGTTCTGGGCGTAGTCGAGGAAGATGTAACCGCTGCCGTGCCCGTCCGTACTCGCGTACGAGCCCCGGGAGTCGTTGCCCTCGCGGTAGTCGAAGTCGGCGTTCGAGCCCTCCTGCAGCTTGACGTTGCTGACCGAGCTGTTCCAGATGCTGGTGCTGCTGGCTATCTGGCTGCGGAAGCTGGGGGCGCCGGCGGTGCTGTAGACCACGGTGACCGCCTGGGCACCGGGGTTCGCGGCCCGCTTCTCGGCGACCGACTTCATGACGGCGTCGAAGAACGCCTTGTTCGCGGCGGCGTTCTCGCTCGAACCGGCGTACGCGGCGTAGCCGGACTGCGCCGCGGGCACGGTGGCCGTGGACGCGGTGGAGGGAGCGGCGGCGACCGCGGGGGTGGTGCCGAGCGCGGCGGCGAGGCCGAGTCCGAGACCGGCCACGGCCGACATGACGGCTGTCCTGGGGTGGGTCATGGGGGGTGTTCTCCTGCCTGTCCGAAGAACCCCGTCCGGAGACGGACGGGGAAACGGGTGGGGGGTACGGCAAGAGTGTCGGGGCAGCCGGGCCCGCGGCGGATGATGTCAACCGGCGATAGCCCCGCCCTATCCCCGGGACAGGGTGCACACAGAATCAGCACGTGCCGGGTCGCCCCGACACCCGCTGAATCGGCCCGGTTGGTGGCGGTTGGGGCATCTGGTGCTCGGCGTACGAACAGCCATACCCTCGCCGTCATGGAGCTCGAGGTGAGACACCTCAGGGCGCTCTGCGCCATCGCCGACACCGGCAGTCTGCACCAGGCCGCACGGCGGCTGGGCGTCAGCCAGCCCTCGTTGACCACCCAGCTCCAGCGGATCGAGAAGACCTTGGGCGCGGAGCTGTTCCGTCGCGGGAGGACAGGCTGCCGGCCGACCCTTCTGGGGCGTGCCGTCCTCAGCCGCGCCCGCCCTCTGGTGGACGGCATGTCCGCCCTGGTCGGCGCCGCGACGGCGGAGGCCGCGGCCGCGCGGGCCGGCGGCCCCGGCCTGCGGATCGGATCCACCGCGAGCCGGGTCATCGGCGGCTGGCTGCGCGGACTGCGGGTGCGGCTGCCGGGCACCGACATCTCGCTCCGGGTCGATGTGTCGGCCCGGGCGCTGCTCGGTGCGGTGGCGGCCGGCCGGCTCGACGTGGCCTTCGTGCACGAGGTGGAGGGCTGCCCGCTCGCCGTCCCGGACGGACTGGTCCAGCGCGTACTCCTGGAGCGCGAACCACAGTTCATCTCCCTGGCCCGGGACCACCCGGCGGCCGGCCGGCCGGTGGTGGACCTCGACGACCTGGCGGGTGACCGTTGGATGGTCGACCCGTCGGTGGACGGTGAGTGGGACGGTGTGCGCCGGGTCCTCGGTGCCGCGGGTCTCGACCCGCCCGTCCTGCACGGCGACTACCTCACCGCTGCCTCCCTCGTCGTCCTCGGTGAGGCGGTCGCCCCCTGCCAGCCGACCTCCGGCCCCCGTGAGGACATGGCCATCCGCCCCCTGCGCGGTGACCCGCTGGCGGTACGTCTGCTGCTGGTCTCGCGGCCGGGCGCGGACATCGACGCCGTGTACGAGGAACTGGAGGCGGCCTACCGCGACGCGGCACGGAGGGCAGAGGAGTACCACCGGTGGCTGCTGCGCCACCGCAGCCCCCTCGCGCACACCTCCTGAGCCGGAGAGTTCCCCGTTCTGCCGACAGCGACGACCCGTTTCGTCCGGCCCCCCGACCGGCAGGATCACCTCATGAAGCTCTTGATGCTCGGCGGCACGGAATTCGTGGGACGCGCCGTCACCGTCGCGGCCCTCGACCGCGGTTGGGAGGTCACCGCCCTGCACCGCGGACGCCACGCGGCGCCGGCCGGGGTCCGGTCCCTGACCGGTGACCGGACGACGGGCGAGGCAGGTCTCGCCGCACTCGCCGAGGGCTCCTGGGACCTGGTGGTCGACACCTGGAGCGGCGCGCCGTCGGCCGTGCGGGACGCCGCCCGGCTGCTGACGGACAGGGCCCGCCACTTCACCTATGTCTCCAGCAGGTCCGTGTACGCCTACCCGGCCCCGGCCGGGCTGACGGAGGACGGACCGCTGGTGGAGGGGGCGTCCCAGGACGCCGGAGGAGACCTCCCGTACGCCCTGGCCAAACGCGGCGGGGAGCTCGCGGCGCTCGACGCCTTCGGCGACCGGGCGCTGCTCGCCAGGGCCGGGCTGATCCTCGGTCCCGGGGAGAACATCGGCCGTCTGCCGTGGTGGCTCACGCGGACGGCCCGGGGCGGGGAGGTCATCGCGCCGGGGCCGCCGGACGCCGCGCTCCAGTACATCGACGCCCGCGACCTGGCCGAGTGGCTGCTGGACGCAGCCGCGCAGGGCCTGTCCGGGCCGTACAACACCGTGAGCCACCCGGGGCACACGACCATGGGCGAGCTCCTGGACACCTGCGTCCGCGTCACCGGTTCGCGCGCCCGGCTGCGCTGGACCGACCCCGGGGTGCTCCTCGCGGCGGGTGTGGAGCCGTGGACGGATCTGCCGGTCTGGCTTCCCGCCGGAGAGCTCTACGACACCCTGCACCAGGGGGACGTCACCAAGGCGCACGCCGCCGGCCTGCGCTGCAGACCCGTCGGCGAGACCGTCGCCGACACCTGGGCCTGGCTGTGCGAGCTCGGAGGAACCGCCCCGCACCGGCCGGACCGGCCCGCCGTCGGCCTCGACGCGCGAACGGAGGCGAAGCTCCTGGCCGCGCCCGGCAGCCCTTAGCGTGACCCCATGACCGAACAGCTGCTGCACCTCACGGAAGAGCCCCTGTGGGAGGCCGCCCGCAGAGCGGGGACGTACGAGATGTCCACCCGGGGCCGCACCCTGCGGGAGGAAGGATTCATCCACTGCTCGCTGCCCCATCAGCTCCCCGCCGTGGCCCGGAGGTTGTACGGATCCGAGGACGACGGTCTGGTGATCCTGGTCATCGACACCGGCCGGCTCCCGGCGCCCGTCCGCTACGAGGCCATGGAGCCCGGCGGCGAGGAGTTCCCGCACATCTACGGACCGCTGCCGGCGAGCGCGGTCGTGGAGGTGCGGCGCTGGGTCGGGCCCCCGACGGCGGAGGACGGTGAGGCGGGATGATCAGCCCTCTCGTAGCGGTGACCGGCGCGAGCGGGGCCGTCGGTGGCCGCGTCGCCGCCCGGCTGGCCCGGACCGGCGTCCCCGTGCGCCTCCTCGGCAGGGACCCCTCACGGCTGCCACAACTGCCCGGCACGGTCACCGCACCCGCCGCCGCGTACGGCGACGGCGAGGCGATGCGCCGCGCGCTCGACGGTGCGCACACCCTGTTCCTCGTCTCGGCGCACGAGAGCCCGGGCCGGGTGGCGGAGCACACCACCGCGGTGGACGCGGCCCTGGCCGCGGGCGTCGAACGCATCGTGTACGTGTCGTTCGTCGGCGCGGCACCGGACGCGACGTTCACGTTCGCCCGCGACCACTGGCACACCGAGGCGCACATCCGGATGACCGGAGTGCGCCACACCTTCCTGCGGGACAGCTGGTATCTCGCGGCGATCCCCGCGATGACGGGGGCCGACGGGGTCCTGCGCGGCCCCGGCGGCGAGGGGAGGGTATCGGCCGTCTCGCACGACGACATCGCGGACTCGGCGTCAGCAGTCCTGCTGGACGAGGGGGCCACCCATGACGGCGCGACGTACGACCTCACGGGCCCCGAGGCGTTCACCCTGGCGGAGGCGGCCGGCGAGCTGAGCCGGCGCACCGGCCGCGCCGTCCGGTACGTGGCGGAGACCAGGGAGGAGGCCTACGCCTCCCGCGCCCACTACGGAGCCCCGGAGTGGGAAGTGGCCGGCTGGGTCACCTCGTACGAGGCGATCGCGGCGGGCGAGCTGGCGACCGTCTCGGACGCCGTCCCCACCCTCACGGGCCGGCCGGCCCAGGGCCTGGCGGGCTACCTCCAGGAGAACCCGGACAGCTACAGCCACCTCCTGCCGGACTCCTGACACGGTCCGCCCGGCACCGGAACAACGACCGCGCCCGGCCCGCCCACCCCCCCGTCGGGGGGAGCGGCGGACCGGGCGCGGTCGTCGTCGGCCTCGCGGAGGAGGGGCGCAGGTCAGGCCTTCCTCAAGCCTCGTCCCCGGCCGGTGCGGGATCGACCCGCACCTGGTTCGTCAGGTTCCGTCCGCTGGTCGTGACGCAGGTCCGGTCAGCCCGTGCAGCAGCAGATCCGTGAGGGTGTCGACGACGTGCTGGTCGTCCTCGCCGCCGCCGGGGGGCGTGAGCACGGCGTAGTTGAGGGTGACGAGCATCGCGCCCATCGCCACCGCGATGAGCTCGGGGTCGCCGGGCAGCCGGTGTCCGCGCTCGGCCAGGTACTCCAGATGCTCCCGAATGGTTGCGGTCTGCTCGCGCAGGTCGCGCCAGGCCCGGCCCGTGCCGGGGTCGTCGGCCACCATCGCCTGAAACAGTGCGAGCGCGACCGGGCGGTTCTGCCGCATCACCGTCCACGCGACACCGATGTGGTCGCGCAGCTGGTCGCGGTCGGTCAGGTCGTGGTCGCGGGGGTGCTCCAGGCCGACCATGCGCGCGTCGATCGCACCCTCCATCTCGGCGAGGAGCGCCTGGAGCAGCTCGTCCTTGCCGGCGAAGTGTTCGTAGAACGAGCCGGTCGAGCGTCCGGCCGCGGCGGTGATGTCCGTGATCTTCGTATTGAGGTAGCCGCGATCGCTGAACAGCCCCCGCGCCGCGTCCACAAGAGCGGCACGGGTCTGGGCCGCCCGGGCCTTTCGACCGGCGGTACTCGCCTGCGGCATCTCGTCCTCCATCGGCTGTTGACAGGTGCCAGCGTATCGGAACACACTTAACCGAATCGAGATTCAGTGAATGTGAATTCAAGGAGGCGTCATGCGGACGATCGTGATCGGCGGCGGGATAGCCGGACCCGCCGTAGCCCTTGCACTGCGGCAGATCGGCCACGACGTGACCGTCTACGAGGCGTACGAGGATCCGGCCGGGGACGTCGGCGCCCACTTCAGCCTGGCGGTCAACGGCCTGCGCGCGCTGGAGAAGCTGGGCTGCCTGCGCGACGTACAGGCGATCGGGTTCCCCATCGACCGGATGCGGTTCTACACGGCGGGCGGCCACCTCTTGGGCGACGTGCCACGCCTTCGGCGCGACGCCGACTCGATGCGCAGCATCTCGCTCGAGCGCGGACGGCTCGTGGCACTGCTGCGGCGCGCGGCGCTCGACGCGGGCGCGCAGATCGTCACCGGTGAACGCCTGGTGGGCGCGACGGAGTCAGCGAACGACGTGGTGGCCGAGTTCGCCTCCGGCCGGCGCGACACCGCGGAGTTGCTCGTGGGCGCCGACGGCATCTGGTCAACCGTGCGCGGGCTGATCGACTCGTCCGCGCCGCGAGCGGAGTACGCGGGGTTGTACGGGGTCGCCGGAATCTCCACCATGACGGGAGTCGAGGCCGGCGTCTGGAACCTCACCTACACGCGCAACGGCGCCTTCGTCCACACCGGCATCGACGAACACACCCAGTGGTGGACGGCTCAGATCGGGGACCCGGTCAAGCCCGACCTGCGGGGCGTCGACGATGCGCAGTGGATCCGGCGCGTCACCGAGCTGTTTCCGGAGGCAATGCCGAGGGCCCTCGTCGCGGCCACGACATCGGTAGTCGCGTCCGGCTACCTGAACGTCTGCGACCCGATCCGGAAGTGGCACAGCGGGCGCATCGTCCTGGTCGGCGACGCCGCCCACCCTGTCGGCGTCGGACACGGCGCCTCGATGTGCGTCGAGGGCGCACTCGAGCTCGCGGCGGCGCTGAGCAGCGCCCCGACCGTCCCGGCGGCACTCCAGGCCTACGACGAGGCCCGCCGCCCGCGCGTCGACAAGCTGCTCAAGCACGGGCACAACGCCCGTGAGAGCAAGCGGCCCGGCACCGTGAAGCGTCAGATCAGCGCGGCGAAGATGCGCGTACTCCTCCCGTTCTTCGAACGGGTGCAGGGATACCTGTACGACTACGAGCCACCTTCCCTGTCCGCCGCAGGCGGATCACAGTCCGCCACGCGCTAGACGGTTCACGCCCGTTCGGTACCCGATCCGATGACAACCGGGGCGTGCTGCCGCATCGAGGACGATGCGGTGCCACACCCATCGAGAAGGAGGAGAAGTTGCTGAAATCGCGGGTGCGGAAGAACCTGGCCATCGGGCTGGTGATCACGGTCGTCATCGCGGCGCTGTCGGTGGTTGTCGCGGACGACGGCAGCAAGATGGAGGAGCTGAGGATGTCGCTGATGGTGGGCCTATCGGTGACGGGGACGGTAACAGGGGGTACCTGGTTGCTGCAGCAGAGACGTTCGGCACCCTGACCGGCGTCCGAGCACCGGCCCTGCGGTTGCTGGCGCTCCAACGACATGCTCCCCGAGCGGCGTCCCGTCGGGATCCCCGACCGCCCGCACCCGGCTGCTGCTGCCTGCTGTCGTGGCCGCACTGCTCGTGCCGAGCAGGTCCGGATGGCCCTCGGCCGCGCGTTCGCCGTCATCGCACTGCGGATCTACGCGCACCTGTGGCCGGGTGAAGAAGACCGCACCCGGTCCGTGACGGTCGCCGTTCTCGGCGGCCTGCGGACCGGGTGCGGACAGGTAGGCGACATGACCGGCGAAATCGCAGGTCAGGCGGCCAGGCCGGAGATCAGGCCTTCTTGGTCTCCCAGAAGATCTTGTCGATCTGGGCGATCAGGTCCAGAGCCTTCTGGCCCGTGGCCGGGTCGTTCGAGCCCTTGGCCGCGGAGAGCGCCTTCAGGGTGTCGTTGACCAGCTGGTGCAGCTCCGGGTACTTCTCGAAGTGCGGCGGCTTGAAGTAGTCGCTCCAGAGCACCGAGACGTGGTGCTTCGCGAGCTCGGCACGCTGTTCCTTGATCAGAACGGCGCGCGTGCGGAAGTCCGCGTCCTCATTGGCCTGGTACTTCTCCTGGACGGCCTTGACGGACTCCGCCTCGATGCGGGCCTGGGCCGGGTCGTACACGCCGCAGGGCAGGTCGCAGTGGGCGCTGACCTTCACCTTGGGGGCAAACAGGCGGGAAAGCATGGAGCTGTCCTTCCTCGTGATCGTCTTCTCAGGTGGGACATTACTCCGTAGGGAGCCTGTTTTTGCGGCTGCCCCCTAGGGCTTAGGCCAAAAGTCCGGGGTGAGGATGGGACCGGTGGCCGAAATACGGAGCGGTGTGCGCTGCCGTGTACTGGAGGATGGACCGGGAGGTGCCACAGATGCCGGAACCGGCACAGGAACCGTGGAGCGGGCGGGCGGCGCGCAAGCCGTTCCAGGTGGTGGAGGTGACGGGGCCGTCGATGGTGCCCACGCTCTACCACGGCGACCTGCTGCTCGTGCAGCGCGGGGCGCCGGTGCGCCCGGGGGACGTGGTGATCCTGCGTCACCCGCTGCAGCAGGACCTGCTGGTCGTCAAGCGGGCCACCGAGCGGCGCGGAGGCGGCTGGTGGGTGCTGGGCGACAACTCGTACGCGGGCGGGGACAGCACGGACTACGGGGCGGTGCCCGAAGAGCTCGTACTGGCCCGCGTCCGGGCCCGCTACCGGCCGCTGGGGAAGGATCAGCGGTCGGTGCTCGGGCTGCTGGGCTGGGCGGTCTCCGCGGTGCGCCGCGTCTCGCCCGTGCGGTCGGCCTCCAGCCGCTTGCGGGCCCGGTAGGCCGCCACGTTGGCGCGGGTCGCGCACCGGTCGGAGCAGTAGCGGCGGGAGCGGTTGGTCGAGGTGTCGAGGTAGGCGTTGCGGCACGGGGCCGCCTCGCAGAGGCCGAGCCGGTCCACGCCGTGCGTGGTGAGATGGAAGGCGAGGCCCATCGCCGCGATGGCGGCGAAGCCGGCCGTCGCGTTCGACGGGTGATCGGCCAGGTGCATGTGCCAGTCCGGCTTGCCGTCCTCGTCACGGGTGTCGTGGCCGGAGATCTGCGGGCTGACCGGGAACTCCAGCAGCAGCGAGTTGAGCAGGTCGACCGCGAGTGTCTCGTCGCCGCCGTCGGCCGCCTCGAACACCGCGCGCAGCCGCGCCCGCACGGAGCGGAAGCGCGTCACATCGGCGTCCGTGGCACGCCGGGCCGCCTGGGCGTTGGGACCGAACAGCTCGCGGATGCAGTCGACGGTGGTGAGGGAGTCCTTGTTACGGGCCGGCTCCTCGGTGTTGACCAGACGCACGGCGTAATCCGAGTAATAGGCCAGTTCCACTTGTAGTCCTTACGGCGTCGGTCTATGGTCGCTGTGTCGCCCAGTGTAATGGTCGATGAGGAACACTGAGTATTACGTGGAGGTTGGGATGGCGGAGACGGCTACGGGCACCGACTGGCAGTCCTGGCAGGCGAGCTGGGACCGGCAGCAGGAGTGGTACATGCCGGACCGCGAGGAGCGGTTCCGGGTGATGCTGGACATGGTCGAGGCCGTCGTGGGGCCCGAACCGAGAGTGCTCGACCTGGCGTGCGGTACGGGCAGTATTACCGACCGGCTCCTCAAGCGGTTCCCCGAGGCCACCAGCACCGGTGTCGACCTCGACCCCGCGCTGCTCGCCATCGCGCGCGGAACCTTCGAGGGGGACGGCCGGGTCACCTTCGTGACCGCGGACCTGAAGGACGCCACCTGGACCGAGCGGCTTCCGCACACGTCGTACGACGCCGTGCTCACGGCCACCGCCCTGCACTGGCTGCACAGCGAACCCCTCGCCGCCCTGTACGGGCAGATCGGCGGACTCGTCAGGGACGGCGGGGTCTTCATGAACGCCGACCACATGATCGACACCGGCACCCCCCGCATCAACGCCGCCGAACGCGCCCACCGGCACGCGGTCATGGACCGGGCCAAGGCCGACGGGGCCGTGGACTGGCGCGAGTGGTGGGCCCTGATGGCGAAGGACCCGGTCCTCGCGGGGCCCACCGCCGAGCGGTTCGAGATCTACGGCGAGCACGCGGACGGTGACATGCCCTCTCCGCAGTGGCACGCCCGCACCCTGCGCGAGGCCGGCTTCGGGGAGGCACGGGCGGTCTGGGCGTCGCCGTCGGACACCATGGTCCTCGCCGTGAAGTAGGGCGCGCGAACGTGAACGAGGGGCGGCCGGAGCCGCCCCTCGTTCACGTCGTGCAAAGTCCGCGAAGGTCCGTGACGGTGCTACAGCACCTTCGACAGGAAGGACTTCGTCCTGTCGTGCTGCGGATTCGTCAGGACGTCGCGCGGGTGGCCCGACTCGACCACGACACCGTCGTCCATGAAGACCAGCGCGTCACCCACCTCGCGGGCGAAACCCATCTCGTGCGTGACGACGACCATCGTCATGCCGTCCTCGGCGAGGCCGCGCATGACGTCCAGTACGTCGCCGACCAGCTCGGGGTCGAGCGCCGACGTCGGCTCGTCGAAGAGCATCAGCTTCGGCTCCATGGCCAGGGCGCGGGCGATGGCCACCCGCTGCTGCTGTCCGCCGGAGAGCTGGGACGGGTAGTTCTTCGCCTTGTCGGACAGGCCGACCCGGTCCAGCAGCCGCTCCGCGCGGGCCCGGGCGACGGCCTTGGCCTCGCCCTTGACCTGGATCGGCGCCTCCATGACGTTCTCGATGGCCGTCATGTGCGGGAACAGGTTGAAGCGCTGGAAGACCATGCCGATGTCCCGGCGCTTCAGGGCGACTTCGCTGTCCTTGAGCTCGTAGAGCTTGTCGCCCTTCTGGCGGTAGCCGACCAGGTCGCCGTCGACGTACAGCCGCCCGGCGTTGACCTTCTCCAGGTGGTTGATGCACCGCAGGAACGTCGACTTGCCGGAGCCGGACGGGCCGATCAGGCAGAAGACCTCACGCGGGGCGACCTCCAGGTCGATGCCCTTGAGGATGTGCGCGGGGCCGAAGGACTTGTGCACGCCTTCGGCCTTCACCATGGCGCTCATGCGGCGCCTCCCTTCGGGCGGCCCAGCGAGAGCATGTTGGCCCTGATCCTCTGGAACGGGGTGTCCGGCAGGCTGCGGCTGGAGCCGCGCGCGTAGTACCGCTCCAGGTAGTACTGGCCGATGCTGAGCATCGAGGTGAGGATCATGTACCAGGCCGCGGCCAGGAACAGCATCTCCACGGTGGCACCCGAGGTCTGCGACACGTTCTGGGTCGAACGCAGCAGTTCGGTGTACTGGACGGCGACCGCCAGGGACGAGGTCTTCAGCATGTTGATGACTTCGTTGCCCGTGGGCGGGACGATGACGCGCATCGCCTGCGGTACGACGATCCGGCGCAGCGTCTTGCCGTGGCTCATGCCCAGGGCGTGCGCCGCCTCCGTCTGGCCCTCGTCGACCGACTGGAGTCCGGCCCGGCAGATCTCCGCCATGTACGCGGCCTCGTTGAGCCCGAGGCCGAGCAGCGCGCAGAGGAACGGCGTCATGAAGGACGACCACTCGTCCTTGTAGATCGGCCCGAGGTTGATGTACTCGAAGACGATGCCGAGGTTGAACCAGACCAGCAGCTGTACGTAGACCGGGGTGCCGCGGAAGAACCAGATGTAGCCCCAGGCTATGGACGTCGTGACCGGGTTCTTGGAGAGCCGCATCACGGCGAGCACGATGCCCAGCACTACACCGATGATCATCGAGAGGACCGTGATGATGACGGTGTTCTTGACCCCTTCGAGGATCTGGTCGTCGAAGAAGTAGTCCGGGATCGCGTTCCAGTTGATGTCGCCCTGGGCGAACGCGTAGACGAGCGAGGCCAGCAGGCCGAGCGCGACGACCGCGGAGACGTACCGGCCGTAGTGACGTACCGGGATGGCCTTGATCGCCTCCGGCCCCGCCGACGGGGTGGGCGGGGTGTCCGCCGGGCCCGCCTTCTTGATGTCAGTCACAGATGTCGCCTTTCAGCGCCGGTCTCCGGTCAGGACCCGCCGTTGATCTTCGCCTCGGTGACCGCGCCGGCCTGGACGCCCCACTTCTCGATGATCTTCCCGTACTCGCCGTTCTTGATGACCGCGTTCAGGGCCGCCTCGATGGCCTTGGTGAGCTCGTCGTTGCCCTTGGCGACGGCGATGCCGTACGGGGCCGCCTCGACCTGCTCGCCGACCAGCTGGAAGTCCTTGCCGCCGCCCGAGGTCTTCACCGCGTACGCGGCGACCGGGAAGTCGGAGGAGCCCGCGTCGGCGCCGCCGCCGCGGAGCCGGGTCTGCGCCTCCAGGTCGTTGTCGAACGCCTGGACGGCGATCTTGCCCTTGCTGCCGCACTTGGCGCTCTCGGCCTTGGCGAGGTCGTGGGAGACGGTGCCCCGCTGCACGACCAGCTTCTTGCCGCAGAGGTCCGACCAGGTGCTGATGCCCTTGTCGTCGCCCTTCTTGGTGTAGATGGAGACGCCGGCGGTGAAGTAGTCGATGAAGTCGACACCCTCGCCGACCTTCTTCTTCGTCTCGGAGTCGACGCCTTCCTGGCGGTCCTTCGTGTCGGTCATGGCCGACATCGCGAGGTCGTAGCGCTTCGAGCGCAGGCCCGTGAGCAGCGTGTCGAAGGTGCCGTTCTCGAAGACGAACTTCACGCCGAGCTGCTTGCCGAGGGCTTCCCCGAGGTCGGGGTCGATACCGACCGTCTTGCCGGACTCGTCCTTGAACTCGACCGGCGGGTAGGCGATGTCGGACCCGACCTTGATCTCACCCTTGTCCTTGACGGACTGGGGGAGCAGATCGGCCAGCGGCGCCTCCTCGGTGGCGGCCGCGCCGGACTCCTTCTTGGTCGCGCTGTCGGTCTGGTCGCCACAGGCGGTCAGCAGCAGGGTGCCGGCGACCGCGACTGCGCAGACCGCGGCAATCCGGGACTTCGCGGTCGTACGACAGAGGGTGCTTGCGGTCATGATCGGAATCCTCCGGCGGTGAGGGAATGCTGGTGGGGTGGGTACGCACGCACCTTCGAGTGCCGCCACCTCGTGTGATTAGGGCATCTTGCCATTCGGACTCACCCAATCAGGGGGCCGGTCATGTCAAAATCGGGTAACGGGCGACCCCCGAACCTCAACGGGCCGATACCGCAAGGCCGGACCATCTGCTGGAAAGTGCGAGCTCCTCCGGAGAATCTCCGGTGCGTCTCGACCTACGGACGGCCTTTGTGGGCCTTAGTGGACTTGTCCAGATATTCGGCTATGAGTCATGTCACCGAGTCGATACCGACTCGTAAGAGGCCCGGTCCGTCCGGTAAGAAAGACCTTTACACCCCTCATCCGGGGCTCAGGGCGCGTGTGCGGCGCGCCCGCGCGTATGTGTCTCCCCTGCCGGAGCGGTCCAACCGCTCAGTGCCGGGAACGTACGCGGTGCCCGCCCACCCCTCCTCAACCAGGAGTGGCCACCCTCAACTGATGAAGACTTAAGGGGTCAACACAATGGCAGCGGAGATCGTCAATCCTCGCAGCGACAGCAAGACACACGGCGAGGCCGGTGCGGCAGGGCTCAGCAGTGCGGACGAGCCCTTCGATCCGGCCTTCGCCCTCCACCGCGGCGGGAAGATGGCCGTGCAGGCCACCGTCCCGATCCGCGACAAGGACGACCTGTCCCTCGCGTACACGCCCGGTGTCGCGAAGGTGTGCAGCGCCATCGCCGACAATCCCGAGCTCGTCCACGACTACACGTGGAAGTCGCAGGTCGTGGCCGTCGTGACGGACGGCACGGCCGTCCTCGGCCTGGGGGACATCGGTCCCGAGGCATCCCTCCCGGTGATGGAGGGCAAGGCGATCCTCTTCAAGCAGTTCGGCGGGGTCGACGCGGTGCCGATCGCGCTCGCGACGACCGACGCGGACGAGATCGTGGACACCGTCGTGCGCCTCGCGCCGTCCTTCGGCGGGGTGAACCTGGAGGACATCTCGGCACCGAGGTGCTTCGAGATCGAGCGCAAACTCCAGGAGCGCCTCGACATCCCGGTCTTCCACGACGACCAGCACGGCACCGCCGTGGTCACCCTCGCGGCTCTGCGCAACGCGGCGAAGCTGTCCGGCCGGACGCTCGGTGATCTGCGCGCCGTCATCTCCGGCGCGGGCGCGGCGGGTGTGGCCATCGCGAAGTTCCTGCTGGAAGCGGGCATCGGCGATGTCGCCGTGGCCGACCGCAAGGGCATCGTCAGCGCCGACCGCGACGACCTCACCGACGTCAAGCGCGAGCTGGCGGAGCTCACGAACCGCGCCGGCATCACCGGCTCCCTGGAGACGGCGCTGGCCGGCGCCGACGTCTTCATCGGGGTCTCCGGCGGTACGGTCCCCGAGCCGGCCGTGGCCTCGATGGCACCCGGCGCGTTCGTGTTCGCCATGGCCAACCCGAACCCCGAGGTCCACCCCGATGTCGCGCACAAGTACGCGGCCGTGGTGGCCACCGGGCGGTCGGACTACCCGAACCAGATCAACAACGTGCTGGCGTTCCCGGGGATCTTCGCGGGCGCGCTGCAGGTGCGTGCCTCCCGGATCACCGAAGGCATGAAGATCGCCGCGGCGAACGCCCTGGCGGACGTCGTCGGTGACGAGCTGGCCGCGGATTACGTGATCCCGTCGCCGTTCGACGAGCGGGTCGCTCCCGCCGTCACCGCCGCGGTGGCCGCTGCCGCCCGTGCGGAGGGCGTCGCTCGGCGCTGAGCCGAGGGGCGGGGGAGCGGAGCCCGCTCTGCGGGCTCCGCTCCCCCGCCCCACACCGCGCGGCGCGTGTCACACCCTCGGGCGGTTACGTCACGACGCGTCACGGCCTATCGTCATGGCCATGTTCGCCGCCTACGCCGCACGCATCGACCGTGACCAGCCCCTCGACGGACTTGAGCTGGGCGAACGCCCCTCACCCGAGAGCCGCCCCGGCTGGACCACCGTCCAGGTAAGAGCCGCGTCGCTCAACCACCACGACCTCTGGTCCCTGCGTGGTGTGGGCCTCGCCGAGGACAAGCTGCCCATGATCCTCGGCTGCGACGCCGCCGGCGTCGACCAGGACGGCAACGAGGTCGTCCTGCACTCCGTCATCGGCCAGACGGGCCACGGCGTCGGCCCGGACGAACCGCGCTCCATCCTCACCGAGCGCTACCAGGGCACCTTCGCCGAGCAGGTCACCGTGCCCAGCTGGAACGTGCTGCCCAAGCCGAAGGAGCTCACCTTCGAGCAGGCCGCCTGCCTGCCGACCGCCTGGCTGACGGCGTACCGGATGCTGTTCACCAACGCCGGCGTACGGCCCGGGGACTCCGTCCTCGTGCAGGGGGCGGGCGGCGGTGTGGCCACCGCCGCGATCGTGCTCGGCAAGGCCGCCGGACTCCGGATGTTCGCCACCAGCCGCGACGAGGCCAAGCGCAAGCGGGCCGTCGAACTGGGAGCCGTCGAGGCATACGAACCCGGCGCCCGGCTGCCGAAGCGTGTCGACGCCGTCATCGAGACCGTCGGAGCGGCGACCTGGTCCCACTCGGTCAAGTCGCTGCGGCCCGGCGGCACCCTGGTCATCTCGGGTGCCACCAGCGGGGACCGGCCCTCGCACGCGGAGCTGACCCGGATCTTCTTCCTGGAACTCAGGATCGTCGGCTCCACGATGGGCTCCAAGGACGAGCTGGAGGACCTGCTGTCGTTCTGTGCGGCCACCGGTGTGCGGCCCGTGATCGACCAGACCCTGCCGCTGGACCGGGCCCGCGAAGGCTTCGAGCGACTCGCCGCCGGAGATCTCTTCGGGAAGATCGTGCTCACCACGTCGTGAAGCGGCCGGTCACGGAACTGCGGACGCCGGAAGGGCTGTCGCTGCGGCCCTGGCGACCCGAGGACGCCCCCGCCGTACTCCGCGCCTTCGCGCCGGAGGAGATGGCACGTCAGGCCGGACGGCCCGTCACGACCACCGCCGAGGCGCTGGACTGGATCGCCGCCCGTGAGAGCGAGCGGGCGGCGGGCAGCGCGTACACATGGGCCGTCGTCCGCGAGGGAGTCCCCCTCGGCTCGGTGGCCGTGGCGGCGGTGAACCACGTCCACGACACCGGCTGGGTCTCGTACTGGACCGTCGAAACAGCGCGGGGGAGGGGCATCGCGCTCGCGGGCGTACGGGCGCTGGCCTGCTGGGCCTTCGGTGAACTGGGCCTCCACCGGCTCGAGCTCGGGCACAGGACGAACAATCCCGCCTCCTGCACCGTCGCCCTGCGGGCCGGCTTCGCCCCGGAGGGCATCGACCGGCAGAAGCTCCGCTACGGGGACACCCGGTACGACGTCGAGCGTCACGCCCGCCTCGCCACCGACCTTGTCAATTTCGGTTGACGAAGACGCGGTGTCAACGTAAGTTGACATCATGACCGAAGCAACGGATCTCGCCGCGCGTGCCGGCGACCATGACCCCCGCGTCGGGCTGCGGGCGGTGGCAGCGCTGCGAAGGCTGCTCGAACAACTCGAAGCCGTCCAGGTGCGGAGCGCCCGCGTCCAGGGCTGGTCGTGGCAGGAGATCGCTGCCGAGCTGGGTGTCAGCAGGCAGGCCGTGCACAAGAAGTACGGGAGGCATTGATGTTCGAGCGATTCACCGTGGGAGCCCGGGCCGCCGTGACCGGCGCGGTGACCCACGCCGAGCGGGCCGGAGCGGACTCCGTCACCGAGGAGCACCTCCTGCTCTCCTTGCTGGACCAGGAGGGCAGTCGGGCGTCCTTCGCCGTCACCGCCCTCGGACTCACCGACCGGCGCGCCTCGATGGAGGCCGCGCTCGGTGAGGCCCGCCGCCGGGGCGGGCTCACCAGGGCCGACGCGGAGGCACTCGCCGGCATCGGTATCGACATCACCGAGATCGTGGCCCGGGTCGAGGACGCCCATGGCGAAGGAGTCCTCGCGGGCGATCGCGGCAACAGGCGCTGGTGGTCCGGACGCCGCCCCTTCACCGGCGGCGCCAAGAGCATTCTGGAGAAGTCCCTGCGCATCGCCCTCGGCCGGCGCGACCGCTTCATCGGCGAGGAGCACCTGCTGCTGGCCCTGACCGCCTGCCCGGGTGTGGTCGCCGATGTGCTCGCCGACCACGGTGCCACCTACGCGACCGTGGAACGCGCCCTGTACGGCGACGGCGGGCAGGGCCGGGCCCGGGCGAGCTGACGACCGAGCGGCGCGGTCCGGCGGCGGCCCAGCAGCGGGTCCGGCCGGGCCGCCGCCGGCCGGGCCGCGCACGGGGTCAGGACGTGCCGGAGGCGCCCTTCTCCTCCTCGGCCGATGACCGCAGCAGCGAGCCGATGCGCGTCGCGGCCGAGGCCAGATGACCGCGGGCCTCCGACAACTGCGCCTCGGTGACGCCGTGGTCCCGGGCCGCGTCGCGGATGTCGTCGCGGAACCGGTCCAGCAGGCGGTCCAGGTCCCGGGCCGGGTCACCGGTGGTGGTGGCGTCGGCGGCCCACTCGACGTCCGGCTCCTCGGGCGCCGGACGGCTGTACGCCGGCCAGGCACCGGTCCTGGCGAAGTTGCCCAGTTGGCCGGTGATCTCGGCCAGCCCGTCCCGCACCCCCGCGGGCCAGTCGCCCCGCGCGAAATGTTCCTGAACCTGGCGCGCGGCGTTCTGCATCTGCTCCCGTGCCTTCTCGTGCGCTTCCTGGGCCTGACGGCGGGCCTGGTCCGCGTCCTCGCGGGCCTTGCGGGACTCGTCCTTCGCCCTGCGGGCCTGTTCCTTCCACTCCTGCTTGGCCTTGCGCAGCTCCTCCTTCGCCGTGCGCCACGCATCCTTGTCCCCGAAACCGGGGTCCCAGCCGACCTTGCCGCCGCCGGAGGTGTGGCGGGACTCGGAAGCCGCCGCACGCATCTCGCTGCGGAGCTGGCCTGCCGCTCCTCGCACGTCGTCCCGGATCTCGGCAGCCAGTTCGGAGACGGACTCGCGGATCTCCAGCTCCAGATCGGCCAGTTCACCGCCGCGGCCCGCGAGCTCGGCCCGACCGGCATCGGTGATGGAGTAGACCTTGCGGCCGCCCTCGGTGGCGTGGGTGACCAGGCCCTCGGCCTCCAGCTTGGCCAGCCGCGGATACACGGTGCCCGCCGACGGGGCGTACAGCCCCTGGAAGCGCTCCTCCAGGAGCCGGATCACCTCGTAACCGTGGCGGGGTGCCTCGTCCAGCAGTTTGAGGAGGTACAGGCGCAGACGGCCGTGGGCGAATACGGGAGCCATGTCAGAGCACCTTTCCGGTGGGCTCGGCGTCCTGCGGGTTGTCCTGGGCCGGTGGGCGCCGCAACAGCGCGATGGAACCCGAGACGGTGGTCGCCTTCAGCTTCCCCGTGCCCGCGCCCAGCGTGCCGGTGATCTTCTTCGCACCCCACTGGCCGCCCACCCGCAGATCCTCGAAGGCGTTGGAGACGGCCCCGCTCGCGGTGTTCGCCTCGACCTTCGCGTCCGCCGGGTGCGGAAGACGGATGGCGATCTCGCCGGACACCGAGGTCAGCCGGATGTCCGTCGGCTTCGGTGAGGTGTCGAGATCCAGCACCATGTGGCCGGTGACGGTCTCCGCCCGGACCGAGGTGCCGGCGCCCTCGACGATCGTCAGATCGCCCGACACAGACTGGAAGCGGAGGTCTCCGGTGACGGTCTGGGCCTCCAGGCTGCCGGACACGGTCTCCGCCCTGACCACTCCGGACAGTCCCACCAGGGTGCTGTCCCCCGAGATGCCGCGCAGCTCCGTGCGGCCCTGGATGCCCGAGACGTTGGCCTCTGCTCCGATGACACCGACCTCCACCGCCGCGCCGGCCGGCACGGCGAGCGAGACCGCGGTGCTGCGGTGCGGACCCCTGCGGTCGAGCCAGGTCAGCAGGCCCTGCCACGGCAGGTCCTCGTAGGTGACGGTGAGGGTCCCGCCCTCCAGTGTCACGACCAGGGGCGGCCCGTCGATCTCGGCGACCTCCAGCCGGGCGGTCGGTTCGTCGGTGCCGACGACATTGACCATGCCGTCGACGATGCGCACGTTGAGTGCTGTCACTGGGGCGTCGAAGGCGAGCTTCTGGGGCTCGGCGACGGTCCACGTCGACTCGGGCATGGATCTGACCTCCCACTGGGTGGCGCGACGCAACATATCGCGTCTTCTTGAGAACACGATATATCGCGGATCGGGGAAGTCAAGGGGCAGCCTCAACGGGCGCCGGTGGGAGGGTGAAGGCGGGCTGCCAATGGCTCATATGCGGGCAAATTGACCTAGCGTGTGGGGCATGACCGCGACATCCGTGGGCGCCCTGCTTCTGTGCCGCGCCGACCCCGAGACCGTACGGCCCGTGGCCCATCTCCTGCGTGAGCGCATGCTGCTCCTGCCCGCGGGGGACGGCTGGAGCGTGCTCGTCCCCGAAGGGAAGCCCTGGCGGAAGGACACCCACGAAGGCCACGGAGGCGCGCCGGCCGACGGGCCCACGGTGGCCGACGGAGGCGCCGAACCCGTCGACCGGGTCGTCGGCGGCTGGGCCACCGCCCTCGCCGTGGGCTCCACCTGGCCGGTCCTCGCCCTGTGGTGGGACGGCGACCGCTCCGGCTACACCCTCGCCTCGGGCTTCCGCCGCCCGGTCGGCTACACCTGGCTCGCCGACGGCACTCCGGCCGCCGAGGAGGAAGCCATGCGGACGTCAGCACTCCGGCTGGGCCTCGACCCCGTCACGGACGTGCAGGCGCTGGAGGCTCTCACCCACGAGGACCCGGGGGCCGACGCCGACGCCCGGCTGCGCGGACTGCTCGCCGTCCTCGCCCGGGCCGGGGCCGGCCTGCCGACCGGTCTCACACCCGGGGAGTCCGCCGACCGGCTGCGTTCGGTCGCCGGGATCCACCCGGAGGCGGAACAGATCGAATGGGCCGGCTGGCGTGACGCCGTGCGCGTGGAACTCGACGCCGTGGAGAGCGGCAGCCTCGGCCCCTGGGTACTCGGCCCGAGGGCGCGCGCCGTGGCCGCGGGACAGGTCGCCGCCGGTCTGCCGCTGACTCTCTGGGGTGCCCGCCGGCGCAGCGGCGGCTGGCTCGCCGCCGGCCTCGTCCTGCTCGTACAGGGCCTGCTGGGGCTCGCGTACAACCGCTTCAGGGACGCGGGCGGCGGAAGCCCGGGACGGTGACTGCCGACTACTCGGCTATTCGTCTTCGTCTTCGTCGTCCAGCCGGGCCAGCCAGGTCGCGAGGCGCTCGACGGGGACCTCGAAGTCGGGGTTGAGGTCGACGAACGTCCGGAGCTGCTCGGCGAGCCACTCGAAGGTGACCTCCTCCTCGCCGCGCCGCTTCTCAAGTTCCTCGATGCCACGGTCCGTGAAGTACATACGACCAGAATAACGAGGCCGGAAAGCCCGAGGGCCCGGCCCCGCGAGATGCTCGCGGGGCCGGGCCCTTCGATGGCGTACAGCCGCTGATCAGGCCTCGAAGACCTCGGCGACCAGCTGTGCCTGCTCGGCCTGGTGGCGCTTGGCCGAGCCGACCGCCGGGGACGAGCCGTGCGGACGCGAGATGCGGCGCAGGCGCTCACCGTGCGGGACGTCCGACCCGACGGCCAGGTCCAGGTGGTCGATCAGGTTGAGCGCGATGAACGGCCACGCACCCTGGTTCGCCGGCTCCTCCTGGGCCCAGAGGTACTTCTCGGCGTTCGGGTACTTGGCGATCTCGGCCTGGATCTCCGCACCCGGCAGCGGGTACAGGCGCTCCAGACGGATGATCGCCGTCTCCGTGTCCCCACGCTTCTCGCGCTCGGCGTCGAGGTCGTAGTAGAGCTTGCCGGAGACGAAGACGACCTTGCGGACCGCCTCGGCCTTGACCGACTCGTCCCCGATCACCGGGCGGAAGCCGCCGGTGGTGAACTCCTCCACCTTCGACGCCGCCGCCTTCAGGCGGAGCATCGACTTCGGCGTGAAGACGATCAGCGGCTTGTGGTGCGGGTTGTGCACCTGCCACCGCAGGAGGTGGAAGTAGTTCGACGGGAGCGTGGGCATCGCGACCGTCATGTTGTCCTGCGCGCACATCTGCAGGAAACGCTCCGGGCGGGCGGACGAGTGGTCCGGACCCTGGCCCTCGTAGCCGTGCGGGAGCAGCAGGGTGACGCCGGACGTCTGGCCCCACTTCTGCTCGGCCGAGGAGATGAACTCGTCCACGACGGTCTGCGCGCCGTTGACGAAGTCACCGAACTGGGCCTCCCAGATGACCAGGGACTCCGGACGCGCCAGCGAGTAGCCGTACTCGAAGCCCATCGCCGCGTACTCGCTGAGCAGCGAGTCGTAGACGTTGTACCGGGCCTGGTCGTCGGAGAGGTAGAGCAGCGGGGTGTAGTCCTCGCCGGTCTTCTGGTCGACGAGGACCGCGTGGCGCTGGCCGAAGGTGCCACGGCGGGTGTCCTGGCCGGCGAGCCGGACCGGGGTGCCCTCCATGAGCAGCGAGCCGATGGCCAGGGTCTCGCCCATGCCCCAGTCGATCGTGCCGTTCTCCACGGAGGCGGCGCGACGCTGCATCTGCGGCAGGAGGCGCGGGTGCACGGTGATCCCGTCGGGGATGTTCACCTGCGACTCGGCGACCAGCTTGACGACCTCCGAGGACACCGCGGTGTTCACGGAGACCGGGAACTCCGCCTGCGCGTCCGGGACGTGCGGCTGGGACGGTGCCGAGGTGGCCTCGCGGACCTCCGCGAACACCTTCTCCAGCTGGCCCTGGAAGTCCTGGAGAGCCTGCTCGGCCTCTTCCAGCGTGATGTCGCCGCGACCGATGAGGGACTCGGTGTAGAGCTTGCGCACCGAGCGCTTCTTGTCGATCAGGGTGTACATCTGCGGGTTGGTGAACTCCGGGTTGTCGCCCTCGTTGTGACCGCGGCGGCGGTAGCAGATGAGGTCGATCACGACGTCCTTGTTGAACGTCTGCCGGTACTCGAAGGCGAGCCGCGCGACGCGGACCACGGCCTCCGGGTCGTCGCCGTTGACGTGGATGATCGGCGCCTCGATCATGCGTGCCACGTCCGTGGCGTACATCGAGGAGCGCGAGGACTCCGGGGCGGCGGTGAAGCCGACCTGGTTGTTGATCACCACGTGCACGGTGCCGCCGGTGCGGTAGCCGCGCAGCTGCGACATGTTGAGCGTCTCGGCGACGACGCCCTGGCCCGCGAAGGCCGCGTCGCCGTGGAGCGCGACGGGCAGGACCGTGAAGTCCGTGCCGCCCTTGTTGATGATGTCCTGCTTGGCGCGGGCGATGCCCTCGAGGACCGGGTCGACGGCCTCCAGGTGCGAGGGGTTGGCGGCCAGCGAGACCTTGATCTGCTCGCCGTCCAGACCGGTGAAGGTGCCCTCGGCGCCCAGGTGGTACTTGACGTCGCCGGAGCCGTGCATCGACCGCGGGTCGAGGTTGCCCTCGAACTCCCGGAAGATCTGCGCGTACGACTTGCCGACGATGTTCGCCAGGACGTTCAGCCGGCCGCGGTGGGCCATGCCGATGACGACCTCGTCGAGGCGGGCCTCGGCGGCCGAGTCGATGACCGCGTCGAGCAGCGGGATGACGGACTCGCCGCCCTCCAGCGAGAACCGCTTCTGGCCGACGTACTTGGTCTGCAGGAACGTCTCGAAAGCCTCGGCGGCGTTGAGACGGCGCAGGATCCGCAGCTGCTCCTCGCGCTCCGGAGCCGGGCGCGGACGCTCCACCCGGTCCTGGAGCCACTTGCGCTCCTTCGGCTCCTGGATGTGCATGAACTCGATGCCGGTGGTGCGGCAGTACGACTCACGCAGGACGCCGAGGATGTCGCGGAGCTTCATCATCGTCTTGCCGGCGAAACCGCCGACCGCGAAGTCCCGCTCCAGGTCCCACAGGGTGAGACCGTGCTCGGTGATGTCCAGGTCGGGGTGCTTACGCTGGCGGTACTCCAGCGGGTCGGTGTCGGCCATGACGTGGCCGCGGACCCGGTAGGAGTGGATCAGCTCGAAGACCCGCGCGGCCTTGGTGACGTCGTCGTCGTGCGAGGCGTCGATGTCCTTGAGCCAGCGGACCGGCTCGTAGGGGATGCGCAGAGCCTTGAAGATCTCGTCGTAGAAGTCGTTCTCGCCGAGCAGCAGCTGGGACAGGACGCGGAGGAACTCGCCGGACGCGGCGCCCTGGATGACCCGGTGGTCGTACGTCGAGGTCAGGGTCATGACCTTCGAGATGCCCAGCTTGTTCAGGGTGTCCTGCGAGGTGCCCTGGAACTCCGCCGGGTAGTCCATCGCGCCGACGCCCATGATGAGGCCCTGTCCGGGCATCAGGCGGGGCACCGAGTGGACGGTGCCGATGCCGCCGGGGTTCGTCAGCGAGGCGGTGACCCCGGAGAAGTCGTCCATGCCGAGCTTGCCGACGCGGGCCCTGCGGACGATGTCCTCGTAGGCCTGCCAGAACTCGAAGAAGTTGAGCGTCTCGGCCTTCTTGATGGCCGCGACGACCAGCTGGCGGTCGCCGTTCGGCTTCACCAGGTCGATGGCCAGGCCGAGGTTGACGTGCTCGGGCTTGACCAGGGTCGGCTTGCCGTCCTTCACCGCGAAGGAGTAGTTCATCGACGGCATGGCCTTGAGGGCCTGCACCATCGCGTACCCGATGAGGTGCGTGAAGGAGATCTTCCCGCCGCGGGCGCGCTTCAGGTGGTTGTTGATGACGATGCGGTTGTCGAAGAGCAGCTTCACCGGCACCGCGCGGACCGACGTGGCCGTCGGCAGCTCCAGGGAGGCGTTCATGTTCTTCGCGACGGCGGCCGACGGGCCGCGCAGCGTCACGTACTCCGGGCCCGCGGGGGCCTCGGCCGGGGCGTCCGTCTTCGCGGGTGCCGGGGCCGCCTTCGCGGGGGCTGCCTTCGCGGGAGCGGCCGGTGCCTTCGCCGGGGCTGCCGGAGCGGCGGCCGCGGGCTTGGCCGGGGCCGCGGGGGGCGCGGCCGGAGCCTGCGTCGCGGCCTGTGCCGGAGCGGTGTTGTTCACGGTGTTCGCGGCGGTGGCGGCCGGGGCCGGGGTCACCGCTCCCGCAGGTGCGGGGACAGGCTTGTCCGCCGTGCCGGTCGTGCCCGGCTTGTAGTCGGCGAAGAAGTCCCACCAGGCGCGGTCGACCGAACTGGGGTCCTGGAGGTACTGCTGGTAGATCTCGTCGACGAGCCACTCATTGGGGCCGAAAGCGGCCGCCGGGTTGGACCCGGAGCCTGCTTCTTGATCGGTCGAGATGCTCGAGTTACTGGGGGACTGAGACGACACGGCGGCAACCGCCCTCTTCCGCTTCACAAGGTGATGGACAGCGGAAATCAAGGCTACGCCTCCCGAGCCGTTACGTGCAGGCCGGGCCGGTCTTCGTCGTGCACATCACATCTGAAGGCGGGTTTCGGCGCATGAAATGGCGGGAAACAAGCAGGGTTCCGCTGCCCTTCGGGTACGCGAGGCCTGCGCTCAGGCCCCCTGGACCGTATCTCTTTCCCGGACGGTAGGGAGAACGGGGCCCTCCGCTTCGAACGCAAGGTCAACCGTGCGCCTGGGCGCTCCCCGGAAGGGTGACCTGGATCCGGCAGCCACGGGCGGATTCGGCCACACCGATGCGGCCCCCGTGCAGATCCACCGCCCACCGGGCGATCGCGAGCCCGAGCCCGGTTCCGCCGTCGGAGCCCGGCCCGTGGGGGGAGGGCGCCTGGCCGCGGTTGAAGCGTTCGAAGACCCGGTGGCGCTCGGCCTCCGGGATGCCGGGGCCTTCGTCGACGACCTCCAGCTCCAGCGACTCGGGATACTCCCCGCGCCGCGCCAGCACGGTGACCCGCCCGTGCGGCGGGCTGTGCTTGACGGCGTTGTCGATGAGGTTGGCGACCACCTGGTGCAGGCGTTCCGCGTCCGCGTAAGCCGTCAGCTCGGGCGGCGACACGTCGAGGTGCAGATGCACGTCCGTACGGGAGTGGTTGCCCGAGCCGGAGGAGAGCCGGCGGTGGGAGGCGGCGAGATTGGCCTCCTTCAGCACGCCGGACAGATACGGCCAGACCTCGAAGCGGCGCGCCTTGATCGCCACCACGCCGTTGTCCAGCCGGGAGAGGTCCAGCAGGGTCTCCACCAGCCTGCCCAGGCGTTCGGTCTGTTTCAGCGCCGTACGCATCGTCTCGGGATCGGCGGCGGACACCCCGTCCACCACGTTCTCCAGGACCGCTCTGAGCGCCGCGATCGGGGTGCGCAGCTCATGGGAGACGTTCGCCACCAGCTCCTTGCGGTGCCGGTCCTCCGCCTCCAGGTCGTCCGCCATGCGGTTGATGGTCTGCGCCAGGTCCCCGAGCTCGTCACGCCGCCCGGCGCCGCTCACCCGTCTGGTGTAGTCGCCGTGCGAGATCGACCGGGCGACGGCCCGCATCTCGTCCAGCGGCGCGGTCAGACCGTGCGCGACGAACTGGGTGATCAGCAGAGTGGCGATCACCGAGAAGACCGTGATGAACCGGAATTCGGTCCTGGTCCGCAGGGCGACGATCAGCAGTCCGGTCGTGATGAACACGGAGACCACGACGAGCGTGCCCAGCTTGGCCTTGATCGAGAAGGGCCGCAGTCCCGAACCGGGCGGCGTCATGGCGCTGGTGTCTCCAGGGCGTAGCCGACGCCGTGCACGGTACGGATCCGCTCGGCGCCGATCTTCCGGCGCAGAGCCTTGATGTGACTGTCGACCGTGCGGGTCCCGGAGGCGTCCGCCCAGTCCCAGACCTCGGCCAGCAGCTGCTCCCGGGACAGCACCGCGCGCGGTGTGTTGGCCAGGCAGACCAGCAGGTCGAACTCGGTCGGGGTGAGGTGGACGTCGTCGGCGCGCACCCTGACGCGGCGCTGCGCGTGGTCGATCTCCAGTTCGCCGAGGCGCAGGATGCCGCTGCGGGGCGTCACCGCGGCCAGCGCGGCCCGCTCGACCCGGCGCAGCAGGACGTGGACCCGCGCCGCCAGCTCCCGCATCGAGAACGGCTTGGTCATGTAGTCGTCGGCGCCGACCCCGAGCCCGACCAGCATGTCGGTCTCGTCGTCGCGTGCGGTGAGCATCAGCACCGGCACGGGCCGCTGAGCCTGCACGCGACGGCAGACCTCCAGGCCGTCGAAGCCGGGAAGCATGATGTCGAGCACCATCAGGTCGGGCTGCCACGCCTCGGCCGCGTCCACAGCCGCGGGCCCGTCCAGTGCGGTCTGCACCAGGAAGCCCTCGGCCCGCAGACGGGCGGAAATGGCGTCGACGATTGTTGCGTCGTCCTCTACCACCAGCACCCGGCGCTGAGCCCCGGGGGTGGCCGCGACGCCGTTGTGGGTGGTGTGTGTCTGTTCCATCGCCCCGCCCCTGCCCGTTCTCGCGGAGGCCATTCCCCCGGAGGCACGGTTATCGCTTGTGGATTTCGTCGGTGATCCCTTGTGCCGGTCAGCAGCGTAAAGGCACAAGGCGCCTCTCGGCTACGCAGGGTGTTGTCCGTCGTGAAGGTGTTACCCACGGGAAAGGAGACGGAACGGCGGACTTGTGCCGCCCGATCCATGGTGGGGCGGGGTCGTGGATACCGGGTGGGGGGTCAGCCGTCCCGGAGTGCGAGATGGACCACGTCCGGCACACCTCGGGCAACGGCTACTTCTTCGGTCGTTACTGCGTGGAATCCGGCATTCCGCAAAGCTTCGCCGAACTCGGCGGACGGCTGTGCGGACCAGACGGCGAGGACTCCACCGGGTGTCAGACGCGCGCGGCAGGCCGCGAGACCGGCGGGTGAATAGAGGTTTCCGTTGTCCTGGGTGACGGTCCAGTCGGGGCCGTTGTCGATGTCCAGGCACAGTGCGTCGTAACGCTCCGTGGTCGTACGGAGATGGGTGACGAGGTCCGTACGGAGGATCTCGGTCCGCGGATCGGAGAGCGCCGCCCCGGAGATCCGGCCGAGCGGTCCGCCGAGGTGCCAGTCCACGATGGCCTGCTCCCGCTCGACGACCGCGATCCGGCCCCAGCGCGGCTCGGCGGAGGCCCGCACCAGCGAGAAGCCGACACCGAGTCCGCCGATGAGCACCGACGGGTCCGGCCGGCCGGCGGGCAGCGCGGCGAGCGCCGCGTCGATCAGCAACCGCTCGGAACGCCCGTCGGAGGTGTCCATCAGGAAGCATCCGTTGGCGATGATCTCGAAGTTTTCGCCGTGCTCGCGCAGGACGACTTCGCCGAACGGGCCTTCGCGCCGGTCGAGGACGACGGGGCGGTGGGTGTCTGGGGCGTGCATGGTGCGGTCTCCGGTCTCCGGTCGGCGGCGGTCGTTCTCTCCGGGCGTCCATCCTTCCTCGTCGCAGGCCTCCTGGACCAGCGGATCCGCCCGGCCTCACCCTCCGTGGCGCGGCGCCTTCGTCCCGTGCGCGGCGGTGTACTCGGCGGCCAGCCAGGGGGCGAGGTCCTCGACGAGCATCGCGAGCACGGCCGGATCGGATGAGGGCGCGCGCGCCGTGACGGCGGCCGTGTGGACCTGCGCAACGCGTTCCGGGGCGTCCGGGCGGAAGCGCGCGAACAGCTCGGCGGACCGCCGCAGGTCGCTCGTCCAGCCGCCCCAGACCGGCATGGCCAGCGCGAACGCGGACCGGACGAGACGGCGGGCGACGTGCCGGCTCAGCCTGGTGCGCGCCCCGTCGGTGGCGGCTCCGGCGACGTCGGCGCGCCACCGGGGGAGCATGAGCGCAAGGTCGCCGTTGGTCTCACGGGCGAGCAGCGAGGTCGGCCGGTAGCGCGGCAGGTACGCGGCCAGGTCCTCGCCCAGCAGCGGGGTGCAGAGGCAGGCGACGAAGAAGCCGAAGTCATGGCGCTCCGCTTCGCTGAGCACGTCATGGACGGGGGAGAGCAGCAGCCCGGCCCCGTCGATCACGGAGAACGCGGCGTCCAGGGCGGCGGCGGTCTCCTCGGCCGCCGCCCGGTCGGCGTCGGTGGGTGCGTCGTGCAGGACCACCTGCAGGTCCAGATCGGAGACACCGGGAATGGCCGTGCCCCACGGGATGCTGCCGTAGAGGTAGGCGCTGTGCAGCCGCGAGGGGCCGAACACGGCGGAGACGCGTACGCGGACCGCTTCGACCACCGGGGCGAACGGTGTCCCCACGAGACCGAGCGACCCCTCGCGACGGATCGTCCCGTCCGCCGCGAGCCCCCTGTCTTCGTGCATCTCCGGATCCTCGCAGGTGAGGGCCCGGTGGTGCGGGTGATCGCTGAGAGCGAACACGACTCGGGGAACATTCGGCGGCTCACAAGCATTGAGCCCACATAGCTCAACTTGCCTGCCGAAGGGGAGATCATGACTGCTGAGTCGAATGCGTCGAAGGCGTCCACGCCGGTCGACCTGCCCGTACTGCCGCTCGATGACGAGGTCGTGCTGCCCGGCATGGTGGTGCCGCTCGACCTGTCGGACACGGAGGTGCGCGCCGCGGTCGAGGCCGCACAGGCGGTCGCGCGGCCCGGAGGCGGCAAGCCCGAGGTGCTGCTCGTGCCGCGCATCGACGGGAACTACACCGGGACCGGTGTCCTGGGCACGGTCGAGCAGGTCGGCCGGCTCTCGGACGGTGACCCGGGCGCCCTCATCAGGGCACGCGACCGTGTGCGGATCGGCGCCGGGACCAGTGGTCCCGGGAACGCGCTGTGGGTCGAGGGCACCAGGATCGACGTATCCCTGCCCGACCCCCTGCCCGGCTCCGCCGCCGAGCTCGCCAAGGAGTACAAGGCGCTCGCCACCAGCTGGCTGAAGAAGCGCGGCGCCTGGCAGGTCGTGGACCGGGTCCAGCAGATCGAGGACATCTCCGCGCTCGCCGACAACTCCGGGTACTCGCCCTTCCTGACCACCGCTCAGAAGGTCCAGCTGCTGGAGACCGTGGACGCGGTCGCCCGTCTGAAGCTGGCGATCCAGTGGCTCGGCGAGCACCTCGCCGAGCAGGACGTCGCGGAGTCCATCGCGAAGGACGTCCAGGAGGGTGTCGACAAGCAGCAGCGCGAATTCCTGCTGCGGCGCCAGCTCGACGCCGTACGCAAGGAGCTCTCCGAGCTCAACGGCGACCCGGAGGACGAGTCCGACGACTACCGGGCCCGTGTCGAGGCCGCCGACCTGCCCGGACACGTCCGCGAGGCCGCGCTCAAGGAGGTCGAAAAGCTGGAGCGCTCCTCCGACCAGAGCCCCGAGGGCTCCTGGATCCGGACCTGGCTGGACACCGTCCTCGAACTTCCCTGGACCGAGCGGACCGAGGACGCCTACGACATCAAGGGCGCCCAGGAGATCCTGGACGCCGAGCACGCCGGCCTCGCCGACGTGAAGGAACGCATCACCGAGTACCTCGCGGTGCGCAAGCGCCGTGCCGACCGGGGGCTCGGTGTGGTGGGCGGCCGTCGCGGCGGCGCGGTGCTGGCCCTCGTCGGCCCGCCCGGTGTCGGCAAGACCTCCCTCGGTGAGTCCGTCGCGCACGCCATGGGCCGCAAGTTCGTCCGGGTCGCGCTCGGCGGTGTCCGGGACGAGGCGGAGATCCGCGGCCACCGGCGTACGTACGTCGGCGCGCTCCCCGGCCGTATCGTGCGGGCCATCAAGGAGGCCGGTTCGATGAACCCGGTCGTCCTGCTCGACGAGATCGACAAGGTCGGCTCCGACTTCCGGGGCGACCCGGCCGCCGCCCTCCTCGAAGTCCTCGACCCGGCCCAGAACCACACCTTCCGCGACCACTACCTGGAGGTCGAACTCGACCTCAGCGACGTCGTCTTCCTGGCCACGGCCAACGTCCTCGAAGCCATCCCGGAGGCCCTGCTCGACCGCATGGAGCTGGTCCGGCTCGACGGCTACACCGAGGACGAGAAGGTCGTCATCGCCCGGGACCACCTGCTCCCGCGCCAGCTGGAGCGGGCCGGCCTGGAGAAGGACGAGGTCGCCCTGGAGGAGTCGGCGCTGCGCAAGCTGGCCGGCGAGTACACCCGCGAGGCGGGCGTACGGAACCTGGAGCGGGCGGTGGCCCGGCTGCTCCGCAAGGTCGCGGCCCAGCACGAACTGGGCGACCGCGAGCTGCCGTTCGCGGTGACCGACGCGGATCTGCGCGGCCTCATCGGCCGGCCGCACCACGTGCCCGAGTCCGCCCAGGACCCCGCCGAGCGCCGCACGGCGGTGCCGGGTGTGGCCACCGGGCTCGCGGTGACCGGAGCGGGCGGCGACGTGCTGTTCGTCGAGGCATCGCTGGCAGACCCGGAGACCGGGGCGTCCGGACTGACCCTGACCGGTCAGCTCGGGGACGTGATGAAGGAGTCCGCGCAGATCGCCCTCAGCTTCCTGCGGTCGCACGGCGCGGAGCTGGAGCTGCCGGTCGCGGACCTCAAGGACCGGGGTGTGCACATCCACTTCCCGGCGGGAGCGGTCCCCAAGGACGGCCCGAGCGCCGGTATCACCCTGACCACGGCGCTGGCCTCGCTGCTCTCCGGGCGGCTCGTCCGCACGGACGTGGCGATGACCGGCGAGGTGTCGCTGACCGGACGGGTGCTGCCGATCGGCGGTCTGAAGCAGAAGCTGCTGGCGGCACACCGCGCGGGCATCACCACCGTGGTGATCCCCCAGCGCAACGAGGCCGACCTGGACGACGTCCCGGCCGAGGTGCTGGAGAAGCTGGACGTCCACCCGGTCACCGACGTCCGCCAGGTGCTGGAGATCGCGCTCGCCCCGGCCTCGGCCAGGGTGCGGGAAAGGATCCCGGCCGCCGCGTAGGCGTCATGCTGTGACGGGCGTGGCATCACGCCGACGGCCGGTACGGACGGCCCGTCTTCCCCCCGGAAGGCGGGCCGTTCCGCGTGCCGGGAGGTTCACGGACGGTAGACCGTGCCGGGTACGGGCTCGGCGGGGGCCATCAGCTGGGGGACCGTCACGAAGGTGTAGCCGTCCTCGTGCAGCGCGTCGATGATGCCCGGCACCGCGGGCACCGTGCCCTTGTAGATGTCGTGCAGCAGGATGATCCCGTCCCTGCCCGCCTGGTCGAGGGTCCGCTTCCTGATCAGCGCGGAGTCGGTCGTCGAGTAGTCCTTGGCCGTCGTGCTCCAGAGGATCTGGGAGAGCCCCAGCTCCTTGCTGATCTCGGAGACCGTGTCGTCGGTGCGGCCCTGCGGCGGGCGCATCAGCCGCGGCTTCCTGCCCGTGATCTCCGCTATCGCGTCCTGCGTCTTCTCCAGCTCGGCGCGTATCTCGTCGGGCTTCCTGTCGGTCAGGATCTCGTGCGACCAGGTGTGGTTGGCGACCTCGTGGCCCTCCGCCTGGATACGCCGCACGGTGTCGGGGTGTTCGAGCACGTGGTTCTTGCCCAGCAGGAAGAACGTGGCCGGCACCTTCTTCTCCTTGAGGATGTCCAGGAGACGGGGGGTGTCCTCGCCGGGTCCGGCGTCGAACGTCAGGGCGATGCACTTGGCCTTGCGGCAGTCCGCCTGTCCGAAGGAGCCCTTGGCGTCGGAGGCGGCGTCGGCGCGCGCCGAGCCGGGAGCCGTCGTCTCCATCGAGCAGCCGCTGAGCGTCAGCGTGAGCACCGTCACAAGAGTCGCGGCCAACCCCGCACCCCACGGAGTCATCTTTCCGGGCACAACAGACACAGCACGTCACTTCCCCATGGCTCGGCCGCACGCCGGTGGTGCGGCACGCCAGGACTATACATAGCGTGTATACGCTTGGTGCATAGTGGGGGGACGGGGCAGCGCTGAGCCCCGGTGACCTGGAGCTTGGTCACCGGGGCCCGGGTCCTGCGCCGTGCCGGTCAGCCGTTCGCGAGGGCCACCACGCGGTCGAGGGCGCCGTTGAAGTGGTTGTGGTCGCCGACCGTCGGGCCCGACGAGGTGTACTGCCACATCGTGTAGAAGCTCCACCCGGCCGGGAGTTCGCCGACCGTGGTGTTGTAGCGGGCCACCCAGAGCGGGTTGGTGGCGCCGAAGCTCGCGTTGTTGCCCGTGCAGTCCTTCCACCAGCTGGTGGCGGTGTAGATCACGGCGTCCCGCCCGGTCCGCGCCTTGTAGGTGTTCACGAAGTCGCGGATCCAGGCGACCATGCCGGCCTGGCTCTTGCCGTAGCACTGCGCGCCGTACGGATTCCACTCGATGTCCAGCACGCCGGGGAGGGTCCTGCCGTCCTTGGACCAGCCGCCGCCGTTGTCCACGAAGTGGTTCGCCTGGGCCGCGCCGCTGGTCGTGTCCGGAGTGGCGAAGTGGTAAGTGCCCCGGATCATGCCGACGTTGTAGGAGCCGGTGTACTGCTGCGTGAAGTACGTGTTCTTGTAGTACGTCCCCTCGGTGGCCTTGACGTAGGCCCACTTCACGCCGCTGTTCCACAGGGTCGACCAGGCGACGTTGCCCTGGTGGCTGCTGACGTCCACACCTTCGGTCTGGACGGCCCTCGTCCCTGTGGGGGCGCCGCGGCCCTGGCCGTCGTGGGCGATGACGCCCTGGCCCATCCTGGCCGTACCCCGTTCGGGGACGGTCGCGGTGTCGGCTGCTGACGCCGCGCCGGGCAGCGTGACCAGGAGGGCGAGTGCGGCGAGCAGGGTGCCCGCCGCGAAGAAGCGGGGGCGGTTCGCTGAAGCTGCGGATCCGGATCTGAGCACGGGCATTGCGTGCCTCCGAGGGCTCGGTGGGGGAGCTCATGGCGCAGAAGCGGGTGCGGGACGCCCCTGCGGTGCGTGCACCATGGTGTGGACATGCCACCCGTGGCAGGAATGAAGCTACGCACGTAGACCCGCCCTCCGGAAGGGGGCCTGGCCGGTGCCGGAGGTCTACTCCTGCGAAATACTGGCCCAACTGCGGCGATGGCCGGAGTTGAAAGAAACTTTCAGCGGCGGGAAAGCGTATGAGGGGTGCTGACGTGCACGGGAGCGGAAGCGGCGGTGAACCCGGTGCGACGGCCGGGAGTGGTGTGGACCATGAATTTCTCGCCCTGGAGCGAGAGTTGGCTGTATTTCTGCGCCGGGCCCGGGCCAATTCGGGGGAAATGGCCCGCGAGGTCCATCCGGATCTGGAAGCCGCGGCCTACGGGCTTCTCGTACGGCTGGAGTCCGCGGGGCGGCAGCGTGCCACCGATCTCGCCGCCTACTTCGGAGTGGGCAAGGCGACGGTGAGCCGTCAGCTGCGCGCACTGGAGGGCCTCGGTCTGGTGGCGCGGGAGACCGACCCGGCGGACGGCCGTGCCTCGCTCGTCCACCTCACCGAGGAGGGCCTCGCGCGCTTCCGCAGCGTCCGTGACGCGCGCCGGGGCCGTTACGCCCGCAAGCTCGCCGGCTGGGACCGGGCCGAGGTCGCGGAGCTGGCGCGGCTGCTGCACCACTTCAACGAGCGCGCCGAGGACTGAACCGCCGGCCCGCGGAGCGTCCGTCGGCGGCCGTCACAGCTCGACGAGAACAGCTGTCGCGTCGTCATGCGTCTTGCCGCGGCGCAGACGCACCCGGCCGGTGTCGGCCCGCTCCAGCTCCCTGACGCGGTCGATGAGCCCCTGCGGCCCGGCCTTGCGGAGCACCTCCAGGGTGGCCGTCCAGTCGCCCTCCCGGAACATCTCCGTCCAGCGGCTCGCCCCGTCTGTCAGTGCCGCCAGCGCCCGGACCTCCCCGCGCGGGGTCTCGCCCGTCACCGCGCGTGAGGCGACCGAGGGGTCAGCGGCGGCTGTGAAGAAGCCGCCTTCCTTGTTCCGTACGCGCGCGTCCGCGATCTCCTCCGAGACGAGTGAACCCGGGGGCAGCCGGTCGATCCGGTCGTCGAGCAGCGGCCGGACCGTGCCGTCGGGTGCCTCCACGAGCAGGGCCGAGTCGGAGAGCACCAGGTGCTCGACCCGCTCCTCGTCCCAACGCGCCAGGACCACCGTCGCCTGAGGCGTGCGCGGGTGAGAAAGGTCACACAGGGAACGGTGTGTGTCGGCGGTGCGCCGGATGGACACCGAGAGGATCTCGGAGAGTGTCAGATCCCGTCGCGAAGCGGACAGTTCGGCCAGCGCTCCTCCGAGTCGCGCGGTGAACCACGGAACCGAGTGCACGCAGCCGTCACTGCCCGGGGGTGGCGTGACGCCGTCGAGCAGAACGAGGGCGCCGCCCTGGCCTGCCGCGGGCACGGCGGCCGATGCCCAGTCCTCGTTGGGGCGTTCGTGGCTGCCCGGCTCGGTGGCGAGTTCGATACGCATCCGGCCAGTCTGCACGATGTCTTCACGGACCCCCCGCAATCCCGCGGTTGGACCGTACCAGCAGGTCAGATGGCGCCCATCCGCGGAATTCGGAGCTCCGCGCAGATGCGGGCGGGCATACTGCCAAAGCCTGGCCCGAAGTTCCACCCGGCGGGCCATGCATGGCCCGCGGCTCCTGTGGGGAGACTTGTTCGCCAACTCCGGAGTGATGTTCACTCGTTCGAGTGGCGGAGCGGTTGATGCACGGCCCCCTCCCAAAAGCGCTGGAATGGTCGGAAGCCGTACGGCGCACACCAGGGCGGGTGCCCATTCACGTGACCGTGCGTCACCTCTGCTTCAAGGGCGGACGAGTCAAGATTGCGAGCACCGGTGCAGAAGAAGCGGCCTCGGAGCAAGGACAGCGCGCGCGAGGAGTCCGGGGCGATGCCTCCGGCAGCGGGTGCCTCCAAGCGGACCGTACGGGTACGCAGCCGGCTCGTCGCCGGCGTCGCCGTCGTGGGGATCACCGTCATCGCGGCGGGTGCCCCGGCGGCCCTCGGCGCGTCCTCCGATCTCAACGAGTCCCAGCGGCTCGTCACGCTCGCCGAGCTGAACCAGCAGGCGATCACTCTCGCGCACTCCCTCGCGGACGAGCGCGACGAGATCACGGCCCACATCGCGGGCGGCCGTGAGGACCAGGACAGCAACTCCGGCACCACGAGCACCGCGGCCCGCGTCGACCAGCAGATGGACGAGATCCGGGAGGCGGCCCCGGCGTCGCTGCGCCGGGACCTCGCCGCCGTCCCCTCGCTCCGCAGGACCGCCCTCACCGGCAAGGGCTCGGCGATGGAGGCGTACCAGGCGTACTCCGAGGTCATCGCCAAGCTGCACGGCCTCGCCGACGAGCTCGCCGAGAAGACCCCGCCGCGCGCCGCCGACGCCACCCGGGCCCCGCTGGCCCTCGGCAGTGCCGTGGAGCAGGCCTCCGCCACCAGGGGGCTGCTCCTGGCCGCGCTCGCCGTGCCCGGTACCGAGCCGCAGCAGCAGATCGACCCCTTCACGGGTCTGCCCGTGCAGACCCAGGACGAGGGCGACAGCGAGGACGACCGCACCCGCGACGAGCTGAGCGCCGCCGCCCAGCAGGCACGGGTGCGGGAGCTCGCCTCTCTGGCCGCTTTCGACCAGGCGGCCGGACCCTCGGCCCGTGACCGGCTCGCCTCCACGGTGACCGGGCCCGAGGTCACCGGCGCGGAGAAGTACCTCACCCGGCTCACCGACCGGCCCGAGCTGTCCGACTCCGACCGGGAAGCCGACCCCGAGAAGGTCGGGGCGGCGCTCTCCGCCAGGATCGACCGCATGCGCGGAGTCGAGTCCGCACTGGGCACCGCACAGGTCAAGCGCCTGGAAGCGCTGCGCGACGACGACGTCACCGCGCTGGAACTCCGCCTCGCCCTGCTCGGCGGCTGCCTCCTGATCGCCGTCGGGGTCTCCACCGCCGTCGCCCGCACCCTCACCCAGCCGCTGGCCGTCCTGCGGATCGGGGCCGGCCGCATCGCCGCCGAGCCCGAGACCGCCGAACCGGTCCGTTACACCGGGCGCAACGACGAGTTCGCCCAGGTCGTACGGTCCATCAACGCCCTCCACGGCAAGCTGCACGGACTGCACAACGACGTCACCGGCCGGCTGGAGGGCCTGCAGACCGAGCGCGGCGAACTCATCGCCGGCCGGGAGGCACTCACGCTCCAGCGGGCCGAACTCCAGGTCACGGTGGCCGAACTCGGCAAGCAGCTGGAGCAGCTGCGGAACACCGTCCACCACACCTTCGTCAACCTGTCGCTGCGCACCCTCGGGCTCGTCGAGCGCCAGCTCGGCGTCATCGAGGGCCTGGAGGAGCGTGAGCAGGACCCGGAACGCCTCGCGACCCTCTTCAAGCTGGACCACATGGCCACCGTCATGCGGCGCCACAGCGAGAACATGCTGGTCCTCGCCGGGACCGACCACAACCAGGGGCACGCGGGCCCGATCCCGCTCGTCGACGTACTGCGCGCCGCGGTCAGCGAGATCGAGCGGTACGAGCGGGTCACCATCCAGTCCCTGCCGCCGCACGCCCAGATCGCGGGCTTCGCCGCCGACGACCTGAGCCACCTCGTCGCCGAACTCCTGGAGAACGCGACCTCCTTCTCCCCGCCGGACTCCCATGTCGAGCTCTCCGGCTGGCTGCTGGAGACCGGGGAGGTGATGCTCTCCGTGCAGGACGAGGGCATCGGCATGTCGGCGGTCCGGATGAGCGAACTCAATGCCAGGCTGGCCGACCCGGCGTCCTTCGAAGCGGGCGGACAGGCCGCGGACGGGGCCGGGCTCGGTCTTCAGGTGACCTCGCTGCTGGCGGCCCGCCACGGAGTGCGGGTGCAGCTGCGCGAACAGAAGGGGAGCGGGGTGACCGCGGTCGTCGTCCTTCCGCAGGCGCTGCTGCCCAAGGCGCCGCCCGCGGCCTCCCCGCCGCCCGTGCCGCTGCCCGGGGACGCGCCCACGCTGAACCTCCCGGGATCGGTCGCCGAGGCCAACTCCAACGCACTGCCGCCCCGTTCGCCCCAGCATGCCGACGACCCGCTGATCGCGGCCGCCGAGCGGACCCTGCAGACGGCGGCGCCGCAGCCGCCGGCACCGGAGCCGCCGTCACAGGAGCCGGCCGCGCCCGCCGGGGCCGAGCCCGCGGCGGAGCCGACGTCCGAGGCCGTGCCGGAGGCCGGTCCCGCCGCCGGCCAGGAGTCGGAGTCCGAGTCCACCATGCAGGTCCGGCTGCCGGCGCAGCAGGACGCGCCGAGCCCGTACGCCATCGGCCCCGACCGCCATGAGCGCGCCGCCGACACGGGCCCCGCACCGGCGGCCCCTGCCCCCGCACCGGCGGCCCCTGCCCCCGCACCGGCGCCCCCTGCCCCCGCGCCGGCGGCCCCGGCAGCCGAGCCCGCCGCCGACGCCGTTCCCGGCCCCCGGCAGCCGCTGACCGGACTGGGCGAGGAGGTACCCGACCCGGCGCCGCTGCCCGAGCGCCTCACGGACAAGGGACTGCCCAAGCGCACCCCGAAGATCGCGGCAGCGCCGGCGGCCCCGGCGACCGAACGAAAGGGCACCCTGGACAAGGAGGCGCTGCGCCGCCGGCTCGGCGGATTCCATCAGGGCGCGAAGGACGGCCGCCGCGACGTCGAGGCGGAGATCGCCGACACCGGCACGCAGACCGACCACGACCGTACCGACGGTCGCATCGATGAGACGGGGGACACAGTCGAGGAGGCACGCAGTTGACTGCACCCAGCACATTCGGGCTGAGCGCCGAGGCCCGGAACCTGCACTGGTTGCTGAGCAATCTCGTGGAGGAGGTGCCAGGGGTCCACTCGGTCACCGTCGTCTCGTCCGACGGACTGATGCTGCTCTCCTCGGACCCCGGGCTCGCGGCGGCAGAGGTGGGAGGACGGCAGACGGGCCCCAGGGGCTCCAGCGCCGACCTCGCCACCATCGTCTCCGGCATCGGGTCCCTCACGATCGGCGCCGCCAAGCTGATGGACGGCGGCGGCGTCAAGCAGACGATGGTCGCCATGGACGAGGGCAGCGTCTTCGTCATGTCGATCAGCGACGGTTCCCTGCTCGGTGTGCACGCCACCCCCGACTGCGACATGAGCGTCATCGCCTACCACATGGCGCTCTTCGTCGGCCGTGCCGGACACGTACTCACCCCCGAACTCCGCAGTGAGCTGCGCAAATCGATGGAGAGCACCCAGTGACGTCAGCTGCTGAACCCGTACGAAAACTCCCGGTCCGCGGTGCCGACCGCAAGGCCGCGCGGGTCCGCCCGTACTCCCTCACCGGAGGCCGCACCCGCTTCGGCCACGTCCTGCTCGTCGAGACGTTCGTCGCGGCGCTGGAAGCCCCCGAGGAGCGCCGCGAGCTCACCAACGGCAACCTCGCCTCGCGCGTCATGCCCGAGCTCCACGCCATCGTCGAACTCTGCCGCCGTATGCGTACGGTCGCGGAGATCTCCGCCCTGCTGAAGATGCCGCTCGGCGTGGTCCGTGTGCTGCTCAGCGACTTGGCCGACCAGGGAAAGATCCGCGTCTACGGAACCGGTCACGGCACCGGCCAGCCCGACCGCGCGCTGCTCGAAAGGGTGCTCAATGGACTCCGCCGTCTCTGAGGCGCCGCTCTTCACTCCGCGTCAGCGAGGGCCGCAGGAGCGGCCGGACGAGCCCGTGCAGACCTGGCAGCTCGACCACACCCGCGCGCCGATCGCGACCAAGATCGTGGTCGCCGGCGGGTTCGGCGTGGGCAAGACGACCTTCGTCGGCTCGGTCTCCGAGATAACCCCGCTGCAGACCGAAGCGCTGATGACGCAGGCCAGCGAGGAGACCGACGACCTCTCGGCCACGCCCGACAAGGTCACCACGACCGTCGCGATGGACTTCGGCCGGCTCACGCTGGACGACGACCTCGTCCTGTACGTCTTCGGGACCCCCGGCCAGCAGCGCTTCTGGTTCATGTGGGACGACCTGGTGCGCGGCGCGATCGGCGCCGTCGTGCTGGCCGACACACGGCGCCTCGCCGACTGCTTCGCGGCGCTCGACTACTTCGAGAGCTGCGGCCTTCCCTACATCGTGGCCGTCAACCACTTCGAGGGGACGACCGGTTACGAGGAGGAGGACGTCAGGGAGGCCCTGACAATAGCCCCGCACGTGCCTGTTGTGATCATGGACGCGCGTAAGAGGATCACCGTCGTCGAGTCGCTGCTCGCCCTGGTGGGCCACGCGCTCGACGTCGCCCCCGAGTAGGGCCGGTCGGTCGAGGACAGACGCGCCCAGTACACGTAACGGAGAACCACGATGCGGAAGATACTCATAGTCGGAGCCGGCCAGTCCGGTCTCCAGCTCGCCCTCGGACTGCAGTCCAACGGGTACGAAGTCACCCTGATGTCCAACCGCACCGCCGACGAGATCCGCTCGGGCCGGGTCATGTCGACGCAGTGCATGTTCCACACGGCTCTCCAGCACGAGCGCGATCTCCAGCTCAACTTCTGGGAGTCGCAGGCCCCGCGGATCGAGGGCCTCGGTGTCTCGGTCGCCGGGCCGGACTCCTCCCGTGTCATCGACTGGGTCGGCAAGCTGGACGGCATCGCCCAGTCCGTCGACCAGCGCGTCAAGATGGCCGGCTGGATGGAGACGTTCGCCCAGCGCGGCGGGCAGTTCGTCATCCACGGTGCCGCGGTCTCCGACCTGGACTACTTCTCCCGTACGTACGACCTGGTGATGGTCTCGGCCGGCAAGGGCGAGCTCGTCTCCATGTTCGGCCGGGACGCCTCCCGTTCGCCGTACGACGCCCCGCAGCGCGCCCTGGCCGTCGCCTATGTGCACGGCCTGGGCCCGCGCCCGGAGCACCCGGAGTTCGACGCGGTGCGGTGCAACCTGGTCCCGGGTGTCGGCGAGCTCTTCGTCATGCCGACCCTGACGATGTCGGGCCGCGCGGACATCCTGTTCTGGGAGGGTGTCCCCGGCGGCCCCCTCGACGCCTTCCAGGGCATCAAGGATCCCTCGGAGCACCTGGCCAAGACGCTGGAGCTCATGGAGCGGTTCACTCCGTGGGAGTACGCACGCGCCACCAAGGTCGAGCTGACCGACGCCAACGCCACGCTGGCGGGCCGTTACGCCCCGACCGTGCGCAAGCCCGTGGGCCGGCTGCCCGGAGGCGGCCTGGTCCTCGGTGTGGGTGACGTGGTCGTCGCCAACGACCCGATCACCGGCCAGGGTTCCAACACCGCGTCCAAGTGTGCGCACTCCTACCTGCACTCGATCCTGGAACACGGCGACCGGCCGTTCGACGAGGAGTGGATGGAAGCCACGTTCGAGCGGCACTGGGAGAAGACCCAGCACGTCGTGAAGTGGACGAACGCGATGCTCGCGCCGCCGCCGGAGCACGTCCTGAACCTCATCGGTGCGGCCGGTCAGCTCCAGCCCGCCGCCGACCGGTTCGCCAACGGGTTCAACGACCCGGCGGACTTCGAGAACTTCTTCTTCGAGCCGGAGAAGACGAACGCGTACCTTGCCGAGATCTCGGGCGCGCAGGGCTGACGCCCGCGCGGGGGAACCGGGCCTTCACGTCCGTCACAAGGGCGTCGCGGCCCGGTTCTCAGGTGTCCGGGGCGTCGTACCCCGTGTCCGCCCCCGAGGTGGCGCCCTCCGGGAGTTCGGGCAGCGTGTACGTGCTGAGCGGCTCGCCGCCCGGGTCGGGGCGTACGGCCCCCAGCAGCGGGTTCGACGCCAGGGGTGAGACCTTCACCGTGGCGCCCGGCCTGGGTGCCTGCACCACGAGGCCGTCGCCGATGTAGAGCGCGACGTGCGTCGCCTCCGGGAAGTAGACCACCAGGTCCCCGGGGCGCAGCGAGCCGACCGGCACCTTCGGGAGCTGCCGCCACTGCTCCTGCGACGTGCGCGGAATGGCCCGGCCCGCCGTGGACCAGGCCTGGGAGGTGAGCCCGGAACAGTCGTACGACTCCGGGCCCTCCGCGCCCCACACATAGGGCTTGCCGATCTGCTCGACGGCGTAGCGGACGGCCTCCCCGCCCTCCTCCGACGGCGGGTGGGCGGAGTCGAGCGCTCCTGAGGCGGTCAGCGCGCCCTGGGCGGCGCCGATGTTCTTCTCCTCCAGCTTCGCCACGGCGGCGAGCTGCTCGGCCGAGAGCGAGGCCAGCATCGCCTCGATGCCCTTCAGCCGGGACCGCACGGTGTCGCGCTGCTTCTTCTGCCGCTCGGCCAGCACCCGCTGCCGCTCCTGGGCCGCCCGGGACCTGGCCGCCAGGACCTCGGCGTGCTTCTCAGCGCCGGTGAGCCGGTCGACCACGGCCGAACGGCCGGCCTGGGCGCGCTCGATGACATGGCTCTGCTCCAGGGCGCGGGCCGGGTCGTCCGCCAGCAGCAGTCTCACGTAGACGGAGAAGTCGGTGCGCCCCTGGTACTGGTCACGTGCCAGCCGTCCGGCGTCCCTGCGCCCGGCGTTCAACGCCTTCCGTGCCTCGGCCAGCTCGGTGCGGAGTTTCCTGGCCTCGGCGGTCCGCTTCTTCAGCTCCTCCTCGGTGCCGTTGTAGGCCTCGCCGGCCTCCTCGGCCTTCCGGTAGAGCGTCTGCAACTGCTTCAGGAGACTTGCGACGCTCTGTGGTGCCCCGGCGGCCGGCGCGGTCGCCGGCTCCGGCTCGGGTTCCGACGGTTCCGCGACGGCGGGGGAGGCGGCGACGACCCCGGCCAGGGCCGCCGCGCAGAGGGTGCGCGCGAACCTGCGTGCCACGACATCACCTCCGGTGACAGGGGCGAGGCCGATTAATCGGACTACCCCACAAGTGCTCGGATCTCGTCCATCCGGTCACTCGGCCCCGGGTGATGCAAGGACCGCCCGGCGTGCCGCCCGGGGGAATGCCCCGAACGGTGGACGCCTGGAGGTCACTCCGCGGGGAACGCGTAGAAAGCCCGCTCGCGCTGGACGACAGCCGTCCGCCCGGTGGCCAGCACCCGGTACGGAGCACTGACGGTAGCGCCCCCCGGGTCCTGGGCCCCGATGTCCTGGAACTTCCACAGCCGGCGCCCGTCCGCCGCGGCGAACGCGGTCACCTGCGTGGCGTCCGCGGCCAGCAGTGTCTTCCCGCCACCGCTCAGCGTGAGCACGGGGGCGTCCTGGCCGAGCGGAACCTCGGTGGACCGCCGCCAGACCTGTTTCCCGGTCGCCCGCTCCACCGCGCCGACCTCCTGGTTGCGATTGGTGGTGTGGAGCAGCGTCCCGGCGGGGACGGGCGTGCCGAAGACGGACGACTCGGTGCCGTTCAGCGTCCAGACCGGCTTCCCCGTGCCCGTATCGAAGGCCTGGAGGTCGTCGCCGACCGCGCCGTACAGCCGCCCTTCCCCGTCGCCCGCCGCCGCGCCGGCCGGCCCGACCTTGCCGAACTGCCGGGTCCACAGCTGCTTCCCCGTCGTACGGTCGAAGCAGCGGAAGGTCGCCCTGCCCTTGCCCGCCGAGGCATCGGCGGGAGTGAGCGTGTCCGCGTCCTGGCGTACGACGAGGTCGGCCTTCCCGAGGGCGACCAGCTCGTAGGCCGGGGTGCCGGGCGCCCGGCCGGCGGGGACGGCGACGCGCCAGAGCTCCTCGCGCCGCACGAAGTCGTACGCGAAGAAGTACGCCTTGACGACCTGCTTGTCCTTACCGGGCTTCTTGCCCTTCTTCGGCTTCGGCGCCTTCTGCGTGACGGTGTGGGAGCCGGTGAACCAGAGGACCGTGCCGGACACCCCGGTGAGCGGAGCCACCTTCATGTCCGGTACGCCGGTGAACTGGTCCACGAAGCGCACCCGGTGCACGACCCGCCCGTCCTTCGGCGCCAGCCAGAGGAACTCGGTGGGGCTCGCCAGGAAGCACAGGCCGTCCCCGGCCGCTGGCACCGCCTGGCCGCCCGCGGCGTCGGCGCGCTCCCAGATCTTGCGCCCGGTCCGAAGGCTCACGGCGGTCGCCCCCGCCGTGTCCGTCAGCACCAGCAGTTCGTCCCGCCAGACGCCCGCGGTGAGCGGCGCCGGCGCGGTGGCCGGGTGGGTGTACATCCACCGGGGATCCGGCGCCCGGCCGGGGACCGTGGGGCGCGGCTCGGCGACCGGCTTCTCGTCGGCCGCCGAGGCGGGCTCGTCGGACCCGAGGACGGACACGGCCGCCCCGCCCAGGACCAGGCCGGCCGCACCGGCGGCGACGGTGGTGAGCAGCGCGCGCCGGCTGGGGGCCGGGGCGGCCGCGGGGCGCGGTGCGGCGGCGGGCAGGGCGGTGGGCAGGGCCTGGGGGAGCGGTGCGGGCACGGCGGGCGCGCCCTGCGGTGCGGCGGCCGGACAGGCGTAGGGGTAGGGCCGGGCGGGCGCGGGCGGAGGGGTGCGCGGAGGTACGGGTGCGGCCGCTTCCTGAGGAACGGCGAGCTGGGTCGTCGCCCGGTCGGAGTGCGGTGCGCGCGCCCCGGTCCCCAGGAAACGGGTGGTCCGGCTGTCCTCGCCGATGTCGCCACCGCCGCTGGGCACCGCATCGGCGGGCTCGCCGGCGGCCCCGGCCGTCCCTTCACGGTCCGGCGCCTCCAGCGCGCGCACCCGCGCCGCCTGGTCCGTCACGGCCGCCGCCAGCGGCCCGGGAAGCCAGCCGCCCTTGGCGAGCCCCGCCGCGCCCTCCAGCGCCAGTTCGGCGGCGGCCGACCCGGCACCCGGCCGGTCGTCCGGGTCCTTCGCCAGGCACCGCGCGATCAGCGCGCGCAGATCGTCGGGTACGGCGCCGAGTTCGGCGGACCCGTGGGCGATCCGCTCCGCGGCCTCCTCCGCGGGGCCCTCGGCGAGCGGGGTCGTCCCCGTCGCCGCGTACGCCAGCAGCAGGCCCAGGACGAACAGGTCGGACGCCGGACCCACTTCCCTGCCCTCGACCTGCTCGGGGGTGAGGTAGCCCAGCCGTACGGACAGCTGCCCACCCTCCCGCGCCTCGGCGGAGGCAGCGGCCCCCAGAGGCCCGAACGCGGTCAGCCGTGGGCCGTCCTCGGCCAGCAGCACCGTCTCAGGCGCCAGCCCCTGCAGCACGGCCCCGGTGGCGTGGACCCGGGAGAGGGTCTCGGCCAGACCCGCGCCCAGTATCCGTACGGCACGCTCGGGCAGCGGACCGGCGAGGCCGATCGCCTCGGCGAGCGTCACCGCCGGCACATAGGCCGTGGCCGTCCACAGGCCCTCGTCGTCCGGCGTGGCGAGCGGCGGCTGCACCCATCCGCCGGCCAGCCGCTCCGCGGTGCGGGCCTCGGACCGGAAGCGGCGACGGAAGGCGGGCACGGAGGCGAGGGCGGGCCGGGCGGCCGTCACCACGACGAGGTCGTCGCGGTTCTCGCCCCGGGTCAGGAAGTGCACGGCGCCGGCGCTCTCGCGGAGGCGCGCCAGCGTGGTGTACGGGCCGAAGCGGCGTGGATCGTCCTGACGCAGCGCCTCCATGGCGCACCCCCCTTGTGACCGTGCCCTCGGCACCTGACCGCAGATCTTACGGGCGGGGGCCTCGACGCCGCTCAGGACCCGCTGCGGGGCCTGGTCCAGGGCCACTTGGGGGCGAAACGCTCACGGCCCCCGGGGGCGAACTCGTACACCCAGCCGCGCTGCAGCCCGAGGCGCTTCGAATAACCCGCCGGAGCGCGCCGGTAGGCGTACACGGTGGCGGGCCCGCCGTCGGCGTCCGGCACCGGGACCTCGTACCACTTGGGCGGATGGCCGGTGGGCCCGAGCAGGACGGGCAGCACCCGGCCGTCCAGGGGCCCGCCACGGAAGTGCGTGTTCTCGCTTTTCACGCTGCCAGTCTGACCCAGGCGGCCGCCGGGGCGCCTGTCCGGCCCCGCCGGATCAGCCGGGCGGCAGCAGGTGCGCGGCCCGGCCTGCCACCGGGATGATCAGCGTCGCGAGCCGTCCGGCGGGGCCGTCGGCGGTCTCCTTGCTCAGCAGGTCCGCCACCACGGCCTCCGTCTCCTCGTCCGAGGCCGCGGTGGCCGCGAGCAGGGCCATCAGATGGTCGACCAGCCAGCCCCGCAGGTCCGAGGCGGCCGGCTGCTTCTCCTCGTCCAGCCAGATCAGGGACGCGGCCTCCACGGCGGCGATCCAGGTGCGCACCATCATCCGCAGGCGCGGCCCGGCCGGTTCCTGCCCCGGGCCACGGCCCCGGCCGAGATGGAGCAGGATCTGCTCGGCCGCCGACCTGCGCACACCGTCCACGATGGTGGAGGTGCGGGAGGTCTCGGCCACACTGCCCCCGCGCAGCAAGGCGCTGAAGCCGGCGTCGTGCTGGTCGACGAAACCGAGGTAGCGGTCGAGGACCCGGCTGACGCGCTCCGTGGGCGGGCCGACCGCGGGTTCCGCGAAGCAGAGCGTCAGCTGCTCGGCGGCCGACCCGAGCGCCGCCTCGTACAACTGCTGCCTGCCGCCGGGGAAGTAGCGGTAGACGAGCGGCCGGGAGACCCCGGCCGCCGCCGCCACCTCGTCGATCGACACGTCGTCCGGCGCCCGGTGGGCGAAGAGCGTGAGCGCCGCGCCCAGCAGTTGGGCGCGGCGTTCCTCGACACCGAGCCGTCGGTATGCGCGGGCCGGCGGTGCTGCGGGTGCGGAGGTCATACTCCGAAGCCTAAGGCCGGCCGGCACCCGGGGGGCTGCCTCAGGCCAGCAGACCCGAGCTCTTCCACAGCCTGCGTCCCACCCCGTTGAGCACGCCGATGTCGTCGAAGAAGTCCGTGAGCCGCTTCGCTCCCGTCTGCATGACCTCCGCCCGGTGGCCGCTCGCCTTCACCTGCGCGACGGCCTCGTGGCGGTCCAGGCCGACGTTCTCGTACACCTGCGGGTTCACGAAGCAGACGGAGAACACACGCGCCGCCTCCCCGCAGTTGAGCCGGGTGAGCCTGCGCTGCCAGGGGGGAGCGGTCACCATCTGGCGCCGCAGCTCCTCACGGGCGTAACGCACGTGCCGCGCCTCCTCGACCACGTGGATGCGGGTCACTCCGCGTACGAGTGACTGGACGCGCTCGTCGGGGAAGGTCAGCCGCTGCATCCAGTCCAGGATCTCCTCGCCGAGCAGGGTCGCGGCGAACGAACCGGGAGTGGTGGAGACGGTCTTCAGCACCCGCGCCAGGTTGTGGTAGCGCCGGGGGACCGGGTAGGCGGGAGCACCGCCCCACTCGATCATGCGGGCGAACATCATGGAGTGCCGGCACTCGTCGGCTATCTCGGTGAGGGCGTAGCGGACGTGCTTGCTGGTCACGGACTTGTCGTAGATGTGCCGGACGAGCAGCTGCATCAGGATGATCTCGAACCAGATCCCGAGCGAGGCCAGCGACGCCGCCTCGTGGCGGGCCAGGTCCATCCGCTGTTCCTCGGACATCTTCCGCCACAGCGGGGTGTCGTAGAGGGAGACCAGCTCGGGCGGCCAGAACCACTTGCCGTCCTCGACGGCCGAAGCCCAGTCGAGCTCGGTGTCCGGGTCGAAGGAGTGCTTGGCCGAGGCCTCGAGCAGGCGGGCCGCCACCTGTTCACGGTCCTTGAGGGGGCCGAGCGCATCGCGCAGCGCCTGTATGTCCTCGTCGGTCACTGTCGTCACGGCTGAAGGCACCTCGCAGAGGGGTTACCGGCGGTCAGGTTTCGCTCATGAATTATGAGACTGCCTGTCAGCAAGGGAGTCAATCCCTCGTGCGCGACTTGTTGACCGCGTGTCTACCAACGTGTGAACCTGCCAACTGACGTCAGCACCACGGAATGCACGATCCTCGCCGGGCGAAGGAGCTGTCCGTGTCGACACACGACCTCTACATCACCCCACCCGCCGCGCCGACATGGCAGGTGCCCGCCACGGGCGCGGCCCGTTTCAGCTGGGACTACGACGACGGCCGCGAACGCCTCCTCGCCCTCTACCAGAAGGGCAAGGACAAGCAGTGGGACGGCAACAAGCGCATCGACTGGAGCCTGGAGGTCGACCCCGCCGACCCGCTCGGCACCCCGGACGAGGCCCTGACGCTCCACGGCACCCCGCACTGGGCCAAGATGACCGAGCGGGACCGTGGCGAGCTCCGCAAGCACTACACCTCCTGGCAGTTCAGCCAGTTCCTCCACGGTGAGCAGGGCGCCATGGTCTGCGCCGCGCGGATCGTGGAGTCCGTCCCCGACCTGGACGCGAAGTTCTACTCCGCGACCCAGACCATGGACGAGGCGCGGCACGCGGAGATCTACGGCCGCTTCCTGCACGAGAAGATCGGGATGCTCTACCCGGTCAACGACAACCTCCAGGGGCTGCTCGGAGACACCCTGCGCGACTCCCGCTGGGACATGCCCTACCTCGGCATGCAGGTCCTCATCGAAGGGCTCGCGCTCGCCGCGTTCGGCATGATCCGCGACACCACGACCAGGCCGCTGCCCAAGCAGATCCTCGCCTACGTCATGCAGGACGAGGCCCGGCACGTGGCCTTCGGGCGGATGGCGCTGCGCGACTACTACAAGCAGCTGAGCGACGCGGAACTGCGCGAGCGCGAGGAGTTCGTCATCGAGGGCTGCTACCTGATGCGCGACCGGCTCAGCGGCGTCGAGGTCCTGGAGAACTTCGGCATCGGCAAGCAGGAGGCCAAGGACCTCTCCGAGCACTCGGAATATCTCCAGCTCTTCCGCAAGCTCCTCTTCAGCCGGATCGTCCCCTGTGTGAAGGACATCGGCCTCTGGGGCGAACGGCTCCAGAAGGCCTACGTCGACATGGGTGTCTTCGAGCTGGGCGACTCGAATCTCGACCTCCTGATGGCCCAGGACGAGGAGATAGCCGAGCAGCTGGACCGCGACCGCTTCGCGGCGGAGGAGCAGGAGCGGGTCGCCGAGGTCGCGGAGGCGATCGCGGAGGGCGGGACGGACGGCTGAACTCAGGCCCCGGAGCAGCCTCAGCCCTCCTCGGGGATCTCGATGGTCCTGCCGTTCTCGTCGAGGGTCCGGGTGCTCCAGTACGTGTACCACTTGTCGTCCACGCGCTCGGGCACCTTGCCCTCCGGGTAGCGGGCGTAGCCCTTGGGCGGTTCCTCGTCGTCGGACACGCACGCGCTGCCGGCGCTGCCCACGTGCAGGACCGGGTACTCGCCGCCCCCGCACACGGCGTCCTGCATCGAGCAGGCGGTGGTGGACAGGGCGACGGTGACACCGGCGAGGGCGAGCCCGAGCGTGGTGCGGATTCGGTCGGCCGTGCGCATGGTGGGGCTCCCTCTGGTGGTCGGTGACTGTGCCCAGCCTGCCGTGGCCGGAGAGGAGGGGCGTGAGCTTCCGTACTCATATCCGGTGTACGTACCGGGTACGCGGGCGGAGGATGGCGGGCATGAACTCCCCTCCCGGCCCCGGTGACGCCGAAGCGGCCCGCCGCAGCCTCGAAGCACTCGCCCTCGGTGACGCCTTCGGGGAGCGCTGGTTCCCGCTCTTCCGGCCGCCCCGGCAGGCCTACGCCGAGGTCCGGGCGCGCCGTGCCCCGCACGAGCCCCTCTGGCACTGGACCGACGACACCGCGCTGGCGCTGGCCCTGCAGCGGGTCCTCGACGAGTACGGGCAGGTCGAGCAGGACCGGCTCGCCCTGTACTACGCCCTGGCCTTCGACGCGGACCGTGCCCGTGGTTACGGCCACGGCATGCACGTGCTGCTGCCGGAGCTGCTGGCCTCACCGGCCGACTGGCGCACCCTCGCGCCGGGGCTATTCGAGGGCGGCAGTTTGGGCAACGGAGCGGCGATGCGGGTCGCGCCCCTCGGGGCCCGCTTCCACGCGGACCTCGGACACGCCGCAGAACAGGCCGTGCTCTCGGCGGTCGTCACCCACGCCCACCCGGAGGGCGTCGCCGGTGCCGTGGCGGTCGCGGTCGCCGCGGCACTGTCGGTGCGCGGGGAGTTCACGCTGGAGGCGGTCGCCGGTCACACCCCCGAGGGGCCGGTGCGCGACGGAGTGCTCCGCGCGGCGGAGGTGCCGTTCGCGAGCGAGCCGTGGAAGGCCGCCGACCTCCTGGGCAACGGGAGCCGGATCAGGGCCGACGACACCGTGCCGTTCGCCCTGTGGACCGCCGCGCGGCACCCGGGCGACCTGGAGGCCGCCCTGTGGTCGACGGCGGAGGGCTTCGGGGACGTGGACACCACATGCGCCATCACCGGGGGCGTCGTCGGGGCGGCCACCGGGGTGGAGGGCGTTCCATCCGAGTGGCGCCTGCGGCGGGAGCCCCTGAACTGACGGGTCAGCCGATCCGGCGCGGCGGTCCCGGCGGCGGCAGGACGCGTTCCACCGCGCACGCGATGCCGAGCAGTGCCGCCTCCGTCCCCCGGTCGGTCACCAGCTGGAGACCGGCCGGGCAGCCGTCCGGGGTGAAACCGGCCGGCACGCTCGCCGCCGGATGGCCGCTGAGGTTGAACGCCCAGGTGAGCGCCGTGGAATAGACGTCGCCCGGGCCCTCGTGGCCGTGCGGCGGGTTGGGCGTCACCGGGGTGAGGAGCAGGGGCGTACGGGCGAAGAAGCCGTCGAGCGTGCGGTCGTTGGCGGCCCGCAGCGCCCGGGTGGCGGGGGTCGTCGACTCCCCGCGCACCGCCATCCACGTCTCCGCCGGGTCGAGCAGCGTGACGGGGTCCTGGACCAGGCGGATCACCCCGGCCTCCGCCAGCCGCTCCACCGCCGCCCGCGTCACCCCGGCCACCTCCGGCTCCACGGACGCGAAGCCCAGGTCAGGGCTGTAGGCGGCCGGGACCGGAAGCAGCGCCGGCCGGGGCGCGTAGCCGTCCAGCACGTGGCGCAGACATGTCTCCGCCCGTGCCGCCGAGCCGGCCAGCACACCGGGGGAGGCGAGGCCCGTGCGGTCGGGGGAGGGCAGCGCGCCGTTCGTCGTCTTCAGGCCGAACACCCCGCACCACGCCGCCGGGATCCGCACCGAACCGGCCCCGTCGCTGCCCGTCGCCAGCTCCACCATGCGGGCCGCGACCGCCACCGCAGAGCCCGCCGAGGAGCCTCCCGGAGTGCGGTCGGGCCGCCACGGGTTGACCGTACGGCCGTGCGCGCCCTGACCCCACGTCTGCCAGTGGGTACCCGGCCCCGGGACGGACGTCGTGCCGACCGGGACGCCCCCCGCGGCGGCCAGGCGGCGGGCCGCGTACGAGCCGAGGCCCCTGCGGCCCTTCACCGCGAACGGCAGCCCGGCGAGCGGGAGACCACGGGCGGACCGCTCCTCGGCGAGTGCCTCCTCGTGCCGTACCTCCGTGAACGCGTGCAGCTCCGGATCCAGTTCGCCGATCCGGGCCAGCGCCGCCGCCACCGCTGAAGTCATGCGGTCAGTCTCGGGCATTCAGCGCCGCCTCCATCACCGCTCGGGCGATCGGAGCCGCGTCGCCGCCCCCGCTGACATCGGCCCGGTCCGCCGCCGCGTCCTCCACCACCACCGCCACGGCGACCGCCGGGCGGCCGGAGTCGGGTGCCTGTGCCCAGGCGATGAACCAGGCGTACGGCGTACCGGAGTTGTCGACCCCGTGCTGCGCCGTGCCCGTCTTGCCGCCGACCGTCACCCCGTCGATCGCCGCGTTGGTGCCGGTGCCGTCCTCCACCACGTCGACCATCATCCGCTGGAGCTGCTGGGCCGTCGTCGGGCTCATCGCCCGGTGGTACGAGTCCGAGCCCTGCTGCCGGACCGTGTCACCGTCGTCGGTGGTGACCTTCTCCACCAGGTGGGGGCGCATGAGATCGCCGCCGTTCGCGACCGCCGAGGCCACCATGGCCATCTGGAGCGGGGTCGCCGTCGTGTCGAACTGGCCGATCGAGGACTGGGCCAGCTGGTCGTCGCTCATGTCCGAGTCGAAGTTGCTGCGGGCGACCCGGGACGGGATCTTCAGGCCGTCGTCGTTGAAGCCGAACCTGTCCACCGCCTCCAGCATCCCGTCCAGCCCCACCTCGACGCCGAGGTGCGCCATCACCGTGTTGCAGGAGACCCGGATCGCCTCCGCCAGGGACGCCTTCTCGCAGCCGCGTGCCTCGTCGGGCAGCACGGTCGAGGTGCCGGGCAGGACGTACGGGGACGGGGTGTCGGTCTCCGCGTCCGGATCGGTGACCACCTCCGCGTCCAGTGCCGCCGCCGCTGTCACGATCTTGAAGGCGGAGCCGGGCGGGTAGGTCTGCCGGATGGCCCGGTTGAGCATCGGCCGGCTCTCCGCGCGGTTGAGCCGCGCCCAGGCGTCCGTGACGGCGAAACCGGTGCCGGAGAGTACCTCGGGGTCGTACGACGGGGAGGAGACCAGCGCCAGGATCCGGCCGGTGGCGGGGTCCAGGGCGGCGACCGCGCCGCGCCGGCCGTCCAGTCCCTCGTACGCCGCGCGTTGCACCGAGTCCTCGATGGTGGTGACGACGTCGCCGCCGGGCTGCCGGCTGCGGGTGATGTCCCCCCACAGCGGGAGCGGGGCCAGGATCGGGTCGGTGCCGGAGAGGACGCCGTCCTCGGCGTTCTCCAGCAGCGTGGTGCCGTACGTCTGCGAGGCGTAGCCCGTCACCGGCGCGTACAGCGGCCCGTGGCGGTAGGTGCGCTCGTACGCGAGCTGCTCGCCGGTGTCCTTCGACCCGGTGACGGGTTCGTCGCCGACCAGGATGTTGCCGCGCTGCTGGTCGTAACGGTCGATGGTGGTGCGGCGGTTGGCGGGGTTGGTCGTGAGCTCGTCGGCCTCGAAGAGCTGGACACGCGCGGCGTTGGCCAGCAGGGCGAGGAGCAGGAGCAGGCAGAACCCGGCGGCGTGCCGGATGTGGCGGATCACGGTCCCTCCCCGGCAGGCACGGTCTCCGTGGCGGGGTCGGGTGTGCGGGCCACATCGCTGACCCGGATGAGCAGCGCCACGATGATCCAGTTGGTGACCACGGACGATCCGCCCTGGGCCAGGAAGGGCATCGCCATCCCGGTCAGCGGGATCAGCCCCATCACCCCGCCCGCGATCACGAAGACCTGGAGCGCCAGGATCGAGGCGAGACCGACCGACAGGAGCCGCCCGAAGGGGTCCCGCAGGGCCAGCCCCGCACGGAAGCCGCGGGCGACGAGCAGGGCGTACAGCAGGAAGATCGCGGTGAGTCCGGCCAGGCCGAGCTCCTCCCCCGCGGTGGCCAGGATGAAGTCGGACTTGGCGGCGAAGCCGATGAGGATGGAGTGGCCTAGCCCGAGACCGGTGCCGAGCATCCCGCCCGCCGCGAAAGCGAAGAGGGACTGCGCGAGCTGGCTGGGCCCCTGGCCCGCGTCGATCGTGGCGTACGGGTCCAGCCAGTCCTCCACCCTGCTGTGCACATGGGGTTCGAACGAGCCGACGGCGAAGGCGCCGGCCGCCGCGAGGAGCAGTCCCACCGCGATCCAGCCGGTCCTGCCGGTGGCCACGTAGAGCAGGATCACGAAGAGCCCGAAGAAGAGCAGCGAGGTGCCCAGATCCCGTTCGAGGACGAGGACACCGACGCTGAGCAGCCAGATCGCGACGATCGGGCCCAGCACCCGGCCGGTGGGGAACTGGAGCTTCCAGATCCTGCGGCCGGTGTAGGCGAGCGCGTTGCGGTTCGCCGCGAGGTAGGCGGCGAAGAAGACGGCGAGGAGAATCTTCGCGAACTCGCCCGGCTGGAAGGAGAATCCGCCCACCCTGATCCAGATCTTCGCCCCGTTCACCGCCGGGAAGAAGATCGGCACGATCATCAGGACGAGGGCGGCGGCGACCGAAAGATAGGCGTACCGCTGGAGCACCCGGTGGTCACGCAGGAACACCACCACCGCGATGAAGAACGCCACCCCGAGCGTGGACCAGATCAGCTGCGTCGTCGCCGCCCGGTCGCTCGGGGTCTCCAGGTCCAGCCGGTAGATCAGCACCAGGCCCAGCCCGTTGAGCAGCACGGCGATGGGCAGCAGCAGCGGATCGGCGAACGGGGCGCGGAAGCGGACCGCGAGATGGGCGAGCAGGGCGAGGAGGCCGAGACCGGCGCCGTATCCGGCGACATCGGGAGGTACGGCGTCGTTCCGGGCGAGGCCGACGGCGGCGTAGCCGTAGACGGAGACGATCACGGCCCCGATCAGGAGCGAGAGCTCGACCCCGCGCCGCTTGGGCAGGCGTAGCTCGGGCGGGCGTGCCTCCGCCGTCGGTGCGGTCATGCCCCGCAACGTAGCAAGAGGCGGGTGTTATTTCCCTTATGTCAGCTTCGTGGCACTCCTCGGCCGCTCCCGGCGCGCTGTCAGCGCTGGTACGGGTTCTGGCCGCCGGGGGGCGCGTAGCCGGGCTGCTGCTGCGCGGCGCCGTACGGATTGCCGTCCTGGCCGCCCTGGGCCTGTGCCAGCAGCTGGTCGGCCTGCTCCTTCGGTATCTGCCGCTCGCCGCCGCAGAAGGTGCACTGCGTCGCGTACTTCGTCGAGAACGGGAACAGCGGCACGAAGAACAGCGTGAACTTGGTGACCCGCTTGCGCAGCGTGTGCGCCGCGGGGTTGCCGCACCAGCCGCACACCATCGTCAGGACCGCCAGTTGGTAGAGGTAGCCCTTGGTGCCGAAAATGATCATGATGTGGTTCCTTTCCCCGTGTCTCCCAGGAGTGCCCGCCGGCAGAGCGCCAGCAGCCTCTCGTCCTCATAAGTGTCGTGACTGCCGTAGCCGCCGTCCATCGCGTTGTGACGGCGTACGGAGAGAAGCTCGGCACGCAGCACCTGTGCCGCGTCCGACCCTGCACCAGCCGGGCCCATCCGCGCCAGACATTCCGCGACCCGGACCCTGACGTGACGGTTCTGCTCCCACGCGGAGAGGAGCACCGGGACGGAGTCGTCCGCGCGCCCCGAGACCTCCCAGAGGGCGATCGCGGCGTCGACACGGAGCCACAGCTCCTCGTGCGCCAGCAGGCCCCGCAGCCTCGGAGCCACCGCCTCGGCCCGCCTCCCCAGCCCGCCCAGCGCGCTCACCGCCGCCCGGCAGTCGCGCACCTGCTCCGCCCGCAGCCCCTCGGCCAGCACCGGCAGGACCGTGCCCGCGTCGCCCGTGACCGCCCACAGGGCCTCCGCCGCCTCCGTCGCCGCCGCGGTCCCCGGCCGCCGGATCAGCCGCCGCAGCTCCGGAACGGCACAGTGGGCCGCCGGCCCGAACGACCTCAGCGCCCGAAGGGCCGCCGTACGCAGCCACTCGCCCCGGTACTCGGGCGCCCCCCGCAGCACCCGCAGCACCTCCGGAGCGGCCTCACCCGCGCGCAGCGCCGTCAGCCCGGCGAGCAGCGGGCTCGCCCGGTCGTACGCCCCCTCGTCCAGGCCGACCTCGCCGAGCCTGCGCCGCAGCGTCCCCGCGAGGGGGGCCGCCGCGTCACCGAGGCACCGGATCGCGAATCCCACGTCGTGCGGCACCTCCGGCCGCTCCAGGGCCGCCGCCAGCGCGGGCAGCACCCGGGCGTCACCCAGCCGGGCCAGCGCCTTCACCGCCGAGCCCAGGCCCGGCGGCCCGCTCGCCCACGCCCTGACCCACGCACCCGGGTCCGCGGCCACCCGCGCGGCCAGGGCATCGGCAGCGGGCGCCGCCAGCCCGAACAACTCCTCCAGCACGTGCGAGGCGGCCTCGGCGAGCCGCGGCTCGGGATCCGTGAGCTGTACGCCGACGAGCCGCACCAGGCCCTCGTACGAACCGCGCCAGGCCCGGATCAGCCCGCCGCTCATCCGCACGGCGTCGATGCGCTGCCAGGGGTCCGGGCTGCACAGCTGGTCGGCCAGCAGCGCCGTACGGTCCTCGACACGGTCGTCCAGGCCGACGTGGAGCGTCCGCAGCAGGTCGGCGGCCCACGGGGTGCTGCGGCCGGCGGGCTCCCCGGCCGACAGCTCCCGCAGCTGGCCCACCAGCGTCGGTGAGGTGGCCCGGTCCGCCCCGGCGTCGTCACCGCCGGGCGCCTTCGCGGCCGGCGGTTCCGGCCGCGAAGGCCGCGAGCGCAGCTCCCGCAGCAGACCCGACACCACCCGTACGACGTCACCGGGCAGCGCGTCCGGGGCGCACCTGGCCAGCTGGGCGAGGGCCGCGAGCCGCAGCCCGGGCGGATACGCCTCGGCGGCGAGCCTGCTCAGCCAGTCTGCCGCCTGCCCCGCGAGCGGCCGGTGGCGCAGCGCGATCCGGCCCGCGGCCTCGACGAGCGCCAGCCGCACCTCGTCGTCCGCCTCCACCGGCAGCCGCTCCCGCAGCAGCGCGAGCACCCTGCCCGGCCGGCCGTGCAGGGTGGCCAGGGCGAGCGGCGCGGCGAGCCGCACACCCGGGTCCTCGTCGGCCACCAGCTCGAAGAACACCGCGGAACCGGCGGACACGGCGGCCGCGGCCATCGCGTAGTTCGCCACGCCCTCGATCTCGTCCTCGTCCAGCTCGTTCTCGTCGTCCTCGTCCAGATCGATGCCGCCGATGCTGGTGAGCAGCTCGACGATGCCGCCCCGGTCCCGTATCCCGGGGTCCACGGCCAGCTCGAAGAGGAACGGGATGCACGCGAGCGTGCAGGCGTACACATCGCCCTGGTGGTGCACCGCGCCGTACATGCCGTCGAGCGCGTACTCCCGCTCCGCCGGATCGGCGGAGGCGAGTCCGTACAGGAGCCCCGGCACATCGTCGGCCGGACCGTAGGCATGCTCCATCGAGGCCCAGTCGACCTCGTCGATCCCCGTGAACACGCCACACCCTCCCCGTTTCCTGGACCCCGGACGCGGCGGAGCCGTGCCCGCACAGCAGCGTCTGCGCCGAGTGTGCACCACGCCCAGGACAATCCACCCTCCACTTGCGGCCTTTCCTGGCCGCACCCGCCCTGGGCTGTGGGAGCGCTGTGCGTGGCCTGTACCCTCCGCCGCTCTCAGTCCTCCGGCAAGGGCCGGGCCTGCCCGGGATCGGTGAGTGGAGCCAGCAGATCTCCGTGCCTCTCCAGCCGCTCGGCCATGCCGCCGGCGAGGAAGAGGAGATCGCCCGGCGCCCCGCAGGCCTCGATCTCGTCCCAGGTGACGGGTGCGGAGACGGTCGGGCTGCCCTTCGCCCGCAGGGTGTACGGCGCCGCGGTGGTCTTCGCGGCGGCGTTCTGGCTGAAATCCACGAACACCTTCCCCGGGCGCAGCGCGCGCGTCATCCGGTACACGGCCAGATCGGGCAGCGCCCCCTGCGCCTCCACCGCCAGTCTCCTCGCGTACGCCGTCACCTCCTCGGAGGGGGTGGGTTCCAGGGGGACGAGCAGATGCAGCCCCTTCGAGCCCGAGGTCTTCCCGTACGAGGACAGCCCGTCCTCCGCCAGCCGCTCCCGCAGCCAGAGGGCGACCGCGCAGCACTCGACGACGCCCGCGGGCGGTCCGGGGTCCAGGTCGAACACCATCCGGTCGGCCACGGCCGGGGCGTCCTGCCGCCACTGATGGGTGTGGAACTCCACCACCAGGTTCGCCGCCCACATCAGCGAAGGAAGGTCCTGGGCGAGCACCTGCCGGGCACCGGGGTCGTCACTGCGGGGGACCGGGGCCGTACGCACCCAGTCGGGCGTACCGGGCGGCGGATTCTTGGTGAAGAAGCGCAGCCCCTCCGGCCCGTCCGGATACCGCAGGAAGGACAGCGGACGGTCGCGCAGGTGCGGCAGCATCGCGTCCGCCGCCGTGGCCGCGTAGTAGTGCAGCACCTCGCCCTTGGTCGTACCGGTGGCGGGGTACAGCACCTTGTCGAGATTGCTGAGCGCCAGGCGCCGCCCCTCCACCTCTGTGATCGGCGTCATACGATAAGAATCACATGAAATCGCATGAATGTGGTCGTGGCGGGCGTAAGGGGTGAACGGTGAGGTCCATCTGGAACGGCTCCATCTCGTTCGGTCTGGTCAGCATCCCGGTCAAGCTCATGAACGCCACGGAGAACCACGCGATCTCCTTCCGGCAGATCCACGTCGAGGACGGGGGCCGGATCCGCTACCGCAAGGTCTGCGAGCTGGACGAGGAGGAGGTGCCGGCCTCCGAGACCGTCAAGGCGTACGAGGACGCCGACGGCACGGTGATCCCCGTGACCGACGAGGACCTGGCCTCGCTGCCGCTCCCCACCGCCAAGACGATCGAGATCGAGGGGTTCGTGCCGTCCTCGGCCGTCGACCCCCTCCAGCTGGACTCGGCCTACTACCTCTCGGCCAACGGCGTCCCCGCCGCCAAGCCGTACGCCCTGCTGCGCGAGGCCCTCAGGCGCAGCGGCAAGGTCGCCGTCGCGAAGTACGCCCTGCGGGGGCGGGAGCGGCTCGGCATGCTGCGGGTCTCCGGCGACGTGATCGCGATGCACGGCCTGCTGTGGCCGGACGAGATCCGCGCCCCGGAAGGCGTGGCCCCGGAGACCGGCGTCAAGGTGCGCGACGCGGAACTGGACCTGGCGGACGCGCTGATGAACACCCTCGGCGACGCCGACATGGACACGCTCCACGACGACTACCGCGAGGCGGTCGAGGAACTGGTCGCGGCGAAGGCGGCCGGCGAGCCCTTGGCGGAGGAGGCGGAGAAGCCCGAGGGCAAGGTGATCGACCTGATGGCGGCGCTGGAGAACAGCGTGCGGGCGGCGAAGGAGTCCCACGGGGAGGACGGCGACAGCAAGGACGCCGACGTCCACCACATCGGCTCCGGCCGGGGCGGCGGCGCCAAGAAGACCGGGGCGTCCTCGGAGGGGGCCTCTTCGAAGAAGGCGGCACCGAAGAAGGCGGCACCGAGGAAGACGGCACCGAGGAAGACGGCGGCGAAGAAGACCGAGGCGAAGAAGAGCTCCGGGAAACCGCCGGCGAAGAAGTCGGCGCCCGAGAAGCAGGCGGCCAGGAAGACGACGGCGAAGAAGGTCGCCGAGAAGAAGCCCGCGGCGAAGAAGCCGTCCGGGGGCGCACGGAAACGCACCTCGGCCTGACACGCGCCGCGCACGGTGTCGGGACGGGCGGCCCCGCAGTAAAGTGCCGAGTGCCGCGACTGGCGCGTACCCGCAAGGGTGCTCCGTGGAATCGACCACGAGGGAGCGGCACACCCCGGGCACGTCCCGGGGAGTCGTCGCCGGAGGCCGTCCGCCTGGGCAGTCCGGGTCCACGTCGCCCCCGTGCGACCGACCCGGGAGGAAACCCGTGGCCGTACAGCCGTCCGATGCACGCCGTCCCGCACCGCCCCGCCCCGCTCAGTCCGGAACCGCGCCGTCCCGTTCCGCTCAGTCCGGAACCGCGCCGTCCCTTTTCGCTCCGGCACGCCCCGCCCTGACAGAAGCCGACCCGGAACTCGCCGCCCTGGTGGACGCCGAGGAGCGGCTCCAGGCGGACACCCTGCGCCTGATCCCCAGCGAGAACTACGTCTCCGCCGCCGTGCTGGAGGCATCCGGCACCGTCCTGCAGAACAAGTACTCCGAGGGCTACCCCGGCAAGCGCTACTACGAGGGCCAGCAGGTCATCGACCAGGTGGAGACCCTCGCCGTCGAGCGGGCCAAGGCGCTGTTCGCGATGGACCACGCCAACGTCCAGCCCTACTCCGGCTCCCCGGCCAACCTCGCCGTCTACCTGGCGTTCCTGGAGCCCGGCGACACCGTCCTCGGGATGTCGCTGCCGATGGGCGGCCACCTCACCCATGGCTGGGGCGTCTCGGCCACCGGCACGTGGTTCCGGGGCGTGCGCTACGGCGTGCGGCGCGACACCGGACGCATCGACCTGGACGAGGTACGCGACCTGGCGCGTGCCGAACGGCCCAAGCTGATCTTCTGCGGCGGCACCGCCGTGCCCCGCGTGATCGACTTCGCCGGCTTCGCGGAGATCGCCCGCGAGGTCGGCGCGGTTCTGGTGGCCGACGTCGCCCATATCGCGGGGCTGATCGCCGGCGGTGCGCACCCCTCGCCCGCCCCGTACGCCGACGTGGTGTCGACGACCACCCACAAGACCCTGCGCGGGCCGCGCGGGGCGATGCTGCTGACCCGGGCCGAGCACGCCAAGGCCGTCGACCGCGCCGTCTTCCCCGGCCTCCAGGGCGGCCCGCACAACCAGACGACCGCCGCCATCGCCGTAGCGCTGAAGGAGGCGGCCGGGGCGGACTTCGCGGCCTACGCCCGCCAGGTCGTCGCCAACGCCCGTGCGCTGGGCGAGGAGCTGGCGGCACGCGGCTTCGACCTCGTCTCCGGCGGTACGGACAACCATCTGCTGCTGGCCGACCTCACGGGCAAGGGCGTATCCGGGAAGATCGCGGCCAAGGCGCTCGACCGGGCCGGGATCGTCGTCAACTACAACACCGTCCCGTACGACCCCCGTAAGCCCTTCGACCCGTCCGGCATCCGTATCGGCACGCCCGCCCTGACGTCCCGGGGTATTCCTTCCTCCGAGATGGGTGCGGTCGCGCAGTGGATCGATCTTGTGGTCGATGCCGCTCGTACAGGTGACGAAACGACCGTTTCCAAGGTCAGGGACGAAGTGAGGACCATGATGGAGGCATATCCGGCACCGGGCCTCCCCCTGGCCTGACCGGGGCGCCGGAGCAGTCCGGGGCACACAGGGCCCGGACTGCTCCGGAACGCCGTGCTCCCGACTCCGCGCGCCCGCTCTGCGCCCTGTGCGGGGGCCGGCCCGCCGTACAGGCTGGGGGAGGCAAGGACGTCGGTGGGGTGAACAGAGGGGGCACGATGCAGGATCTCAAGGTCACGTCATGGCAGCTCTTCGGGCACGACCGGCTCTATGTGAACCTGCCGGACGGCACCGCGATCGGATGGGCGGACCGGGGCAGCGGCACGATCACCGTCCTGCACCCGCGCTACCGCGACGCCGTGACCGACGCGCTCGCACGCCAGGTCCCGGACCTGCCGGCGCTCGTCGGCGAGGAGGCCCCGGCCGGACCCCGGTCCCGGCCCGCGCCGCCTCCGGTCCCGCGGATCCCGCCGATGCGGGGGATGCGGAAGCGGGGGGCCGCGCAGGAGGCGCCGCCCGTGCGGGGACCGGCGCCCGAGGTGGACGTGGCGCCTGACGTGGACGTGACGCCCGCGGTGGACGTGGCGCCTGTTCCGGGCGTGGCGGCGCCCGCGTCGGAGGTGGTGCCTGCGCCCGAAGCGGTGCCTGTTCCGGACGTGGCGCCCGCGCCCGAAGCGGTGCCCGCGCCGGAGGGGGTGCCCGCGTCGGAGGTGGTGCCTGCGCAGGAGCGGCCCCGGAGGCCGGCCGTCCTCCCCGCGCTGACACCCGCGACCGACCTGGCGTCGCGCCGGCCGGGCGCCCAACTCCGCGAGCAACTGGGCGAATCCGGGACCGGCGCGCTCGTACGGGTCGCCACCGGGGCGCTGCGGCGGCACAAGGACGCGGACCCGCGGCGCGGCGCCCTCGCCGGGGAGCGGCGGGTCGGGGCGGAGCTCAAGCGGCTGACCCGGCACGGCTGGAGGGTCCTGCACTCCGTACCGCTGCCGGACGGCACGGAGATCGGGCACCTGCTCATCGGGCCCGGCGGTGTGTTCGCCGTGAGCACCGATCACCGCCCCGGGGCTTCGGTACGGATCGCAGAGGGCGCCCTGCACATCGACGACGGCGCCCCGCAGCCGTACGAGCTCGACGGCCGGCCCGGCGCCCGGCGGGCACGGGCCGCGCTGGAGGCGTACTGCGCCTTCGACGTGCCCGTACAGACCGTGCTGGTGTTCACCGGCGTCACGGCGCTGGAGGTGGCCTCCACACCGGCCGGCGTCCGCGTCTGCCGGGAGCGTCAGCTGTCCGTCCTCACCCCGCTGACGGGCGTGTTCACCCCCACCCAGGTGGAGAGGGTCTACGACGTCGCGCGGAACAGGGAGGCCTGGCCGGACGCGTGAGCCCGGTACGCGGCCGGTAGATTCCCCGGTGCTGCCGCAGTGCCAGTACCCGTACCGTCGAAGGGGAAGCCACCATGAAGCTCCGCTGTGCCGTGCTCGACGACTACCAGTCGGTGGCGGCCACCGCCGCCGACTGGTCACCCGTCGCCGACGACATCGACGTGGTCAGCTTCGCCGAGCACTGCGCGACGGAGGACGAACTCGCCTCCCGCCTGGCCGACTTCGACATGGTCGTGACCCTCCGGGAGCGCGTGCCGTTCCCCGCGACGCTGATCGAACGGCTGCCCAGGCTCCGACTGATCGTCGCCTCCGGCATGCGCAACACCTCCATCGACCACGCCGCCGCCCAACGCCACGGCGTCACCGTCTGCGGCACCGCCAGCACGGCGACCCCGCCCGTCGAGCTGACCTGGGCGCTGCTGCTCGGCCTCGCGCGCGGCCTCGTGACCGAGGCCAACTCCCTCCGTGAGGGCGGTCCCTGGCAGTCCACCGTGGGAACCGATCTGCACGGGCGCAGGCTCGGCATCCTCGGGCTCGGCAAGATCGGCAGCCGGGTCGCCGCCGTCGGCCGCGCCTTCGGCATGGACGTGGTGGCCTGGAGTGAGAACCTGACCGCGGAGCGGGCCGGGGAGGCCGGGGCGGTTCTCGCCGCGTCCAAGGAGGAACTGCTGGAGACCAGCGACTTCGTCACCGTCCACCTGGTGCTGAGCGAGCGCACACGCGGGCTGCTGGGGGCGAAGGAGCTGGGGCTGATGCGGCCCGGAAGCTTCCTGGTCAACACCTCGCGGGCGGCGATCGTCGACCAGGACGCGCTGCTCGACGTACTGCGCCGGGGAGCCATCGCGGGCGCGGGCGTGGACGTGTTCGACGTCGAGCCGCTCCCGGCGGGCCACCCGATGCGCGGCGCACCGCGCCTCCTGGCGACACCGCACCTGGGCTATGTGTCGCAGGCCAACTACGCGGCGTACTACGGTGACGCGGTCGAGGACATCCGCGCCTACCTCGACGGTGCGCCTGTCCGCAGGCTCGGCCGGTGACCGATTAGCTTGAGCACGGGGGCACTTCGGCCTCCCCGTACGGGAAGGCCCACCGCGTGCACACGCCCACCGACGACGAGACGGCCTCCTGCATGATCCGGATACCGGCAGGCACCGTGGACCTGAGGGACGACCGGCGGGGCGCACAGTGGCAGGTGGGGATCGAGCCCTTCCTCCTCGGCCGCCACCCCGTCACCACCGCCCGGCAGCACCGCGCCGTCACGGGGGAGGAGCTCGGACCCACCGTGCCGGGCGGCGCCCTGCCCGTGACGGACATCAGCTGGCTCGGCGCCGTCGACCTGTGCAACCTGTTCTCGGCCCGCGCAGGACTCGACCCGGTCTACTCCCACGACGCACGGACCGGCGAGGTGACCCGCGACCCCGCCTCCGACGGCTACCGCCTGCCCACCGAGGCGGAGTGGCAGTACGCCTGCAAGGCGGGGACCCCGGGATACCGCTACGGCGACATCGACGCCATCGCCTGGTACGACGGCAACTCCGGCGGCCGGGTGCACGACGTCGGCGGCAGGTCCGCGAACGCCTGGGGCCTGCACGACATGCTGGGCAACGTCTGGGAGTGGTGCTGGGACCTCTACGACGAGGAGGTCTACGGGGAGTACCGCACCTTCCGGGGCGGAGGCTGGGCCGAACCGGAGCGCGGCTGCGGCGCCACGGTGCGCCGCCGCAGCCACCCCACGTTCGCGATCGACGACCTCGGCCTCCGGCTGGCCCGCAGCGTGCGCTGACGTCCTCCGCATGTCGCCCCCGGCCGCCGGGTACGCCGGGGCATCATGTCCACGTGGATGAGATCTGGACGATCGGGCACTGGACGTGCCCCCAGGAGACATTCACCGGCCTGCTGGAGGACCGGAGCATCGACGTACTGGCCGACGTCCGGGCGCACCCCGGTTCGCGCCGGAGTCCGCAGTTCTCCCGCGACGCGATGCGCGAGTGGCTGGAGCGGGAAGGGATCGACTACGTGTACCTGGACGAGCTCGGTGGCCGCCGGCGCAAGCAGGACGTGGACCCCGCCGTCAACGCGGGCTGGCACAACCCGAGCTTCAGGAACTACGCCGACTACACGCTCCTCCCGGCGTACGAGGACGGCATCACCCGCCTGACCACGCTCGCGGAGCGCGGCCGTGTCGCCGTCATGTGCGGCGAACCGGTGCCGTGGCGCTGCCACCGCCTGCTGATCGCCAACACGCTCACCGCCCGCGGCTGGACGGTCCGGCACATCATGGGCCCCGGCTCCGGCGAGCCCCGCGTCCACGAACTGGGCGCCTGGGGCGCGGAGCCACGGGTCGACGGGCGCGGCCGGGTGACGTACCCGGCGACGTAGCCTCGGCCCCGTAGCCCCTGCCTGCCGAAAAACCGTACGGGTGATCGAGTTCAGGTGCGGTACGTTTCTGTCACTCGAAGGGGGCGAAGTGACCAAGCTCAACCAGATCATCGCCGTGGAGAAGGGTGTCAAGAGCAAGTCGCTCCAGGACATCACCGCGGCCCACCACAAGGTGCAGAAGCCGGCGCTGCTGGCGGGCATCTCGCGTACGTACCAGCCGAAGGACGAGGAGGGCGAGCAGCTGCCGCCCGAGTCCGCGCGGGTGCAGATCAAGGCCGAGGAGGCGCTGCGTGAGATGTCCGCGTCGCTGACCCGGCTGTTCGACGTGACCGCGACGAAGGACTGGGCGAACTGCTCGGCCCGCGCGGACGTCACCGTGGACGGGCGTACGGTCGTCAGCGAAGTGCCGGTCAGCTACCTGCTCTTCCTGGAGAAGCAGCTCACCGACCTCCACACCTTCGTGAAGAAGCTCCCGGTCCTGGACGCCGCCGAGTCCTGGTCGCTGGACCCCTCGACCGACCTGTGGAAGACGGACCCGGTCCGCACGATCCGCACGAAGAAGGTCCCGCGCAACCACGTCAAGGCCGAGGCGACCGACAAGCACCCGGCGCAGGTCGACGTGTACTACGAGGACGTGCCCATCGGGTACTGGACGACAGTGAAGTTCTCCGGAGCGCTGCCGGCGCGACGGGTGAACGAGCTGCTGGAGCGCGTCGAGAAGCTCCAGCACGCGGTGAAGTTCGCCCGCGAGGAGGCCAACGGCGCCGAGGTCACCGACCGGAGGGTCGGAGACGCGGTGTTCGGCTACCTGTTCGGCTGACCCCGAACACCAGGCGGCACACCCCCAAGAACGCCCCCGCGCCAATGCCGTGGGGGCTGCGCACCCTGCACGAGGCGGAATTGAGGTCCGCCCCGTGTGACGAGCGCAAGCTGAAACTGAACGTTCAGCCTGAAGACGCGGTAACGGTGGAGGTTCGAGTCCTCCCCCCGGCACCACCTGCCGGGGTGGCCCAACATGGCAGAGGCAGCCGCGATCAATCTCAGACTCTCGCTCCAGCTTCAGTATCGCCGCCGATTGCCAGATCGACCGAGTACGGACGAACACCGTTGAATGCTGGTTCGAATCCGGCCTGCGCCTCTACGCGGCGCGGTAGTTCAAAGGCAGAACGCAACGGTATGACGACTGATCCGCACTCTTAAACGCGCTGGCAAGCGCAATTGGGTGGCAACCCCAGGGGCCCGGGAGCTGGATACGACTCCCGGGCTCCGCCACGTCCGGGGGCGGCCGGTGGCGGGACGCGAGTGGCATGCCCCTGAGCGGGCCCTTCGCACCGGCCGTCGCCTGCACTCGGCGAGTCCGGGGCGCACGCGTATCAGGGCGGCTCACACCGGTCACGTGGGGGAGGTGCGGCGCGTGGAGCCATTGCGGGACGACGACCCGAAGACGGTCGGCGGGTATGCCCTGGTGTGCCGGATCGGCGCCGGCGGCATGGGCCAGGTGTGGCGCGAAGCTCACGCGTACTTCTTGGTGCGGCTTCAGGAGGCCGTCGACAAGGGGAAGTGGACGCCGCCCGCCCAGCGGCCGCCACGGCCCGGCCGAACCGCTCCGGACCTGCCGGGCACGGCGGAGGACCCGGAGCAGGGTGAACGAGATGTGGCGGCCCTCGTCGGCAGCCTCCGCAACCTGATGCGCGCTCCTTGATCGGCACCGCCGCCGGATTCCCGAGGTCGCGCGGCAGAGGGCATGCGCGGATCAGTAATCGGCGAAATTCCAGAACATACCCACCTCGGTGTCCGTGACCACGATGAGGCCGTAGTCCTCCGTGTAGACGCTGAGTGGGCTGTAGCCCCAGTCCGACTTCGTGAAATCGAGTGAACCGTATGCATGGCCGGGCCTGGTGACGTTGGTGTGGTAGCTGGCGCCGTCCCCATAACGCGCGAGGATCGTGCGTGCCATCATCCGTAGCTCCTCCCGACTCTCCGCGAAGCGCGCCAGGCGGGAGTGGGTGCACCCATCGTCCGTGAGGGCCAGGAGCAGATCCTCGGCGCTGTTCCGGTCGATCTCCTGGAGACGCCTCGCGACGTACTCCGGCGGGTGGGCGACGAAGGGATATGTGGCGGACGCCTCACGCTCCGGGTTCCGGGCCGCGTCGTCGAGACCGGCCCAGCCGCGCGGGTCCGGTACTCGCGCCATCAGCACGAGGACGTCGAGCACCCAGTCCTCGTGGCGGCGCGGACCCGTGGCGTCATACGGGTACGCGTCCTCGAACAGGTGGCGTACCGCGCTTTCCCAGGACTTCTGACTGACGGACATGCGGACCGGCCTTTCCGGTGAACCGGTGGGTGTACTGGCGGGCGATTGTGCCCGTCTCTCCCGATCGCGCAGGACCTGGCGCCCAATCGTATGGCGGTCCGAGCTGATGATCCGTTAACCGGGGGGTGCGTCGTGGGGTACACGATTCCTGAAGGCGTCGACACGATGTTCGATGTGGTCGGTGTGGGCTGGCCGAACGTCGACGAGGACGCCTTCCGCGATATGGCACCTTTTCACCATCACCCAGACCCCTACCAACAGCCCGGACATGCGGGGCTACGAGAAGCAGATCTACGATGCTGTCTTCAACAACAACGAGACCGTGACTTATAGCGTCTACCTCGAATACACGGACGACGAGAAAGACTCCGTTCCGAAGTGGATCCAGATGGAGTCCAATGGATCAGGTGGTTTCCACCTTGGCAAGCCGTTCAAGAATCTTGACCACGCAGATCAGCTGAAACGACGCGCCAGAGGAATCCAGTGACCGTCTTCGCCGCCCTGACCCGACTCTGCCCGCCACCAGAGGATGCGAGTCACCACCGCCCCATCGACTGGTACCGGGTCGAGAGCGTTCTCGGTGTGCCGCTTCCCGAGGACTACAAGCAGCTCACATCCACTTACGGCCCGGGGTCCTTCGCCGACTACTTGCGCATCTACCAACCCGACGGGGTCACTGAATGGGCCGACCTCACCGGCCCGATGCCCGCCAGGATCCGCGAGCAGCTGCAGCTGGACCACGACCGAGGCACCTACCCTGCTCCGTACGACCCGCGGCAACTCCTGCCGATGGGCGGCACCGACAAACGGCGAGCACCTTTTCTGGATCACTGAACCACGGACTGCCCCGGACGCCTGGCGTGTCGCCGTGAATGAAGCCCGAGGGCCTCGGTGGTTCACCTACGACGGGACCCTCACCGAGTTCCTCGTCTCCGTACTGAGCGGTGAGACGTCCGTGCCCCAGTTCCCCAAGGACGTCCTCGAGCCGACGACGGCATTCGTCCCCTCGGACCCCACGCTGTGGGCCCCACCACAGGCTCCGGCCCGGCCACCCGCCGACAGCGAGACCATTCGGGAATGGGCGCGGGCCAACGGTCACCAAGTATCCGCCGGCGGACGCATTCCGGCCGCGATCCGCGAGGCGTGGGAGAACGCCCACAGCTGACTGAACGAATCGATGCCGAGCTTGCCGGTGGGAACTTCGTCACCATGCACCGCTTCGCTCGCTCGCCGGTCATGCGGGGAGTCGAGGAGAGGTCAGGGCGGTCGTCGACAAGCGAGGGGCAACCATCGGGTACTCCGTCACGCCCGTCTACCCGACGAACGACCCTTCCTTCTGGCCGTTCTCACAGGGCGGGCGGAGACCGACTATTTCCCGTCATTCCCTGTTGATCACCATCAGTTCGACTCGAACGACGAGATCTTCGGTCAGCACCTGGCACGGTGAGCCGAGCCGCTTCCTGGCACCGCTGCTTCCTGGACGCTGAGTCCTGCACTTCCAGGACCGTCACGGCTCCAGGTGCAAAATGACCAAGAAGGGGGCCGAAGTGCTGAGGCTCAGGCAGGGTGGGAGAGGTAAGTCATAGGCCGGTGGCCGGCGGGGCCGAGCCGGGCGAATCCTGAGCGCGCCGCCCCCGCCCCCGACGAGCGGGCGCCGGCGCACGTGTTGTGCTGCACAAGGAGAAGATGTGGCGACAGAGACTTTCAGCATCGACAAGCGGCCCTTGCGGGATCTGTTGGGTCAGGTCGAGGCGGGGAAGATTCAGTTGCCCGAGTTCCAGCGTGGCTGGGTCTGGCCTTGGCCCAACATCGCGAGTCTGCTGGCCTCGGTGTCCCTCAACTACCCGATCGGGACCGTGATGCTGCTCAAGGGCGGCGGGGATGTCCGGTTCAAGTACAGGCCGATCGAGGGAGCGGCCCCGAGCGGGCAGGTGCAACCGGAGTCGCTGATTCTGGATGGCCAGCAGCGGCTCACCTCGCTGTTCCAGTCGCTCGCGATGCACAGCCCGGTGGAGACCCAGGACGAGCGCAAACGCCGGGTGAGCGGCTGGTTCTACGTCGACATGGTCAAGGCGATCGACGAGAACGAGGACCGGGAGGAGGCGATCCGATTCGTCCCGCCCGCGCGCAAGGTGATCAACTTCCGGGGCGAGGTCCTGGAGGACTACTCGACAAGGGAGTTGGAGTACCAGCACCGCGTCTTCCCGCTGCAGAGTCTCTTCGACAACTCATGGGGCGACGGCTTCGCCCGCCACTGCAGTTTCGCACCGGATGCGATGGAGCTCTGGTACCGCTTCCGGGACAGCTTCATCAAGTCGTTCGACCTCTACCACTTCCCGGTCATCGAACTCGGCATGGGCACCCCACGTCAGGCGGTCTGCCAGGTCTTCGAGAAGGTCAACACTGGTGGAGTCACCCTCACCGTCTTCGAGTTGCTGACGGCGACGTACGCCGCCGACGAGTTCGATCTGCGGCGGCACTGGCACGAGTGCCGTTCCGCCTGGGAAGCGTCCGAATACGCCCTCCTGAAAGACGTCTCCAACACCGACTTCCTCCAGGCGGTCACTCTCCTCGCCACTGCCGAGCGGCGGCGCAGGGAGGAAGCGGCGGGCACGGACGAGGAGCGTCTGCCGCGCATCGGGTGCAAGCGCAAGGAGATGCTCGTGCTGAGCCTGGAGGACTACAGGCGGTACGCCCCCGATGTCGTCGCCGGTTTCAAGGCCGCCGCCAAATTCCTGCGCCAGCAATTCGTCTTCGATACCCGATTCCTGCCGTACGGCACGCAGCTCATCCCCCTCGCCGCGATCTTCGCCCTCGCCGGCAAGGACGCGGAGACCGCGGGTGCACAGGAGAAGCTGGCCCGCTGGTACTGGTGCGGGGTGTTCGGCGAGTTGTACGGCGGCACAACCGAAACCCGGTTCAACCTCGATCTCCCCGACGTCGTCGACTGGATCCGCGGATCGACGCAAGAACCTCGTACGGTCAGCCAGGCGCAGTTCGCGGCGAGCCGGCTGCTGACCCTGCGGACCAGGCAGAGCGCAGCCTACAAGGGCATTTACGCGCTCCTGCTCAAGGCGGGTGCCGCGGACTGGCGTACGGGGGAGAAGGCGGAGGTGAGCGTCTACTTCGACGAGGCGATGGACATCCATCACATCTTCCCGCAGGCGTGGTGCCAGAAGAACGGACACGAGCGCTCCGTCTACAACTCCATCGTCAACAAGGCTCCCCTGACGGCACGGACCAACCGGATCATCGGCGGCCACGCACCGTCCGACTATCTGCAGCGGCTCGCCAAGGCGGCCGAGACCAGCCCGGAGAGCGTGGAGCGACGTATCAGGACACACCTCGCGGACCCTGGGCTGATGCGGGCCGACGATTTCGACGCCTTCTTCGAGGAGCGGCGGAAGGTGCTCCAGGAACACATCGCCACGGCGATGGGCAAGCCTGTGGTCGACGATCACATTCCGGGGCAGCGGCCCGGTGAGGCCATCCAGGCTGCGGAAAACGGGTTCCACGCCGACGTCCCGGCTCTCATGGAGTCGTGACTCCACGGTACGTGGCCTGACGCCAAGGACGGGGTGGCCGTCCGTCATCACCGGATGCGCCCTGTTCAGCCCGAGCATGGACCCGTTCGACCACCGGCGGTCATGGAGTTCGGAGTGCCGCCGGGCTTCCGGTCCATCCCGTGTGCATACCTCTCGTCGACGCGGCCGGGGCCGAGCGGGCCGCTGTTGCGGCTGTCCCGTCGACGTTGCCCTCGTCGGAGCCGGAACGCGACGGTATGGCGGCTGATCCGAACCTTTGAAGGGCGTTGGCAAACGCAATTGGGCGGCAACCCCGGGCTCCGCCACGTCCGGGCCAGTCATGAAGGGCTTGCCAGGTGCCGCCGGGTACCCGCAGGAGGAATGCCGCGACCGCAGGGCGGGGTTGACCGCGTCGGCGGGGCGGCACACAATGCGGAGCATGACCCCCTACTCGCTGACCACCGTCGCCCTGCGGATGACGGGGCCTTGTGGCGAGTGTGCTCCGCGGTCCACGACCTGTCTGCGCCGCCGCGGCCGTATCGGCTCGCCGCCCGCCCGCATCGGCGTTTTTTCGCGCTGACCGGTCGTCAACTCCACTCGGCCGCCTCGCGAGGCGAAGCCGATAACCCGGTAACACCGGTGTTTGTCTCCCCCCGGCCCTTCACGGTCCCGCTGTGTCCGCCCCTGCTCGACAGGCTCGCGGCGTGGGCGTGAGCGGCCACCTCATCGCGCCGCCGGAGGCCCCGGCCGCTGTCGCGGATCCCGTCCGTTCCCTTCGAACACGGTCCCGCCCACCGGAGCCCCCGGCGGCTCGCTGTCCGCCAAGGAGGAACCGCATGACCACCACCGCTTCCCCGCACGCGATCATCACGACCGCCGACGGGCACTCCGCCACTCCGCCCGTCCTGCGTGAGGCACGCATACCGCAGGACGGCCTGTACGAAGGGCACCGTGTCCTGGAGCGGCTGCCGGCCGGTGCGACGGCGCGCCCGTACACCCTCTTCGACGTCGTCCCTCAGGCCCGCACGATCGGCGCGGAGATCCACGGCCTCGACCTCTCCCGGCCGTTGGAGCCGGTCCTGCGCGAAGAGCTGAACCGTGCCCTGCTGGAGTGGAAGGTGCTCTTCTTCCGGGGGCAGAACCTCACCTCGGCCGCCCAGCGTGACTTCGCGCGTCACTGGGGCGAGTTGGAGGTCAACCCGTTGCTGGCCAGGGGAGACAGCGAGGACGTCGTCCGCTTCGACAAGTCGGCGGGGGCACCGAAGACGTTCGAGAACGTCTGGCACACGGACGTCACCTTCCGCGAGCGTCCGGCTCTCGGCGCCGTCCTGCAGCTGCGCGAAGTGCCGCCGCTGGGAGGCGACACCATGTGGGCGGACATGGCCGCCGCGTACGACAACCTGCCGCAGGACGTGAAGGACCGCATCGACGGGGCGAGCGCCGTCCACGACTTCATCCCCGGTTTCACACGCTTCTACGGGCCCGAGGAACTCGCGCCCCACCAGGAGGCGTTCCCGCCGGTCGAGCATCCGGTCGTGCGCACGCACCCGGAGTCGGGGCGGCGGATGCTGTTCGTGAACACCTCGTTCACGACCCGGATCCTCGGCATCGACCGGGCGGAGAGCGACCGCCTGCTGCGCTTCCTCTTCCAGCAGGCGCACGTACCCGAGTACCAGGTGCGTTTCCGCTGGCAGCCGGGCGACGTCGCCTTCTGGGACAACCGGGCGACCCAGCACTACGCCGTGAACGACTACGCCCCGCACCCGCGGGTCGCCGAGCGGGTCGCCATCGCGGGGGACCGCCCCTTCTGAGAGACCGGCGACCGCCGGACGGCGGGCGCGGCACCGCACCGCGCCCGCCGGGTCGTCACCGTACGTCCCGGTCAGGGGGAGAGCGGCGCCATCTCGTCGACCACGCCCGGGTTCTCGGCGATCCACTTCTCCACGGCCGCTTCCTCATGGCCGGTGCCCTCGTCCTGGATGGCCGCCTCCAGGTCCCCGAGCTCCTCCTCCGACATGTGCCAGTCCTTGAGCCAGCCGTGGAACTCGGGGAACTTCCCCGGGAACGACTTGTGGCCGAGCGAGCGGATCTCGTTCACCTCGCCCCACAACTTCTTCGGATCCTTGAGCTTGGTCAACTCGTACTTGCTGTACGCCCAGTGCGGTGACCACAGGACGACCGCCACCGGTTCGCGCTTGCGCAGCGAACGCTGCAGTTCCAGGATCATGCTGGGGGAACTGCCGTCGGTGACCTTGTACTCCTTGTCGAGCCCGTAGCCGGGCAGTACCTCGTTCTTGAGCATGTTCATCTGGCCGGTTCCGGGCTCGATGCCGATGATCCTGCCGCCGAACTCCTCCGACCTGCCCTTGAGGTCCTCCATCGAGTCGATGCCCTTGACATAGCTGGGCACCGTCACTTCCAGCGTGGTCTCGTCGTACCAGGGACCGATGTCGACCAGGTCGTCCTTGTACTTGTCCCAGTACTGCTTCTGGGCGTTGGGGAGCCAGGCGTCGAACTCCACATCGACCTGGCCGCCGGCCATCGCGGTGAACATCGACCCGACGTCGTACTGGTGGATGCTGGGCTCGTATCCGCGCCGCTCCAGAACGTTCTTCCACAGATAGGTGACGGCCACGTCCTCGTCCCACGGGAAGTAGCCGATGCTGGGAGCCGCACCGGCCTCCTTGCCCAGGTTCTTCTCGTCCACGTCCAGCCCGTCGTCGTCCGGACCGGATACGAACTGCAGACCGCCGGCGAGCAGGGCGAGGACCAGCACGCCTATGCCCGCGAACGCTGTGCTGGGCCGCCACCGCAGGGCCTTCCCCGCCCGGAGGGAGGCCGCCCTGGCCAGCGCCCGGCGGCCGAGAGGCGAGATGCGCTGGTTCAGCGCACCGGTCATGCGGTCGAGATACATGGCGAGGATGACCACCGCGAGACCCGCCTCGAAGCCGAGGCCGATGTCCACCGAGCTGATGGCCTGGAAGACGACGGTGCCCAGACCGTCGGCACCGACCATGCCCGCGATGACCACCATGGACAGGGAGAGCATGATGATCTGGTTGATGCCGGCCATGACGGTCGGCAGGGCCAGCGGCAGTTGGACGCGCAGCAGAATGGCACGCGGAGGGGCTCCGAACGCTTCCGCGGCCTCCACCAGTTCCTCGTCCACCTGCCGGACGCCGAGCTCCGTCATCCGGATGCCCGGCGGCATCGCGAAGATGATCGTGGCGACGATGCCGGGCACCACGCCCACCCCGAAGAAGGTGATGCCGGGGACCAGGTAGACGAAGGCCGGCATCGTCTGCATGAAGTCGAGAACCGGCCGGAGGGCCGAACTCACCGACTTGTTCCGGGCCGCCCAGATGCCGAGAGGGACGGCGATCACCATGGTGATCGTGGCCGCCACGACGAGAAGCGACAGCGTCTGCATCGCCTTTTCCCACAACTCGATCGAGTTGATCAGGAAGAAGCCCGCGGAAGCGAGGAGGGCCGCCACCACACCCCGCAGCCACCAGGCGATCAGCGCGAGAATCGCCCCCATCACCAGCGCGTCGGGGCCCGACATGACGAAGTACACGCCGTTGTACAAGCCTTGGCCGACGGAGTGCAGGGAGTCGAAGAGCCAGGGCAGCCGGGCTTCCAGGAACTCGACGGCGCTGTTGACGCCACCGCCTATTTCGAGCCTGATCACGGCTTCCCGCCTTCATCGCAGAGCAGATGCCGCGCACCATCGGCGAGCTCGTGGCACGGCCTCCGCGGTTTCCGCCACCGTTCCCGGTCAGTTCCGGCAGGGCCGGGCCCGCGTACGGTCCGCCCGGCTCCTCCACCGAGCGCCCCGGACCTGCCCGGGGGCTCTGTTGTCAGCGTGGTCACGTGTGCCTTTCGCGTCGGCCTGGGCCCCGGCGAAAGAGACATGGCGCCGCCCAGCCCCTCGGCGGTGTGGGACGTTCGGATGCGCGCGGCGCGTGGCCGTGGCGGTGCCTCGGCCGGGCGGTCATGTGTCCTGGCAGCCGGGTCCTGGCGTGCTGCCGTGCCATCCGCGCCGGCTGCCCAAGGGCGTCCGCGCCCGGACAGGTTGATTCGGGCAGCGGCTACCCCGAGATCAGCAACCCAAACCGGCCACCGCAACGCCCCCGCTTCCGGTCATTGGGAAGCTACGGACGCTCATATGGGACATAAGGTTCGGGTGTGTGTCCGTAAATCCCCAACGACTCAGCGGCCCCAGGGGGCGGGGGGAATGGAAAAGACCTCCTGGTCAGCGGGGTCGCTGATCAGGAGGTCTTCCGGAAAGTGCCCCCGGCAGGATTCGAACCTGCGCACCCGGCTCCGGAGGCCGATGCTCTATCCCCTGAGCTACGGGGGCGATGTCGCTGCGCTTGGCGGCGACGAGTGAAACCCTACCAGCTCCGGCGGGGTGTCCGGGAACAGGTATTTACGCGTCGTCGGCCTCCGGATGCGGCGTGGTCCCCCGGTCCCTCCGGGGGCGGAAGTGGGCAAAACCCGGACGCAGCTCCTCCGCTCGACCTACCCTCGAAGGGTGTCAGGGGCGTACGGCCGCGTGCTTGTTGTGGACGACAACAAGGTCATCCGGCAGCTGATCAGGGTCAATCTCGAGCTGGAGGGCTTCGAGGTCGTGACCGCGGCCGATGGCGTCGAGTGCCTGGACCTGGTGCACGAGGTCCGCCCGGACGTGATCACCCTGGACGTGGTGATGCCCCGGCTCGACGGGATCCAGACCGCGACCCGGCTGCGCGCCGACCCGCGGACCGGCCACCTGCCCGTCGCCGTCATCAGTGCCTGCACGCCCCACGAGGTGGACTCGGGGGTGGCCGCCGGGGTCGACGCGTTCCTGGCGAAGCCCTTCGAGCCGAGCGAGCTGGTGCGCATGGTGCGACGGCTCGCGAGCCGGGAGGACCCGGCGCCGTTCGACGGCAGGCGGGGTGCCGGGACGGCCGGGAGCGCGGCCGGCTGAGGGTGTGCCCCGCGAGGTGGCTGCCCGTATGGCGAAACCGGTTGGCGGAGGGCCCCCCTTCCTCCCATACGCTTGTCCCGTGACCCCCGCAGATCTCTCCCGGACCGTGCTGCACGCTGTGCACCGCGCGGTCGACGAGGACGCCCTGCGCGCGCCGGTGCCCGCGCGTGTGCGGGTGGAGCGGACACGGCCCGGCGGCAGCGGCGACTACGCCTGCGCCGTCGCCCTCCAGCTGGCCGGACCCGCCGCGCTCCCGGCGCGGGAGGTCGCCGCGCTGCTGCGGGACCGCGTCGTGGGTGTCCCCGGGATCGGACGGGTCGACATCACGGGGCCCGGCTTCCTGAACTTCACGCTCGACGCCGCCACCGGCGCCGAGGCCCGCGCGGCCCGCGTCGGTGAGATCCGCGAGCTGGGCCTCCGGTACGGGCGGGTCACCACGGAGGCCGGTCGCCTCCACCGGCTCCACCACCCCCGCGAGGTCAGGGCCGCCGTCGTCGCCCGGAGCGTGGCGCGCCTCCTGCGCACCCAGGGAGGTCAGGTGATCGTCGGCTGCACCGAGGAGCCCGACCCCCGCTGGGAGGAACTGGGAGTCACGGCCGGCCTGCGGTACGGGGCCGAGGAGAGCACCGAGATCCGCCCCGTACCCGCCTCCACCACCGCCGGGGCGCTGCTGGACCGGCTCGGACCTGAGGCCGCTCTCTGGGGGCTCCAGCGGCCCGCCGCCCACGACCACGCGCCCCTGGGTGACGACCTCCTCGTACAGGGGGAGGCCAATCCGCTGTTCCTGGTGCGTTACGCCCACGCCCGCTCCCGCGCGCTCACCCGCGAGGCGGAGCGGCTCGGTTTCACCGCCGGGTACGAGACCGATGTCGACGCCCCCGCGCTGCACGCCGCGCTCGCCGATCACCCCGGCGTACTCGCCTCGGCCGCGCGCCACCGGGCGCCGGACCGGGTCGCCCGGCACCTCGAAACGGTGGCGCACGCCTTCCTCGACTTCCACGACGCCTGCCCGACGCTCCCCGTCGGCGACGAGAAACCCTCGGCCGCCCACCGCTCCCGGCTGGCCCTTGCCGAAGCCGCCGGGACGGTGCTCGCAGGCGGCCTGTTCGTGCTCGGCATCAGTGCGCCCCGACACCTCTGAAGAGACCTGAGAGAGCAGAGCAGAACGATGAGCCGATCCGCACACCCCGCCGGGCCCCGTCACGCCGACGTCCTTCCCGAGGGCCACTACACCGCCCCGGCCACCGACCTCAACGAGCTGGACCCGAAGGTCTGGTCCCGCACCGTCACCCGTGACGCGGACGGTGCGCTCACCGTCGGCGGGATCGGGGTCGCCCGGCTCGCCGAGGAGTTCGGCACGCCCGCGTACTTCCTGGACGAGTCCGACTTCCGGGCGCGCTGCCGCGCCTGGGCCGACGCCTTCGGGGCCGACGCCGACGTCTTCTACGCCGGCAAGGCCTTCCTCTCGCGCGCCGTGGTGCGCTGGCTCCAGGAGGAGGGGCTGAACCTCGACGTGTGCTCCGGCGGCGAGCTGGCCACCGCGCTGGACGCCGGGATGCCCGCCGAGCGCATCGCCTTCCACGGCAACAACAAGACCGTCACCGAGATCGAGCGGGCCGTCGAGGCCGGCGTCGGACGGATCGTGCTCGACTCCTTCCAGGAGATCGTCCGGGTCTCGCACATCGCGCAGCGGCTCGGTGTCCGCCAGCGCGTCCAGATCCGCGTCACGGTCGGCGTCGAGGCCCACACCCACGAGTTCATCGCCACCGCGCACGAGGACCAGAAGTTCGGCATCGCGCTGGCCGGAGGACAGGCGGCCGAGGCGGTCCGCAGGGCGCTCACACTGGACGGCCTGGAGCTCATCGGCATCCACTCGCACATCGGTTCGCAGATCTTCGACATGGCCGGCTTCGAGGTCTCCGCGCGGCGCGTCGTGCAGCTGCTCGCCGAGATCCGCGACGAGCACGGCGTCGAGCTCCCCGAGATCGACCTCGGCGGTGGCCTCGGGATCGCGTACACCTCCGAGGACGACCCCCGTGAGCCGCACGAGATCGCCAAGGCGCTCAGCGACATCGTGACCCGGGAGTGCGAGTCCGCGGGTCTGCGGACCCCGCGCATCTCCGTCGAGCCGGGCCGCGCGATCGTCGGCCCCACCGCGTTCACCCTGTACGAGGTCGGCACCGTCAAGCCCCTCGAAGGTCTCCGGACGTACGTGAGCGTCGACGGCGGGATGTCGGACAACATCCGCACCGCGCTGTACGACGCCGAGTACAGCGTCGCGCTGGTCTCCCGCAGCTCCGAGGCCGAACCCATGCTCGTACGCGTCGTCGGCAAGCACTGCGAGAGTGGGGACATCGTGGTCAAGGACGCGTTCCTGCCGTCCGACCTGGCCCCGGGTGACCTCATCGCGGTGCCGGCCACCGGCGCGTACTGCCGCTCCATGGCGAGCAACTACAACCACGCCCTGCGCCCGCCCGTCGTCGCCGTGCGCGACGGTCGGGCCAGGGTCGTCGTCCGGCGCGAGACGGAGGAAGATCTCCTGCGTCTCGATGTCGGCTGATGAAATTCACATCTCAAAATCCGGACGGGTGGCAGAAACCCCCGTCCGGTGAGTGAGACTGGTCAACACATCTGAAGTATGAGAAACGAGGTCGGATGATGCGTACGCGTCCGCTGAAGGTGGCGCTGCTGGGCTGCGGAGTGGTCGGCTCAGAGGTGGCGCGCATCATGACGACGCACGCCGACGACCTCGCCGCGCGCATCGGCGCGCCGGTCGAGCTCGCCGGCGTCGCCGTCCGCCGGCCCTCCAAGGTGCGGGAGGGCATCGACCCCACGCTGATCACCACCGATGCGACCGCCCTGGTCAAACGGGGCGACATCGACGTCGTCATCGAGGTCATCGGGGGCATCGAGCCCGCGCGTACGCTCATCACGACCGCCTTCGAGCACGGCGCGGGCGTCGTCTCCGCCAACAAGGCGCTGCTCGCCGAGGACGGCTCGGCGCTCCACGCGGCCGCCGAGAAGAACGGCCGGGACCTCTACTACGAGGCGGCCGTGGCCGGCGCCATCCCGCTCGTACGGCCCCTGCGCGAGTCCCTCGCCGGGGACAAGGTCAACCGGGTGCTCGGCATCGTCAACGGCACGACCAACTTCATCCTCGACCGGATGGACACGAGCGGCGCCGGTTACTCCGAGGCGCTCGACGAGGCCACCGCCCTCGGGTACGCCGAGGCCGACCCGACCGCCGACGTGGAGGGCTTCGACGCCGCCGCGAAGGCCGCGATCCTCGCCGGGATCGCCTTCCACACGCGGGTGCGGATCGGAGAGGTGCACCGCGAGGGCATCACCGAGGTCACCGCCGCCGACATCGCCTCCGCCCGGCGCATGGGCTGCACCGTCAAGCTCCTCGCCATCTGTGAGCGCGCCGCCGACGGCAATTCCGTCACCGCCCGCGTGCACCCCGCGATGATCCCGCTCAGCCACCCGCTGGCCTCCGTCCGCGAGGCGTACAACGCGGTCTTCGTCGAGGCCGAGGCGGCCGGACAGCTGATGTTCTACGGCCCCGGCGCCGGCGGCGCCCCGACCGCTTCCGCGGTCCTGGGCGACCTGGTCGCGGTGTGCCGCAACATCATCGGGGAGACCACCGGTCCCGGTGAGTCCGCGTACACGCGTCTGCCGGTCAGCCCCATGGGCGACGTCGTCACGCGCTACCACATCAGTCTCGACGTGGCCGACAAGCCTGGCGTGCTCGCCCAGGTCGCGACGGTCTTCGCCGAACAGGGCGTATCCATCGATACGGTCCGCCAGCAGAGCCGGCCGGACAGTCAGGAAACCGGCGGCGAGGCCTCCCTCGTCGTCGTCACCCACCGCGCGCCCGACGCCGCCCTCTCCGGGACCGTCGAAGCGCTGCGCAAGCTGGACACCGTGCGCGGTGTCGCCAGCATCATGCGTGTTGAAGGGGAGTAAGGACCCATGACCAGCAAGGGCACCCACCAGTGGCGCGGCATCATCGAGGAGTACCGGGACCGGCTTCCGGTCACGAGCTCGACGCCGGTCGTCACGCTCCGTGAGGGCGGTACCCCCCTCGTTCCGGCGCAGGTCCTCTCCGAGCGCACGGGCTGCGAGGTGCACCTCAAGGTCGAGGGCGCCAACCCCACCGGGTCGTTCAAGGACCGCGGTATGACCATGGCGATCACCCGGGCCAAGGAGGAGGGCGCGCAGGCCGTCATCTGCGCCTCCACCGGCAACACCTCCGCCTCCGCCGCCGCCTACGCGGTGCGCGCGGGCATGGTCTGCGCCGTCCTCGTGCCGCAGGGCAAGATCGCGCTCGGCAAGATGGGGCAGGCGCTCGTCCACGGCGCGAAGATCCTCCAGGTCGACGGAAACTTCGACGACTGCCTGACCCTGGCCCGCAGCCTCTCGGACAACTACCCGGTGGCGCTGGTCAATTCGGTCAACCCGGTGCGGATCGAGGGCCAGAAGACCGCCGCGTTCGAGATCGTCGACGCGCTCGGCGACGCCCCCGACATCCACGTCCTGCCGGTGGGCAACGCGGGCAACATCACGGCCTACTGGAAGGGCTACAAGGAGTACGCGGGGGACGGTGTCTCCACGCGCACCCCGCGCATGTGGGGCTTCCAGGCGTCCGGTTCCGCGCCGATCGTGCGCGGCGAGATCGTCAAGGACCCGGCGACCATCGCCACCGCGATCCGCATCGGCAACCCGGCGTCCTGGCAGTTCGCGCTGGACGCGCGGGACGAGTCGGGCGGCTTCATCGACGAGGTGACCGACCGTCAGATCCTGTCGGCCTACCGCCTGCTGGCCTCCCAGGAGGGCGTCTTCGTCGAGCCCGCGTCGGCGGCGTCCGTGGCCGGTCTGCTCAAGGCCGCCGAGGAGGGCAAGGTCGACCCCGGCCAGAAGATCGTCTGCACCGTCACCGGCAACGGCCTCAAGGACCCCGACTGGGCCGTCGCGGGCGCTCCGCAGCCCGTCACCGTCCCGGTCGACGCGGTGGCCGCGGCCGAGAAGCTGGGCCTCGCGTAACAGGCCCTCGCCGCAGCTCAACCGCCCTCCCGGGGGCGGAGAGCGCATAGGAGGTGTGCGACACGCATCGTGCGCCTCCTGTGCGCCCTATGTCGCCGCAGAACCTTCCTTCGATAAGCTGTCCCCGACCCGCCCCGCCGCATCCGCCGCGGTGCAGCAGCCGTCGTGACTGCCGGGCCCCCCGTCCCCCCGCGCAACGGCACCCCACGCACGTCGCAGTACCCTGCACAACATCCCCGCCGCCGTACAGGAAGAGTCGTCCAACCGATGGCCGGTCCCGCGTTCCGAGCCGCCGCCGTCCGGGTGCGCGTCCCCGCAACCAGCGCCAATCTGGGCCCGGGTTTCGACGCCCTCGGCCTCTCGCTGGGGCTCTACGACGACGTCGTCGTCCGGGTCGCCGACGCCGGGCTGCACATCGACATCGCGGGCGAGGGCGCCGAGACGCTCCCCCGCGACGAGAACCACCTGCTCGTACGCTCCCTGCGCACGGCCTTCGACCTGCTCGGCGGCCAGCCCCGCGGCCTGGAGATCGTCTGCGCCAACCGCATCCCGCACGGCCGCGGCCTCGGTTCCTCGTCCGCCGCCATCTGCGCCGGGATCGTCGCCGCCCGCGCCGTGACGACGGGCGGCGAGGCCCGTCTCGACGACGCCGCGCTGCTGGAGCTGGCCACCGAGATCGAGGGGCACCCCGACAACGTCGCCGCCTGTCTCCTCGGCGGATTCACCCTCGCCTGGATGGACGGCGGAGCCGCCAGGGCGATCCGGATGGACCCCTCCACCGCCGTCGTGCCGGTGGTCTTCGTGCCGGCCACCCCGGTGCTCACCGAGACCGCCCGTGGCCTGCTGCCGCGCACCGTCCCCCATGTGGACGCCGCGGCCAACGCCGGTCGCGCCGCACTGCTCGTCGAGGCCCTGACCCGGCGCCCCGAGCTGCTCCTCGCGGCGACGGAGGACCGGATCCACCAGGAGTACCGGGGCCCCGCGATGCCGCAGACCGTCGACCTGGTGAACCGGCTGCGTGCCGACGGCGTCCCCGCCGTCATCTCCGGCGCGGGACCCACGGTGCTCGCGCTGGCGGACGAGGGCTCCGCCGACAAGGTCGCCCGGCTGGCGGGCGAGGGATGGGCCGCGAACCGGCTCGCTCTCGACGCCACGGGTGCGAGCGTGTTGCCGCTCGCCGCGTAACCGCATGTGATTGCCGGTGCATGAGAGGGGGAATGTTTGTTGGAGCCGGTAGTGTTAACCTCAAGTCAGCAATCGACGTCTTCGTGGCGCGTTGCTTCGTGTCCCCCTCCGGGACCACCACTCTTCCGGGAGCCTCCCCGACTGCCTGAGCAGCCCGCCTGAGCTTTCGAGCACGCTCCGGAACCGGCACGACACCCTCTTGCTCGTCCAGGAGTGGGCCGAGCAGGGGGATCTCGCGCCGGAACCCCGCACATTCGTCTCTCCGCCGTACCCGGCGGACCACCGCCCCGGCAAGGTCCGCGATCGACACGATCAAAGACCGCAGTCGGACAGCACAACCGGTCGCCGAGCCAGAAGGCCGACGTCCGCTCCAGGGAAGGACCCTTCGTGAGCGACACCACCGATCTGATGGGCGTGACTGCCGACAAGAGCGTCGACAGCTCCGTGCCCGCCGAAGGTGCTGCCACTGGCACCACCGCACGGCGCCGCCGCTCCGGCACCGGCCTCGAGGGCATGGTCCTGGCCGAGCTGCAGCAGGTCGCGTCCGGCCTCGGCATCAGGGGAACCGCGCGTATGCGTAAGAGCCAGCTGATCGAGGTCATCAAGGAGGCGCAGGCCGGAGGATCCTCCGCGCCCGCCCCGAAGGCCGCCGCATCCGCCGGTACGGACGCCGGGAGCAAGCCGAAGCGGCGTGCCACGTCCAAGACCCGCACCGGTGACGAGAGCGCTGCCGCGCCGGCCGCCGACAAGGCCGACGCGCAGCAGCAGATCGACATCCCGGGCCAGCCGGCCAACGACGAACCGCCGGCGGGCGAGCGCCGCCGTCGCCGGGCGACCGCCCAGGCGGGCAGCCCCGACACCAAGTCCGAGCCCAAGGCGGAGCCGAGGGCCGAGTCGAAGGCCCAGGCCGAGCCGAAGGCCGAGAGCCGCCAGGACCGCGGCGACGAGCGCGCCGAGGCGAAGGGCGAGGCCAAGGCCGAGTCCGCCGCCGACACGGCCGAGGGCCGTCGCGGCGACCGCCAGGACGGCCGCCGTGACCGCGGTGACCGCCAGGACCGCGGTGACCGCCGCGACCGCCAGCGCGACCGCCGGGGCAAGGGCGACGACCAGGGCCAGCAGGGCGGCGGACGCCGTCAGGGCCAGCAGGGCGGCGGCCAGAACCAGGGACAGCAGCAGGGCGGCGGCGGCCAGCAGGACGACGGTTACGACGACGAGGGCGGCCGGCGCGGTCGCAGGGGCCGCTACCGCGACCGCCGCGGCCGTCGTGGCCGCGACGACTTCGCGACCGACGTGCAGGTCGCCGACGACGACGTCCTGATCCCCGTCGCGGGCATCCTCGACATCCTCGACAACTACGCGTTCATCCGGACCTCGGGCTACCTGCCGGGACCGAACGACGTGTACGTCTCGCTCGCCCAGGTCCGCAAGAACGGCCTGCGCAAGGGTGACCACGTCACCGGTGCGGTGCGCCAGCCCAAGGACGGCGAGCGCCGCGAGAAGTTCAACGCGCTGGTCCGTCTCGACTCCGTCAACGGCATGGCGCCCGAGACCGGCCGCGGCCGTCCGGAGTTCCAGAAGCTGACCCCGCTGTACCCGCAGGACCGGCTCCGCCTGGAGACCGACTCCAACGTCCTGACCACCCGGATCATCGACCTGGTCGCCCCGATCGGCAAGGGCCAGCGAGGCCTGATCGTGGCCCCGCCGAAGACCGGTAAGACCATGATCCTGCAGGCCATCGCCAACGCGATCACGGTCAACAGCCCCGAGTGCCACCTGATGGTCGTCCTGGTCGACGAGCGTCCGGAAGAGGTCACCGACATGCAGCGGTCGGTGAAGGGCGAGGTCATCTCCTCGACCTTCGACCGTCCCGCCGAGGACCACACCACGGTCGCCGAGCTCGCCATCGAGCGCGCGAAGCGCCTCGTGGAGCTCGGCCACGACGTGGTGGTCCTGCTGGACTCGATCACCCGTCTGGGCCGTGCGTACAACCTGGCGGCACCGGCCTCCGGCCGCATCCTGTCCGGTGGTGTCGACTCGACCGCGCTGTACCCGCCGAAGCGCTTCTTCGGTGCCGCGCGCAACATCGAGGACGGCGGCTCGCTGACCATCCTGGCCACCGCGCTCGTCGAGACCGGCTCGCGCATGGACGAGGTGATCTTCGAGGAGTTCAAGGGCACCGGCAACATGGAGCTCAAGCTCGACCGGAAGCTCTCGGACAAGCGCATCTTCCCGGCGGTGGACGTCGACGCGTCCAGCACCCGCAAGGAAGAGATCCTGCTCGGCACCGATGAGCTGGCCGTGGTCTGGAAGCTGCGCCGGGTGCTTCACGCGCTCGACCAGCAGCAGGCGATCGAGCTTCTGCTGGACCGCATGAAGAAGACGCAGTCCAACGCGGAGTTCCTGCTCCAGATCCAGAAGACGACACCGGGCAACGGCAACAGCAACGACTGACGTCGCCGCGCCGCAGCTCCACGACAGATGCCCCGTCACCTCGTGACGGGGCATCTGTTGTGTCTCCGCACCGGCCGGTTGAGGGTGCCGCCGTGCGAGCCGGGGGAGAGCGCGGCCCCTCCGGCCGCCCCCGCCACGCTCGGGCGTCCACTGCCGCGTGGGAGGGCGCGTGCCGCCCCTTACCGCGTCGGCGGCCGTCCCGGCGACGGAACGCCAGGGTGCGATCTTTGCCACATACGCCGGGTTCGTCACCGGCTGGAGCGGCCGTGTCCCGTTCGGCTGAAACCCCAGGTGAGCGCCCGGTTCCAGGTCCGTGCACCCGCTTCTTCCGAGGCCCCCGTCGCCCGACGGGGGCCTCAGCTCGCTGTGCGAGGCTGCTGGCTGCTCCGTCGTCCCACCGAGCGACGCCGGACCGCGCCCGTGCACCACGGCAGGGGGTAAGAGCGAGAAGCGAAAGAGGGACCCGCATGAGCGAGCAGAGCAGGAGCGCCGGCCGAATACGCGGCACCGGCAGCCGCCGGAAGAAGCCGTCCCCGGGCCGCCGGGCGAAGAGGATCGCGCTGTGGGGCGCCGCCGCCCTGGTGGCCGTCGGAGGATCCGGGCTCGGTTACGCCTACTACACGCTCAACGGGAATCTGAAGGGTGTCGACATCGACGCCGCACTGGGGGCCGAGCGTCCCGACGACGTGGACAACGGGTCGCAGGACATCCTGGTGCTGGGATCGGACTCCCGTTCGGGTGCCAACGCCGAGTACGGCGCCGACGAGGGCTCCGCGCGTGCGGACACCGCGATGATCGTCCACGTCAACGAGGGGCACACCTCAGCGAGCGTGGTCTCGGTCCCGCGGGACACCCTCGTCGACCGTCCCGCCTGCACGAGCGACACGACCGGGGAACAGGTCGGCGCGGAGCACGGGACGATGTTCAACTCGGCCTACCAGGTCGGCGGACCCGCCTGCGCGGTGAAGACCGTCGAGTCGATGTCGGGCATCCGCATGGACCACTACGTCGAGGTCGACTTCACCGGGTTCAAGGAGCTCGTCGACGAGCTGGGCGGCGTCGACATCACCACCTCGCAGGCGATCGACGACCCCGACAGCCACCTCTCGCTGAAGCCCGGCCGCCACACCCTGAGCGGCGAGCAGTCGCTCGGCCTCGTCCGTACGCGCCACAGCGTCGGCGACGGCAGCGACCTGGGACGCATCCAGCTCCAGCAGGCCTTCGTCAAGGCGCTGATGGACCAGGCGAAGAGCGTCGGGGTGTTCTCGAACCCGAAGACGCTCTTCGGGCTCGCCGACACCGCGACCAAGGCCGTCACCACCGACTCCCGGCTCGCCTCCGTCAAGAAGCTCACCGGCTTCGCCAACGGGCTCAAGGGCCTCGGCTCGAAGAACATCGACATGGTCACCCTGCCCGTGGAGTACGACCCCGAGGACCCGAACCGGGTGCTGCCCCAGGAGAAGGCCGACCGGCAGGTGTGGGCGGCCCTCAAGCAGGACGAGCCGATCCCCGCGTCCGCCACGGAGGAGTCGGCCGGCGACAAGGGCGGGGCCGGGAAGGTCGTACGGTAACGGCACCTGCCGTCACCATATGGTCGCGGAACGTTCCCCGAACGCACGGGAATACACACGGCCGTACCCTCGTTTTGGGAGATACGGCCGGTCCTGGCAGACTGGTACGTCGGCCCCGGTTCACGGACACGCAATCCGCGCGAACGACCCGGAGCCCTCCCGAATCTAGGAGACACCTTGAAGCGCGACATTCACCCCGAGTACGTCGAGACGCAGGTCAGCTGCACCTGCGGTGCGTCGTTCACCACCCGGAGCACCCTTGAGGGCGGCGCGATCCGTGCCGACGTCTGCTCCGAGTGCCACCCGTTCTACACGGGCAAGCAGAAGATCCTCGACACCGGCGGCCGCGTGGCCCGCTTCGAGGCCCGCTTCGGCAAGGCTGCCGGCTCCGCCAGCAAGTAGCGAGCCACTGCGCCGGTTCCCGACGCCCTCCAACGGGCGCCGGGACCGGCGTTTTTCCGGCTGTGCGGCCGGGTGCGCCTTCCCGGGCGCTCCCCGGCGGCACACCGTCCAGCAGGCCCGCAGACGTATGACGCAGAAACCAGGAGCCCGAAGATGTTCGAGGCGGTCGAGGAACTGATCGGCGAGCACGCCGATCTCGAGAAGAAGCTCGCCGACCCGTCGGTCCACGCCGACCAGGCCAACGCGCGCAAGCTCAGCAAGCGCTACGCGGAGCTGACCCCGATCGTCTCCACCTACCGGTCCTGGAAGCAGACCGGCGACGACATCGGGACCGCCCGCGAATTCGCCGCCGACGACCCGGACTTCGCCGCCGAGGTCAAGGTCCTGGAGAAGCAGCGCGAGGAGATCACCGAGAAGCTCCGCCTTCTCCTGGTCCCGCGCGACCCCAGCGACGACAAGGACGTTCTCCTGGAGATCAAGGCGGGCGCGGGCGGCGACGAGTCCGCCCTCTTCGCCGGCGATCTGCTGCGCATGTACCTGCGCTACGCCGAGCGCATCGGCTGGAAGACCGAGATCATCGACTCCACCGAGTCCGAGCTCGGCGGCTACAAGGACGTCCAGGTCGCCGTGAAGACCAAGGGCGGCAACGGCGCCACCGAGCCCGGCCAGGGCGTCTGGGCCCGGATGAAGTACGAGGGCGGCGTGCACCGCGTGCAGCGCGTGCCCTCCACCGAGTCCCAGGGCCGCATCCACACCTCCGCCGCCGGCGTGCTCGTCACGCCCGAGGCGGAGGAGGTCGACGTCGAGATCCACGCCAACGACCTCCGCATCGACGTCTACCGCTCCTCGGGCCCCGGCGGCCAGTCCGTCAACACCACGGACTCCGCCGTCCGCATCACGCACCTGCCCACCGGTGTCGTCGCCTCCTGCCAGAACGAGAAGAGCCAGCTCCAGAACAAGGAGCAGGCCATGCGCATCCTGCGGTCCCGGCTGCTGGCCGCCGCCCAGGAGGCCGCCGAGCAGGAAGCCTCCGACGTACGCCGCAGCCAGGTGCGCACCGTGGACCGCTCCGAGAAGATCCGGACGTACAACTTCCCGGAAAACCGGATCTCGGACCACCGCGTCGGCTTCAAGGCGTACAACTTGGACCAGGTGCTCGACGGTGACCTCGACGCCGTCATCCAGGCGTGCGTCGACGCCGACTCCGCCGCCAAGCTCGCCGCCGCGTAGGCAGTGAGCACGACCGCCCCGCCCCGCTCGTGAACCCGTACGGAGAACCGCGATGAACCTGCTGCTCGCCGAGGTGGCCCAGGCCACCCAGCGGCTGGCCGACGCCGGTGTCCCCTCACCGCGATTCGACGCGGAGGAACTCGCCGCGTTCGTGCACGGCGTCAAGCGGGGCGAGCTGCACCATGTGCCGGACGCCGACTTCGACGCCCGCTACTGGGAGACGATCGCCCGCCGCGAGGCCCGCGAGCCGCTCCAGCACATCACCGGCCGCGCCTTCTTCCGCTACCTGGAGCTCCAGGTCGGGCCCGGAGTCTTCGTCCCGCGCCCGGAGACCGAGTCGGTGGTCGGCTGGGCGATAGACGCGGTCCGCGCGATGGACGTCGTCGAACCGCTGATCGTCGACCTCTGCACCGGGTCGGGCGCCATCGCGCTCGCCATGGCGCAGGAGGTGCCGCGCTCGCGTGTGCACGGCGTGGAGCTGTCCGAGGACGCCCTGAGGTGGACCCGGAAGAACGCCGAGGGGTCCAGGGTCACCGTCCACCGGGGAGACGCTCTGAGCGCCCTTCCCGAGCTCGACGGACAGGTCGACCTGGTCATCTCCAACCCTCCGTACATCCCGCTCACCGAGTGGGAGTACGTGGCGCCGGAGGCCCGTGACCACGACCCGCAGATGGCGCTCTTCTCCGGCGAGGACGGCCTCGACACCATCCGCGGCATCGAGCGCACCGCGCACCGGCTGCTCCGCCCCGGCGGGCTCGTCGTCATCGAGCACGCCGACACCCAGGGCGGCCAGGTGCCGTGGATCTTCACCGAGGAGCGGGGCTGGGCCGACGCGGCCGACCACCCCGACCTGAACAATCGGCCCCGGTTCGCCACGGCCCGCAAGGCCATGCCGTGACCACCGGGACACCGGCACCGCGAGAACCCCACCCGACAGACCCGCACATGTCCGAGGAGGCCGGCTGATGGCACGGCGATACGACTGCAACGACGCGACCGACCGTACGACCGGCCTGCGTGAGGCCGCGTCCGCCGTCCGCCGCGGCGAACTGGTCGTGCTGCCCACCGACACCGTGTACGGGATCGGTGCGGACGCCTTCAGCTCGGAGGGCGTCGCCGACCTGCTCGACGCCAAGGGCCGCGGCCGCAACATGCCGACCCCTGTCCTGATCGGCTCCCCGAACACCCTGCACGGCCTGGTCACCGACTTCTCCGAGCAGGCATGGGAGCTCGTCGACGCGTTCTGGCCGGGCGCCCTCACCCTCGTCGCCAAGCACCAGCCGTCCCTCCAGTGGGACCTCGGCGACACCCGCGGCACGGTCGCCGTCCGGATGCCCCTGCACCCGGTGGCCATCGAGCTCCTCACGGAGGTCGGCCCGATGGCCGTCTCCAGCGCCAACCTCACCGGACACCCCTCGCCCGAGGACTGTGACGCCGCGCAGGGGATGCTCGGCGACAGCGTCTCCGTGTACCTCGACGGCGGCCCCACCCCCGGGATCGTCCCGTCCTCGATCGTCGACGTCACCGGCAAGATCCCCGTGCTGCTGCGGGCGGGCGCGCTCTCGGTCGAGGAACTCCGCAAGGTGGTACCCGACCTCGAGGTGGCCAATTGACCGCCCCTGAGGGGCGTGGCATAACGGGGCGGCACGACACCTTCCGCATCCTCCACGTCAGCACCGGCAACGTCTGCCGCTCGCCCATCACCGAGCGGCTGACCCGGCATGCCCTCGTGGACCGCCTCGGTGACCCGCTCAGCGGCGGCCTCATCGTGGAGAGCGCGGGCACCTGGGGGCACGAGGGCGCGCCCATGGAGGCCAACGCCGAGGTCGTCCTCGCCGACTTCGGCGCCGACGCCACCGGCTTCGTCGGCCGCGAGCTTCTCGACGAGCACGTGATCCGCGCCGACCTGGTGCTGACCGCCACCCGTGACCACCGCGCCCAGGTGATCTCCATGGGCCACTCGGCGGGCCTGCGGACCTTCACCCTCAAGGAGTTCACCCGGCTGGTGCGGGCCATAGACCCCGCGACGCTGCCGGACGCCCGTGAGGAGGGCGTCGTCGAGCGAGCCCGCGCGCTGGTGCGCGCCGCGGCGGCCCTGCGCGGCTGGCTGCTGGCCCCCACGGCGGAGGCCGACGAGGTCTACGACCCGTACGGCGCCCCCATCACGTTCTTCCGGTCCATCGGTGACGAGATCAGCCAGGCCCTCGACCCCGTCATGACGGCCCTCACCGGGGTGCGCGCCCCGCACTGAACCACCGCCGGCCCGCGCGCCCCGCACGGGGTGCGCCGACCGGCGTAGAGGGGCGCCCGGCAGCGGGCAGGCGGCCCGGGGCGGGCCTACATTGGATCTGACGCCACGCACCCCCTCCTCCAGGCCCGGAGCCCCCGATGCCGGTCACCACTCCCGCCGCACGCGCGGCCGCGCCCACGCCGGACACCGCCATGCCCCAGGACTTCGGCGCCCTGCTCCGCCAGGACCCGGAGATCGGCTCCGTCCTGATGGCCGAGGCGGGGCGGCAGGCGAGCACCCTCCAGCTCATCGCCGCCGAGAACTTCACCTCGCCCGCGGTCCTCGCCGCCCTCGGCTCCCCGCTCGCCAACAAGTACGCCGAGGGCTACCCCGGGGCCCGTCACCACGGCGGCTGCGAGCAGGCCGACGCCGCGGAACGCGTCGCCGTCCGGCGGGCGACGGAGCTGTTCGGCGCCGAGCACGCCAACGTCCAGCCGCACTCCGGATCGTCGGCCGTCCTCGCCGCCTACGCCGCGCTGCTGCGCCCCGGTGACACGGTGCTGGCCATGGGTCTCCCGTACGGCGGACATCTCACCCACGGCGCTCCGGGCAACTTCTCCGGACGCTGGTTCCGGTTCGCCGGTTACGGCGTCGACCCGGACACCGGGCTCATCGACTACACGCAGGTGCGCGCCCTGGCCCGCGCCCGGCGCCCCAAGGCGATCGTCTGCGGGTCGATCTCCTACCCCCGGCACCCCGACTACGAGCAGTTCCGGGACATCGCCGACGAGGTGGGCGCCTATCTGATCGCGGACGCCGCCCACCCGATGGGACTGATCGCCGGGGGAGCGGCGCCCAGCCCGGTGCCGTACGCGGACGTGGTGTGCGCGACGACGCACAAGGTGCTGCGCGGCCCGCGCGGCGGCATGATCCTGTGCGGCGTCGAGCTCTCGGAGCGGATCGACCGCGCGGTGTTCCCGTTCACCCAGGGCGGCGCCCAGATGCACACCGTCGCGGCGAAGGCCGTCGCGTTCGGGGAGGCGGCCACCCCGGCGTACGCGGTGTACGCCCACCGGGTCGTCGCCCACGCCCGTGTCCTGGCGGCCGCCCTGGAGTCCGAGGGTTTCGAGGTCACCACGGGCGGTACGGACACCCACATCGTCGTCGCCGACCCCGGCCCGCTGGGCGTCGACGGCCGCACCGCCCGCGAGCGGCTCATGGCCGCCGGGATGGTCCTGGACACCTGCGCCCTGCCGTACGGGGACGCGCGCGGGATCCGGCTCGGCACCGCGGCCGTCACCACCCAGGGAATGGACGAGGACGACATGGCGCGGATCGCCGAGCTCTTCGGCGCGGCCGTGCGCGAGGAGAGCGCCCCGGGGCTCCTGCGGGCCGAGGTCCGCGGGCTCGCCGAGCGCAATCCGCCGTATCCGGGGTAGGCGGTGTGAACCAGGTATGTGCAACCGACAACCCGTGGCTCGGCGTCCTTGCCCAGGAGACTAGGGTGTGGGGCTGAGATGGCCGGCGAATTTTCTGGGGCAGCCCGTGCGTGATTACCTGCTGACGCTCTGTGTCACGGCAGCGGTTACCTATCTGCTGACCGGGCCGGTGCGGAAGTTCGCCATCGCGATCGGGGCGATGCCCGCGATCCGGGCGCGTGACGTACACCGGGAACCGACACCTCGGCTCGGTGGCATCGCCATGTTCGGCGGACTGTGCGCGGGACTGATCGTCGCGGACCACCTGTTCAACCTGAACGGTGTCTTCGAACTCTCCAACGAACCCAGGGCGCTGCTCTCCGGAGCCGCCCTGATCTGGCTGATCGGCGTCCTGGACGACAAGTTCGAGCTCGACGCACTGATCAAGCTCGGCGGACAGATGATCGCCGCCGCGGTCATGGTCATCCAGGGTCTGACGATCCTGTGGCTGCCCATCCCCGGCGTCGGCACCGTCGCGTTGACCCAGTGGCAGGGCACCCTGCTCACGGTCGCCCTGGTCGTGATCACCATCAACGCGGTCAACTTCGTGGACGGCCTGGACGGCCTGGCGGCCGGGATGGTCTGCATCGCCACGGCGGCGTTCTTTATCTACGCTTACCGCCTCTGGTACGGATATGGGATCGAGGAAGCCGCGCCCGCGACGCTCTTCGCGTCGATCCTCATGGGCATGTGCCTCGGCTTCCTGCCCCACAACATGCATCCCGCGAGAATCTTCATGGGGGACTCGGGCTCGATGCTCATCGGCCTGGTGCTGGCCGCCGGTGCGATCTCGATTACCGGACAGGTTGACCCGGACCGGCTCGGTATCTTCGTGGGGGGCGAACGCGGGGCGACCCACGCGATGCTGCCGGTCTTCATCCCGCTGCTGCTGCCGCTCACGATCATCGCGATCCCGGCGGCCGACCTGATCCTCGCGATCGTGCGCCGCACCTGGAACGGCCAGTCGCCGTTCGCGGCCGACCGGGGCCACCTGCACCACCGGCTGCTGGAGATCGGGCACTCGCACAGCCGTTCCGTGCTGATCATGTACTTCTGGTCGGCGCTGATCGCCTTCGGCGCGGTCGGTTACTCCGTGCACTCCACCTCGCTCTGGATCGTTCTGGTCATCGTGGGCCTCAGCGCCGTCGGCCTGGTCCTGCTGCTCATGCCGCGCTTCACCCCGCGGGCACCGCACTGGGCCGAGTCCTTCGTGCCGCCGCGCTACCGGCGTCGTCGCCGGCACGACGGCGAGGGGGAGCCCGACGGCGCCCCCGGCGCCCAACACGAGGCGGGGAGCTCGCACATGGCCTCCCCGGAGCAGGAGCGGGCCTCCGTGTCCGTGGGTGTCTCCGGCGTCAACGGAGCGACCGCGATCGGCCCCCGTTCGCGCTTCACGGATCGGGACCGGGCCAACTCACCGCGTTGACATCGCCGACGCAGAAACCCCAATACCAGACAATGCGCCGTGATGTTCTGCACACACGCGCGAAGTAACCCTCATGTGTGACAGCTGGCACACTTTCTGAGTAAAGACCTCATCAAATAGTTTGTGATACCGTTCACGAAGCCCGGTGAGGGGGCCGAAGGACCTGGGTAAGCACGGTCCTTCGACCCGAAGCATCGACTCGGACCGGGCCTACGCTCGTCCCTGACGACCACTGACCACCCCCTGCAACGCGGAGTAACCGCCATGCCGTCCAACGACGCCCGGACTCTCCTCCACACCGCCGTGCCCACTGCTGCCGCCGGTGTTGTCGCCGTCGCCGTCAGCGCTGCGCTCGCCGGCGGCAAGGGAGCGATCGGCGCTGCGGTCGGGACGCTGGTGGTGATCCTCTTCATGGGGATCGGACTCGGTGTCCTGCAGCGCACGGCGAAGTCCATGCCGCATCTGTTCCAGGCCATGGGCCTGGTGCTCTACACGGTCGAACTGCTGCTGCTCTTCGTCTTCGTCGCCGCCTTCCAGAACACGACGCTGTTCAACCCGAGGGCTTTCGCGGCCTCGCTGATGGCCGCGACGCTCGTGTGGGTCGCGGCGCAGATCCGTGTGCACATGAAGACCAAGATCCTTTACGTCGAGCCGGACTCGTCCGCGGGCAAGACGCCCGAGAACATGGGGTCTTCGACGTGAGGGGTAGGGCCGGGATAAGCGCGCGTTCGAGACCCTGCTATCGTCCGGTGCCAACTGCGGCACTGCGGGCGCGGGCATCAAAATCGGCGCCTGCTCCATCGCGAGGCGTAATGCCTGAGCCGCCCCCCATCCGTAACACCAGTCCAGTGCCGACCAGCGGCTGCTTGCCGCGCCGACACAACGAGGTTGCCGTACCTATGCGCCACGCTGAAGGAGCCCGCGGTGAGTGCTGACCCGACGACGGTGCTCGCCTTCGAGACCGACTGCCACATCTTCGACGGATGCGGCTTCCCGGCTCCTGGCCTGCACTCCTTTGTTTTCGAGCCGATGTTCACCGTTGGCGGCATCGAGATCAACAAGCCGATGCTGCTGGCGGTCCTGAGCACCGTTGTCGTCGTCGGCTTCTTCTGGGCGGCTTTCAACAAGCCGAAGCTGGTGCCCGGAAAGCTCCAGATGGTCGCCGAGGCGGGTTACGACTTCATCCGCACCGGTGTGGTGTACGAGACGCTCGGCAAGCGTGAGGGCAAGAAGTACGTACCCCTCATGGTCTCGCTGTTCTTCTTCATCTGGATCATGAACCTCTGGGCGATCATTCCCCTCGCCCAGTTCCCGGTGGTCTCGGTCATCGGGTTCCCGGTGGCGCTGGCCGCGATCGTCTACATCCTGTGGGTCAGCCTGACCTTCAAGCGGCACGGCTTCGTCGGCGGCTGGAAGAACATCTCCGGCTACGACCCGTCGATCGGCCCGGCTCTTCCCTTCGTCATGCTCATCGAGATCATGTCGAACCTGCTGATCCGGCCGTTCACTCACGCGGTGCGACTGTTCGCCAACATGTTCGCCGGCCACGTGCTGCTGCTGATCTTCACCATCGCCAGCTGGTACCTGCTGAACGGCATCGGCATCGCCTACGCCGGTGTGTCGTTCGTGATGACCATCCTGATGACCGCCTTCGAGCTGTTCATCCAGGCGCTGCAGGCCTACGTGTTCGTCCTTCTGGCCTGCAACTACATTCAGGGTGCTCTCGCCAAGGAGCACTGAGCAGTCCAGCACCACCCCCGATAGTCGTCCGGTGGCCAACCCCCACCGGTTCTGAAAGAGAAGGAAGAAACGGCATGTCCGCTCTTGAGACCCTCGCCGCCGTCAACATCACGGGCAACCTCGGTTCCATCGGCTACGGCCTCGCCGCGATCGGCCCCGGCGTCGGCGTCGGCATCATCTTCGGTAACGGCACCCAGGCGCTGGCCCGCCAGCCCGAAGCTGCCGGCCTGATCCGTTCGAACCAGATCCTCGGCTTCGTCCTCTGTGAGGCGCTCGCCCTGATCGGTCTCGTCATGCCCTTCGTCTACCCGGTCGACTAAGTCGCGGCATTCCGACTGCCCGATGCGACGAAAGGCATTGATGTGAACGCCCTACAGCTGGCGGCCGAGGAAGAGATCCAGAACCCGCTGCTCCCGGCGATCCCCGAGATCGTCATCGGCCTGATCGCCTTTGTCATCGTCTTCGGTTTCCTCGCCAAGAAGCTCCTCCCGAACATCGAGAAGGTTCTGGAAGAGCGCCGCGAGGCGATCGAAGGCGGGATCGAGAAGGCCGACGCGGCCCAGACCGAGGCCCAGAGCGTTCTTGAGCAGTACAAGGCTCAGCTCGCCGAGGCCCGCCACGAGGCCGCCCGTCTGCGCCAGGAGGCGCAGGAGCAGGGTGCCGTCATCATCCAGGAGATGAGGGCGGAGGGTCAGCGGCAGCGCGAGGAGATCATCGCGGCCGGCCACGCCCAGATCGAGGCCGACCGCAAGTCCGCGGCGTCCGCGCTGCGTCAGGACGTGGGCACCCTCGCCACCGCCCTGGCCGGCAAGCTCGTCGGCGAGTCCCTCGAGGACCACGCCCGGCAGAGCGGCACCGTCGACCGTTTCCTCGACGAGCTCGAGGCGAAGGCCGAGGCCGTCCGATGAACGGAGCGAGCCGCGAGGCGCTGGCCTCCGCACGCGAGCGTCTCGACGCACTGACCGACTCCACGTCGGTCGACGCGGCGAAGCTCGGTGAGGAGCTGGCAGCCGTCACCGCGCTGCTCCACCGCGAGGTATCGCTGCGCCGGGTCCTCACCGACCCGTCGCAGGGCGGCGAGGCCAAGGCCGAGCTGGCCGGACGACTGCTGCGCGGTCAGGTGGGCGGCGAAGCCGTGGACCTGGTCTCCGGCATGGTCCGCTCCCGCTGGTCGCAGTCGCGTGACCTGGTGGACTCGGTCGAGGAACTGGCGAACACGGCGGACCTCACCGCGGCCCAGCGCTCCGGTGCGCTCGACGACGTCGAGGACGAGCTCTTCCGGTTCGGCCGGATCGTCGCCTCCGACGTCGCGCTGCGCTCCGCGCTGACCGACCGGAAGGCCACGGCCTCCGCCAAGAGCGAGCTGCTCCGCAGCCTGCTCGGCGGCAAGGCCCAGCCCGTCACCGAGCGCGTGATCACGCGCCTCGTGACGCAGCCCCGAGGACGTAGCCTGGAAGCGGGACTCGAGTCCCTGTCCAGGCTCGCCGCGGAGCGCCGGGACCGCATGGTCGCCGTCGTCACCTCGGCGGTGCCGCTGTCCGATCGCCAGAAGCAGCGCCTCGGCGCCGCCCTGGCGAAGATCTACGGCCGGCAGATGCACCTGAACCTGGACGTGGACCCCGCGGTCCTCGGCGGGATCTCGGTGCGCGTCGGTGACGAGGTCATCAACGGCACGATCGCGGAGCGCCTCGAAGAGGTCACCCGCAGGATGGCCGGCTGACAGCGCGCAGCGCCCACGCACCAACTGAACGAGCAAGAATTGCGGCCCGGTTGGGCCGTGCAGAAATTGCAGAAGATTCCTGGGGGTCGCCCCCAGACCCCTTTGAGAAACTTCGGGCCCAACAAGGAGAGCAGGGAACCCCAGATGGCGGAGCTTACGATCCGGCCGGAGGAGATCCGGGACGCACTGGATAACTTTGTCCAGTCGTACCAGCCGGACGCGGCCTCGCGCGAGGAGGTCGGGACGGTCAGCGTTGCCGGCGACGGCATCGCGAAGGTGGAGGGCCTGCCCTCCGCCATGGCGAACGAGCTGCTGAAGTTCGAGGACGGCACCCTCGGTCTCGCCCTCAACCTCGAGGAGCGCGAGATCGGTGCGATCGTCCTCGGCGAGTTCAGCGGAATCGAGGAGGGCCAGCCGGTGCAGCGCACCGGTGAGGTGCTCTCCGTCGGCGTCGGCGAGGGTTACCTCGGCCGCGTCGTCGACCCGCTCGGCAACCCGATCGACGGTCTCGGCGAGATCGCGACCGAAGGACGTCGCGCCCTCGAGCTGCAGGCCCCTGGCGTCATGGTCCGCAAGTCGGTGCACGAGCCGATGCAGACCGGCTACAAGGCCGTCGACGCCATGGTGCCGATCGGCCGTGGCCAGCGTCAGCTGATCATCGGCGACCGTCAGACGGGTAAGACCGCTCTGGCCGTCGACACGATCATCAACCAGCGCGACAACTGGCGCTCGGGCGACGTGAACAAGCAGGTGCGCTGCATCTACGTCGCCATCGGTCAGAAGGGCTCCACCATCGCCTCCGTGCGCGGTGCCCTCGAAGAGGCCGGCGCCCTGGAGTACACGACCATCGTCGCCGCCCCGGCGTCCGACCCGGCCGGCTTCAAGTACCTGGCGCCGTACACCGGCTCGGCCATCGGCCAGCACTGGATGTACGACGGCAAGCACGTCCTCATCATCTTCGACGACCTGTCGAAGCAGGCCGACGCCTACCGCGCCGTGTCGCTTCTGCTGCGCCGTCCGCCGGGCCGTGAGGCCTACCCGGGCGACGTCTTCTACCTGCACTCGCGTCTGCTGGAGCGCTGCGCCAAGCTCTCCGACGACATGGGCGCCGGTTCGATGACGGGTCTCCCGATCGTCGAGACCAAGGCGAACGACGTGTCGGCGTTCATCCCGACCAACGTCATCTCCATCACCGACGGCCAGTGCTTCCTGGAGTCCGACCTGTTCAACGCGGGTCAGCGTCCGGCGCTCAACGTCGGTATCTCGGTCTCCCGAGTCGGTGGCTCCGCCCAGCACAAGGCCATGAAGCAGGTCTCCGGCCGTCTCCGTGTGGACCTCGCCCAGTTCCGTGAGCTGGAGGCGTTCGCCGCCTTCGGTTCCGACCTGGACGCGGCCTCCAAGGCATCGCTGGAGCGCGGTAAGCGCATGGTCGAGCTGCTGAAGCAGCCGCAGTACGCCCCGTTCCCGATGGAGGAGCAGGTCGTCTCCGTCTGGGCCGGCACCACGGGCAAGATGGACGACGTCCCGGTCGAGGACATCCGCCGCTTCGAGAGCGAGCTGCTGGAGTTCCTGCGCCGCGAGCGCAAGGACCTCCTGACCAGCATCGCCGAGGGCGGCAAGATGTCCGACGACACGCTGCAGTCGATCGCCGACGCGATCGCCGCCTTCAAGCAGCAGTTCGAGACCTCGGACGGCAAGCTCCTGGGCGAGGGCTGATCGATGGGCGCTCAGCTTCGCGTTTACAAGCGCCGCATCCAAGCCGTCACCGCGACCAAGAAGATCACCAAGGCGATGGAGATGATCGCCGCCTCGCGCATCGTCAAGGCGCAGCGCAAGGTGGCGGCGTCGATGCCGTACGCGACCGAGCTCACCCGTGCGGTGACCGCGGTGGCGACCGGCTCGAACACCAACCATCCGCTCACCACCGAGGCCGAGGCTCCGGCCCGGGCGGCGGTCCTGCTCCTCACGAGCGACCGCGGTCTGGCCGGCGGCTACTCCTCCAACGCCATCAAGGCGGCGGAGCGGCTGAGGGAGCGGCTGGCGGCCGAGGGCAAGGAGGTCGACACGTACATCGTCGGCCGCAAGGGTGTCGCGTACTACGGCTTCCGCGAGCGCAAGGTCTCGGAGTCGTGGACCGGCTTCACCGACAGCCCCGAGTACTCGGATGCCAAGAAGATCGCCGCGCCCCTGATCGAGTCCATCCAGAAGGACACGGCCGAGGGCGGCGTCGACGAGCTGCACATCGTCTTCACGGAGTTCGTGTCGATGATGACGCAGAACGCGGTCGACGGCCGGATGCTGCCGCTCTCGCTCGACCAGGTCGCGGAGGAGAACACGGGTAAGGGCGAGATCCTTCCGCTGTTCGACTTCGAGCCGTCGGCGGAGGACGTCCTCGACGCCCTTCTGCCGCGCTACGTCGAGAGCCGTATCTACAACGCACTGCTGCAGGCCGCTGCTTCCGAGCACGCTGCCCGCCGCCGTGCGATGAAGTCGGCGACCGACAACGCCGGGGATCTGATCAAGAGCCTCTCCCGGCTTGCCAACGCGGCCCGCCAGGCCGAAATCACCCAGGAAATCAGCGAGATCGTCGGCGGTGCAGGTGCGCTGGCCGACGCGTCCGCGGGGAGTGACAAGTAATGACGACGACAGTTGAGACGGCCGCTGCCACGGGCCGCGTCGCCCGGGTCATCGGCCCGGTCGTCGACGTGGAGTTCCCCGTCGACGCGATGCCGGAGATCTACAACGCCCTGCACATCGATGTCGACGACCCGGCCGAGGCCGGCGCTCGTAAGACGCTGACCCTGGAAGTCGCCCAGCACCTGGGTGACGGCATGGTCCGCGCGATCTCGATGCAGCCGACCGACGGTGTGGTCCGCCAGGCCCCGGTGACCGACACGGGCGAGGGCATCACCGTCCCCGTCGGTGACATCACCAAGGGCAAGGTGTTCAACACCCTCGGCCAGATCCTGAACGAGCCGGAGGCCGAGGCGCAGATCACCGAGCGCTGGCCGATCCACCGCAAGGCCCCGGCCTTCGACCAGCTCGAGTCCAAGACCGAGATGTTCGAGACCGGCCTGAAGGTCGTCGACCTGCTGACCCCGTACGTCAAGGGCGGCAAGATCGGTCTGTTCGGTGGTGCGGGCGTCGGCAAGACGGTCCTCATCCAGGAAATGATCATGCGTGTGGCGAAGCTGCACGACGGTGTGTCGGTGTTCGCCGGTGTCGGCGAGCGCACCCGTGAGGGCAACGACCTCATCGACGAGATGACCGACTCGGGCGTCCTGGAGAAGACCGCGCTGGTCTTCGGCCAGATGGACGAGCCGCCGGGCACCCGTCTGCGGGTCGCGCTGTCCGCCCTGACCATGGCGGAGTACTTCCGCGATGTGCAGAAGCAGGACGTGCTGCTCTTCATCGACAACATCTTCCGCTTCACGCAGGCCGGCTCCGAGGTCTCCACGCTGCTCGGCCGCATGCCGTCCGCGGTGGGTTACCAGCCGACCCTGGCCGACGAGATGGGTGTGCTCCAGGAGCGCATCACCTCGACGCGTGGTCACTCGATCACCTCGATGCAGGCGATCTACGTCCCCGCGGACGACCTGACCGACCCGGCCCCGGCCACCACGTTCGCCCACCTCGACGCGACGACGGTTCTCTCCCGTCCGATCTCCGAGAAGGGCATCTACCCGGCCGTGGACCCGCTGGACTCCACGTCCCGCATCCTGGACCCGCGCTACATCGCGCAGGACCACTACGACACGGCCAGCCGCGTCAAGGGGATCCTGCAGAAGTACAAGGACCTCCAGGACATCATCGCGATCCTCGGTATCGACGAGCTGGGCGAGGAGGACAAGCTCGTCGTCCACCGTGCCCGTCGCGTCGAGCGCTTCCTGTCGCAGAACACCCACGCCGCCAAGCAGTTCACCGGCCTGGACGGTTCGGACGTGCCGCTCGACGAGTCGATCGCCGCGTTCAACGCGATCTGTGACGGGGAGTACGACCACTTCCCCGAGCAGGCGTTCTTCATGTGCGGTGGCATCGAGGACCTCAAGGCCAACGCCAAGGAGCTCGGCGTCTCCTGAGCCTCCGGCTCACCGAGGGGGGTGGGTGTGTCCCGCCCCCCTCACCACGCCCCGTAGAATTGAACCGACACCCGGCACGACCGCCGGGTGGTGACCCGAGGAGCCACCCTTGGCTGCTGAGCTGCATGTCGAGCTGGTCGCCGCGGACCGCAGTGTCTGGTCCGGCGAGGCCACCCTCGTTGTCGCACGTACCACGTCCGGCGACATCGGCGTCATGCCCGGTCACCAGCCGCTCCTGGGTGTGCTGGAATCGGGCCCCGTGACGATCCGTACGAGCGACGGCGCGACTGTTGTCGCCGCTGTGCACGGCGGTTTCATCTCGTTCGCGGACAACAAGCTCTCGTTGCTGGCGGAGATCGCCGAGCTTGCTGACGAGATCGACGTCCAGCGCGCCGAGCGTGCGCTGGAGCGCGCGAAGTCGGAGACGGACGCCGGTGCCGAGCGCCGCGCGGACGTGCGACTGCGTGCGGTGGCGGCGCACTGAGCGTCCCCACGAGGAGTTTTTGACTCAGCCGCGGCCCGAGCTGGAGAGATCCAGACCGTGTCGCGGCTGAGGCGATGCAGGTGCAGTCCGGTTCGGCCGGTTTCGGTATCCGTTACTCGACGATGCGAGGAGGTCGGTGGAGATGGTCCTCGCTCTGTGGGTTGGCGGTCTGGTCGTCGTACTGGTCGCGGTGGGTCTGTTCGTCTTCGGCCTCCGCAGGCGGCTGATCCAGCGCTCCGGCGGAACCTTCGACTGCAGCCTGCGCTGGGACGTGTCCGAGGAGCCGGATCCGTCCGGCAAGGGCTGGGTCTACGGGGTCGCCCGCTACAGCGGTGACCGTGTCGACTGGTTCCGGGTCTTCTCCTACTCGCCCCGTCCGCGCCGCGGTCTCGAGCGCTCCGCCATCGAGGTGGTCGCGCGCCGGCTGCCCGAGGGCGAGGAGGAGCTGGCACTCCTGTCCGATTCCGTCGTGCTCGGCTGTCTCCACCGGGGGACGCGCCTGGAGCTGGCGATGAGCGAGGACGCCCTGACGGGCTTCCTCGCCTGGCTGGAGGCGGCCCCGCCCGGCCAGCGAGTCAATGTGGCTTAGTCAAAGGGTTCTCGCTGGTTGGGGGCGCCCCCGGACGAAGTCTGGGGGAGGGTCAATGTGGCTTAGTCAGAGGGTTCTCGCTGGTTTGGGGCGCCCCCGGGCGAAGTCTGGGGGAGGGTCAATGTGGCTTAGGTGGAAGGTCGCCTGAGGGCATGCGAAAACCGGGGAGACAGGGGGCGGACCTGTCTCCCCGGCGCTTTTTCGGGGGGGTGCGACTGCCTCGTAGGGGTTAGTTGAGGCCGTTGTCCATCGCGCTCACGAGCTCACCGTTCGCGGTGTCGCCGCTGAACTCCCAGAAGAACGCCCCGCCCAGACCCTGGCTGTTCGCCCAGGCCATCTTGGACGTGATCGTCGCCGGGGTGTCGTAGCTCCACCAGTTGGTGCCGCAGTGGGCGTACGCCGTACCGGCGATCGTGCCGGTGGCCGGGCAGCTGTTCTTCAGGACCTTGTAGTCCTCGATGCCCGCCTCGTACGTACCCGGGGCCGCCCCAGTCGCCGTGCCACCGGGTGCCGCCTGTGTGACGCCGGTCCAGCCGCGTCCGTAGAAGCCGATGCCCAGCAGCAGTTTCTTCGCCGGGACGCCCTTGGCCTTCAGCTTGGCGATGGCGGCGGCGGAGTTGAAGCCCTCCTGCGGGATGCCGCTGTACGAGTTCAGCGGGGAGTGCGGGGCCGTCGGGCCCTTGGCCGCCCAGGCGCCGAAGAAGTCGTACGTCATCACGTTGTACCAGTCGAAGGACTGCGCGGCGCCGGCGTAGTCCGCGGCGTCGATCTTGCCGCCCTCGGAACCGTCCGCGGTGATGGCGGCGGTGACGAGGTAGTCCGAGCCGAATTCCGTGCGCAGCGCCGAGGAGAGGTTCTTCAGCGCGGCGGGGCCGCTGGTGTCGCAGGTCAGACCGCAGGCGTTGGGGTACTCCCAGTCGATGTCGATGCCGTCGAAGACATCGGCCCAGCGGGGGTCCTCCACCAGGTCGTGGCAGGACTGGGCGAACGCGGCCGGGTTCTGCGCCGCGGCACCGAAGCCGCCGGACCAGGTCCAGCCTCCGAAGGACCAGAGGATCTTGATGTGCGGGTACTCGGCCTTCAGCTTGCGGAGCTGGTTGAAGTTGCCGCGCAACGGCTGGTCCCAGGTGTCGGCGACGCCGTCGACCGACTGGTCGGCGGTGTAGGCCTTGTCGTAGTCGGCGTAGGCGTCACCGATGGTGCACTTGCCGCCCTGGACGTTGCCGAACGCGTAGTTGATGTGTGTGATCTTCTCGGCGGAGCCGGAGGTCACCAGGTTCTTGACGTGGTAGTTGCGCCCGTAGACGCCCCACTCGGTGAAGTAGCCGAGGTTGACCTTGTCGCCCGGGCCGGGGCCCGGGTCCGTGGTGCCGGTGGTGCGGACGGCGACCGAGGCGCTGACCGGGCCGGTCTGGTCGGCGGTGTCACGGGCCTGCACCGTGTACGAGTAGTCGGTGCCCTTGGTGAGGCCGGTGTCGGTGTACGTCGTCGTGGTCACCGTGGCGACCTTGGCGCCGTCGCGCAGGACGTCGTAGTTCTTGATGCCCTTGTCGTCGGTGGCGGCGGCCCAGCTGAGCTTCGCCGACGTGTCGGTGATGCCGCTCGCGGTGGGGGTGCCGGGCTTGGACGGGGCGTTGTCGCCGGGGACGCTGCCGCCGTCACAGGAGGCGCCGTTCAGCTTGCAGCCGGTGGGGGAGCCGGTGCCGGTGCCGTTGAAGCCGAAGCTGATGCTGGCGCCGGGGGCGACCGTGCCGTTCCAGCCGAGGTTCTTGGCGGTCCAGTGGGTTCCGGAGCTCGTGACGGCGGCGTCCCAGGCGGAGCCGACCGCGGTGCCGGAGGGGAAGTCCCACTCGATCGTCCACGAGGAGAGGGCGGTCGTGCCGGTGTTCTTGACCGTCCACTGGCCTTCGAAGCCACTGCCCCAGTCGGACTTCTTGACGTAGGTGGCGGTGGCGGAGGTGGCGGCCTCGGCCGGAGAGGCCAGGCCGACCATCGCGGCGAGGGGGAGCAGGAGTGCGGTGAGAGCCGCGACCGTCCTCGACCTGGCGGGGGCGGAGGCTGCGCGTCTCCATCTGGGTCGGGAGAGGCGTACGGGGTTGTCAGTGCTCAACGGTGCTCCTCGGGTGAGGTCCGGCAATCGGGGTGGTCCGTCAAACCCTGCGTCGCCCTGAGCCCGCTTTGTCATGGCGTACTCACCGCAGCGTGTGTCCGGTGAGATTAGGAAGGTCTGGACCAATCGTCAAGAGGTCCAGACCAAAGTTCCGGAACCTTCCTCAGAGCCCCAACTCCTGAGCTAGTACGGCCGCCTGGACCCGGCTGCGCAGCTCCAGCTTGCCGAGCAGCCTGCTGACGTGTGTCTTCACCGTCGCCTCCGCCATCGACAGCCGCCCCGCGATCTCGGCGTTGGACAGCCCCTCGCCGAGGCAGCCCAGCACCTCGCGCTCCCGCCGGGTCAGCGCGTCCAGCACCGCGGGATCGGCCGTGCGCGCGGGCGCCGCCCCGGCGAACTCCGCGATCAGGCGGCGTGTCACGGCGGGGGCGATCAGCCCCTCGCCCCGTGCCACCGTGCGCACCGCGTCGAGCAGGTCCCTCGCGTCGGTGTTCTTCAGCAGGAAGCCCGACGCGCCGGCGCGCAGCGCGCCGAAGACGTACTCGTCCAGGTCGAAGGTGGTCAGCACCAGCACGTCCGCCAGCCCCTCACCCACGACCTGCCGCGTCGCGGACACCCCGTCGAGCCGGGGCATCTGCACGTCCATCAGCACCAGATCCGGCCGGAGTTGACGGGCCAGGCGCACGGCCTCCTCCCCGTCGGCCGCCTCGCCCGCCACCTCGATGTCCGGAGCGCTGCCGAGGATGAGCACCAGCCCCGCGCGCACCGCCGACTGGTCCTCCGCGACCAGCACCCGGATCGTCATGAGCGGTACGTCCTTTCCTCGACGGGCAGTTCGGCCCGCACCAGCCAGATCTTCGTTCCGTCGCCCCGGGGTTCCGGCCCGGCCTCGATACTCCCGCCCAACAGCGCCACCCGTTCCCGCATCCCCACCAGACCGGCCCCCGAACCGGGTGCGCGCGGCCCCGGCCGATCACCCAGCACGCTGCTCACCTCGACCCTCAGCACCTCACGCGAACGCTCCAGCCGGACCGCCACCGGACCGGGTGCCGCATGCTTCAACGCGTTCGTCAGCGACTCCTGCACGATGCGGTACGCCGCGAGCTCCACCGGTGCCGGCAGCGGCCCGGACTCCTCGCGGACGTCGTCCAGGGTGACGGTGAGCCCACTGGACGCGGAGTTCGCGCTCGCCTGGCCGACGAGGACGTCCAGGGAGGCGAGGGTCGGAGCCGCGCTCGGCGGCCCGGCCGCGCCGCTCTCCCTCAGCAGCCCGATCAGACGCCGCATCTCGGCCAGCCCGTCGACACTGTTCTGCCGGATCACCCCGAGGGCCTCGCGGGAGGTGCCCGGATCGTCGATGGAGAGCGCGGCGGTGGAGTGGATGGCGATGGCGGAGAGATGGTTGGCGACCATGTCGTGCAGTTCCCGGGCCATCCGTGAACGCTCGGCGGTCACCGCCTGAGCCCGGTCCATCTCCGCCAGCAGCGCGGTCTGGTCGGCGCGCAGCCGGGCCGCCTCGGCGGCGTCCCGGTGGTTGCGCACGGCGGCGCCGGTGAGGGCAGGGCCGAAGGAGACCATGCCGACGACGATCCCGATGAGTACGGCGTCCGCCGACGGCGCCCAGGCGGTGAAGCCGACCGTGGTGGCGACCGTGACGAGCAACGTGATCACCGGAATGCGACGAGAGGCGGCGGGCGTGGAGTACAGCACCGCCGCGTACACGAGGTCCGTGAACAGCAGCAGGGTCGCGAGGCTCCCCACCGTGAACTGGTCGGCCACCAGTGCCAGCGTGCCGACGGCCAGAGCGGTGAGCGGGGCGCTGCGCCGTAGCAGTTCGAGGCCCGACATCACGACGAGCGGCAGCAGGGACACCGAGGGGGCGTCGAAGAGCCGGCCGTTCTGGATGTGGACACCGATCAGCCACAGGATCACACCGCCGGACAGCCCGGTGACCGCGAGCAGGACGTCGTCGCGATGCGGGCGCGCAAGGGAGAACACTCCCTCATCCAACACGGCGCCGGCCCGCACCACGTCCGTAGCCGGGGTGAGGCGCGGATACATCGAAGGATGCAGTCACGTTTCGTCACTGCCGACGACGATCCGGCGCCATACGGAAGGGAGCCTGGAGGGGACGGAAGGGGAAGTGCCGTGATCGTCACACTGATCGTGCTCTGCGAGGTCGGATTCTGGGTGCTGCTGGCCGCCGGACTCGCGCTGCGGTACGTCGCGCGGAAGCCGCGGCTGGGCGCCGCTGTCCTGCTGTGCGAGCCCCTGCTGGAGGTCGTCCTGCTGGTGGTGACGGCGATGGACCTGAAGAACGGGGCGGAGCCGGACTGGAAGCACGGCCTGGCCGCCGTCTACATCGGCTTCACCGTGGGGCTCGGCCACTCCACCATCAAGTGGGTGGACGCCAGGGTCGCCCACCGCTTCGCGGGCGGCCCGCCGCCGGTGAAGCCCCCGAAGTACGGGATGGCGCGGGCCGCCCACGAGTGGCGCACCGCGGCCCGCTGGACCGTGGCCGCGGGAACGGCCATGGCCCTGCTCCAGGCGGCGATCTGGTACGTCGGCGGGGACGGCGACACCGGCTCGCTGGAGGCGTGGCAGCAGAAGATGCTCTGGGTGATCGGGATCAACCTGGTCATCGCCGTCGGCTACACGGTGTGGCCCAAGCAGGAGCCCAGGGACCGGGTGGGGGCGGGCCGCTGATCAGCGCTCGCCGCCCGGCACCCAGAGTACGTCGCCGACCTCCTTGTTCGCCGTCCTGGCGAGGATGAACAGGAGGTCGGAGAGGCGGTTCAGATACGTCGCCGTCAGCGCGTTCATCACCTCGCCGTGCACCTCCAGCGCCGCCCAGGTGGACCGCTCCGCCCGCCGGACGACCGTGCAGGCCTGGTGCAGCAGTGCCGCCCCGGGGGTCCCGCCCGGGAGGATGAAGCTGCGGAGCTTCTCCAGCTCCTCCAGGAAGGTGTCGCAGTCCGCCTCCAGCTTGTCGACGTAGGACTGCTCGACCCGCAGCGGCGGGTACTTCGGGTCCTCGACCACCGGCGTGGACAGGTCGGCGCCCACGTCGAACAGGTCGTTCTGCACCCGGACGAGGACCTTCACGACGTCCTCGGAGAGGTTCCCGAGCGCGATGGCCGTACCGATGACGGCGTTGGCCTCGTTGGCGTCGGCGTAGGCCGAGATCCGCAGATCGGTCTTGGCGGTCCGGCTCATGTCGCCGAGGGCGGTGGTGCCCTTGTCGCCGGTACGGGTGTAGATGCGCGTCAGATTGACCATGGGGCCAGAGTAGGGTCTTTCGCCCGGCCTGGCCCGGACGAGAGGCCCTGGTCAGGCTCCGGCCCTGCGGAAGACACGCGTGCCGACCGTCACCGCCAGAAGGGCGAACGCCAGCGCCACCAGCACCCCGTACAGCATGTGCGCCGTGGCGTACGAGCCGACGTACGCGTCCCGCACCGCGTCCACCAGGTAGCGGAACGGCGTGAAGTGCGACAGGACGTCCAGCCAGGCGGGGCCGAGCGTCATCGGCAGCATCAGGCCGGAGAGCAGCATCGCCGGCATGGTCAGCGAGTTGATCACCGGCCCGAACTCCTGCGGCGTACGCACCTTCATGGCCAGGGCGTACGACAGCGAGGCCAGCGAGACGGTCAGCAGGCCCACGAACGCGAAGCCGATGACCACCCCGGGCAGCGGCGCGCGCAGCCCCATGACCAGCGCGGCGAGCACCAGCAGCAGGGCCTGGAACATGAACAGCAGGGCGTCCCGCAGGACCCGCCCGAGCAGGAGGGCCAGCCGGCTGACGGGGGTCACGCGCATGCGCTCCACGACCCCCGTCGACTTCTCGATGATGATCGAGAAACCGGCGAACGAGGCGCCGAAAAGGCCCAGTTGGAGCAGCAGCCCGGGCACCAGGACCTGCCACGAGTCACCGGTGGAGCCGAGCGGGAGACTTGTGAGGAGCGGGCCGAAGAAGAGCAGGTGGAGCAGCGGCATCAGGATCCCGAAGAAGATCTGGAACCGGGAGCGCAGGGTCTGCCGGACGTACCGGCCGAAGATCAGCGACGTGTCGTGGAGAAGCATGGGCGTCCTATACGGCGATGGGGGCGGCCTCGGCGGCCGGGGTGCGCCCGGTGATCGCGAGGAAGGTCTCATGGAGCGAGGCGTCGGGTGAGCCGGCGTGCTCGGTCTTCAGCGCGGCCGGCGCGCCCTCGGCGACGACCCGGCCGCTGTCGATGACGACCAGCCGGTCGGCGAGGGCGTCGGCCTCGTCCAGGTAGTGGGTGGTGAGAACGACCGTCGTGCCGAAGTCGTCCCGCAGGCCCCTGACCAGGTCCCACAGGTCCTCCCGGCTGCCCGGGTCGAGCCCGGTGGTCGGCTCGTCGAGGAAGAGCACGGCCGGGCGGTGGGTGAGGCCCATCGCGATGTCGAGGCGGCGGCGCTGGCCGCCGGAGAGCGCCGCCGTCCTGCGGTCGAGCAGGCCGTCCAGGCCGAGGCGGGCCGCCAGCTCGGCCGTGCGCGCGACCGCGTCGGCCTTGCCCAGCCGGTAGAGCCGCCCCTGGGTCACCAGCTCCTCCCGCACGGTGACGTGCGGGTCCACCCCGCCGGACTGCGCGACGTAACCGCACTTCTCGCGGACGCCCGCCGGGTCCGCCGTCAGATCGCAGCCGGCGACCGTGGCCGCGCCGCCGGTGGGGGCGAGCAGCGTGGTGAGCATCCGCAGGGTGGTGGTCTTGCCCGCGCCGTTGGGCCCGAGCAGGCCGACGATCTCGCCGGGCATGACGGCCAGGTCGACCGAACGCACGGCATGGACCGGCCCGGCCTTGGTCGTGAAGGTCCGGGCGAGCCCGGACGTGCTGATGATTGGCATAGCGACCACAAAAACAGAGTGACTTAAAAATTGCAATCCCTCCAAAATTATAGGGACACCACGACATCCTAGGATGGGTCCATGGCTGAGGGACTGAGGGAGCGGAAGAAGCGCCGGACGAGGCAGCACCTCTCGGACGTGGCCACCGGGCTCTTCGTGGAGCGGGGCTTCGACGCGGTCACGATCGCCGAGATCGCCCAGGCCGCCGACGTCTCGGTGAACACCGTCTACAACTACTTCCCCGCGAAGGAGGACCTCTTCCTGGACCGCAGCAGCGGCATCGTCGACCGGCTCCCGCGCTGTGTCCGGGGCCGCGACACGGGCGAGTCGGCCGCCGAGGCCGTCCTGCGTGAACTGCGCATCCAGGTGGAGGGCGTCTCGCCGACGGTCGGCCTCATGGACGGCTACGCGAGCTTCATGCGGGTCATCGAAGGCGCCGACACCCTCAAGGCCCGGCTCTGGCACATCGGTCAGGAGGCCCAGCTCCGGCTGGAGACGACCATGCGGGGGGAGTCCGGGGCGGATGCCGGCGACCCGGTCCCGGATCTGGTGGCCGGTCAGCTCTCCTGGGTGCACAGCACGCTCATGGCGTACATCGGCCGCGAGATGGTCGCGGGCCGCAAGCCGGAGGAGGTCTCGCGCGACGCGCTCGCCCTGCTCGACGACATGGAGGACCTCCTCGGCGAGAAGGTCCTCAACTACGCGCGGCGCGCCGCCGCGTGACACCGGCCGGTGTGATGTCCGTCATGTGAGACGTGACGCGCATCTCTTCGGGGCCTCAGGGCCCCTCACGGGTACTAATCTCCGCCGGAGAGCATGCGAACGACTGAGAAGCATTGGGGTGCGAACGTGGCCAGGAAGCTCGCCGTCATCGGCGCCGGACTCATGGGGTCCGGTATCGCGCAGGTCTCCGCCCAGGCGGGCTGGGACGTCGTGCTGCGCGATGTCACGGACGAGGCCCTGGCCCGGGGGCGCGGCGGCATCGAGGCCAGTTACGGCAAGTTCGTCGCCAAGGGCAAGCTGGACGCGGCCGACGCCGAGGCCGCGCTCGCCAGGATCACCACGACCACCGACCTCGACGCCGTGGCGCACGCCGACGTCGTCGTCGAGGCCGTCTTCGAGAAGCTCGAGGTCAAGCACGAGATCTTCCGCGCGCTCGACAAGGTCGTGCGGGAGGACGCCGTCCTCGCCTCCAACACCTCCGCCATCCCGATCACCAAGATCGCGGCCGTGACGGAGCGCCCGGAGCGCGTCGTCGGCGTGCACTTCTTCTCGCCGGTCCCGATGATGCAGCTCTGCGAGCTGGTGCGCGGCTACAAGACCAGCGACGAAACGCTCGCCACCGCGCGGGAGTTCGCCGAGTCCGTGGGCAAGACCTGCATCGTCGTCAACCGCGACGTCGCGGGCTTCGTCACGACCCGGCTGATCTCGGCGCTCGTCGTCGAGGCGGCCAAGCTGTACGAGTCGGGCGTCGCGTCCGCCGAGGACATCGACACCGCGTGCAAGCTGGGCTTCGGTCACGCCATGGGCCCGCTCGCCACGGCCGACATGACCGGCGTGGACATCCTCCTGCACGCGACCGGCAACATCTACACCGAGTCCCAGGACGAGAAGTTCGCCGCTCCGGAACTGATGCGCCGGATGGTCGACGCAGGTGACATCGGGCGCAAGAGCGGGCAGGGCTTCTACACCTACTGATCACGACCGGGTCCCCGGCTGCCTGATGCGCCGTCAGTCAGAGCCGGGGGATCCGGGATCCGACGCCGTCCGGCGCCCGGATCCAGCGGGTACCGCCGGACCTGCTTCACCCCTCGGGGTGAATTCGGTATCGGTTCGCTTACAGACGGCAACTTCCCTGTCGCTGCGGCAGTCAGTTGTGGCAGAGACAGAAAGAGAAACCAGACAGACCGACCTTGCTGCGGAGAGTTCCGGGGAGCGCATATGCACATCAGGGGCGACCACGCCGAGCTGGTCGTCGGGGGCCGCCTCGACGTCCGAAGCGCGGCGGACGCCCGTACGGTTCTGCACTCGGCCGTCGACGACGGAGCCGGCGACCTCGTGCTGAACCTGACCGAGCTGGACTCGTGGGACGCCACCGGACTCGGCGTCATCATGGGCGCGCACCGCAGAGCCGGCCGGGCCGGCCGGCGGCTCGTACTGCGCGGTGTGCCGCCGCAGATGCAGCGCCTGCTGGTGGCGACGAGGCTGCACAGGATCCTGGCGATCGAGGGCGGGCTCGCCGCGGACTCCCTGCCACGCGTCTGACGGGAACCGCGGGGCCCGCGCCCGGCCCGCGCCGCCCGGGAGCGGAAATACGCGCACAATCCTCACGAGAATGTGATGTGGGGAGCCGCGCGGCCCCCCACCGGATCGTAGATACTGTGCGAAGGTTTAGGGTTCGGCCGTCAGCCGATCGACGAGGACCCACTGGCGGACACCGGACCGGGAGCGACTGCGGGGCGTGCGAGGCCGGAGGGTGCAACCGCGCGCTGCGCGTCTGGGGGACTTAGACGATGGACCCGACCAACCGGGGACCCGAGGAGTACGGCCACGGAGCCGACCGTCCCGGCGAGGAAGCCGGGCGGCGGCGTCAGTCCCGCGACCCGCTGACGCCCGACCTCGGGCACCAGACACCTCAGCAGTCGCGCACGGTGCAGCTGATCTCGGGTGACTTCCTGCTCACCGTCAACCCGGTCGACGGCAGCGAGATCGAGCCCTGCCCGCCGGGGGAGCGGCCCGACCCGCCCGTACGGCACACCGCCGCCCAGCGTGTGGAGCGCGAGCGCGCCGCCGCGCCGCCGGTCCCCCCAGGACCGCCGGCCCCGCAGACACCCCTCCTGGAACGCCAGGAGGAGCGCGAGCGACTCGTACGGCTGCTCGCCCGGGGGCGCTCGGTGTGCCTCACCGGGCCGGCCGGGTCCGGGCGCACGGCCCTCCTGGACGCAGTCGCGGCCGACTGCGCGGACCTGGCACCCGACGGTGTCGTACGGCTCTCCGGATACAAGCGGACCGCCAACGAGCTGCTGTACGGGCTCTTCGAGGCCGTCCACCGCGCGCCGCTGCACCGGCCGGACCGCGAAGGGCTCCTCGCGCTCGTCCACGACATCGGCGCCGTCGTGGTCGTCGACGACCTGGAGCTCGGCGGCGCGGCGCTCCAGGAGCTGCTCGACGCCACCCCGGAGTGCGCCTTCCTCTTCGGCGCGACCCCCGAGGTGCCCGCGCCCGGACCCGACGCGAACCTCGAAGAGGTCTTCCTCACCGGGCTCGGCCGCAGCGCCTCGATCGAGCTGATGGAACACGTCGTGGAGCGCGCGCTCACCGACGAGGAGGCGAACTGGGCGGGAGACCTCTGGTTCGAGTCCGAGGGGCTGCCGCTGCGCTTCGTCCAGGCGGGCGCCCTGCTGCGCCAGCGCGACGATCTGCGCCCCGTCAAGGACGCGTTCGACGGGTACGACGACGACCCGGCCGACGCCCCCTTCGGCCGGGCCGAGGACGTCAGCCTTCCGCTCCCCAGCCTCGGCGAGGGCGCGGCGCCCGCGGCCCTGCTCGCGTCCCGGCTGAGCGAGGCCGCCCGCGAGACCCTGCGCTTCGCCGTCGCGCTCGGCGGCGAGGTGCCGCACCAGGCGCACCTGCCGGCCCTGGTGGGCGACACCCACGCCGACGCCGCACTGGGCGAGCTGGCCCTCAGCGGCCTGCTCTCCCCGGCCGGCCCCCGCTACCGGCTGGCCGCCGGGGTGCTGGCCCAGCTGGAGGCGAGCGGATACGACGAGAGCGCGGAGGCCCACGCCCGCAGCGCCGCCCAGCACTACGCCTGGTGGGCGGGCCACCCCTCCGTCACCCCGGAGCGCGCGGTCGCCGAGGCGGACGCCCTCCTCGCCTCGATGACCCGTCTCGTCCCCGGCGAGGCACCGGGACAGGCCAGCGTGGCCGTCCTGCTGGCCCGCAGCGCCGCTCCCGCCTTCGCTGCGGGAATGCAGTGGGGCGCCTGGGAGAAGGCCCTCAGGGCCGGCCTGGAGGCCGCGAGGATCGCCGGTGAGGTCGCGGAAGAGGCGTACTTCCACCACGAGTTGGGAGTCCTCGCGCTCTGCGCCGGCAATCTGGACCGCGCCAGGGCCGAACTGGAGGCATCCATCGGCATGCGCGGGGCGCTCGCCGACAAGCCCGGTGCGGTGGCCGGACGCCGGGCGCTCGCCCTCGTCGGTGACCGCTCGGGCGAACCGATACAGAGCACCCCGGCGGGCGAGGAGGTGCCGGCCCCGCGCCTCGACGAGTCGGCCTCGCCCCCCGGCGGCGTCCCGGCGGCCCTGCCCCTCTTCCCCCGGCTGACCGAGACGTCCGCGACCTTGATCGCCCGTCAGGTCCCGCCGCCCCCCGGTCCGCCCGCCGGGCGCATGGGAGTGCTCCGGGGCGCCCGGCGCAATCTCGTCGCGGTGGGCGCGGGCGCGCTGCTGGCAGCCGTGCTCGGCACGGTCGTGACCCTGGGAGCCACTTCGGGGAGCGAGGAGCCGGACGGCCAGAACGTCACGACCGAACAGACGGCGGACGAGGACGACAGCGAGAACGGTCTCCCCGCCGACGAGGCGACCGGTGACCCGGCCACCGACGAGGGCACGGCCGACGGATCCGAGTCCCCCAGCCCGTCAGGCACCACCGCCCCGACCGGGAGCGGCAGCCCGTCCCCGGGCACCTCGAGCCCGGGATCGAGTACCTCGGCCGGCGGGAGTCCCAGTGACTCGCCGACACAGGACGACAGCCCCACGCCGACGAAGAAGCCGACGGACGAGCCGACGGACGAGCCGACGACGCCGACCACCACGCCGTCCGACGAGACCGAGACGCCGACCGAAACCCCGACCGACGACCCGCCCACCACGGAGCCGGCCCCGACGGAGCCGGAGACCTCCAACTCGGCGAGCGGCCCGGCGGAGACCGTAACGGCCTCGGCGACGAAGAGCGGAACGGCGTCCCCGACGGTGGCCTGAACACGAAATCGCCGTACGGCTCCGGAGACCGGGCCGTACGGCGGTCGGTGAGCGGGCGGCGGCCCCGGGTCAGAACAGCCGCAGCTTGTCGTCCTCGATGCCCCGCATCGCGTCGTAGTCGAGGACCAGGCACCCGATCCCGCGGTCCGTCGCCAGCACCCGGGCCTGCGGCTTGATCTCCTGCGCCGCGAACACACCCCGCACCGGCGCCAGATGCGGATCACGGTTGAGCAGCTCCAGATAGCGGGTCAGCTGCTCCACACCGTCGATGTCACCCCGGCGCTTCAGCTCCACGGCCACCGTCGCACCGTCCGCGTCCCGGCACAGGATGTCGACCGGGCCGATCGCCGTCGGATACTCACGCCGGATCAGGGTGTAGCCCTCGCCGATCGTCTCGATGCGGTCGGCGAGCAGCTCCTGGAGATGCGCCTCGACACCGTCCTTGATGAGCCCCGGGTCGACACCCAGCTCATGCGAGGAGTCGTGGAGGATCTCCTCCATGGTGATGATCAGTTTCTCGCCCGCCTTGTTCACCACGGTCCAGACGCCCGCGCTGTCGTCGGCGCCCTCCTTCAGGGTGCACGGCGGCGACATCCAGTTGAGAGGTTTGTACGCCCGGTCGTCGGCGTGGATCGAGACGCTGCCGTCCGCCTTCACCAGGATCAGACGGGGGGCGGAGGGCAGGTGGGCGGTGAGCCGGCCCGCGTAGTCGACGGAGCAACGGGCGATGACGAGACGCATGGTCGGCAACGCTACTCGACGACCCACGGTCCACGCGATTCCCGCCCTCCTCAGGGGCACCTCCCGATCGGGACCGATCGGTCTTGTCCCTCTTTGCGACCGTTCGTTATTGGCCGGTTGTGTTCCCAATCTCCTGGTGCGGCCCGGACCGCACGCTTAACGTGGAAGCAGGAGGTCGCCGTCTGTGTACACAGCGTCGCCGTCCTGCCCTGCCCGTAAGGCCCCGGCGCTCCGCCGGGGTCGCGAGAGGAGAACCCATGTCGCTCGACGTCTCACCGGCGCTGTTGGAACAGGCCGAGCGAGGCGAGGTCGACGAAGCCGACTTCGTCGACTGCGTCCGGACCTCCCTGCCCTACGCATGGGAGATGATCAGCTCTCTGGTGGCCCAGCTGAAGGTCGACGGCGGAGAATTCGCCGACAACCAGACGCCCCCGCCGGACGAGCAGGCACGTGGTCAGCTGCTGCGTGCGCTCGCGAGTGATGCGATACGCGGCGCGCTGCAGCGGCACTTCGGGGTGCGTCTGGCATTCCAGAACTGCCACCGCGTCGCGGTGTTCCCGCTGGACGACTCGGTCGACGAGCGGCTTGCCCGATTCACCTCGGTGAGGGGCCAGTTGCTCAACCAGTCGCCTGAGCTGCGGGACTGCTGAGCGCTTCTGCTGCCGCTTCGGGCCGCGGGAGGTGCAACTGGCTCCGGAGCGGCAGCTCCCGCACCACCAGGACCACCGGCGTGAACTGCTCACACCAGCAACGGCAGCACTTCCGTGCCCAGCCGCTCCACATTGGTCTCCGTCGCCGCGAGATCACCCGAGCCCTCGACCATGAGCGCGAAGCGGGTGATGCCCGTGCGCTCCGCCGTGGCCGCGAGCCGGTCGGCGGCGAAGCGGGGCGGCCCCACCGGATGCAGGCCGCAGAGGAACTCCGTGTAGGCCACGGGGTCGCGCATCACCCGGCGCCGTCCGTCGACCGTCACATGGGCGTCGAGGCCCTGACGCAGCCAGCCCGGCATCGCCTTCACGAGCGTCTCCACGGCGTCCGCCGGACGGTCGGAGATCTGGGCCACCCCTGCGGACACATGTGCTACCCGCTCCGCGACCTCCGCCGGCTGACCGGCCTCCCGGGCCGCCGAACGCCAGAGAGCGACCATGTCGGCCTTCTCCTCGTCGCCGCAATGCATCCCGAGGAGCATCGGCAAACCCTTTTCAGCGGCGAGTTTCACGCTTTTCGGCGACGTGCACGCGACGATCACCTCGGGCCCCGGCGGACCGTCCCCCAGGAGCTCGTCGGCGCGGGGTACCACGGCCACCTCGCGGAAGCCGTAACGCTCGCCGCCCCCCGCCACCCGGGGCTTGTCCAGCCAGTCGAGCAGCAGATCCAGCGCCTCCGGGAAGCCCTTCTCGTACGCGTCGAGGCCACCGCCGAACACCTCCAGGTCGACCCACGGCCCGCCGCGCCCCACGCCGAGGGAGAAGCGCCCTCCGCTGGTCAGATGCAGCAGCGCGGCCTGCTCGCCGAGCGCGACCGGATGCTGGTTCGGCAGCACGCTCACCGCCGTGCCCACGCGGATCCTGCGGGTGCGGCCGAGCAGCAGGGCGGCCAGTGTCGTGGCGGACGGGCACACCCCGTACGGCACGAAATGGTGTTCCGCCAGCCAGACGGAGTCGAGCCCGGACTCCTCCGCGACCTCCGCGGAGCGGACCGCCCGGTGCAGGGCCTCACCCTGCCCCTGGCCCGGAAACTGAGCTGCCAGTACGAACGTTCCTACGCGCATCGCCTGTTACCTCCTTGCGGCCGACGCGGCTGTCCCTCTACCGGCAACAACGTCTGACACGTGCCAAAGGCACGGTCCAGGGCGAAGTTGTTGCGATTTTCCGGTAACCCACCCGCCCCTCGGGTAGACATCCGCCACTCCCGACGCTGGTCAGCCGCCGGTGGCTCTAGGCTGGACGGAACAATCCGCCCGTGCCCGCCCCGTGAGGTGTCCCGTGTCCCCGCGCCGCAACCGCCCCCGAGGCGGCGAGAGTCCTACCGGCAGCCCACGAGAGGCGGGGGAGCGGTACGGAGGGGGCGGCGCCACGGAGAGCTGGCAGGGCGAGGAGTGGTCGGTGCGCCCGGTGAGCGGCGCGAGCGCGGCGGGCAAGCGCTATCGCTGCCCCGGCTGCGATCAGGAGATCCCGTCGGGGGTCCCGCACCTCGTCGCCTGGCCCGAGTTCGGCGGGATCGACGACCGCAGACACTGGCACAAGGCCTGCTGGAACGCGAAGGACCGCCGCACCACACGGGTGCAGCGGTCCAGGAACGCTCCGCGCTACTGAGCGACGGCCTCGGGTCAGACGTCCCGCCGGTCGAGCGAGAAGAGGGCGCCGGCCATGGCCACCGCGGTCACGCCGACAATGATCCACAGCGGCTCCCAGCCGGCCGGGCCCGACGAGGTCACCGACACCTCGTACATCGCGCCGAGCTGGTTCGGGATCGAGTACTCGAAGAGCGCCTGCTGCACGGAGGCCAGCGTCGGCGAGAACATGAACATCGCCAGCACCAGCGGGAGCAGCACCACCCCGATCATGATCGTGATGGCGCCCGCCGAGTGCCGGATGAGCGCGCCGAGCGCGAGCGAGAGCAGCCCGAGCGTCGCGACGTAGAGACCGACGCCCGCCGTGGAACGCACCCAGTAGCCGGCGTCCGGGGTGGCGCCGTCCAGCATGGCCGTCTGCAGGACGCCGACGATTCCCGTGGTGACCGTGGTGATCGTGAAGGCGAGCAGGAAGAAGACGATCGACTTCGCGATCAGCATCCGCGCCCGGCTCGGACACGCGGTGAGCGTCGTACGGATCATCCCCGTGCCGTACTCCGACGCGATGGTCAGCACGCCGAGAGTGATCACGCAGATCGAGCCGAGCAGCACGCCGAAGAAGCCGAGGCTGAGCACGGGGGTGTCGTCCAGAGGCGCGTCCGAGATGCTCACGGCGAACGCGGTGAGCAGCCCGATGCCGACCAGCAGCACGATCATCACGCCGAGCGTCCACACCGTGGAGCGCACCGAACGGATCTTCGTCCACTCGGAGGCGATGGCGTCACCGAGGCCGGGGGTGCGCACGGGGATCGGTGAGGCGTACAGGCCGGGCAGGCCGCCCTGGCCCGGCCGGGGCGGCTGGGGAGCCTGGTGCGCCTGCGGGGGCGGCGGCGTCGTCATCGGGGGTCCTCGCTGGTCCTGCGCTCGGGCCGGTCCGCGGTCTGCGCCGGCGCGGGTCCGGCCGGCGGTGCGGCGGCGTACGGGTTCTGCCCCGGGGGCGGCGGGGCGTACCAGCCCTGCTGCGGGACCTCCGGGGGAGGTGGGACGGGCACGTGACCGGTCGGGCCGTAGCCGGGGGGCGGAGGCGGCTGGAGACCTTCCTTGGCATCCGCCGTCGAGCGGTAGTCCACGGCGCCCTGCGTCATCCGCATGTACGCCTCCTCCAGCGACGCCTGGTGCGGCGAGAGCTCCCACAGCCGGACGTCCGACGCGTGGGCCAGCTCACTGATCCGGGGCAGCGGCAGCCCGGTGACGCGCAGGGCGCCGCCCGGCTCGTGCATGACCCCGGCGCCCGCCTCCGCCAGCGAGGCCGTCAGCTTCTCCCGCTCCTGGGGCCGGTCGTCCGGGACCCGCACCCGCGCGAAGTCCGCCGAGTTGGCGGAGATGAACTCCTTGATGCTCATGTCGGAGAGCAGCTGCCCGCGCCCGATCACGATCAGATGGTCGGCGGTCAGCGCCATCTCGCTCATCAGATGGCTGGAGACGAAGACCGTGCGTCCCTCGGAGGCCAGCTGCTTCATCAGGTTGCGGACCCAGAGGATGCCCTCGGGATCGAGACCGTTGACCGGTTCGTCGAAGAGCAGCACCTGCGGGTCGCCGAGCAGTGCCGCCGCGATACCGAGCCGCTGGCCCATCCCCAGCGAGTAGCCCTTGGACCGCTTCTTCGCGACGTCCTGGAGTCCGACGACGCCGAGGACCTCGTCCACCCGGGCCGCCGGGATACCGGCCAGCTGGGCCAGGCACAACAGGTGGTTACGCGCGCTGCGCCCGCCGTGCACGGCCTTGGCGTCGAGCAGCGCCCCGACCTGGCGCGGGGCGTTGGGAAGGCTGCGGAAGGCGTGGCCGCCGATCGTCACATGTCCGGACGTCGGCCGGTCCAGGCCGAGCATCATGCGCATGGTGGTGGACTTGCCCGACCCGTTGGGACCGAGGAAACCCGTGACGGCACCCGGCCGCACCTGGAAGGAAAGGTTGTGCACGGCCGTCTTGGCGCCGTAGCGCTTCGTCAGGCCGACTGCCTCGATCATTCTCCAGCCCCATCGGCTTATCTGTCGTCGGGGCCCAGGCCCGCGGCCGCACGCCCCCGTAAGAGTTAGGAGGATAACCAGCCGCAGGCGGTTCCGGCCAAGCCGTACGGGTGCTACGCGTCCCGCTTCCTCAGCACCAGGTAGCCGCCGGCCAGCGCCGCCACCACCCACAGCGCCATGATCCCCAGCCCCGCCCACGGGCCGTACGGCGCCGGGTCGCTGTTCATGGCGTCCGGGACCACCTGCATGATCTTGGAGCCGGCCTGGTCGGGGAAGTAGCGGGCGACGCCTTTGGCACCGGGGACCGCCGAGAGGATCTGCGAGACGAGGAAGAAGAACGGCATCAGGATGCCGAGCGACAGCATGGAGCTGCGCAGCATCGTGGCCACGCCCATCGAGAAGATCGCGATCAGGCCCATGTAGATGCCGCCGCCGAAGACCGCGCGCAGCACGTTCTCCTCGCCGATGCCCGTGGAGCGGTCGCCCAGCAGGGCCTGGCTGAGGAAGAACGTCACGAAGCTGGTGGCGAGACCGACCACCAGCGCCAGGACGCCGGCCACCGCGATCTTGCTGAAGAGGAACGACCCGCGCTGCGGCACGGCGGAGAGCGAGGTGCGGATCATGCCGGAGCTGTACTCCGTACCCACCACCAGGACACCGAAGACGACCATCGCCAGCTGGCCCAGGACCATGCCGGAGAAGCTCACGAAGGTCGGGTCGAAGGTGGCCTGCTCGGCTGCGGAGAGATCGTCGAACTGGCTGTTCAGCAGCGCGCTCAGGGCCGCGCCCATGGCGACCGTGACGACGAACGCGGAGATCAGCGTCCAGGTGGTCGACGAGACCGTACGGATCTTGGTCCACTCGGAATTCAGGACCGCGGGTACCGATGCCATCGCCGTCACACCCCCTTCGTGCCGCCGCCGGCGACGCCGCCGGCCTGCTGCTGGTTCCACTGGTCGCCCCAGTGCGGGCCCACCGGCGGTGGCGGCCGGTCACCGCCCTGTTCGGAGTGGGCGTGGTATTCCACGGAGCCTGCGGTCATCTGCATGAAGGCCTCCTCCAACGAGGCCCGCTGGGCGCTGAGCTCGTGCAGCACGATCCCCTCCCGGCCGGCGAGGTCACCGAGCCGCTCCGGGGCCTCCCCGTCGATCTCCAGCGTGCCGTTGCCCGACTCGACCGCGACGATGCCCTCCGCGTGCAGCAGGTCGCGAAGGCGCTCCTGTTCCGGGGAGCGCATCCGCACGAAACTGCGGGAGTTCTCGTGGATGAAGTCCGCCATCGAGGTGTCCGCGAGCAGCTTGCCCTGCCCGATGACGATCAGATGATCCGCCGTCAACGCCATCTCACTCATCAGGTGCGAGGAGACGAAGATCGTCCGGCCCTCCGCAGCGAGGGTCTTCATCAGATTCCTGATCCAGTGAATTCCCTCCGGGTCCAGCCCGTTGACGGGTTCGTCGAACATCAGGATCTCGGGGTCGCCCAGCAGCGCCGCCGCGATACCCAGCCGCTGTCCCATACCGAGGGAGAAGCCCTTGGACTTCTTCTTCGCCACCGCGGTCAGACCGACCGTGTCCAGCACGTGCGAGACCCGGCTCGCCGGGATGCGGTTGCTCTGGGCGAGACACAGCAGGTTGTTGTACGCGCTGCGCCCGCCGTGCATCGACTTGGCGTCCAGCAGGGCCCCGATGTGCTTGAGCGGCTCCTGGAGGTCGCGGTAGTGACGGCCGTCGATCCGCACCGTGCCGCTGGTCGGGTTGTCGAGGTCGAGCATCATCCGCATGGTGGTGGACTTCCCCGCCCCGTTGGGGCCGAGGAAACCCGTCACCATGCCCGGTCTGACCCGGCATGACAGATGGTCGACGGCAACCTTGTTGCCGAAGCGTTTGGTGAGGCCGTCGAGCTCGATCATGCGCTCACGCTAGAACGGCCGCGCGCCCGGCGCCACCACAAAGGCGGAACCGGGCGCGCAAGGGGTACAGCTGATGTAGGTGTCGCTCAGCGGGTCTGCTGGGCGGGGACCCCACGGGTGGCGGACTCGTCCTCCGCCGGGGAGCCGGCGGCGGCGACCGCGGCACCCGTCAGCGTCGCCAGCATCTCGCGGACGTTGGTCAGCTGGGCGTTGATCGAGTCGCGGCGGTTGGTGAGCGCCGCCAGCTCGCGCTCCGACTCGCTGCGGATCCGGTCGGCCTTGGCGTTCGCGTCGGCCACGATGTCCTCGGCCTGACGCTGAGCCGTCTCCACCGTCTGACGGGCCCGGCGCTCGGCGTCCGTACGGAGCTTCTCGGCCTCCAGGCGGAGCTGCTCCGCACGGTGCTCGATCTCGGCGAGGCGCTTCTCGGCCTTCGCCTGACGGGACGCGAGGTCGCGCTCCGACTGCTCACGCCGCTTGGCGAGGTTCGTCTCGAAGTCCGCGGCGGCCTGGGCGGCCTTGGCGCGGGTCTCCTCGAAGAGGGCGTCCGCCTCCTCGCGCTTCTGCTGGGCGTCCTTCTGGGCGTCGGTGCGGAGCGTGCTCGCCTCGCCCTTGGCCTTCTCGACGATGCGGACGCCGTCGTCCTCGGCCTTCGCCTTGCGCTCCGCGGCGAACGTCTCCGCGTCGTTGCGCACCTGCTGGGCGGCCGACTCGGCCAGCTCACGGTGCTGCTCGGCCGCGCGGCGGGCCTCCTCACGCAGGTCCTTCGCCTCCTCCTCGGCGAGACGGAGGATCTTCTCCACGCGTGCACCGAGCCCGGCGTACGACGGCTCGGCGTCGTTGACCTGGGCCTGGGCGTTCTGCGTTTCGAGGTGGAGCTCCTCGATGCGCTTTTCCAGAGAGGTGATCCGTGCGAGAGCGCTGTCACGGTCGGCGACGATTTTGGTAATGCGGTCGTCCACCTGACCGCGGTCGTATCCACGTCGCACGAGCTCGAAGCCGAAGGGGGAGGAAGGGTCGCTCATGGGGTTCCTGTCGAATGAGACCGGTGAGGTGTTAGGGGGAATCCTAGGGGCCGGAACGGCGTGTCAACGTGAAGATGCCGCTTTGGTATGGAGAATGACACCCCTTTTGAGTGGCTGACGCCCGGAGGGCTTGCGACCCGAAGGTTTGAATGTTCATGGCGAAGTACGGGTGCGGCTACCCGTCCGACGCCTTGCCGCCCGACCGGTTACCCGCCGCCGCACCGGCCTTGACGCCCCCGGAAGCGCCGCCCGACGCCTTACCCGTTCCCCCCGGAGCCTCGAAAGATTCCAACGCCTCCAGGACGTCCTGGACACGGGAGATCTCCGTATTGATGTCCTCGCGCCTGCGGACCAGCAGGTCCAGCTCCCGGCGGCCCTCGTCGACCATCTGCTCCGCCTCGGCCTGGGCGTCGGCGCGCAGCTTCTCGGCCACCCGGGTCAGCTCGGCCTTCTTCGTCTCGGCCTCCTTCAGCAGCGACTCGGCACGCTTCACGGCGGCGATACGGACCTTGCTCGCCTCCGAATTCGCGTCCGCCAGCAGCTCCTTGGCCTGGGCCTCGGCCTCGGCGCGCTGCTCCGTCGCGGCCTTCATCAGCTTGTCGACGCGCTCCCCGGCGGTCTTCATCTGCTCGGAGGTCTCACGCCTGGCGCGCTCGTGCAGCTCCTCGATCTCGCTCTCGATCCGGGCCCTGAGCTCCTCCGCACGCTCCCGGGTGGCGGTGGCGTCCCGGCGGGCGCCGACGAGCAGCTCGTCCGCGTCCGTACGGGCCCTCTCCACCAGGGTGTTGCCCTCGACCGTCGCCTCCGAGGTGATCCGCACCGCCTCGTTGCGCGCGGCGCCGACCATGCTGTCGGCCTGCTGCTCGGCCTCGGTGGCGGCGCGCAGCGCCTCCTCCTGGGCCTTCGCCACGAGCTGGTCGGCCTGTTCGGCAGCGTCGGCACGGCGCTTCGCCGCGGCCTCGCGCGCCTCGTCGAGCAGCCGGTCCGCCTCCTGGCGGGCCTCGGCGCGCAACTGCTCCGCCGCGGCCTCGGCGTCGGCCCTCAGCCGCTCCGACTCCTCGCGGGTGCGGGCCGCGTGCTCCTGGGCCGAACCGACGGTCTGCGCCGCCTCCGCGCGCAGCCGCTCCGCCTCGTCGGTCGCCTCTCCGACGAAGCGCTCCGACTGCTCGGTCGCCTCGGCGCGGATCCGCTCGCTCTCGGTCGTCGCCTCGGCCATGAGCCGGTCGGCCTGCGCCGCGGCCTCGGAGCGGATCCGGTTGGCGTCCTCACGGGCCTCACCGCGGGCACGGGAGGCGTCCTGCTCCGCCGACGCGAGGGCGTCGGAGGCCTCCGTACGCATCCGCTGGCTGTACTCCGAGGTGTCCGAGCGCAGCTTCTCCGACTCGGCGATGGCCTCCGACACGGTCCGCTCGGCCAGGGCCTTGGCGGCGTCCGCCTCCTCGTGCGCGACCTGGCGGACGCGGTTGGCGTCCTCGGTGGCCCGCTCGCGCTCGGCGTAGGCGTCGGTCCTGACCCGGTCCGCCTCCTCCTGCGCCTCGGTCCTCGTCCGCTCCGCCGAGTGCTCGGCGGCGGAACGCAGCCCGGTGATCTCCTCCTCGGCCTGCTCCTGCAGTCCGGCCACGGAGTCCCGCACCTGCTGAGCGGTCTGCTCGGCGGCCGAGACCAGCTCGGAGGCCCGGCTCTCCGCCTCCGCGACCAGCCGCTGGGCCTCGTCCTGGGCCTCCTCGACCCGCTTGCGGGCGGAGGCGAGGAGCTCCTCGCTCTGCTCGCGGGCGCGCTCGCGCTCCTGCTCGGCCTCCGCACGCGCCGAGCCGAGTGCCTCCTCCGCGGCGCGCCGGCGGCGGTTGGCCTCCTCCTGGGCGGCGGCCAGGGCCTCGGCCGCCTCCGCTCCGACCCGCTCGGCGGCTGCCGCCGCCTCGGAGCGGACCCGGTCGGCGCTCTCCTGCGCCTCGGTCTTCAGCCGCTCCGCCTCGGCCGCGGCCTCGCTGCGCAGCCGTACGGCCACGGACTCGCCCTCCGCACGGGACTGGGCGGCGTCGGCGGCGGCCTCGGTGCGCAGGCTCTCGGCCTCCGTCGTGGCCTGCTCCTGGAGCGCACGGATCCGCTCCGCGGCCTCCGCGCGCAGCCGCTCGGACTCCTCGCTCGTCTCGCGGCGGATCCGCTCAGCCTCCGTACGCGCCTGGCCGAGCGCCTCCTCCGCGGCGGTGACCCGGGACTCGGCCTCGGTGTGCAGCCGTGTCAGCTCGTCGGCGGCCTCGGCCTTGCGGGCCTCTATGGCCTGCTCGGTCTCCTCCCGCAGGGACGCGGCCGCGGTCTCCGCGGCGGCGGTCAGGGCGGCCGCCTGCTCCTCGGCCTCGGCGCGCACCTTCTCGGCCTCGGCGCGGCTGCGTTCCAGCGCTTCCTCGGCCTGCTTGCGCAGGGTGGCGGCGCGCTCGGCGGCCTCGGTCCTGACGCGCTCGCTCTCGGTGCCGGCGGAGGTACGCAGCTCCTCGGCGTCGGCCTTGGCCTTGGTGAGCAGCTCCTCGGCGGTGCGGGCACCCTCCTCGAGCTGCTGGACGGCCTCGCGGCGGGCCTCGCCACGGATCCGCTCACCCTCGGCGACGGCCTCGGAGCGCAGCTGCTCGGCCTCGCCGCGCAGCCGGCGGGCCTCCTCCTGCAGCTCGACGGTCTTGGCCCGGTACTCCTTGGTGTCGTCCTTGGCCGCGCCCTTGAGCTGGTCGGCCTGCTCGGCGGCCTCGCCGCGCAGCCGGTCCGCCTCGGCCTCGGCCTCGCGGCGGATCCGGTCGGCCTCCTCACCGGCGGCCTTGGTGGTCGACTTCGCGTCGTCGGAGGCCTTGGTCAGGACCTCCTCGGCGCTACGGGCGGCCTTGGCGAGCTGGGCCGCGGCGTCCTCGGCGGCCAGCGTGCGGGCCTTCTCGGCCGCCTCGGCGACCACCCGCTCGGCCTCCGCCCGGGCGTCGACGAGCGCCTGCTCGGCCTCTTCCTTGAGCGTCTCGGCCTGCTTCGTGGCCTCGCCGACCAGGCGGGCGATCTCGGACTTGGCCGTACGGGTGCGCTGCTCGTTCTGCGACTCGGCGCCGGCCAGCCGCTTGGCCGCGGCGTCCTTCGCCTCGGCGAGGACCTTCTCCGCCTCCAGCCGGGCCTCGCGCAGCCGGGTCTCCGCCTCCTGCATGCGCTGCTCGGCGGTGCGGTTCAGCTCCGCGGTCTGCTGCCGCGTCTGCTCGGTCTCGGAGGTGGCCGCCGAACGCAGCCGCTCGGCGTGAGTGGTCGCCTCCTGGGCCTGCGTCGAGGCCGCGTCGAGCAGCCGCTCGGCGTCCCTGCGGGCGCGCAGCAGCGTGGCCTCGGCCTCGGCACGGGCCGACTCGGCCTCGGAGTTGACGCGCCGGCGGGTCTCGTCCGCGAGCCGGGCGGCCTCGGCGCGGGCGGCGGCCAGCGACTGCTCGGCCTCCGTGCGCGACTCGTCCAGGAGGCGGCGGGCCTGGGACTCGGTCCTGGCCCGCAACTGCTCGGCCCAGGCGACGTTCTCGTTGACGTGGGACTCGACGGTCTGCCGGCGCTCCGCCAGCTCCTGGTCGAGCCGCTGCCGCCGCTGCACGGCCTCGGCGTGCAACTCGGCCTGCAGCCGGGCCTGGTGCTCCGCGTGCTCCTGCAGGATCCGCTGCGTCTGCGCCCTGGCCTCGCGCAGCTCGCGCTCGGCGTCGGTGCGCAGTTGGTCGGCCTGGATCTGGGCGTTGCGCAGCATCTGCTCGGCCTGGTAGCCGATGTCCGCGCTGTCGTGTGCGGGACGGGTCGCGAGGTTGCGCCGGGCCTCGTGCAGCTTGGCACGCAAGACCTCGACCTGGTAACCGAGGTCCTCGGCGTGCTGGACGGCCTTCTCCCGGTCGGTCTTCAGCCGGTCCATCTCGGCTTCGAACCGCGAGAGATGGTCGTCTTCAGCTCGGTGGCTCTGCTGGCTTTCGTAGCCCCGCACTGCGCGGTCCCATCCTTCCCCGAGCTCTCAACTGGTTCGAGCAGGGGACACCCCAACCCGAGCTCTCCACTGCGTTCGAGCAGGGGAGACCCCAACCCTGGTCGCAATTCTCCATACGAGGACCGCCCGCCGGCGAGCGGTCCCCCGGGGAATGGTGACAGATCAACGGCGAGGACGCGGCGCGGCCCCGGCCCGGCCCCGGCCCGGAGCCGCCCACTCTACCGGGCCGGATACCGGCCGGGTCAGGCCTCGGTCGCCGAGGTGACCAGTTCCGTCAGCACACCGTGGCAGTCCTTGGGGTGCAGGAAGGTGATCCGGGAGCCCATCGACCCGGTCCTGGGCTCGTCGTACAGCACCCGCACGCCCTTCCCGCCGATGTCCGCGGCGTCCCCGTCGACGTCGGCGGTCCCGAACGCGATGTGGTGCACACCCTCACCGTTCTTTTCCAGCCACTTGCCGACGGCGGAGTCCGCACGGGTCGGTTCCAGGAGCTGGAGGTACGAAGCACCGCCGTCCGAGGTGTCGTTGATCTTCAGCATGGCCTCGCGCACACCCTGCTCCTCGTTGGTCTCGGAGTGGTACACCTCGAAGCCGTAGGTCGCGCGGTAGAACTCCACCGTCCTGTCGAGGTCGAAACAGGCGATTCCGATGTGGTCGATTCGCGTCAGCATGGAACCAGTGCAGCGCTCCGGGGATGGTTACGCAACGTGCGCGCGATCACACCGACAGCCGGATGACGGGCGCCGTACCGCTCAGTACATTCGAGTAAACCCTCGTTCACAACCTAATCAAGGGGCTGTGCCTCATGTCAGGAACGACCGGAACCACCTCAGTGATCGTCGCGGGCGCGCGGACGCCCATGGGCCGTCTCCTCGGCTCGCTGAAGAGCTTCTCCGGAGCCGACCTCGGCGGCTTCGCCATCAAGGCGGCGCTGGACCGGGCCGGCATCGGCGGGGACCAGGTCGAGTACGTGATCATGGGCCAGGTGCTCCAGGCCGGGGCAGGGCAGATCCCGGCACGCCAGGCGGCCGTCAAGGCCGGCATCCCGCTGAACGTCCCCGCGCTCACCGTCAACAAGGTGTGCCTCTCGGGGCTCGACGCGATCGCCCTCGCGGACCAGCTGATCCGCGCCGGTGAGTTCGACGTCGTGGTGGCCGGCGGCCAGGAGTCCATGACCAACGCCCCGCACCTGCTGCCGAAGTCCCGCGAGGGATACAAGTACGGCGCGGTCGAGATGCTCGACTCGATGGCGTACGACGGCCTGACCGACGCCTACGAGAACATCCCGATGGGCGAGTCCACCGAGAAGCACAACACCCGCCTGGGCCTGACCCGCGCCGACCAGGACGAGATCGGGGCCCAGTCCCACCAGCGCGCCGCCGCCGCGCAGAAGAACGGCATCTTCGAGGCCGAGATCACGCCCGTCGAGATCCCGCAGCGCAAGGGCGACCCGGTCCTCTTCGCCAAGGACGAGGGCATCCGCCCCGAAACGACCGCCGAGTCCCTGGGGAAGCTGCGCCCGGCCTTCACCAAGGACGGCACGATCACGGCGGGGACCTCCTCGCAGATCTCCGACGGCGCCGCCGCCGTCGTGGTCATGAGCAAGGCGAAGGCCGAGGCGCTGGGCCTGGACTGGATCGCCGAGATCGGAGCCCACGGCAACGTCGCGGGCCCGGACAACTCGCTCCAGTCGCAGCCGTCCAACGCCATCCGGCACGCCCTGAAGAAGGAGGGCATCGGCGTCGAGGACCTCGACCTCATCGAGATCAACGAGGCCTTCGCGGCCGTCGCGGTCCAGTCGATGAAGGACCTCGGCGTCACCTCCGACAAGGTCAACGTCAACGGCGGTGCGATCGCGCTCGGCCACCCCATCGGCATGTCGGGCGCCCGTGTGGTGCTGCACCTGGCGCTGGAGCTGAAGCGACGCGGCGGCGGCACCGGGGCGGCGGCGCTGTGCGGCGGCGGCGGCCAGGGCGACGCGTTGATCATCCGCGTACCGGGCAAGTAGTCCGTACGAGCGAGCGAGGAGGCCGAGCGTGAAGGTGGACGTCCCCACCCTGGTCGAGCAGGCACGTGAGGGCAGGCCGCGTGCGGTGGCCCGGCTCATCTCCCTGGTGGAGGGTGCCTCGCCGCAGCTGCGTGAGGTGATGGCCGCCCTGGCACCGCTGGCCGGCCACGCCTACGTCGTCGGCCTGACCGGATCGCCGGGTGTCGGGAAGTCCACCTCGACCTCGGCCCTGGTCTCCGCGTACCGGAAGGCCGGCAAGCGGGTCGGCGTCCTGGCCGTCGACCCGTCGTCGCCGTTCTCCGGGGGCGCGCTCCTCGGGGACCGGGTCAGGATGTCGGAGCACGCCTCCGACCCGGGCGTCTACATCCGCTCGATGGCCACCCGGGGGCACCTGGGCGGCCTCGCCTGGTCGGCGCCGCAGGCGATCCGGGTGCTGGACGCGGCGGGCTGCGACGTGATCCTGGTGGAGACGGTGGGGGTGGGCCAGTCGGAGGTGGAGATCGCCTCCCAGGCCGACACCTCCGTCGTCCTCCTCGCCCCGGGCATGGGCGACGGCATCCAGGCGGCCAAGGCCGGAATCCTGGAGATCGGCGACGTGTACGTCGTCAACAAGGCCGACCGGGACGGCGCGGACGCCACCGCGCGCGAGCTCAACCACATGCTGGGCCTGGGCGAGTCCCGGGGGCCCGGTGACTGGCGGCCGCCGATCGTGAAGACGGTCGCCGCCCGCGGCGAGGGGCTCGACGAGGTGGTCGAGGCCCTGGAGAAGCACCGGGCGTGGATGGAGGAGCACGGCGTTCTGGCCGAGCGGCGCACGGCGCGTGCGGCCCGCGAGGTCGAGACGATCGCGGTCACCGCGCTCCGCGAGCGGATCGCCGATCTGCACGGCGACCGCCGGCTGGACGCCCTCGCGGAACGGATCGTGGCCGGAGGCCTCGACCCGTACGCCGCGGCGGACGAGCTGGTCGCGGGACTCACCGGCGCGAACTGACGGCCCCCGGGCGGCGTGCGGGCCGCCCGGGAGCCGCTGCCGCCGTGTCCGGAAGGACCGTTCTCCCCGCCTGACGGGGCGTGAAAAGATGCCGCGCACGGGGCGCGTGCGGTGCGCGCCGGTCATGCACCTCGGGGGGACGCATGCTGGGGCCGTTGCGCGAGGACGCACCGAGACGTATCGGGCCGTACGCCGTGCTGGCGAGGCTCGGCGCCGGCGGCATGGGTGAGGTGTTCCTCGGGCTGCGCGACGGCTCCGGCGACGACGTCGCTCCCGTCGCGGTCAAGACGGTCAGGCGCGACGTGGCCCAGGACCCCGGGTTCAGGCAACGCTTCCGCCGCGAGATCGAGGTCGCCCGGTCGGTGACCGGCCCCGCCCTGGCCCCCGTTCTGGACGGTGACGCCGACGCCGACGTGCCCTGGCTGGCCACGGGCTACGTCGCGGGCCCGACCCTGTCGGCCGCGGTGCGCCGGTCGGGCGCCCTGGAGGAGGAAGAGGTCCGGATGCTCGGGGCGCGGCTCGCCAGGGCCCTGGGCACCGTCCACGAGGCCGGGGTCGTGCACCGGGACGTGAAACCCGGCAACGTCCTGCTCGCCGCCGACGGGCCGCGCCTGATCGACTTCGGGATCGCCCGCGGCGCGGGCGCCACCCCGCTCACGACGACCAGCCGCATGATCGGCAGCCCCGCCTTCATGTCCCCGGAGCACGTGGCGGGCAGCGGACGCGTGGTGCCCGCCTCCGACGTCTTCTGCCTCGCGTCCGTCCTCTGCTTCGCGGCGACGGGCCACGACCCGTTCGGCGACGGCCCGGTGGCCGCGGTGCTGTACCGGGTGAAGTACGTCGAGGCCGACCTCGACGCAGTGCCCGGCGCCCTGCGCGCGGTGCTCCAGGACTGCCTGGTTGCCGACCCCTCCGCCCGCCCCACCCCCGCCGAACTCGCCGCCCGGCTGGCCCCGGAGGGGTCGGTGGGGTGGCCCGGCCCGGTGGCGGCCCACATCGCCGAGTACGAGCGCGAGCTCGCCTCCGTCCGGGCGCTGGGCGGGCCGCTGCTGCCGGGATACACCCCGACGCAGGCGGCCACGGGCAGCAGGACACCCCTGGACCAGCTGCCCACGCAGGGGCCGGGGCCGGTACGGGTCGGCCGGCTGCCCACCCAGGGGCCCGGGCTGCCGCCCGGAGACGCTCCCGCCCGCTCTGCCCGCCGCCGGCGCCTCCTCGGAGCGGCCCTGGCCGCGATCGTCCTGGCCGGGGCGGCCACGGGAGGTCTGCTCGCGCTGCGGGACGACGGCGACGGCGGTGGCGGGGGCGCGGACGATGGGGGCGGCGGGGGCGGAAAGGCCCCCGCCCGGATCGTGGCGGGCGTCGACACGGGCGGCGGGCCGGAGAACTCCGGCACCGTGTCCTACGGCCGTGAGGTCCGCCCCACCGGCTGGAAACCGTGGAAGGGCGAGTTCGCCGGTACCCCGCTGGGCTGCGCCGCGGGCCGGGACGTGCTGGTGTGCCGGCGGGTGGACGGGTCGTACGAGGCGGTGTCGGCGGCGGACGGCGAGCGGCTGTGGGAGTACGCGACGGACGAGGAGCAGTCGGTGGGCGCCCGCATCAGTCCCACCGGGCAGTTCTTCATGCCCGGCGGGTCGACCCGCCCCGCGGTCCACGACGACACGGTGTTCTTCGCCACCGGCAACCGCCTCGTCGCGGTCGACGCCCTGACGGGGAAACCTCGCTGGGACATCCGGTCCGGCGGGGCCTTTCTGCTGGAGAGCGCCCCGCTCGTCGCCGACGGGCTGGTGTTCGCCGACATCGGTGACCGGCCCGGCGGTTCGGAGGTCGCCGCCTTCGACCTGCGGACCGGTAAGGAGGTCTGGCGGAAACCCCTCGTCGCCGAAGGACTGGCGAAGGCCCAGGAGGACAACTTCTGGCCACTGGCCACCAGGGACGGTGTGCTCTACATCCGCAACGAGGAGGGGCTGCGGGCCCTGCGGACCAAGGACGGAGCGGAACTCGGCCGGATGACCGACGAGGACAACCGGTGCAGGGGGGCGCTGGCACGTCCCGACTTCGTGTACTGCGGCTCGTACTCCGGCGGTGGCGCCACGCTGAACCGGCTCGACGCGGACTCCCTGGACGTCACCGGGCAGATCTCCGTGCCCTCCGCCGAGGTCAACGAGGCACCGCTGGTGGCGGTCGACGACCATGTGAGCGTCCTCGTGCGCGGCGGTCTCCCCTGGGAGGACGACCCGGGCAGTCCCGAGATCGTCGTGATGCGGCGGGACAGCGACAAGGTGCTGGGCCGTTACCCGCTGGACAGGAGGACCGCGGGCTCGCCGACCAACCCGGCGTCGGTTCCGGTGATCACCGAGGACACCCTGCTCTGGGCCGACACCACGCACCTGTACACCGTCGCGCTGAACGACGGGGGCACACCGGGCCCCGTCCGCCGGACCGCACTCGCGGGCTCGCCCGGACCCGCCGCCGAGCCGGCGTACGACGTACTCGAATGGGGTGTGCGGATGGACAAGGAGATCCTGCCGCCCGAGGTCCTGCCCACCGGCGGAGCCGTCCACGTCGTGTACCACCAGGGCGTCGTCCTCTCCGTCGGGCTGCCCGGTCCGGACGCCTCGTGATCGGGCCCCTGCCCCCCGGCAGCCGCACCCGCATCGGCCCGTACAGGCTCCTGGGGCTGCTCGGCGCGGGAGGCATGGGCGAGGTGTACCTGGCGCGGCCGGACCACGCCCCCGCGGTCCCCGGCGCACCCCTCGCCGGGCTGGTCGCCCTCAAGACCGTGCTCGCCGGACTCGACCTCGACGACGGTTTCCGCATCCGCTTCCGCCGGGAGATCGAGGCGGCCGGTGCCGTGCGCAGTCCGCACACGGCGGCTCTCGTCGCGGGCGACGCGACCGGCACCGCCCCCTGGCTCGCCACGGAGTACGTGCCGGGCCCGTCGCTCGCCGAGGCGGTCTCCCGTACGGGCCCGCTGCCCGAGGCCGTCGTCCGTGCCGCCGGTTCGCGCCTCGCCCTGGCACTCGCCGACATGCACGCCGTGCGGGTCCTGCACCGCGACCTCAAACCGGGCAACGTCCTGCTCGGTGCCGACGGGCCGAAGGTGATCGACTTCGGTATCGCCCAGGCTTTCGAGGCCACCCAGCTGACCCGGACAGGGGTGGTGGTCGGCACTCCCGGTTACATCTCGCCCGAACACGTCAACGGCTCCCGGGCCCTGGTCCCCGCCTCCGACGTCTTCTGCCTGGGCGCGGTGCTCGCCTTCGCCGCGACCGGGCGCGGCCCGTTCGACGACTCCGACATGGCCGCCGTGATCTTCCGTATCGCACACGGCGAACCCGAACTGGACTCGGTGCCGGCGGGACTGCGCGGCGTGATCGAGCAGTGCCTCGGCGGACGTGCCGAGGACCGGCCGGAGCCGGCGGAGCTGGCCCGCCTCCTGCTGCCGGACGACCCGCCCGAGCCCTTCCCCTGGAACGGACGGGTGGCGGAGCAGCTCACCGCCCACGCGGCGGCGGCCGTGGCGTGCGCGGAAGCGGCCGGCCCCGGACAGATCCCGTGGACGGCCCCACCGGCCGCCCACGAACCCACGGTGGGACCGGGGCCCTCGGGCGGAACGGCTGCCGGGAGGCGCGGCCGGCGGTGGCCGGTGCTCGCCGCGGCAGCCGCAACGGTCTGCGCGGTCCTCGCTGTCGTCCTGGTGCCGCGCCTCCTCGACGGGAGCGGCGGCGGGACACCCGCGGCGGGCGGCGGAACCGCGACGCCCCGGCCCGCGGCCTCCCGCACCCCGGCGGCGGGCGTCGTGATCTCCGGCGCGGACGCCGGGCGCACGGGCGACTTCGGGGCCCGGGGCGCCGACGAGGCCGTCCGCCCAGCGGGCTGGCGGCCCTGGAAGCACGGGCAGAAGGTCGCCGAGTACGGCTGTGTCCTCGCGGGCCCCGTGCTCGTCTGCTCGGGCGAACGGGGCGTCACCGCGCTGGACGCCTCCTCCGGCGAGCAGCGCTGGACCGTGCCCGAACCACGCGGCGCGGCGACCCCGGGCACCGCGGGCCACTCGATCGCCGCTGTCCGGGCGGACACCGTCTACGCGTTCATGGGTGACGCGCTCGTGGGCCTCCGGCTCGGCGACGGCAAGCGGGTGTGGCGGAAGGCACTGCCCGAGGGACACATCGGGATGGGCCCCTTGTACGCGGACGGAGTGCTCTACTACGTCGAGCAGCAGCAGGGCGGCGACCGGGGCACGCTCGTCGCCCAGCGGCTGACGGCCGACCGTCCGGAGAAGTGGCGGAGACCGTATGCCGAGTTCGATTTCACGCTGGTCGCCGGTGGTGGCCTGCTGGTGGCGGTCGGGAGCGGCATCGACGTCTTCGACCCGGAAACGGGCCGGCCGGAGACCCGGGCCGCCGACGGGTACACCGGCTGCGGATACCCGGTGCTGGCCGGGAAGCAACTGCTCTGCTCCGGTGAGGACGGGCTCACGGTGCTGGATCTCACCGATCCGTCGAAGCGCCGCAGGATCGCCGAGGAGGTGACGATCCGCGTCAAGCCGGCAGTCTCGCGCGACGGCACGGTCGTGGTGTCCACCGGGCAGGAGGCGTACGCGTACGGTCTCGCCGACGGCCGGCGGCTCTGGAGCACCGTCGAGGAGTACGGCCTGGACCTCGAGGTCGACGACGTGCTGATCTCGGGCGACAGCGTCCTGTTCACCAGGGGGTCGAGTGTCGACGCCTACGACGTGAAGGCGTCGGGGGACGGCAGGCAGGAGACCGACTCGAAGTTCTTCGCCGGCCCCGTCGACGGTGAGTCCGACGTGCTCGCCGCCGGTGACGTGGTCTTCCTGTCCTTCACCGACGGCACGGTCCTGTCCGGCTTCGCGCCGTGAGGCGGAGCCGGACAGAACCGCGGGGTCCGTGACCGGGGGACGGATCAGTCGTCGTCGCCGTCGTCACCGTCGTCGTTGTCGTCGTCGTCCTGGTCCACGGTGACCTTGCCGCTCCCGGCATCGACGTGCAGCTCGTGCTGCTTGCCGTCCTTGCCCGTGACATCGACGTCCCAGCGCAGCGCACCCCGCTTGCCGTCGTCGTCATCGTCGTCGTCCAGGTCCACCGAGGTCACCGTGCCGGGCTGCGCGCCGAGCGCCGCCTTCACCGCGGCGTCCAGGGACACGGCCGCCGAGCGGGGCGCGTGCCGGTCGCGGTCGTCGTTGTCGTCGTCCTCGCGGGCCGAGGCCACCTTGCCGTTCGCCGCGTCCACGGTCACGTCGTGCCAGGCCTTGTCGGAGCCGTACACGTCGAGCTCCCAGACCGTACGGTCGCTGTCGTCGTCATCGTCCAGCTCGGCCTCGGTGACGGTGCCGGGGACGGCCTTCAGCGCGGCGCCGGCGGCCTCGCCGACGGTGGTGCGTCCGCTCTTCTGCTCCCCGCTGCCGCCTGCCGCCCGGTCCGCCGCGGCCGTCCGGTCGTCCGTGCCCCCGCTGTCGGAGTCCGCGAAGGCGGCGGTCGTGGCGAGTCCGCCGCCGACCAGTACGGCCGCGGTGAGGGTGGCGATGGCGATGTTGCGCTTCATGGTGGGTTCCTCCCCGATGGGATGTGCTGTGCTGTGCTGAGCGACGGGAACCACACTGGCCCGCCGATGCTGAACGCAGCCTGAAGCCACCTGAAGACGTCTTCAGGTTCGGTTTGCGAAGCTGTCCCCATGCGCCTGTTGATCGTGGAGGACGAGAAGCGTCTCGCGACGTCCCTCGCGAGGGGACTCACCGCCGAGGGCTTCGCCGTCGACGTCGTGCACGACGGCCTGGAGGGGCTGCACCTGGCGGGTCAGGGCGTCCACGACCTCGTGGTCCTCGACATCATGCTGCCCGGGATGAACGGCTACCGGATCTGCGCCGCCCTGCGCGCCGCGGGGCACGAGATGCCGATCCTGATGCTGACCGCGAAGGACGGGGAGTACGACGAGGCGGAGGGCCTGGACACCGGCGCCGACGACTATCTGACCAAGCCGTTCTCGTACGTCGTGCTCGTCGCGCGGATCCGCGCGCTGCTGCGCCGCCGCGGTGGCTCCGCCTCGCCGGTGCTGACCGCCGGCACGCTGCGGATGGACACCTCCGCCCGCCGTGTCCACCGGGGTGAGGAGGAAGTCACCCTCACCGCCAAGGAGTTCGCCGTCCTGGAACAGCTCGTGCTGCGGACGGGCGAGGTGGTGAGCAAGGCGGACATTCTGGAACACGTCTGGGACTTCGCCTACGACGGCGACCCGAACATCGTCGAGGTCTACATCAGCACGCTGCGCCGCAAGCTCGGCGCCGCGTCGATCCGCACCGTACGGGGCGCGGGCTACCGGCTGGAGGCGCTGTGAGGTCCGTACGGGCCAGGGCCGCCCTGGGCGCCACCCTCGTCGTCGCCGTCGCGCTGACCGTCGCCGGGCTGGCCGTGCTGCTGGTGCTGCGCGGCAACCTGACGGACCGGGCGGGCCTGGAGGCCGAGGTGACCGCGCGGGAGGTGGCGGGGGAGCTGGCCCTGGGCACGGCGTACGCGGAGCTGGAGGCGGGCGACGAGGACAGCCACCCCGTCCAGGTCACCGACGAGGAGGGGCGCGTGGTGGCCGTCTCCAAGGACCTGGAGGCGATCTCCGGGACGGGCACGGCACAGGTCGTGCCGGTCGCCCCGGCGCCGGCCACCGTCCCGGGGGACGATGACGACGACGATGACGACGACGGGGCCGACCCGCCCCGCAGCGAGGTCTCCTCCGACCCGCCGGACTTCACGAACGGCACCGCCACGGTCGACGGGGAGAGGGCGGACTACCGCTTCGCCGCCGTCGAGGTGACCACGCGGGAGGGCGTCACCCTGACCGTCCATGCGGGCGCCCCGCTCGCGGCCGAGCAGGAGGCCGTGGACACCGTACGCAACTCCATGCTGACCGGACTGCCCGTCATGCTGCTCGTCGTCGCCGGGGTGACCTGGCTGGTCACCCGGCGCGCACTGCGCCCGGTGGAGGGCATCAGGCGGGAGCTGGCCGCGATCACCGCGTCCGAGGACCTCGGGCGCCGCGTGCCCGAGCCGGACTCCCGGGACGAGATCGCGCGGCTGGCCCGTACGACCAACGAGACCCTCACGGTGCTGGAGGCCTCGGTCGACCGGCAGCGGCGCTTCGTGGCCGACGCCTCCCACGAGCTGCGCAGCCCGATCGCCTCGCTCCGTACCCAGTTGGAGGTGGGTGAGGCCCACCCGGAGCTGCTGGACGTGCCCGGAGCCGTCGCCGACACCGTACGGCTGCAGGTGCTCGCCGCCGACCTGCTGCTGCTCGCCCGGCTGGACGCGGGGGAGCGCCCGGGGCGTACGGCGGTCGACCTGGGCGCGCTGGTCCGCGAGGAGGTGTATCGGCGTGCGGCGGACCGGATCGCACCGGAGGTCTCCGTGGCGGACACCGGGACGCTCGAAGTCGGCGGATCACGCGGCCAGTTGGCGCGGGTGGTCGGCAATCTGCTGGACAACGCCGAGCGCCACGCGGAGAGTTCGGTCGCCGTCTCGGTGCGGACGGACGGGGCCGATGTGCTCGTGGAGGTCACGGACGACGGAGCGGGTGTGCCCGAGGCCGAACGGGACCGGATCTTCGAGCGCTTCGTACGCCTGGACGACGCCCGCAGCCGCGACGACGGCGGGGCCGGGCTCGGCCTGGCCATCGCCCGTGATGTGGCCTCCCGGCACGGAGGCACACTCACGGTGGGCGAAGGGGCGGGCGGCGGCGCGCGGTTCACCCTGCGGCTGCCGGGGCGGCCCGGGGCTGGAACGGACGCCGGCGGCTGAGGTCCGGTCTACGGCTTGCCGCGCCTGCCGCGCAGGTGCTCCGCGATCGGGGTCAGCGCCGCGTGCAGTGCGGCGAGCTCCTCGGGGGAGAGCAGGTCCATGAAGTGCCGCCGCACCGACTCGACATGGTGCGGCGCGACCTTCCGCATCGTCTCGCCGCCCAGGTCGGTGAGGACCGCGAACAGCCCCCGCCGGTCGGACTCGCAGTGCTCGCGCCGGACCAGGCCGGCGTTCTCCATGCGGGTGATCTGGTGGGAGAGCCTGCTCTTGGACTGCAGGGTGGCGGCGGCGAGATCGCTCATCCGCAGGCGCCGGTCCTCCGACTCCGAGAGGTTGACCAGGATCTCGTAGTCGTTCATGGTCAGGCCGAACGGCTGGAGGTCCTTCTCCAGCTGATGCGTCAGCAGCCTGCTGACGTCCAGGTGGGTGCGCCAGGCGCACTGCTCCGCATCGGTCAGCCAGCGGGTGGCCGTCTCGGTCTCCATGTATGGATTCTACCTAAGATGTTGAAAGCCGGACGAAGTCTGGGGGTGTGACTCCTCGCACGCACTGCCGGGCGTCACACTCCGCAGACTACCGTTCACAGCCCGAAGCGACGCTGGAGGTCCCCCAGCTGACCGGGCATGCGAGGTGCGGAGCCGTGTTGACCTCCGCCACCCGGCACACCCGGCTCGTGCGGGACGGCGCCGGTCGCCTGCTCCGGCATCAGCACCTCGGACGACTGGAGCAGCACCGTGCCCGCCCCGACGAACTCGAACTGGTGCTCCTCGCCGGAGGTGCCGCCGATCCCGGTCAGCGAGCGGAGCCCGCCCATCACGCCCGTCATGTAGCCGTGATCGTAGTGGTGGCACGGTGAGGGGCAGTCCGCCCATCCCACCAGCGCCTGCGGATCCACCCGCAGCGGCGGCTCCATGAAGACCACCGGACCGTTGGACGCGGCGACGAACTTCCCCGTACCGATCAGGGTCAGGAAGCCCGGCACGATCGACTGCTTCAGCGCCAGCGTCGGCTGGTAGGCCAGCAGATTGCCGGACCGGATCGTCAGGTTGCCGTCCTCCAGGTCGAAGGAGTTCACGTCGAAGGCCCGGTCGGCGAGCAGCATCTTGCCGCTGCCCTCGGCCACCACCCAGTCGCTCGCGTGCAGCGGGGAGTGGAAGCTGGTGCGGATCAGCCGCTCGAAGCGACCGTGCCCGATGCCGTTGAACTCGATCTGCCCGTAGTAGGCGATCATCTTGCCCTTCTGCAGGAACCACTGGCTCCCCTTGAGCTCCACGCAGAAGGTGTACGCGTTGACGTTGTCGTCCGACGGCAGCGTCATCGGGTCGAGAATCACCGGTGTGCTCACAGCTTCTCCTCCGACGCCTGGACGTACACCGCTCCGTTGCCGCTGAGCTCCAGCTGGAACGCCTCACCGGAACCGCGCCCCACCATGTCGCGCCAGCCGAGCGCGGTGGACAGCTTGTTCGTCACGTCCCCGTGGTGGGCGACGTACGCCTGCGGGTCGACATGGACCGGCCTGCCCGGCGTGATCGGCAGCTCGACGACCCCGCCGTGCGCCATCACGGCGACCGCGCCGTGCCCCTTGAGCGTCGTCGTGAAGAGGCCCTGCCCGGTCACCTGGCCGCGCACCATGCCCATCACGCCGCCCTGCGAGCCCATGAACATCGTGCCCTGCTGGAGCGTCCCGTCGAAGGCGAGCAGCCGGTCCGCCTCCACGTACAAGGTGTCGCCCGCGAGGTCGATCACCTGGATGTGGTGGCCGCCGTGGCCGAACATCACCGTGCCGTTGCCCTCGACGGTCATCAGCGGGGTCGCCTCGTTCGCCACCCGCCGGCCGATCATCGACCCCAGGCCGCCCTGCCCGCCCTGGATGTTCGGGGTGAACGAGACGTCGCCCCGGTAGGCGAGCATCGCGCCGCGCTGGCTGTACAGCGTCCGGCCGGGGCCCACCACGGCCTCGACCATCTTCGAGTTGATCTCACGGAACGGCATCAGACGTCGCCTCCGACGGTGTTCCGCTCACTGGGCTGTACGTAGACCAGGCCGTCGCCCTCGAAACGGATCTGGAAGGACTCGCCGGAGCCCTCGCCCATGAGCGTCCGGAAGTTGACCCCGGACTGGAAGTGCTGCTGGAGCCTGCCCTGGTGGGCGATGTAGGCGCCGGGGTCGACGTTCAGCGGGTACTGGGGTGTCACCCGCAGCACCACGGCGGAGCCGTCCGACATGATCGCCGCCCGGCCGGTGCCCTCGACGGTCGTGGTGAACAGGCCGTTGCCGCTCGCCCCGCCCCTGAGGCCCGTGAAGGTGGTGCCGGTGCGCAGCCCGGCGTCGGTGGCCAGCAGGTTGCTGGACTCGACGTACAGCGTCTCGCCGTGCAGCGAGACTAGGTTGATCTCACTCGCCCGGTCTGCGAAATAGCAGGTGCCCTCCCCCTTCACCTCCATCATCACCATCTGCTCGCCGGTCAGCCGCCGGGTCACCATCCCGCGGAGGCCCTCACCGCCGCCCGACATCTTCTTGAACGCCATCCGGCCGTCGTACGCGACCATCGAGCCGTTCTTCGCCTTGACGGCGTCGCCTGTCAGGTCGACGGCGAGCGTCTTGCTGCCTTGGAGTCGGAACATCGCCACAGTGCGACGTTAGCCGCAGGGGAGCCCGGCCCGACAGGGCCCGGCGGCCGATCCCGACCCCGACATGACCCTGATATGCGCGGATACGTGCCGGGAGCCCGGACACGGCCCCCCTGCCCCGGGGAGCCGGGGGCGATGCCACAATGGACCTGCTTGTGCCTGCTTTCACAAGCCGACACGCCCCTCCCACCCACCGAAGGTGCCCTCGTGGACATCAAGACCGCTTCCGCCCTGCACCGGCTGCGCCTCATCTCGCTTCCCGAGGCGCTGTCCTTCCCGGCGCTGCTCATCTTCGGCTCGCTGCTCATGCGGGTCTCGGACATCGACTTCCTGATGCCGCCGCTCGGCGCGCTGCACGGCATCCTGTTCACGATCTACCTGGTGTTCCTGCTGGACGTGTGGCACAAGGCCAAGTGGCCGTTCAAGCGTGTCGCCCTGTTCTTCGTCCTCGCGGTGATCCCCTTCGGCGGGCTCTACGGCGAGAAGCTGCTCAAGAAGTACGAGGCCGACGGCGTCATCGCCGCCCGCGCCCGCGCCGAGGGGACGGTCAGCGCATGATCGTCGCCTTCTCCGTCAGCCCTTTGGGCGTCGGCGAGGACGTCGGTGAGTACGTCGCCGACGCCGTCCGTGTCGTCCGCGAGTCCGGGCTGCCCAACCGCACGGACGCGATGTTCACCTCGATCGAGGGCGAGTGGGACGAGGTCATGGACGTCGTGAAGCGTGCCGTCGCCGCCGTCGAGGCCCGTGCGGGCCGCGTCTCCCTCGTACTGAAGGCCGACATCCGGCCGGGCGTCACCGACGGTCTGACCTCCAAGGTCGAGACGGTGGAGCGGCACCTGGCGGGCTGACGCCCCGTCCCTACGCGTACCACGGGCCCCCCGACGCCGTCCGGCGCCGGGGGGCCCGTTCCGTTCGGGCGAAGAAATCCGCTCACTCGGACCAGCCGGGTCGCCGCCCCGCCGGTTCTCCCCTTCTGTGGGGACACCGGCATATCCGACCGTTGGAGGCGCGATGCCGTCGGAAAGACGTGACCAGGGCGCGGGCGGCAGCCTGCCCGCATGCCCGCTCGCGGAGCCCGCGACGCCGTACCGGGTGCGGTACCGCGGCCTGCCACGCACCGGGTGGCACCGAATACGAGCGGTGCTCCCGTCGGCGCTCGCCCCCGTGTCCGCAGGGCTCGTGCTGCTCTTCCTGGTCCTGCCCGCCCACCGGGCCGCGCGCGGGAGCGATGAGGCGTGGCCCGGTCTCGCCGACGCCGTGACGGTGGCCGCCCTCGGCCTGGTCGCCGTGCTCGCACCGGTCGGCCTCGCCCTGGCCGTGCACGCCGTGGCCGTGGCCAGGGACCCGGTTCCGGTGACGCCGGAGCCCGGCACCCGGGTCGCCTTCCTCACCACGTACGTACCCGGGAGGGAGCCCCTCTCCGCGGTGCGGGCCGGCCTGGAGGGCGCGGCACGGATGCGGCACCCAGGGCCGCTGGACCTCTGGCTGCTCGACGAGGGCGACGACCCGGAGGCCAGGATGCTCTGCGCCGAGCTGGGCGTGCACCACTTCACCCGCCTCGGGGTGCCCGAGTGGAACCAGGAGGCGGGCCCGCACCAGGCCGGCACGGAGCACGGCAACCTCAACGCCTGGATCGCCAAGCACGGTGACGGGTACGACCTCCTCGCCTCGGTGGACACCGGTCACGTCCCGCTGCCCGGCTTCCTCGAGCGGACGACGGGCTACTTCCGCGACCCGGACACCGCGTTCGTCGTCGGCCCGAGGCTCGCCGGCGGCCAGGACTTCCACGCCCTGGCGCAGAGCGCGGGCAACCGTTACGGCGCGCCCGTGCTCGCCGGCCCCGGAAGCGTCGTACGCGTCACCGCACTGCGCCAGGCCGGCGGCTTCCAGGGTTCCGGCACCGAGGACACGGCCACCGGCCTGGAGATCCACCGGCGCCTCAACCCGGGGACCGGGCAGTACTGGCGTTCCGTCCACACCCCGGACGCGCCGGCCTGCCGTGAGGGGCACGCCACCCCGGCGGACCGCCACGGCCGGCGGCCGGACCGGCCCAGGGCGGAGCTGCTGCGGGAGTACGGGAAGGCGCTGTTCCGGGTGCCGCCCGGCCGGCTCGTCGGCTACACCCTGCTCCTCGTCCACCATCCCCTGGCCACCGCCGCCGGGCTGCTCGGCGCGCTGGGCTGCCTGGCGGCCACCGTCCACGCGCCGGCCCGTGGCTGGGCGGTGCTCGCCCTGCTGATCGCCCTCGCGCCGCTCGCGGCCCGCGCGTTCACGCTGCTGCGGGAACGCGCGTACGGCGAGGGCGCACCGGACCGGCCCCGCGCGACCGGCGCGGGCCAGGAGACGGAGCCCGCGCTCGCCACCGCGGCGGGGACCCCGGCCGCGGGGGCCTGACCCGGCGGACCGTCTCGCCGCCCCGCCCCGCCCGGGCGCCGCGGCCTACGGTTCCTGCGCCGCCAGCGCGATGCCCAGCGGGGTGCGCTCGTAGAGCACCTGGTGCCCGTAGCGCCGCGAGGTGAGCAGGCCCGCCGCGCGCAGCGCCGACAGATGGGCGGACACCGAGGACGGGGCGAGCGAGAGCCGGTGCGCCAGCGCGCTCGTCCCGGCCGGTTCGCCGAGGGCGCACAGCACGTCGGCGCGGGCCCTCCCCAGCAGCCGGGCGAGGGCGTCCGGCGTCCGGTCGGCGGACTCCGTCCACAGCCCGCCGATGCCACGCGCGGGGTAGATCACCGCGGGCTGCCAGGGGGGCTCGTAGCCGCCGACCACATCCGGCCAGACGAAGACGCTGGGCATCAGGACCAGCCCCTGCCCGCCCAGGACACGGCTGTGGTTCCCGCTGGTGCCGGCCACCGTCAGGGTCGAGTCCGCCCAGTGCAGCCGGGGACTCACCTCGCCGAGCAGCCGCTCGAAACCCACCTCTGCGAGGCGGCGCGAGTGGTAAGCGATGTCTGCCTCCAGCAGGGCGCGCAGCCGGGGCCAGTGCGGCTCGACCATCACCTGCCAGGCACGCTCCAGGAGGTCCGCCAGTTCCTGCACCGTGCGGGCCGGGTCGGCCAGCATCCGCCGGCCGGCGGGGGAGCGCAGGGCGCCCGGGGTGTCGGCGAGCGCGAGCGCCATGTCCTCGCGGGCGGTCGCCGGATCCGTGGCGCGTACGGCCGCCACCTCCTCGGCGAAGGTGGTGAGCGGCCCGAGGGGCGGCGGGCAGATGAAGTCGGGGTTGTGGCCGCGCTCCGGCATCAGCAGCCACAGCGGCGCGAGGTCGAGCCCGGCGGCGTCCTCCTTGACCCGCCGGAGCCAGGGCAGGTGGTAGCCGTGCCGGCCGGGACGGCCGAGGGTGCGCACGGCCTCCTGCGTCTCCCAGAGCGGGGAGAGCGCGAATCGGCAGCGGAGCAGATCGCGCTCGTCGAAGTACAGATGGAACGGCATGAGGCCCTCGGGATTCGGCGTGAGCCGAAAGTCTACGGAGGGGCCGGGCGGCTGCGCCACGCTGCGTCCATGCCGAAAGACACCACCACCCCGGCGGGAACACCCCGCGAAGCGCCCGCCGTCGAGGCGCTGTCACCGGCCCTGCCTCCGGAGCGGAACTCCTCGTCCGACCCGGGCCCCGCTCCGGAGGCAGAACCCCGAGCCAAGGGCTACCGCGCGGTCTTCGCCGTACGGGAGTTCCGGGCGGTCTTCGCCGCCCATCTGCTCTCCCTCCTCGGCGTGGTCGTCAGCGAGCTGGCGCTCACCGTGCTGGTCTACGACCTCACCGGCTCACCCCTCCTGTCCGCCCTCACCTTCGCTCTCGGCTTCCTGCCGTACATCGTCGGCGGCACGCTCTTCGCGGGGGTCGCCGACCGGTACCCCGCCCGCCGCGTCCTCGTCGTCTGCGACCTGGTCTGCGCCGGCTGCGTCGCCGTGATGGTGCTCCCCGGCACGCCCGTCGCGGGGCTTCTCGCGCTGCGCTGCCTCGTGGCCGCCGTCGCACCCGTCTTCACCGGGACACGGACGGCGGCCCTCACCGACATCCTCGGCGAGGGCGACCTCTACGTCCTGGGCCGCTCACTGCTGCGTCTGGTCTCGCAGAGTGCCATGCTCATCGGTTTCGGTGCGGGCGGGATGCTGCTCACCGCGCTGTCCCCGCGCGGAGCGATCACGGTCACCGTCGTGACGTTCGTCTGCTCGGCCGCGTTGCTGCGCCTCGGCACCCGGAACCGGCCCGCCCGCACGGGTGGGGACGCCGACGGCACGCTTCTCAAGGAGTCGCTCGCCGGGGCCCGCGCCGTCCTGGGGGACCGCGGGATCCGGGGTCTGCTCCTGCTCTTCTGGGTGCCGGCCTTCTTCGTGGTCGCCCCGGAGGCCCTCGCGGCGCCGTACGCCGCCGGAATCGGCGCCGGCCCGGCCGTCGTCGGACTGCTGATGTGCGCGATGGCCGTGGGCCACATCGGTGCCGAGCTGTACGTGGCGACCGCGCTCGGCCCCCGCTCCCGCTCCCGGATCGTGCTGCCGGCCGCCGCGCTGGGGCTGCTGCCCCTAGTGGTGTACGCGGTCCGCCCGGGGACCGCCCTGGCCGTGGCCGCCCTCGTGCTGGCCGGGGCCGGGGCGGCCTACGTCATCGGGCTCGACCAGTGGTTCGTCGAGGCGGTACCCGAACATCTGCGGGGCCGGGCGATGACGCTCCTCACCGCCGGGCTGATGACGTTCCAGGGACTCGGTATGGCCCTCGCGGGGCTGGCGGCCGAATTCCTCCCGGTGCACCAGGTGGTCGCGTACTCCGGGGCGATCGGTACCGCCTGCACGCTCCTGCTGGTCGTCGAGGTGCGTAGAACTCGCGTCCGGTACCGAAGTGCGAGACGGGGCTGACCGCCATGTGACCAGTGGGTAAGGTCGTTGCCGTGCCGAAGCCGCTCAGCCTCCCCTTCGATCCCATCGCCCGCGCCGAGGAACTCTGGCACCGGCGCTGGGGGCCGGTGCCCTCGATGGGCGCGATCACGTCGATCATGCGTGCGCAGCAGATCCTGCTCGCCGAGGTGGACGCGGTGGTGAAACCGTACGGGCTGACGTTCGCCCGCTACGAGGCGCTGGTCCTGCTCACCTTCTCCCAGGCCGGCGAGCTGCCGATGTCCAAGATCGGCGAGCGCCTGATGGTGCACCCCACCTCCGTGACGAACACCGTCGACCGGCTGGTGCGCTCGGGGCTGGTCGACAAGCGCCCCAACCCCAACGACGGCCGCGGAACCCTGGCCTCCATCACGGACAAGGGCCGGGAGGTCGTCGAGGCGGCCAGCCAGGACCTGATGGCGATGGACTTCGGGCTCGGGGCGTACGACGACGAGGAGTGCGCCGAGATCTTCGCCATGCTGCGCCCGCTGCGGGTGGCCGCGCAGGACTTCGAGGACAAGTAGGGCCCTTCCGTGAGGGGCAGGGCGCCGCAAGATCGCCCCGGCCTCCCGGTTACGCTCGATGTCATGAAACGCAGTGTGCTGACCCGCTACCGGGTGATGGCCTACGTCACCGCCGTGATGCTGTTGATCCTGTGTGTGTCCATGGTCTTCAAGTACGGCTTCGACACCGGTGAGAGCGTGACACTCGTCGTCTCGCAGGTCCACGGTGTCCTCTACATCATCTACCTGATCTTCGCCTTCGACCTCGGTTCCAAGGCGAAGTGGCCGGTCGGCAAGCTGCTCTGGGTTCTGGTCTCCGGGACGATCCCGACCGCCGCGTTCTTCGTCGAGCGCACCGTGGTCCGGGAGGTCGAGCCGCTGATCGCCGACAGCTCCCCGCAGGCCGTCAAGGCCTGATCCGCACCGCCCGGACCGCCCCGCGCGAAGCGCCGGGCGGTTTGCCGTCGACATTTACTAGGACGTCCTAGTAAATTTGTCTCCATGGACGCTCATGCGATCGAGGAAGGCCGCCGCCGCTGGCAGGCCCGTTACGACAAGGCCCGCAAGCGCGACGCGGACTTCACCACGCTCTCCGGCGACCCGGTGGAGCCGGTGTACGGGCCGCGCCCCGGCGACACGTACGAAGGCTTCGAGCGGATCGGCTGGCCCGGCGAGTACCCCTTCACCCGGGGGCTCCACCCGACCGGCTACCGGGGCCGTACCTGGACGATCCGCCAGTTCGCCGGCTTCGGCAACGCCGAGCAGACCAACGAGCGGTACAAGACGATCCTGGCCAACGGCGGCGGGGGACTCAGCGTCGCCTTCGACATGCCGACCCTGATGGGCCGCGACTCCGACGACCCCCGCTCGCTCGGCGAGGTCGGCCACTGCGGCGTCGCCATCGACTCCGCGGCCGACATGGAGGTCCTGTTCCGGGGCATCCCGCTCGGCGACGTCACCACCTCGATGACGATCAGCGGGCCCGCCGTCCCGGTCTTCTGCATGTACCTGGTCGCCGCGGAGCGCCAGGGCATCGACCCGGCCGTGCTCAACGGCACGCTCCAGACCGACATCTTCAAGGAGTACATCGCACAGAAGGAGTGGCTCTTCCAGCCCGAGCCCCATCTGCGGCTCATCGGTGACCTGATGGAGCACTGCGCCCGCGACATCCCCGACTACAAGCCGCTGTCGGTCTCCGGCTACCACATCCGCGAGGCCGGGGCCACGGCCGCACAGGAGCTCGCGTACACCCTCGCCGACGGCTTCGGCTACGTGGAGCTCGGTCTCTCCCGGGGCCTGGACGTCGACACCTTCGCCCCCGGGCTCTCCTTCTTCTTCGACGCGCACCTCGACTTCTTCGAGGAGATCGCCAAGTTCCGCGCGGCCCGCCGGATCTGGGCCCGCTGGATGAAGGAGACGTACGGCGCGCAGACCGACAAGGCGCAGTGGCTCCGCTTCCACACCCAGACCGCCGGTGTCTCGCTCACCGCCCAGCAGCCGTACAACAACGTCGTACGCACCGCCGTGGAGGCGCTCTCCGCCGTCCTGGGCGGCACCAACTCCCTGCACACCAACGCCCTGGACGAGACGCTCGCCCTGCCCTCCGAGCAGGCCGCCGAGATCGCGCTGCGCACCCAGCAGGTGCTCATGGAGGAGACCGGGGTCGCCAACGTCGCCGACCCGCTGGGCGGTTCGTGGTACGTCGAGCAGCTCACCGACCGCATCGAGGCCGACGCCGAGAAGATCTTCGAGCAGATCAAGGAGCGTGGCACCCGGGCGCACCCGGACGGCGAGCACCCCATCGGGCCGATGACCTCCGGGATCCTGCGCGGCATCGAAGACGGCTGGTTCACCGGCGAGACCGCCGAATCGGCCTTCCGTTACCAGCAGTCCCTGGAGAAGGGCGAGAAGCGGGTCGTGGGCGTCAACGTCCACCACGGGTCCGTCACCGGCGATCTGGAGATCCTGCGCGTCAGCCACGAGGTCGAACGCGAGCAGGTGCGCGAGCTCGCCGGGCGCAAGGAGGGCCGCGAGGAGGCGAAGGTCCGTGGCGCGCTGGACGCGATGCTGGCCGCCGCACGCGACGGCTCCAACATGATCGCGCCGATGCTGGAGGCCGTACGGGCGGAGGCGACCCTCGGCGAGATCTGCGGGGTCCTGCGCGACGAGTGGGGCGTCTACACGGAGCCGCCGGGCTTCTGAGGCGCGCTCAGTCCTCCCGCGTCGCCGCCGCTCCCAGTCCCGAGAGCAGCAGCAGGGTGAAGCGCTGGGCCCAGTCGGTGTCGACGGGCTCGGCGCTCACCAGCGCGCGGTGCACCACGGCGCCCGCGATCACGTCGAAGATCAGGTCGGCGGTGCGGGCCGCCACCACCGCGTCCGGCTCGACGGGCAGTTCGCCGCGCCGCTGCGCCCGCTCCCGTCCCTGGAGCACGAGGTGCTTCTGCCGGGTCACGATCGAACCGCGTATACGGTCCCGCAGGGCCTCGTCCCGCGTCGACTCGGCGACCACCGCCATCAGCGCCGTCTTGGTCTCCGGCCGCTCCAGCAGCGCAGCGAACTGGAGGACCACGGCTTCCACGTCGGCCGCGAGGCTGCCGAGGTCGGGCAGCTCCAGCTCGTCGAAGAGGACGGCGACCGCGTCCACCACCAGCTCGTTCTTGCCGGCCCAGCGGCGGTAGAGCGTCGTCTTGGCGACCCCCGCCCTCGTCGCCACATCGCCCATCGTCAGCTTCGACCAGCCGAGGTCGACCAGCGACGCACGGGTCGCCTCGAGGATCGCGGCATCGGCTTCAGCACTGCGGGGTCGTCCGGAACGGGAGGGTCCGGTTGGGCTGCGGCTCAGCATGCGGCGACCATACCGGCCGGTAAGTACTGCTGACCGGGCCGGGAGCCCGTGAGACAGATCACCGGGCGCTCTTGCCCCGGAGGGGGTACTGCCAGTTACGCTACGACCCGTAGCGAAAGAAGCGACGGTCCGTCCGTCGTCACGCCACGACCGATCGACAGCCACAGGCACCGGGTGGGGACCCGGCGCCGACACGGGGTTTTCAGGGCCCCGGGACCGTTTCCGTCCGCCCGTCGCGCACACCGGCGCGGCTGTGGGCGGAGCCGGTTCGCGGATCGCTTTCCGGAACAGTGCGCGCAGGGGGGAGGATGTACGTATGCAGCCTAGGAACATGTCCATGAGCGGCGTCGTCGACCTCGCCGCTGTGAAGGCGGCCGGCGACGCCAAGGCGAAGGCGGAGCAGGCCCGCGCCGAGTCCGCCCGGCAGGGGGGCGGCGGTGCCGTGACCCCCGCCTCCCTGGTGATCGACGTCGACGAGGCGGGTTTTGAGACCGACGTCCTCCAGCGCTCCACCGAAGTCCCGGTCGTCATCGACTTCTGGGCCGAGTGGTGCGAGCCGTGCAAGCAGCTCGGCCCGCTCCTGGAGCGCCTCGCCGTCGAGTACAACGGCCGTTTCGTGCTCGCCAAGGTCGATGTCGACGCCAACCAGATGCTGATGCAGCAGTTCGGGATCCAGGGCATCCCGGCGGTCTTCGCCGTGGTGGCCGGACAGGCGCTCCCGCTCTTCCAGGGCGCGGCCCCCGAGAGCCAGATCCGCCAGACGCTGGACCAGCTGATCCAGGTCGGCGAGGAGCGGTTCGGTCTGACCGGGATCGCCGTCGACGCGGACGCCGGGGCGGGTGGCGAGGAGAGCGCCCCCGCGGAGGTGCCGGCGGGGCCGTACGACGCGCAGCTGGAAGCCGCCGCGCAGGCGCTGGACGCCAATGACTTCGACGGCGCGGTCCAGGCCTACAGGAGCGTCCTGGCCGTCGACCCGGTCAACACCGAGGCGAAGCTGGGTCTCGCCCAGGCCGAACTGCTGGGCCGTGTCGCGGGCATGGATCCGCAACAGGTCCGCAAGGAGGCCGCGGAGAATCCGGAACTGCCGGCGGCGCAGATGGCCGCGGCCGATCTGGACCTGGTGGGCGGACACGTCGAGGACGCCTTCGGCCGGCTCGTCGAGACCGTCCGCCGTAATGTCGGCGACGACCGCGACGCCGTACGGGTGCGGCTCCTGGAGCTCTTCGAGGTGATCGGCCCCGACGACCCCCGGGTCACCGCGGCGCGGACGGCCCTGGCGCGCGTCTTGTTCTGATGTGACAACACGGCCGTGGAGCCCTCCGGGCGCCACGGCCGTTTTCGCGGGCGAACGACAACGGACACGTCCGCTTTACCAAAACTTGATAAAGAACACTGCTGTTACTCGCAGTAAATCACCTCCGAAGGTCTGTCCGGTTTCGGGCCGTAATCCCGCCGTTCGCCCGCCGCCCCGGGGCCACCCTGTGTGGCCGGGCGGTGCCCCCCTGTCGTGTCCTGGTTATCGGGTCGTTACTAGTCAGTAACGACCCCCCTTGTGTCCGGGCCGCGAATGCACCACGATCGGCCACGCTCGGTCCAATACCCCCCAGTCCGGCGGCCAGTCGGTGCAGGCGGGTCCTTTGGGTCCCCACCGGGTGGTCGGCGGCAGTGGCGCCGATCGCGGACAGGGGGGTTCCTGCCCCTGGGCAGGGCCTGTCCGAACCGGTTGCGCAGACGCGCGGCCAGTGGTTGTCGCTCGGGGGTGATCGCCGGTGATTCGGATGCGGTACGCGCCTCCGGTCCGGGCGCTCTCCTTCCCGAGGACGTAGCACTTCTCCCATCCCAGGGCGGGCACCATGCCCGTACCGGAGATGTACGTCCGAGAAGGAGGAAATTTATGAGTTCGCAGGTTCGCGGTGGTACCAGATGGAAGCGTTTCGCTCTGGTCATGGTGCCGAGCGTCGTCGCGACCGCAGCGGTCGGCGTCGGTCTGGCGCAGGGCGCGCTGGCCGCGTCCTTCAGCGTCTCCGGCCAGAGCTTCAAGGTCTCCACCGACAAGCTCGTCGGTAAGGACTTCGTCCAGTACGGCAGCGTAGCTGTCGGCAAGGACCTCAAGGGCAAGGATGCGGCGCACCCGGTCGCCGTCTCCGGCTTCAGCAGCGCCACGATCACCAACATGTGCCAGTCGGTGGTCACGCCTGACCTTCCGTTCGGTCTCGGCAGCGTCAGCCTGGAGCTGAATGCGGGTACCGACCCGAAGAAGCCCGTCGAGGCGACGAACCTGTACCTCGACGTCGCACAGCTCGACGCGGACGCGTACTTCGAGAACATCGACATCGGCGTCGCCGCCGGTTCGGTGGGCAAGCCCGGTATCCAGCCCGGCACAGAGAAGGCCGTCAACCCGAACGGCTTCGCGCAGCGTGCCGAGACGGCCACGCTGTCCAACGTGGAGCAGACGGCGTGGGCGACCACCGCCGGCACCTTCAAGCTCAGCAACCTGAGCCTGAAGCTGCACAAGGGCGTCAAGGAGTGCTTCTAGCACTCGCCCGGGTGGCCGGAGCTCCGTGAGGGGCCTCGGCCGCCCACCCCTTCTCTTCTCACAGCAGTACCGGTTCCAGGGAGCTGTTTTCCATGAGCCCCGAGTCCACAGGGCAGAACGAGCACTACCTCACCGTCTACCGGCGGGGATTCCGCACCTGGCGGGGTAACCGGCCGTTCTGGGCGGGCCTGTTCACCATCCTGGGTGGTCTACCCATCGCGTACTTCCCGTACGCCAACATGCACCTCGGCAACATGACGATCGCGATGTCCACCACCGCGGGTGCGGGTTCGCTGATCATCGGGATCCTGCTGATCACGCTGGGATTCACGATGTGGTTCCACCACATCGTGCGGGTGTTCGCAGGCGTCGCCGCGATCCTGCTCGCGCTGATCTCCATACCGGTCGCCAACATAGGCGGCTTCATCATCGGCTTCCTGTTCGCCCTCCTCGGCGGAGCACTCTCGATCTCCTGGGCCCCGGCCGAGGAGAGGAGTGTCCCGGCCTCCGAGGGTCCGGAGGCGCAGGTGTCCAGGGACGGCGCCCCCGGGACGCCTGAGCGCCGCCAGGAGCCCCACGACACGGCTGAGGCCCCGCGGAGGCCGATGCTCTTCGAGACGGCGGCGGAGGCCGACGGTGGGAGGCATCGTGCGGGGTGACGGCAGGCAGACGAACGACTTCGGTCCGGACGACGTTCCGGAGCGGAGCGGGCCCCGCCACGCGGCGCCCAGGAAGTCACTCCTGACGAAGCTGCACATGCCCGCGGGCAAGAAGGCGTTCGCGCTCGCCGCGATGCCGACGGCCGTCTTCGTGGGCATGGGACTCACCCCCAAGCTGGCCATGGCCGACGACAACTCGGATATACCGTTCGCACCCGGGCCCTGTGTCACCCGCTCCGACGAGCCGTCCGAGTCGGAGGAACCGGAGACGGAGCCGACCCCGAGCGCCTCGCCGTCCGACGGCGCGGGCAAGGACGACGCGGGCAAGGACGACGCGGGCAAGGACGACGCGGGCAAGGACGACGCGACCGCGTCCCCGGCCCCTTCCGCGAGTGCGAGCGCCGGCGCGTCCGAGGACGAGGACGAGGACGAGGACGCGAAGTCCACGGAGGCATCCGCGGACAAGGCCGCCACCTCGGCCGCCCCCACGCCCACGGAGTCGAAGAACCCCCTCGACCCGCTGGGAGTAGGCGACGCGCTCAAGGACCTCTTCGACGGACCGGACAAGGAGACGGCCGAGCCGTCCCCCAGCGCCACCACCGAGGCCCCGAAGCCGACGGAGAGCGCCACCACGAAGCCCGCGGAGAAGGCCACGGACGCGGTGGAGGACACGGTCGACAAGACCGCCGACGCCATCCGCGACGCGGCCGAGAAGGCGGGCGAGGAGGTCGAGGAGCTCGACGACGACGTCAAGGGCCTCGACCCGGTGAAGGACGAGGACATCCCGGACGGCGCCAAGGAGCGCTTCCCCTGCCCGACCCCCGACCCCGAGGCGCTCGCCGCCGCCGAGCTGGAGGAGGGACTCCCGCTGCTCCCGGACGACCCGTGGACGCTGGAGACCTCGAAGCTCACGCTCACCGGGCTGGACTACGCGGGCATCGTCGAGGTGAAGACGTACAGCGGCAGCATCAAGAAGGTGCTGAAGTTCACCGCGGACACCATCGACATCAAGGACCTGCACCAGCTGACGAAGGGTCCGGCCGGCACCACCGGGCACGTCAAGGCGGAGGAGGGTTCCACCTCCACCATCCGCAACGGCCAGGTGACGATGTACACCGAGAGCCTGGAGGGCAACCTCTTCGGCCTCATCCCCGTCACCTTCAGCCCGGAGACCCCGCCGCCGCTGAACGTGCCCTTCGCCTTCTTCACCGACGCGACGGTGACCCAGGCCGGCCAGTTCGGCGGCTCGCTCAAGGTCCCCGGACTGCAGAACTACTTCACCGGCGGCAACAGCTAGTCAGGACCCGTCCGGGAGCCGCACGACGCCGTGGCCCGCACCCCCGTGAGAACGGGGGTGCGGGCCACGGTCGTCGGTGGCGTACGGCGCGTCAGGCGCGCTCGCCGCTCAGGTGGTGCACCCGGACCATGTTGGTGGTGCCGGGGACGCCGGGAGGCGAGCCGGCGGTGATGACCATCGTGTCGCCGTCGCTGTAGCGGTTCAGCTTCAGCAGCTCCGCGTCCACCAGGTCGACCATGGCGTCCGTGTTGTCCACGTGCGGCACGACGTAGGACTCCACGCCCCAGCTCAGCGCGAGCTGGTTGCGGGTCGACTCCTCCGTGGTGAAGGCCAGGATCGGCTGCGCGGCGCGGTAACGGGAGAGGCGGCGGGCCGTGTCACCGGACTTGGTGAAGGCCACCAGCGCCTTGCCGTCCAGGAAGTCCGCGATCTCGGCGGCCGCGCGGGCGACCGAACCGCCCTGTGTGCGCGGCTTCTTGCCCGGCACCAGCGGCTGGAGGCCCTTGGACAGGAGCTCCTCCTCGGCGGCGACGACGATCTTCGCCATCGTCTTGACCGTCTCGATCGGGTACGCGCCGACGGACGACTCCGCCGACAGCATGACCGCGTCCGCGCCGTCCAGGATCGCGTTGGCGACGTCGGACGCCTCGGCGCGGGTCGGGCGCGAGTTGGTGATCATCGACTCCATCATCTGGGTCGCCACGATCACCGGCTTCGCGTTGCGGCGGCACAGCTCGATGAGGCGCTTCTGCACCATCGGGACCTTCTCGAGCGGATACTCGACGGCGAGGTCACCACGGGCGACCATCACACCGTCGAAGGCGGCGACGACGCCCTCCATGTGCTCGACGGCCTGCGGCTTCTCGACCTTGGCGATGACGGGGACCCGGCGGCCCTCCTCGTCCATCACCTTGTGCACGTCCTTGACGTCCTCGGCGTCCCGCACGAAGGACAGCGCGACCAGGTCACAGCCCATCCGCAGGGCGAACCGCAGGTCCTCGACGTCCTTCTCGGACAGCGCGGGGACGTTGACCGCCGCACCGGGGAGGTTGATCCCCTTGTGGTCGGAGATGACACCGCCCTCGATGACGATGGTGGTCACCCGGGGGCCGTCGACCGAGACGACCTTCAGCTCGACGTTGCCGTCGTTGATCAGGATCGGGTCACCCTTGGTGACGTCGCCGGGCAGCCCCTTGTAGGTGGTGCCGCAGATGGACTTGTCGCCGGCGACCTCCTCCGAGGTGATGACGAACTCGTCCCCGCGGACCAGTTCCACCGGACCCTCGGCGAACTTCCCGAGGCGGATCTTGGGGCCCTGGAGGTCGGCGAGCACGCCGACCGCGCGGCCGGACTCGGCGGCGGCCTTGCGGACGCGGTCGTAACGGCCTTGGTGCTCCTCGTGGGATCCGTGACTGAAGTTGAAACGGGCCACGCTCATGCCGGCCTCGATCAGAGCGACGAGCTGCTCATGGGAGTCGACGGCGGGACCGAGGGTGCAGACGATTTTGGAACGGCGCATGAGGCGGATCCTATCGGTTTGTTTCACTGCGGAATATTCCGTCTGGTGGAAGATACAAAGGGGCGCGGCCCCGCTCAGTTGTGGACCAGACCGAAGGTCTGGCCGGCGATCTCCAGCTCCTCGTCCGTAGGCACGACGGCGACCGCCACCCGGGCGCCGTCGGGCGAGACCAGCCGCGGTTCGCCCGACCGCGCGGCGTTGCGGCCGGCGTCCACGGCCAGGCCGAAACCCTCCAGTCCCGCGAGCGCAGCCTCCCGCACCGGGGCCGAGTTCTCCCCGACCCCCGCCGTGAACACCACGGCGTCCACCCGGCCGAGGACCGCCGAATAGGCGCCGATGTACTTCTTCAGCCGGTGGATGTAGATGTCGAACGCGAGCGCGGCACGCTCGTCGCCCTCGTCCACCCGGCGCCGGATCTCCCGCATGTCGTTGTCGCCGCAGAGACCGACCAGGCCGCTCTTCTTGTTCAGCAGGACGTCGATCTCGTCCGCCGACATACCCGCCACCCGCTTCAGGTGGAAGGTGACGGCCGGATCGATGTCCCCGGAACGCGTACCCATGACCAGCCCCTCCAAGGGGGTCAGTCCCATCGACGTCTCCACGCACCGGCCGCCCGCCACCGCGGAGGCCGAGGCGCCGTTCCCCAGGTGGAGCACGATCACGTTCACGTCGGCCACCGGCCGGCCCAGCAGCTCGGCCGTCCTGCGCGAGACGTACGCGTGCGAGGTGCCGTGGAAGCCGTAGCGGCGGATCCGGTGCGCGTCGGCGGTCTCGACATCGATCGCGTACCGCGCCGCGTGCTCCGGGATCGTCGTGTGGAACGCCGTGTCGAAGACGGCGACCTGCGGCAGGTCCGGGCGCAGTGCCCGCGCCGTACGGATCCCGGTGATGTTCGCCGGGTTGTGCAGCGGGGCGACGGGGACGAGCCGCTCGATCTCCTTCAGCACCTCGTCGGTGATCACGGTGGGCTCGCTGAACTTCAGCCCGCCGTGCACCACCCGGTGGCCGATCGCCGCCAGTTCGGGGGAGTCCAGGCCAAGACCGTCGGCCGCCAGCTCGTCGGCCGCCGCCTTCAGGGCCTCGTCGTGGCCGGAGATCCTGCCGGTGCGCTCGCGGGTCTCCCCGCCCTTCATCGGTGTGTGCACCAGCCGGGAGGACGACTCGCCGATCCGCTCGACGAGGCCGGTGGCGAGCCTCGACCGGTCGCGCATGTCCAGCAGCTGGTACTTCACCGACGAGGAGCCGGAATTCAGCACGAGTACGCGGTGCGCGTCATTCATGGAGCGGGAACCTCCGCTGGTCGGGTCGGTGGTCATCGCGTCATTCCTCGCCCTGGGCCTGGATCGCGGTGATGGCCACCGTGTTGACGATGTCCTGGACCAGCGCGCCGCGGGAGAGGTCGTTGACCGGCTTGCGCAGCCCCTGGAGGACCGGGCCGACCGCGACCGCGCCCGCCGAACGCTGGACCGCCTTGTAGGTGTTGTTGCCGGTGTTGAGGTCCGGGAAGATCAGAACGGTCGCGCGGCCCGCCACCTCCGACGCAGGCAGCTTGGTCGCGGCGACGGTCGGCTCGACCGCCGCGTCGTACTGGATCGGGCCCTCGATCCTCAGGTCCGGCCGTGAGGCGCGTACCCGCTCCGTGGCCTCCCGCACCTTGTCGACGTCGGCGCCCGTGCCCGAGGTGCCCGTCGAGTACGAGAGCATCGCGATTCTGGGATCCACGCCGAAGCGGGCGGCGGTGACCGCCGACTGCACCGCGATGTCCGCGAGCTGCTCCGCGTCCGGATCCGGGTTGACGGCGCAGTCGCCGTAGACCAGGACCTTGTCGGCGAGGCACATGAAGAAGACCGACGAGACGATGGACGCCTCCGGCTTGGTCTTGATGATCTCGAACGCCGGCCGGATCGTGGCCGCCGTGGAGTGCACCGAGCCGGAGACCATGCCGTCGGCCAGCCCCTCCTGGACCATCAGGGTGCCGAAGTAGTTGACGTCCGAGACGACGTCGTACGCCAGCTCCACCGTCACCCCGCGGTGCGCGCGCAGCACGGCGTACCGCTCGGCGAAGCTCTGGCGCAGCTCGGAGGTTCCCGGATCGACGAGCTGTGTCTCCGCGAGGTCGATGCCCAGGTCGGCGGCCTTCTTGCGGATGACGTCGGTGTCCCCGAGGAGGGTCAGGTCGCAGACGTCGCGGCGCAGCAGCACGTCCGCGGCGCGCAGGACGCGCTCCTCGGTGCCCTCGGGCAGGACGACCCGGCGCCGGTCCGAACGCGCCTGTTCCAGCAGCTCGTGCTCGAACATCATCGGGGTGACCCGGCCGCTGCGGGCCACCGAGATCCGCTCCAGCAGCGCACCGGTGTCCACATGGCGCTCGAAGAGGCCGAGGGCGGTCTCCGCCTTGCGGGGCGTCGCCGCGTTCAACTTTCCCTCCAGGGCGAAGAGTTCACCCGCCGTGGGGAAGGACCCGCCGGTCACCGCGACGACCGGGGTGCCCGGCGCGAGGCGGGCGGCCAGCCGGAGTATCTCCTCGCCGGGACGCTCGTTCAGGGTCAGCAGGACGCCCGCGATGGGCGGGGTGCCGGCGCTGTGCGCGGCCAGCGAGCCGATGACCAGGTCCGCGCGGTCGCCGGGGGTCACCACCATGCAGCCCGGCGTCAGGGCCTTGAGGAGGTTCGGCAGCATGGCGCCGCCGAACACGAAGTCCAGCGCGTCCCTGGCCAGGCCCGAGTCGTCGCCGAGCAGAACCGTTCCGCCCAGTGCGGTGGTGATCTGGGCGACCGTCGGCGCGGAGAGCGCGGGATCGTCCGGCAGCACGGAGCAGGGGACCGGAAGCTGCGCCTTCAGGCGCTCGGCGATGTCCGTACGGTCCTCGGACGCCACCCGGTTCACGATCATCGCCAGGACGTCGCAGCCGAGGCCGGCGTACGCCCGGTAGGCGTTGCGCGTCTCGGCCCGTACGGACTCGGCGTCCTGGTCCTTGCCGCCGACCACCGCGATCACCGAGGCGCCGAACTCGTTGGCGAGCCTCGCGTTCAGTGCCAGCTCGTCGGGGAGCTGGGTGGCGGCGAAGTCGCTGCCGAGGACCAGCACCACCTCGTAGTCGCGGGCCACCCGGTGGAAGCGCTCGACGAGCAGCGAGACCAGTTCGTCCGTCCCCTTCTCGGCCTGGACGGCGGAGGCCTCCTGGTAGTCGAGACCGAAGACCGTCTCCGCACTCTGCGAGAGCCGGTAGCGGGCCCGGAGCAGCTCGAACAGCCGGTCGGGTCCGTCGTGGACGAGCGGCCGGAAGACACCGACCCGGTCGACCTGACGCGTCAGTAGCTCCATGACTCCCAGATCGACGACCTGGCGGCCGTCTCCCCGGTCGATCCCGGTCACGTACACACTGCGCGCCACGCGTGGTCTCCCGTCCTGTTTGGCTGGCATTGTCCCTTTGACGATACCTACCGGGGCAGGTGAGCCGCCCGCCGGGCAGGGTGCCCGCCACGGGCCGGCACCGGGCCCGTACGGTTCCGTGCGACGCGGTCGGAAGCGCGGGGGCCCGGCTCGGCGTGGGACAATCGTCGTGGCTCACGGTACGGGGGTTTCACGACGGTCCCCGGAATGCATGGCACTAGCGAGCAGGAGACAGAGCAGGATGCGCATCGGAATTCTCACCGCAGGCGGCGACTGCCCAGGCCTGAACGCTGTGATCCGGTCGGTCGTGCACCGCGCCGTGGTGGGCCACGGCGATGAGGTCATCGGCTTCGAGGACGGCTTCAAGGGGCTGCTCGACGGCCACTTCCGGCCCCTCGACCTGAACGCGGTCAGCGGCATCCTGGCCCGCGGCGGCACGATCCTCGGCTCGGCGCGGCTGGAGCGCGACCGGCTGCGCGAGGCCGCCGAGAACTGCGCGGAACTCTCCCTCCGTTACGGCATCGACGCGCTCATCCCGATCGGTGGCGAGGGCACGCTCACCGCGGCCCGCATGCTGTCCGACGCCGGGATGCCCGTCGTCGGCGTCCCGAAGACCATCGACAACGACATCTCCGCCACCGACCGGACCTTCGGCTTCGACACCGCCGTCGGCGTCGCCACCGAGGCCATAGACCGGCTCAAGACCACCGCCGAGTCGCACCAGCGGGTCATGGTCGTCGAGGTCATGGGCCGCCACGCGGGCTGGATCGCGCTGGAGTCCGGCATGGCCGGCGGTGCCCACGGCATCTGCCTGCCGGAGCGGCCCTTCCAGGTCGACGACCTGGTCAAGATGGTCGAGGAACGCTTCGCACGCGGCAAGAAGTTCGCCGTCATCTGCGTCGCCGAGGGGGCGCACCCGGCCGAGGGCTCCATGCCGTACGCCAAGGGTGAGATCGACCAGTTCGGCCACGAGCGCTTCAAGGGCATCGGCAACCGCCTCGCCGCCGAGCTGGAACTGCGCCTCGGCAAGGAGGCCAGGCCGGTCATTCTCGGTCATGTGCAGCGCGGCGGCACGCCGACCGCGTACGACCGGGTGCTCGCGACCCGCTTCGGGTGGAACGCCGTGGAGGCCGTGCACCGAGGCGACTTCGGCCGGATGACGGCGCTGCGCGGGACCGAGATCGTGATGGCCCCGCTGGCGGACGCCGTGACCCGGCTGAAGACCGTCCCCAGCGACCGGATGTACGAGGCCGAGTCGGTCTTCTGACGCTCCGCCCGCCCCGGCCGGTCCTCCCCGGACGGCCGGGGCCGTCCCACGCGTACGTCCGGACGCTCTCAGATGCCGGCCGTGCGCCAGAACTCCTCGACCACGCGGTCCAGGAACTCACGCCCCTCCTCGCCCGCCGTCCCCGTCCGGTCCCGGCCCGTGGTGTTCCAGCTCAGCGTCGACACCATCAGCGACTGGTAGTCGGTGTGCAACTGCTCCAGCACGTTCTGGACCAGGATGCGGTCCAGCGGCACGAGCTTGTCCACCGGGCGTACGTACGCCTGCCAACGCGTCGTGACCGCCCTGGTCAGCAGGTCCGCCAGCTCCCCGTTCCGGCCGGTCGCCGTCAGGAACTGCGCGGCCGACATGTCCAGCGCGACGCAGAGCGCCAGGGCCTGGCGCTCGTTGCCGCGCCAGCGGCCCGACTCCTCGATCCGCTGGTACGCGGCGGCCGTCATCCCGAGGGTCCGCGCCAGATCGTCCACCGCGACGTCCCGGGCGATCCGGTGCTCGCGCAAGGTGCTCGCCGCGGCCAGCAGTTCGCCGGGCGCGCACCACAGCACTCCGGCCAGCGCCATCAGTTCGCGTTCGCCGGGCAGCGCCGTGCCGCGTTCCCAGGCCATCACGGTCTCGGCGGTGATTTGAAGTCCGTACTGGGCGCCGAGCCCGTACGCAACATGTCCGGGAGCCATTCCCAGCGCCTCGCGGAGGCGGCGCGCGGCGGGGGCGTTGAAGGGCGGGGTGGGGTGCACGGCCCCACCGTAGAAGGCCGGGAACGGCCTGGCTACAGGCTGTTCCTATCAGTTCACCCTTCGTATGATCCTCCTAGTGTGCCGCCCCGGGGGCGGGCAGGACCATCAGCGGGTTTCAGCCACCCAGTGGTAGTGCAGCTCGGGCCGGCCGACCTGACCGTAGCTGGGCCGCCGCACGGCGCGGCCCACCGTCACCAGATGCTCCAGATAGCGGCGGGCGGTGATCCGGGAGATCCCCAGCTCCTCCCCGGCGGCCGCCGCGGTCACCCCCTCGGGCGCCTCCCGCAGGGCCCGCGTCACCGCCTCCAGCGTGGGACCGCTCAGCCCTTTGGGCAGCGAGGCCGGGTCCGAGACCCGCAGCGCCCCCAGAGCCCGGTCCACCTCCTCCTGGCCGCTCGCCTCACCGGCCGCCGCACGGAACTCGGCGTACCGGACGAGCCGGTCCCGGAGCGTGGGATACGTGAACGGCTTGAGCACGTACTGCACGACGCCGAGCGAGACACCCTCCCGCACCACCGCCAGATCGCGCGCCGACGTCACCGCGATGACGTCCGCGCCGTGCCCCGCCGCCCGCAGTGAGCGCAGCAGCTGCAACCCGTGCCCGTCGGGCAGGTACAGGTCGAGCAGCAGCAGGTCCACCTCCGTCCGGTCCAGAGCCCGTACGGCCTCCGCCCGGGAGTGGGCGACGGCGGCGACCTCGAAACCCGGCACCCGGCCCACGTACAGCTGATGGGCGTCCGCGGCCACCGGATCGTCCTCCACGACCAGCACCCGGATCACGGCGCCACCACCTCCGTCGTCGCCGTACGGCCGGCGAGCGGCAGCCGCACCGTGAACTCCGCGCCGCCGCCCTCCGCCCGGCCCAGCGCCACCGTCCCGCCGTTGCGGTGCACCGCCTGCCGGACGAGCGCCAGACCCAGGCCCCGGCCCGTGCCGTGGGTCGTCCAGCCGCGCCGGAACACCTCGTCCGCCTCGTCCGGGCCGATCCCCGCGCCCGTGTCCGCCACCCGCAGCAGCAGCTCGCCGGAGTCCGTCCGCGCGGTCACGGTGACCAGGGCCCGCGTCGCGGTGCGCTGCGCGGGGACGGGGGCGCCGGCCTGGCCCGTCGCCGCCTCCGACGCGGCGTCCACCGCGTTGTCGATCAGATTGCCGAGGACCGTCACCAGATCCCGCGGCGCCAGCGAGGGCGGCAGGGCGCCGTCGTCGATCAGGCTGTCCTCGGCGAGCACCAGCTCCACACCGCGCTCGTTGGCCTGCGCCGCCTTGCCGAGCAGCAGCGCGGCGAGCACCGGCTCGGCGACCGCACCGACGACCCGGTCGGTGAGGACCTGCGCCAGCTCCAGCTCCGCCGTCGCGAAGTCCACCGCCTCGTCGACCCGGCCCAGCTCGATCAGCGACACCACCGTGTGCAGCCGGTTCGCCGCCTCGTGCGCCTGCGAGCGCAGCGCCTGGGTGAAGCCGCGCTCCGAGTCGAGCTCGCCCGACAGCGCCTGCAGCTCCGTGTGGTCCCGCAGCGTCACGACCGTCCCGCGCCGCTCGCCGCCGACCACCGGGCTGGTGTTGACGACGATCACCCGCTCCGCCGTGAGGTGCACCTCGTCCACCCGTGGCTCGGACGCCAGGAGCGCCCCGGTCAGCGCCGCCGGCAGCGCCAGCTCGTCCACCCCGCGCCCGACCGACCCCGGAGCCAGCCCCAGCAGCTCCCGGCCCGCGTCGTTGATCAGCGCGACCCGGCGCTGCCCGTCCAGCATGAGCAGCCCCTCGCGCACCGCGTGCAGCGTGGCCTCGTGATACGTGTGCATCCGGCTCAGCTCCCCGGCGTTCATCCCGTGGGTGTGCCGCCGCAGCCGGGCGTTGATCACGTACGTCCCGAGCGCGCCCAGCGCCAGGGCGGCGCCCGCGGCCGTCCCCAGGGCCCCGAGCTGCTCCCGCACCTGGGTGGAGACCCGCTCGACGGTGATGCCCGCGCTGACCAGGCCGACGATCCTGTCACCGTCCCGGACGGGCGTGACGACCCGTATCGAGGGCCCCAGGGTGCCGGCGTAGGTCTCCTCGAACGTCTCGCCGAGCAGCGCGCGCTCGGTGTGCCCGATGAAGCTCCTGCCGATCTGGGTGGGGTCGGGGTGGGTCCAGCGGACCCCCTCCGGATTCATGATCGTGACGAACGCGATCCCGGTGTCCTCGCGGACCCGCTCCGCGTAGGGCTGGAGTACGGCGGACGGATCCGGGGTACGGATCGCCTCCCGCACCGACGGCGATTCGGCCATGGCGAGGGCGGCCGCCCGCACCTGGCGGGCCGCGGTCTCCTCCGCCTGCGAACGGCCCGACGCGTACGCGAAGAACGCGCACCCGGCCACCACCGCGGCCACGAGCAGGGCCTGCATCGCGAAGAGCTGGCCGGCCAGGCTGCGGGGAAGGGTACGGGGCAGGCGCATGCCTCACAGTCTGCCTGGCGGGGGCCGCGCGCCCAAGGTGGCTCGAAAACGTCCGTGAACGATATGAACGCAAGGGTGACGGCCGTCACAGGGAAGTGAATAGTCACCGGGGCCCCCAGGGACGGGGAGCAGCCGCATACCCGAGGAGACCCCCGTGGCAGAGAAAGCCGCACGACGGGACCGCACCCATTATCTCTACATCGCCGTGATCGCCGCCGTGGTGCTCGGCATCACGGTCGGCCTGGTGGTTCCGGACTTCGCCGTGGAGCTGAAGCCGATCGGCACAGGCTTCGTCAACCTCATCAAGATGATGATCTCGCCGATCATCTTCTGCACGATCGTGCTGGGGGTCGGCTCCGTACGGAAGGCCGCCAAGGTCGGCGCCGTCGGTGGTCTGGCCCTCGGATACTTCCTGGTGATGTCGACCGTCGCCCTGGCCATCGGCCTGGTCGTCGGCAACCTTCTGGAGCCCGGTTCCAGCCTCCACATCACGGAGGCGACGCGCGCCGCGGGTGAGGCGCAGGCGGGTGACAGCGAGTCCACCGTGGACTTCCTGCTCGGCATCATCCCCACGACCATGGTGTCGGCCTTCACCGAGGGCGAGGTCCTGCAGACCCTGCTCATCGCCCTGCTCGCGGGCTTCGCGCTGCAGGCCATGGGCTCGGCCGGCGAACCCGTCCTGCGGGGCATCGGCCACATCCAGCGCCTCGTCTTCCGCATCCTCGCCATGATCATGTGGGCGGCGCCGGTCGGTGCGTTCGGTGCGATGGCGGCGGTGGTCGGCGAGACCGGCGTGGACGCGCTGAAGTCCCTCGCGATCATCATGATCGGCTTCTACGTCACCTGCGCGCTCTTCGTCTTCCTGATCCTGGGCGCCATCCTGCGCCTGGTGGCCGGGGTCAACATCTTCTCCCTGCTGAAGTACCTGGGCCGTGAGTTCCTGCTGATCCTCTCCACCTCGTCGTCCGAGTCGGCCCTGCCGCGGCTGATCGCGAAGATGGAGCACATGGGCGTCAGCAAGCCCGTCGTCGGCATCACCGTGCCGACCGGTTACTCCTTCAACCTCGACGGCACCGCGATCTACCTCACGATGGCCTCGCTCTTCATCGCCAACGCGACGGGCGACCCGCTGTCCATCGGCGAGCAGATCTCGCTGCTGGTCTTCATGGTGATCGCCTCGAAGGGTGCGGCGGGCGTCACCGGCGCCGGCCTGGCCACCCTCGCGGGCGGCCTCCAGTCGCACCGCCCCGAACTGGTCGACGGTGTCGGACTGATCGTCGGCATCGACCGCTTCATGAGCGAGGCCCGCGCCCTGACCAACTTCGCGGGCAACGCGGTGGCCACGGTGCTGGTCGGCACCTGGACCAAGGAGATCGACCGGGCCCGGGTGGACGAGGTCCTCTCCGGCGCCCTCCCGTTCGACGAGCAGACGATGACGGACGACGCCCACGGCGGCGAGCCGCACGTCCCGGACGCCAGGGACGGCGGCGAGGAGCAGCCCTCGCTCGTCAAGGCGTAAGGACCGCTCGGAGCGGCCGGTACGGGAATCCCGTACCGGCCGCTTTCCCGTGATCGTTCCGTGCTGGCGCTGTGAGACGGATGTGTGGAACATCAATGTCCTGACCAGGCACAAGGGGTGGGGACATTGAAGACCGTACGACGCCGAAGAGCCTTGACCGCGCTGCTGTCGCTGCCGGCCCTCGTCGGCACGGCCGGCTGCGGCGCCGGCGAGAAGGCCCCGGCGGGGGAGGCGGTCTACGCTCTGCCGCTCGCCGAGCAGTTCCAGGCGGCGACGGACGCCACCCGCGAGGCCGGCACCGCGGCCTTCGTGTCGACGCTGACCTACGGGGCGGCGGGCGGTGATGCCGTGCAGCGCGCGCGGGGGAGCCAGGACTACGGGCGGGGAACCTCACGTGCGGACGTCGCCCTCGACGCTCCCCGGACCTTTCCGGAGGGCACCTTGGGGCTCCTGAGGGGAGCAGCTCCGGAGGGCAGGCAGGTGCTGGCCACCGAGGACGACGACGTCTACGTCCGCCACGGCCGCTCCGCCTGGCTGAAGTACGGCCCCGCGGCCGTCAGCAGGTTCGGCGAGGCCACGGCCGACGTCGCCGGGCACGCGGCCGGGGACGCGGCGCCCTACAGCGGGACGCTCGCGGACCTCGTTCCGCGCACGATCCCCCGGGAGGCCCCCGAGCGCCGCGCGGACGGCAGCCGGGTCTACCGGGTGGACCTGCTGCCCGAGGTCGCGGGCGAACTCCTCCCGCGCCACCTGCGGGGCGCCGGCGACGCCTGGGGGACGGAGTCCGTCGGGCTGACGGTGAGGCTGGACGCCGACGGCAGACTGACCTCGGCCTCCGCCGACCTCGCACCCGTGCTGGCCGCGCTGCACGACCAGGGGATGCTCCCGGAGGTGAAGCGGCTGCGGGCGACGTACGAACTCACCGCCTTCGGCAAGCCGGTGAAGAGGCCGTTCGCTGACGACGAGCCGGTCGAGGACGCGGTCGAGGTGCTGGCGACCGTCGACACGTTGACGCCCGGCCGGTGCGCGACCACCGGCGGCACGGGACTGGGCACCGAGGAGATCGTCCGGCCCGTGGACTGCGCGGACCGGCACGACATCCGGGTACTGGGCCAGGTGGAGGTGGACCGGGTCTTCCCCGGCCAGCCGGACGTCGGGAACGGTGGCCGCTACGCGAATGAGGAGTGCCGGAGCGTCGATGCCGCCGCGCCGGAGGACTGGCGGCGCGGCGGCCGTTACGCGGACGGGTTCAGCGTGCTGGGAGAGCCCGAGGTGAGCGTGTCGGTCGCCATGGACGGGGAACCCGGCAACGGGACGGAGACGACGGTGAAGGGCTACTACACCTGTTTCCTCACCCTGGCCCGCTGAGCCATGGCCCGCTCAGCCGTCGGCCGACCGTAATCCGGACGACCGACTGCTTCCCGGACGACGGACTGGTTCCCGGACGACCGACTGCTTCCCGGCGCCCACGGTGCTTGCCTTGACGCCGACGTCAAGGATTACCGTCGCGGTATGCGAATCGGGGAACTGGCCGAACGCGCCGGAACGACGACACGGACGCTGCGGTACTACGAGTCACGGGGCCTGCTGCACGCACGCCGCGCGGAGAACGGCTACCGCACGTACGACGACACCGACCTGCGGCTGATCCAGCAGATCCGGACCCTTCAGGACTTCGGGTTCGACCTGGAGGAGACCCGCCCCTTCGTCGACTGCCTGCGCGCCGGCCACCCGGCGGGTGACGCCTGCCCTGCCTCGCTGGCCGTCTACCGGCGCAAGCTCGGCGAACTGGACGCCCTCATCGGCCGGCTCCGGTCGGTCCGTACGGAGGTGGGCGCACAGCTGGCCCGCGCCGAACTGGAGGCGTCGGCCGAGGTGCCCGGCGGCCCCGAACCACGATGTGAACTGAACTGGGAGGACGGGAACCGATGATCCACGCAGAAGGCGTAGCCGAGGTCACCGACACCACATTCGACGCGGAGGTCCTGAGCGCCGCCGGCCTGCCGGTCCTGGTCGAGTTCACCGCCGACTGGTGCGGCCCCTGCCGCCAGCTCGCCCCGGTGCTCAGCGCGATCGCCCGGGAGGAGGCCGGCCGCGTGAAGGTGGTCCAGATCGACGTGGACCACAACCCGGGGATCGCCGCCCGGTACGCGGTGCTGTCGATGCCGACGCTGATGGTCTTCCAGGACGGCGAACCGGTGAAGTCGATGGTCGGTGCCCGCCCCAAGCGCCGCCTCCTCCAGGACCTGGAGGACGTACTCCCGGCCGCGGTGTGACCAGGGCCGGTCATTGGGAAGCTACGGACACCTCGCGGGGCTGTATGTCCCGATTTGGACGTCCGTAGCTTCCCACCGACCGGATCAGGCCAGCCAGCAGGCGGCCTCGGAGCCGGCGGCGGGCCGCAGGGCCGGCTCGTCCGTCCGGCAGCGGTCGACGGCCAGCGGGCAGCGCGGGTGGAAGCGGCAGCCGGGCGGGGGGCTGCCGGGGTCCGGGACCTCGCCGGTCAGCGCCTGTGGGCGGGCGCCGGTGCCGTCCGGTACCGGTACGGCGGCCAGCAGGGCCTGTGTGTACGGGTGCCGGGGTGTGTTGAAGATCTGCTCGACGGTGCCCGTCTCGACGACGCGGCCCAGGTACATGACGACCACCCGGTCGGCGAGCGCGCCGACCACCGCCAGGTCGTGCGAGATGAACGCGAGGGCGATGCCCTCCTCGCGCGACAGGTCCCGCAGGAGATTCGCCACCGCCGCCTGCGCGGAGGCGTCGAGGGCCGACACCGGCTCGTCCGCGACGATCATCTTCGGGCGGGAGGCGAGCGCCCGCGCGATCGCCGCCCGCTGCCGCTGGCCGCCGGAGAACTCGTGCGGGTACTTCTCCGCGGCTCCGTCCGGAAGGCCGACCCGGCGCAACGCCTCGACGGCCTCGCGCGCGGTCTCCGGGTCGCGGCGGCCGCGCCTGACGCCCCGCGCGCGCTCGCGGGCGACCACGACTTCCTGGATCTGCGCGCCGATGGTGCGCCGCGGGTTGAGCGAGGCGTTGGGGTCCTGGAACACCATCTGCAGCGGCAGCAGGCCGGGGGCGCGGCGACGCCGCCCCACGGCGCCGACCGGAGCGCCGTCGAAGGTCACCGAGCCCGTGTGCGCGGCGGCCAGCCCCGTGACGGCGCGGGCCAGGGTGGACTTGCCGCAGCCGGACTCGCCGACGATGCCGACTATCTCACCGGGGGCGATCTCCAGGCCGACCCCGGCCAGGGCGCGCATCGGGGGCAGCCCTTTACGGGGGTACTCGACGACCACGTCCTCGACGCGGAGCAGTGGTGCGGCCGGGTGGACGGTGGTCACGGTCATGCCTTCCTCCTGGCGGGGGCGGGGGCGGTGGCAGGGCTGTCGGCGGGGCGGGCGGTGCCCGGCTCGGCCAGTACGCAGGCGACCGTACGGGCCGGGCCGATGCTGACCGGTACGGGGCGCGTACGGGCGCAGCCGTCGACGGCCGACGAGCAGCGCGGGTGGAACGGGCAGCCGGGTAGCGGCGCGTCGGCGGCCGGGGCCGAACCGGGGATGGGGCGCAGCGGTACGGCGTGCCCGACGGCGGAGCGTTCGCCGAGCGAGGCGTGCGGGAGGGCCTGCAACAGGCCGCGTGTGTACGGGTGCTGGGGTGCGCCGATGACCTCGCCGACGGTGCCGGTCTCGATGACGCGGCCGGAGTAGAAGACGGAGATCCGGTCGGCGACGGAGGACAGGACGCCGAGGTCGTGGGTGACCATGACGACGGCCATGCCCGTCTCGCGCCGCAGCTCGTCGAGGAGTTCGACGATCCCGGCCTGGACGGTGACGTCGAGGGCGGTGGTCGGCTCGTCGGCGATGAGCAGGCGCGGGCCGCAGGCCAGGGCGGAGGCGATGGCGATGCGCTGACGCATGCCGCCGGAGAACTGGTGCGGGTAGCGGGCGGCTGCCGAGTTCCCGCCGGGGATCCGTACCAGGTCGAGGAGCTCGGCGGCGCGGGCGGCCGCCTGCTTGCGGCTGACGCCCTGGTGGCGGCGGACATGGTCGGTGATCTGCCGGCCGACCGTGAGCATCGGGTGCAGCGCGGAGGACGGGTCCTGGAAGACGACCGCGATGTCCCGGCCGCGTACGCGTTCCCACTCCTTGTCGGGGAGCCCGACCAGCTCCCGTCCGTCGAAGCGGACCGAGCCGGTGACGGAGGCCCGGTCGGGGCCGAGGCCGACCAGGGTCATGCCGGTCACGGTCTTGCCGCTGCCGGACTCCCCGGCGATGCCGAGCACCTCGCCGGGACGGACGTCGAGACCGACGCCGTCGACGAGCCGGATGTCCCGTCCGGCGCGGGGCAGGGTGACCGTCAGGTCCCGTACGCGCAGCAGAGGTTCCACTGCCGTACCGGGATCAGTCGTACCGGTGCGGGCCGTGCCCGTACCCGCGCGGGAATCCAGGGGGGTGCGCGCGCCGAGGACGTTGTCCCCACTCATCATCGTTCTCCAGCCGTCGAGAGCTTGGGGTCGAGCCGGTCGCGCAGGGCGTCGCCGAGGACGTTGAAGGCGACCACGACCGTGACGATGGCGAGGCCGGGGACGACGGCGAGCCACCACTGGTTGAAGTACTGCGACGCCTCGGAGATCATCGATCCCCACTCGGCGGCCGGCGGCCTGGCGCCGAGCCCCAGGAAGGACAGCCCGGCGAGCAGCAGGATCGCGCCGCCGACGTCCAGCATGGCGAGCACGAGCAGCGAGCCGGCGACGCCGGGCAGCAGGTCCACGAGGATCGAGCGGACCGAGCCGACCCCGGCGAGCCGGTTGGCGTGCACGAAGTCCGACTCGCGCAGCGAGAGCACGGTGGAGCGCACGGTGCGCGCGTACCCGGGCCACCAGACGAGGGCGCCCGCGAGGACGGAGTTGGGCAGGGACGGGCCGAGCGAGGCGGCCACCGCCATCGCCAGGATGATCACGGGGAAGGCGAAGACCACGTCGGTGATCCGCATCAGGACCTCGTCGACCCAGCCGCCGAAGAAGCCGGCGACGAGACCGACGACCGTGCCGATCACGGCGGTCGCGGTGATGAGCAGCAGCCCGACCGGGACGGAGAGCCGGGCGCCGTACAGGACCCGGGAGAGCACGTCGCGCCCGGCGGGGTCGGTCCCCAGCCAGTGTGCGGACGACGCGCCTTCGAGGGGCACCGCGCTCTGGTCGAGGGGGTCGTACGGTGCGAGCACGGGGGCGAGGACGATGACGAGCAGCCACAGGAGCAGCACGCCGACGGCGGCGCCCTGGGCCGGGTTGCGGCGTGCCCATCGCCAGGCGCCGGCCACCCGGCCCGTACGGAGGCCCGGTGCGGTGACCGGGGTGAGGGTGGCGGTCATGACAGGCGGATCCTCGGGTCGAAGGCGGCGTACAGCAGGTCGGCGACCAGGTTGACCACGACGAAGACCAGGGCGATGAGGATGGATACGCCCATCACGGCGGGCAGGTCGAGGTTGGTCGAGCTGCGGAAGGCGTACTGGCCGATGCCGTTCCAGGAGAACTGCTGCTCGATGTAGACGGTCGCCGCGAGCAGCAGGCTGAAGGAGAGGGTGGTGGCGGTGATCAGCTGGCCGGACGCCGAGCGCACCGCATAGCCCCACAGGACAGCGCGCGCCCGGAGTCCCTTGGCGCGCCCGGCCTTCACGAAGTCGGAGGAGAGCGCTTCGAGTACGGCGCTGCGGGTGAAGCGCAGCACCATGCCGATGACGGACAGGGCCAGGACCGATGCCGGCAGGACGAGATGGGCGGACGCCGAGGCGAAGGCGTCCAGGTCCCCGGCCAGGAGCGCGTCGGCCGTGTAGAAGCCGGTGATCTGGGCCGGTGGGTCGAGGGCGGGGGCGAGTCGCCCGGAACCGGGCAGGATGCCGAGGTTCTTGACGAACAGCACGGCGGCGACCATGCCGATCCAGAAGGTCGGCAGGGAGACCCCGGTGAGCGACAGGGTGCGGGCGATCCGGTCGAGGCGGCCACCGCGTCCCTTCGCCGCGAGTACGCCGAACAGCACACCGACGACGAGGGCCATCACGGTGGCGACGACGACCAGTTCGAGGGTGGCGGGCAGCTTCTCGGCGAGGTCGTCCAGGACCGGGCGCTGCGTCTGCTGCGAGGTGCCGAGGTCTCCGGTGATCAGATTGCCGAGGTAGGAGGCGTACTGCACGGGCAACGACCGGTCGAGGCCCTGATCGGCTCGGTAGCGGGCGACGATCTCGGGGTCGTCGAGCGCGCGCTGGCCGAGGTTGGCCGTGGCGGGGTCCGCCGGTACGACGGAGCTGAGCAGGAAGGTCACCAGGGTGACGCCCAGGACGATCAGCACCGAGGACGCGACGCGGCGCACCGCGTACGCCGCCAGGGGCGGCATCCTGCGGCGGGCACGGGGAGCGTCCTTCGCGGGGTCCGGCGGGCCCGCCGGTGCGGGGGCCGGTCCGGCGAGGGCCGTGCCGGGGGCGGTGTCGGTCATGAGTTCACCCCTCCGAGCGGCCGAGCGTGGCCAGATCGAGGTAGTAGAGCGGGTTGCGGACCAGTCCGGTGACCTCGGACGAGGCGACGGTGACGAAGTTCGGCTCCAGCAGCGGGACGAAGGGGCCGTCCTCGTTCATCGCCCGGTTCCAGGCCGTGTACGCGGTGAGCCGGTCCTTCTCGTCGACCGAGCCGTACGCCTTCTCCGTGAGGGCGGCGAGCCCGGGGGCGTCCTTCGCGGGCCAGTGCACCCGCTTGGAGAGGAAGTCGCCGGGCGCGAAGCCGAGGACGTTCTGCGGGTCGAGGTAGTCCGGGGGGTAGGACCACAGGGCGAGTTGAGTCTCACCGTCCACGTACCGCTGAAGGGACGTCGACGTCGGCGAGGGCCGGAGCGTCACCGTGATGCCGATCTTCCCCAGGTCGCTCTGGATGCGCTGGGCGATCACGCCGTAGTCGAGGCCGGCCAGCCGGTGGTAGTCACTGGCGTAGTCGAGGGTCAGCTCGATCTTCCGCAGACCCTGTTCCTTCTTGGCCTTCTCGACGAGGGCGCGGGCCGCCCCGGGGTCGTACGCGGTGGCGTCCGCCTTGCCGAGACCCCCGGTGAAGACGGTCGGCAGGATGCCGGTGGCCTGGGAGGAACCCGGCCCGGCGATCTCGACGAGGCCCTCGTGGTCGATGCCGAGCCCGATCGCCTTCCGCACGTCGTCGGAGGCGGTGGGGAGGTTCTTCGCGCGGCTGACCGCGAGGTAGAGCACCTCGGCCGCCCGGCTGTTGTCGACCGTGAGGTTGTCGCCGTGCAGGCCCTTGGTCTGCAGCGCCGAGATGTCGAGGGCGATCTGCGAGTCACCGGACTGCACCCCGAGCAGCTGCTGCTGCGCCGACGGCACGTTCCGGATGATCACCCTGGGGTACGCCGGTGCGTCACCGGCGTACTCCGGGTTGGCCTCCAGGACGATCTGCGAGGAGTTGCTGTAACTCTTCAGCCGGTACGGACCGGAGCCCGCCGACGCCGTGTTCAGCCAGGTCTCCGCCTTGTCCTCGGTGACCGCGTCCTCCGCGTCGGTGCCGCCGTGCGCGCGCACCGCGTCGGCGTTGAGCACCCCGAACTGCGGGGTGGCGAGCATGGCGGGCACGTCGGCGCGGGGTGTCTCGGTGGTGAGGACGACGGTGTGTGCGCCCTCGGCCTCCACGGTGATCCCGGCCATCAGATAGGCCGGGCTGGCCTCGACGTGACGCAGCCGGTCGAAGGAGAAGACGACGTCGCTCGCCTCGACGGGGGTGCCGTCGGAGAAGCGGGCGTCCTCCCGCAGGGTGAACGTCCAGGACTGTCCGTCCCCGGAGTCGGACCAGGACGCGGCCAGACCGGGCACCGGGGTGCGGAGGTCGTCACCCCGGTAGGTGGTCAGCGTCTCGTACAGCGCGTGGTCGACGAGGTAGTCGGTGGGCTGGTAGACACGCGCCGGGTCGATGGACTTGGCGTTGAACGCCGTGTCGACGACGAGGGTGTGGCGTGCGGCCTCGACGGACACACCCGCGGTCGCGCAGGAGGTGAGCGAGGCGGTCAGGGCGGCGGCCAGAGCGAGGGCGGCGAGGGGGCGCCGCCGGGGCCGGGGCGGCAGGGAGCGAGGGGGCATCGGGGGTCTCCGCTCGGAGAGACGGCAGGGGGAGGAGTCGGGGAAGTCACTCCTGGTGGCGTCCCGGGGCGTGGCTCGCACCGGGTGCGTTCGGCGGGTTGCGGGTGCCCTCGGCGTACGGGCCCGGCCACGGCCCGGCGGGGTCCGGGACCGCGCCGGGCCGAGGCGGTCAGGCCGAGGCGGTCACGGGTACGGCCGGCGGGCCGCCCCGGAGGTCCACGTCGATGGTCTGCCGGTACAGGCGCAGCCAGTTGCCGCCGCACAGCTTCTCGACCTCGGCGGGTGAGAAGCCGGCCTTGGCCAGCCCGTCGGGGATGTTGCCGAACTGGGCCGCCGTCTCGAACCACTCCGGGTCGGGCACGACAGGCGACTGGCCGGGCTTGCCCGCCCCGTACTCGGGGCCCCGCGTCCAGTGGCCCTTGCGCATCTCCACCATGTGCTCCTCGGTGAGGAAGCGCCCGAGGTCGGAACCGACACCGACGTGATCGACGCCGATCCGCTCCACCGTGCGGGCGACCAGCTCGCACCAGCTCTCGACGCTCTCGCTCCACTCACCGGCGATGTTCGGATACATCGTCAGGCCGAGAACCCCGCCCCGCTCCGCGAGTGCGTCGATGACCTCGGGCCGCTTGTTGCGGGCGTGGTCGAAGAACTCGCGCGGATTGGCGTGATTGATCGCCACCGGCACGGCCGAGGCGTGGATCGCGTCGTACGAGGTCCGGTCGCCGACGTGAGAGCAGTCGACGACGACGCCGCAGCGGTTCATCTCCTCGACGGCGTTGCGGCCGAAGCGGGTCAGGCCGGCGTCGGTGGTCTCGTAGCAGCTCGCGCCCAGGGTGTTCTGGATGTTGTAGGTGAGCTGCATGACCCGCAGGCCCATGCGGGCGAACAGCTCGATGTGGTCGAGCCGGTCCTCGATCGGGGACGCGTTCTGGGTCCCCATGAGGACGGCGGTACGGCCCTCGGCCGCAGCCGCCTCGATGTCGGCCGTGGAGTACGCGATCCGTATGAGATCGGCGTTGTCGCGCTCCATGCCGTACCAGTCGGCGAGGGCCTGCATGGTCTCGGCCGCGTTCTCCCAGAACGCGATGGTGTTGGTCACGCAGTCCACGCGCCCGGCGCGCAGCTCCTCGAAGACCGTCCGGTTGAAGACGCCGCACTCGAGTCCGTCGATGTTCATCGCTGCTCCTCGTTGTTCGTGGCCGTGCCGCCGACGAAGTCAACGTCGTCGGTGAGGTCGGGTTCGATCACGCCGTTCTCGTCGACGGCGGTGGCGCCCGCGTGCTTGAGAGAGGTCACCGACTCCGTGGCCAGCGCACGTGCGGAGTCCTCGAACAGCGACCACCACAGAGCGGCAGGGGCCTCCACCCCGGTGTGTACCGCGCGGGCGGCGGGCAGCGAGCCCACGAGCGGCAGGAGACGCAACAGCTCGGGGTCGTCGGGCAGCTCGGGGGCGCGGCGCTCCATGACGAGGAGTACGCTCTCACCTGCCAGGCCCTCGGGCAGCGGGGGCAGCCCGGCCGCCTGTGCGGCGTCCGAAGTCGTCGGTGTCACCGTGAGGACCACACCCCGGTCGGTGCCCTGGTGCTCCAGCACGGCGGCGAGTCCGGCGCGCTCGACGCGCCCCGCCCACAGGGTGACCCGCTCGCCGGGCTCGGCCTGGAGCAGGTCGAGCAGCGCGGGGGCCACGACGAGGGCGCTCTGTCCGAGGCAGTCGGCCACGAGCGTGCCCGGGGCCTCGGCGGCGATCTCCACCCGGCCCGAACCGGCACGGTCGGCGGCGCTGAGCCCCTCGGCGAGGAACCGCAGCGCGGGCAGCCCGGCGGCCTGGGCGTGCAGCACCAGGTCGCGCACGGCGGGTACGGCGCCGAGGGCGAGGCCCTGGGCCTGGAGCAGGCGCTCGGTGATGAGCCGCAGTTCGCGCAACGACAGGCGGAGGGTCTCGGCGTCGGAGGCGTTCTGCCAGGTGCGGCCGAGGCGGTCGGCGGCGCCGTCGCTCCCGGGGCCGCTGGTGAGCGTGGCGGAGGTCATCGGGCGGCTCCGTTCGAGGGGGCGGGTGCGGACGGGTCGAGGACGACGGTGCCGGCGGGGCGCGGCACGGCGGGCCAGAACCACGGGCCGGTGCCGGCACCTCCCAGGTCGGCCGCGGTGGGGGCGCCCTGGAAGATCACGCCGCGCAGGTCACGGCCGAGGTAGTCCTTGGTGCGTTCCAGGCCGTAGAGGGCGGCGTTCGCCAGGCGGATGATCCGCGCGGGCACGAAGTCGGCGTCACGGATGTTGGTGTGCGGTACGGCGTACGCGTGTCCGGCGAGGGACTGGAGGCGCTCGACGGCTCCCCGCAGGCCGGGCCGGCGGGCGAGCAGGCGTCCGACGGGCAGGGCGGGGTCCTCGGCGGCGAGTACGCCGTCGAGGTGCTGGACCATGCCGGGGACGTCAACGGTGAGATCGACGGTGCCCTCGGGCAGTTCGGCGGTGGCGCCGCACCGGGGCTCCTCCGCGGACCGGGACTTGTACCAGGTGTTGGCGACCGCGCCCGGCGCCGTCCGGTCGACGGCGAGCGCCCAGGCGTACCGGTCGGCGAGCAGGGCGCGCAGCTCACCGGCGGACATCGAACCGTCCCGCCGGAACGTCTCGTTGACCGTGAGCCCGGCCGCCAGCCGGTCCGACTCCGCCGGATCCAGCTCGGTGAGCACCGAGTTGACCACCTCGGCGGCCTCGTCGCAGACGCCCTCGACACCGTCGACCAGTTCGGCCACCGTCGGCACCCGGCCGTCCGCCCCGGCCGCCGCGGCGCGTACGGGTACCGCGTCGAGGACACGGCGAAGGTCGGAGACGATCCGTGCGGCGGGAGTGAAGCAGGTGTACTCGTTGACGTCTTCGCTCTGGTAGCGAGCGGCCCGCTCCAGCAGGGCGACCAGCGTGTCCGCCACACCGGAGCCGGGCGCCGCCGCGAGACCACGGGCGTGGGCGAGGGCCTGCTCGCGCAGCGAGATCCAACGGTCCACCAGCACCGGGTGGTTGCCGACCCACAGGACCAGGCCGAGCGCGGAGCTGTTGCCGACGCCGAGGAAGCGGCGCACCTGCGGATCCAGGGCCACGGCCGTCTTCGAACGGCGGGCGGCCAGCGCCTCGACCAGGTCCGCGCTCAGCTCACGCATCAGGTAGGCGGACAGCAACTGGGCGTGGTACGGCACCGCGAGCGGGTGGTCGTCGCCGTACGCGAGGAACGTACGGGTGCCGAAGGTGCCGTTGCCGTCGAGGCCGATGTTGCGCATCAGATACCCGACGCGGGCGAGCGCGACGGTGTCGGGCTGCCGGCCGGCGGCCAGCGCCTCCACGACGTGCTCGAAGACGCGCAGCGAACGGTTGGCCCGGCACCAGGTGAGCGTGTGCGCGGTGGCGCGGCCGTGGTAGAGGCGGGGCATCTCGTTGCGGGTGTGCTCGACGTCCTCGGCCGTGGCGGGACCGTCGAGGAGGGCGCCCATCATGTCCCAGCCGAGGTCGAAGATGCGCAGGGTGCGCTCCTGCGACGACGGGGGGAAGGCGAAGGCCACGAAGTCCATCACCCGGTCCGCGGTGTGGACGCGGTAGACCGCCTCGCCGCTGCCGTCCGCCTCGACGGTCAGTGAGCGGCGCTCGACGCGCCAGCCCTCACGGAGCATCCGGTTGACCAGGGATCGGGCCGACGAGAGGCGCCCGGCCTGCAGGGAGGCGAGAGCGGTCGAGGTCATGATCTCGGCGGCCGGCCGGCCGGAGGGCCCGGCCGGACTGGGCTGTGGTGCCACGGATGGTTCCTTTCGTGCGGGTCACGCTGTGCGGTGCCGGTGATCCGGCTTCTTGAGGCGAGGGGGAGGCTCCGGGGCAGGGCGGAGGACAGCCCGGAGCCAGGCATGCGGAGGTACGGGGGCGCGGCCGGCAGGGGGTGAGGTCCGGTCGAGAGGTGGTGCACGAGGCTGGCGGCGCGGCGGGGCACGCCCCGGTCGGGGGCGGCGGCGCCGGGGAGCCGTGGGCGGCCGGGTCCGGGCGGACGAGGGCCGGAACTACGGGAGCAGGGGATCAGGGCCTGGCAGCGGTGGGTCGGACGGCGGCGGTCACCTGCTCCCGGAGACGATCTTGGTGACGCGTGCCGCGCAGGCCACGGCGTCACCGGCAGCCGCCTCGGCGTCGAAGCGGACCATGGGGCCGACCACCGACAGAGCCGCCATCACCCGGCGCCTCGCGTCGAACACGGGGGCCGCCACGGCGACCGTCGGCTCCAGCCGGTTCGGCAGCGAGATCGCGTAACCGATCTCCCGGATGTGCTCCAACTCCGCGTCACCGGCGGTGGACACGCCCGCCTCCCGCAGCGCTGCGAGATCGTGCGGCAGTGCCCAGGCGGTGAGCACCCGGCCGGAGGCGGTGTCGGAGATCGGCATCCGTGCCTCGATCCGGGAGTCGACGCGCAGCAGCCGGTCCACCTCGACCCGCTGCACGATCCGCGCCGAGTCGCCGTCGAGGACGGCCAGGGACACGGTCTCGTCGACCAGGGCGGCCAGTTCCTCCATCGCGGCGGTGGCGCGGTGGCCGAGCCCGGCCTGGGCGAACGCGGCGTCGGAGAGCCGGGAGACCCGGAGGCTGAGCCGGTAGGTCCCGTCCTCCGCCTGCTCGGCCCACCCACCCGCGCACAGGGTCACCAGCTGCCGGTGCACATAGCCCCGGCTGCCGCCCGTACGACGTGCCAGCTCCGAGACCCCCACGCCCTGCGGCTCGTCGGCGAGGGCGGCGAGGACCTCCAGCGTCTTGAGCGAGGAGGTGAGAATCTGGGTGGCCAATGCGCTGTCTCCTATAAGAGGACACTGTCTCCGATCGGGATGCGTCACTAAAACACCGAGCTCGGCGGGCCGTCAATGGCTGTCCGAAGAAAAACAACAGACACCCCATCAGATGCTCTGTTCACCTGCCTGTGCCTTCGATTTCATCCCCACAAGCCCGCCCGGCTTGCGAATATGAGGATCCGGCGGGTCCGGCACGCCATCTACACCTGTCTTCCATACGGAGACGTCGTGGGGCGCGCATCACCTCGTGCCTTCGGCCGAGGCCGTCGGGAGGCCTGGTGGCGCGGCTGACTACGATCTTCCCGGACCCGGGGCGTGTCGAGCGCGCCGGGGGGAAACCGATCATGGGGGAAGCAATGCGCAAGACGCTCACGGCGACGGCCTTCGTACTGGCGGCCGCTCTGCTGACCGGCTGCGGGGGTGACGCGGAGAAGCCCGCCGACACGGGCAAGGGGAGCAGCCCCGCCGCTCAGGAGCCCGCGAAGTCGGAGGAGGCCGGCGGCGGCGCCGTCGCGGAAGGCGCCTCGCACGAGGTGACGATCAAGGTCGAGGGGACGGGCAAGAGCACCGTCATGTACACCCTCGACGACTCGGACTTCGCGGAGGTGGAACTGCCGTGGACGAAGACGGCCACCATCGCCCCGCGGGGCGCGGAGCGAGAGGTCGGCCGGCTGGTGCTCGTGACGCCGGGCAACACGACCGCGGCCGACGGGATGCTCGTCGCGGCGGGGTGTTCCATCACCGTCGACGGTAGGACGGTCGTCGAGAACAAGGGCGGCAAGACGGGCAAGCCCTGCTCGTACACGCTCAAGTAGGCAGGGGGACGCGCTCAGTCAGGGGGTGCGGGGTGCGCGGCGGCGGTCTCGCGACGTCCGCGCGCGATCCCGATGTCGGACCGGAGGGCGCTGAGGCGCACCGGGCTCCGCGAATCGTCCAGCACGACCACCCGCAGCTGGTCGCCGACCCGTGGCGGCGGCACCTCCTCGGACCACCACGAGGGGTGCTTCGCCTGGTCGATGAAGCCGGGGACGGCGACCCCGGCCACCTCCACCGCGGAACCGACCGGTGCCACCGCGGTCACGGTGACGTCGGCCTCCTGGTCGTTCACCAGCGCTGAGGAGACCGGCGGGCCGACGGGCCACAGGGCAGCCGAGAGGACCGTTCCCCTCGCGAGGCCGGCGACCGGCCCTCCGGAGAGCGTGACGCGAGCGGTGTGGGGAGGGTCCAGGAACGGGACCTCGCGGCCGTAGCACTCGATCCTCGTTGTGGTGAGGGTGACAGCGGGCGCGGGCTCCGTGGTGGCGGTGGGGGCGAGGAACACCTGACCGGTCCGGACGACTCCGCCGAGGCACCGCACCACGCAGACGCCTCCGTGATCGTCGCCGTACTCGACTTCGTAGATCTGCAGCGTGCAGCGCACCCGGGCGTGCGGTGGCGCTTCACCGGGGCGTGTCACGGGTTCGCCCGGAGGAAATCTTCCGCCGCCTCGGTCAAGTGCGGGCCGAGGTCGGCCAGCGACCCGAGAGCGTCCCTGAGCCCGCGGGCAAGTTCCGGCTCGGCCGACCAGATCTCCGGGCTCACCGCGAGGACCGCCGTGAGCAGATCGTCGTCGTAGAAACCGCCCGTCGCCTGTCCGGGCGCTGTTTCGTGCAGGTGACGCACGGCCGATGGAAGAAGCCACGGCAGGCTGACCTGCTGACCGATGAGACGGGCCGGCTCGTGCGGAGTGAGTTCGCCGACCGGACGGCGGCGTAGGGCGTGCACGGCCCTGGCGAGCCCGGTCGAACGAGGTGGCGGGTCCGGCCACACGGCGCCCTCAAGCTGCTCCAGGGTGCGCTCGTGCACGGCGGGGAACGTCGGCCCGGCCGTCTTCCCACCGGGCCCGCGGAGGGCGCGTGGACCGCTCGTTCCACGGGCCGCTGCTGCTGATTTGTGCACGCCGAAGGGTAACGCGACGAGGGGGAGGCGTTGTCGAGGGAAGAGGGGCGGTACACCGAGCCTCCGGGTGCACCGCCCCTTCCCCGTCCGTCAGGCCGGCCGCAGCCAGACCGTCGCCAGCGGTGGGAGCGTCAGCGTGATGCTGGTGTCCCTGCCGTGCGCCGGTACGGCCTCCGGCTTCAGCGGCTCCTCGTTGCGCACGTCGCTGCCGCCGTATCGGGCCGCGTCCGTGTTCAGGACCTCGACCCAGGTCTCCGGGCCGTCCGGCACACCGATCCGGTAGTCCTGCCGCACCACCGGGGAGAAGTGGGAGACGGCGATCAGCGGTGATCCGTCCGCGTCGTAGCGGACGAACGCGAACGCGTTGTCCTCCGCCGCGCCGCCGTCGATCCAGCTGAAGCCCTCCGGGGAGGTGTCCCGCTGCCAGAGCGCGGGCAGCGCGCCGTACACCGCGTTGAGGTCCGTGACCAGGGAGCGCACGCCCCGGTGGTCGCCGGAGGCCTCGTACGTCTCGTCGAGCAGCCACCAGTCGGGGCCGTGGCCCTCGGACCACTCCGCGCCCTGGGCGAACTCCTGACCCATGAAGAGGAGTTGCTTGCCCGGATGGGCCCACATGTAACCGAGGTAGGCGCGGTGGTTGGCCCGCCGCTGCCACCAGTCGCCGGGCATCTTGGTGACCAGCGCCTGCTTGCCGTGCACCACCTCGTCGTGCGAGATCGGCAGCACGTAGTTCTCGCTGTAGGCGTACACCATCGAGAAGGTCATCTCGTTGTGGTGGTACTTGCGGTGGATGGGCTCCTTGGACATGTACACGAGGGAGTCGTGCATCCAGCCCATGTTCCACTTCAGGCCGAAGCCCAGACCGCCGTGGTCCGTGGCGCGGGTGACCCCGTCCCAGGCGGTCGACTCCTCCGCCATCGTGACGACGCCCGGATTGCGCCGGTAGACCGTCGCGTTCATCTCCTGGAGGAAGGCGACCGCGTCAAGGTTCTCCCGGCCCCCGAACTCGTTCGGCGACCACTGGCCGTCCTCGCGGGAGTAGTCGAGGTAGAGCATCGAGGCGACGGCATCGACCCGCAGCCCGTCGATGTGGAACTCCTCGCACCAGTAAGTGGCGTTGGAGACCAGGAAGTTACGGACCTCCTTGCGGCCGTAGTCGAACTCCAGGGTGCCCCAGTCCGGGTGTGCGGCCCGGTTCGGGTCGGAGTGCTCGTACAGCGGGCGGCCGTCGAATTCGGCGAGCGCCCAGTCGTCGCGCGGGAAGTGCGCCGGCACCCAGTCCATGAGGACGCCGATGCCCGCCGCGTGCAGCGCGTCGACCAGGAAGCGGAAGTCGTCCGGGGTGCCCATGCGGGACGTCGGTGCGTAGAAGCCGGTGACCTGGTAGCCCCAGGAGCCGCCGAAGGGGTGCTCGGAGACCGGCATCAACTCCACGTGCGTGAAGCCGAGTTCGCGTACGTAGGCGGGGAGCTGCGAGGCCAGCTGGCGGTAGCTGAGGCCCGGCCGCCAGGAGGGGAGGTGGATCTCGTAGACGGAGAACGGGGACTCGTGGACCGGCCGGTCGCCCCGGTGGGCCATCCAGTCCGCGTCCTGCCACTCGTGGCGCGAGGCCGTGACCACCGAGGCGGTGGCGGGCGGGACCTCGGTGTGCCGGGCCATCGGGTCGGCCCGCTGGGTGTGCGAGCCGTCGGGCCGGCAGATGTCGTACTTGTACACGGCGCCCTCGCCGACGCCCGGGAGGAAGAGCTCCCAGACACCGGTGGAGCCGAGCGAGCGCATGGGAAAGGCCGTGCCGTCCCAGTAGTTGAAGTCGCCCGTGACGCGGACCCCGCGCGCGTTCGGCGCCCAGACGGTGAACCGGGTGCCGGACACCCCCTGGTGCTCCATCGGCTGCGAGCCGAGCGCCTTCCAGAGCTCCTCGTGCCGGCCCTCGCCGATCAGGTGCAGGTCGAGTTCGCCGATGGCGGGCAGGAAGCGGTACGGGTCGTCCACCTCGATCGTGTTGTCGTCGTACGCGACCTGGAGGCGGTATCCGTCCGGCACGGCGGGCAGCGGCAGGATCCCGGAGAAGAAGCCGTCACCGTCGCTCTGCAGCTCGGCCCGCTTGCCCCCGGCCAGCACCGTCACCGAGCGGGCGTAGGGGCGCAGAGCCCGGAAGAGGACGCCGCCCGACGTCGGGTGCGCACCCAGGAGCCCGTGCGGATCGTGGTGCTCACCGGCGAGCAGCCGGCCCCGGTCCGCCTCGTCCAGGGCGGTGGCGGGCAGCACGCTCTTGCTGCCCCCGCCGCGCCGGGGGCGGGGCGGGGCGCCGGCGGCCGCGGCCGTCGTCTTCCTGGCCCGGGCGCGCTTCACCGGGGGAGCCGGGGGCGGCGGGGGCCCGTCCGCGGAGGCGTCCGCGGACGCTTCGGCGGGGACGGGAGCCGCGGCGGGCGCGGTGACCTCGGTGGTCACCGGCTTGGCCGTGGGAGGGACCTCGATGGGATCGGACGGCTTGCGGGACGGCTTGCGGGCGGTCACAGAGACTGCCTCCTCGAAAGGCTCGGGGGGTGGGTGGTGGGAGCGGAGGTCACACGGTCGTGCCGGCCAGGCGCTGGATGGCCGCCATCGGGACCGGCAGCCAGTCGGGACGGTGGCGGGCCTCGTACAGCACCTCGTACACCGCCTTGTCGGTCTCGTGGGCGCGCAGCAACTCCGGCTCGGCGCGTGGGTCGGAACCCGCCGCGCGGGCGTAGCCCTCGCAGTACGCGGCACGGCAGCGGGCCGCCCACTCGGGGTTCCACGGGTGGTGCGAGCGGGCCGCGTAGTCGAAGGACCTGAGCATCCCCGCGACGTCACGCACGGTCGGCTGCGGGGCGCGCCGTTCGGGCAGCGGCCTGGCAGGCTCGCCCTCGAAGTCGATCAGCGACCAGAAGCCGTCGTCCCCCCGCAGGGTCTGGCCGAGGTGCAGGTCCCCGTGGATCCGCTGCGCCGCCCAGCCGCACTCCGCGTCCCCGAGCGCCGCGACCGCGTCGAAGGCGGTGCGCAGCCCCGGCACGTACGGGACGAGGGCGGGGACCGCCTGGGCGGCGGCCTCCAGCCGCTCCACCATCCCGGCCACCAGGTCCCTGGTCCGGTCGTGGGCCAGGGGCGGCGTCGGCAACGCGGCGGCGAGGGCGGTGTGCACCTCGGCGGTGGCCCGGCCGAGCGCGTGCGCCTCCGGTACGAAGTCCCGTCCGGCGGCCAGCGCGGCGAGCGCCAGCTGCCAGCCGTCCTGTGCGCCGCGCAGGAAGGGCTGCAGCACCCCGAGCGTGAGCGGCTCCGGGCTCGTCGTCGCCTCGAACCAGGCCACCGGGGCGGGCACCCGGCCGCAGCCCTCGCGGCCGAGCGCGAGCGGAAGTTCGAGATCGGGGTTGGTGCCGGGGAAGACCCTGCGGAAGATCTTCAGGATGAAGGCGTCCCCGAAGACGAGCGAGGAGTTGGACTGCTCGGCGTCCAGGACGCGCGGGGTGAGGCCCGGCGGGATCGGCTCCGCCCGGTCGAAGCGGAGGGGGCCGAGTGACCCGGGGTTACGGAATCGTTCCAGCAGGAGGTCGGCGACGCGCGGGTCGTGCAGCCCCTCGTACAGGGTGCGGCCGGCCAGCGGCCCGTCCGTGACCTGCCCGATGCGGGCTCCGGCCAGGCGCGGGGGCAGCGTGGTGCGCACGCCGAGCAGCAGCTGGTAGCAGTCCCCCTGGGCGGGGGCGGGGCGGCCGCCCGGCTGGTGCACCCGGACGAGCAGATGCAGCAGACCGGGGCCCGCGCCCGCGGCGTCCAGAGGCAGTATCTCGGTGGCCGCGACGAGGGAGAAGCCGGTGACGGGCTGCCCCTTGCCCGCGAACCAGCGCTGCCGGGGCACCCACTCGTGGAGCAGCGGGGCGAGCGACGGCAGCAGGGCGGTGGTGCCCGTGTCGCTCGTCGAATGTCTTCTTGTCGTCTTTCTTGATGTTGTGCTCTTCGCCAGGGCGACTCGAGTGGATGCAGCCTCCGACATGGCATCGCGTCCTTTCCCCGGGCACACCACAGGATGCGAAGAGTGTCCCGGATTGCGGCAATGGCTGTCCGGCTGTGCGGGACGTGTCGGGTGAGGAAATGTCCGTATGGACTCGATCAATGCTCGATCAATGGGCCACAAGTGCCCGGAAGAGCCAGGAAGTGCTCGATATCGGGGAGAGTGCCCCGTGCGGGGCGGCGGAAACCGCCCCGCGGGTGGCGCCCCGGAGGTGAGGCGCCGTCAGCCGTCCACCGTCTCCGGTCAGGCGACCGGAGCGTCCTTCCGCAGCCGGAACCAGTAGAAACCGTGCCCCGCGAGGGTCAGCAGGTAGGGCCACTGACCCACGGCCGGGAAGCGCACCCCGCCGATCAGCTCCACCGGATGACGCCCGTCGAAGGCCCGCAGATCGAGCTCCGTCGGCTGCGCGAACCGCGAGAAGTTGTGGACGCACAGCACGAGGTCGTCCTTGTACTCACGCGTGAACGCGATCACCGCGGGGTTCGACGACGGCAGTTCGCTGTACGAACCGAGTCCGAAGGCGGGATTCTGCTTGCGGATCTCGATCATCCGACGCGTCCAGTGCAGCAGCGACGACGGCGAGGCCATCGACGCCTCGACGTTGGTGACCTGGTAGCCGTAGACCGGGTCCATGATCGTGGGGAGGTAGAGCCGCCCCGGGTCGCTGGAGGAGAAACCGGCGTTGCGGTCGGGCGTCCACTGCATCGGGGTGCGCACGGCGTCACGGTCGCCCAGCCAGATGTTGTCACCCATCCCGATCTCGTCCCCGTAGTAGAGGATCGGGGAGCCGGGCAGCGACAGCAGCAGCGCCGTGAACAGCTCGATCTGGTTGCGGTCGTTGTCCAGGAGTGGCGCGAGACGCCGGCGGATGCCGATGTTGGCCCGCATCCGCGGATCCTTGGCGTACTCCGCGTACATGTAGTCGCGCTCTTCGTCCGTGACCATCTCGAGCGTGAGCTCGTCGTGGTTGCGCAGGAAGATGCCCCACTGGCAGCCGGACGGGATCGCCGGGGTCTTCGCCAGGATTTCCGAGACCGGGTAGCGGCTCTCACGCCGTACGGCCATGAAGATGCGGGGCATCACCGGGAAGTGGAACGCCATGTGGCACTCGTCGCCGCCGGCCGTGTAGTCGCCGAAGTAGTCGACGACGTCCTCCGGCCACTGGTTGGCCTCGGCCAGCAGCACGGTGTCCGGGTAGTTGGCGTCGATCTCCTTGCGGACCCGCTTGAGGAAGCCGTGGGTCTCCGGGAGGTTCTCGCAGTTCGTGCCCTCGCGCTGGTAGAGGTAGGGCACGGCGTCGACGCGGAAGCCGTCGATTCCGAGGTCCAGCCAGAAGCGCAGGGCCGAGATGATCTCCTCCTGCACCGCCGGGTTCTCGTAGTTGAGATCGGGCTGGTGCGAGAAGAACCGGTGCCAGTAGTACTGCTTGCGTACCGGGTCGAAGGTCCAGTTGGACGTCTCCGTGTCGACGAAGATGATCCGTGCGTCCGGGAACTGCTTGTCGTCGTCGGCCCAGACGTAGTAGTCGCCGTACGGCCCGTCCGGGTCGGTGCGGGACTGCTGGAACCAGTCGTGCTGGTCGCTCGTGTGGTTCATGACGAAGTCGATGATCACGCGCATGCCGCGCTGGTGCGCGGCGTCGACGAACTCCACGAAGTCGGCGAGGTCGCCGAATTCGGGCAGCACGGCCGTGTAGTCGGATACGTCGTAACCACCGTCGCGCAGAGGTGACTTGAAGAACGGCGGCAGCCACAGGCAGTCGACGCCCAGCCACTGCAGATAGTCCAGCTTGGCGGTGAGGCCCTTGAGGTCACCGACGCCGTCCCCGTTCGAGTCCTGGAAGGACCGTACGAGTACCTCGTAGAAGACGGCGCGCTTGAACCAGTCGGGATCGCGGTCCTTGGCGGGAGTGTCCTCGAACAGGTCGTGGACAGGCTCATTGACGATCATGGTGTGGGTGACCCTCCGGTCGGCGGGGACGGTCGCAGGACCGCGATGTGCGCGGGTGTGACGCCCGGCTCCAGACGCACATAGAAGGTCCTGCCCCAGTGATAGGTGTCGCCGGTGAGCTCGTCGCGCACCGGCACGCTCTCGTGCCGGTCGAGGCCGAGACGCGGCATGTCCAACGAGACCGTGGCCTCCTGGGTGTGGTGAGGGTCGAGGTTGACGACCACCAGAACGATGTCCGAACCCGAGCGCTTGCTGTATGCGATCAGCGCTTCGTTGTCGACCGAGTGGAAGTGGACGTCGCGCAGTTGCTGGAGCGCCGGATGGCGACGCCGGATCCTGTTGAGGGAGGTGATCAGGGGAGCGAGCGAGCGGCCCTCACGTTCCGCCGACTCCCAGTCCCTGGGCCTGAGTTGGTACTTCTCGGAGTCCTGGTACTCCTCGCTCCCGGGATGCACCGGGGTGTTCTCGTACAGCTCGAAGCCCGCGTACACGCCCCAGGAGGGGGACAGGGTCGCGGCCAGCACGGCCCGGGCACCGAAGGCGGGACGGCCGCCGTCCTGCAGGTAACCGGGAAGGATGTCGGGCGTGTTCACGAAGAAGTTGGGCCGCATGTACGAGGAACTCTCGCCCGAAAGCTCCATGACGTACTCGGTGATTTCCTGCTTCGTGTTACGCCAGGTGAAGTACGTGTAGGACTGCTGGAAGCCGACCGAGGCCAGCGTGCGCATCATCGCGGGCCGGGTGAACGCCTCGGCCAGGAAGATCACGTCCGGGTCGGTCCGGTTGATGTCGGCGATCACCTTCTCCCAGAAGACCACCGGCTTGGTGTGCGGGTTGTCGACGCGGAAGATCCGTACGCCGTGCCCCATCCAGTACCGCAGGATGCGCACGGTCTCCGCGACGATCCCGGGCAGGTCCTTGTCGAACGCGATCGGATAGATGTCCTGGTACTTCTTGGGCGGGTTCTCGGCATAGGCGATGGACCCGTCGGCGCGGTGGTGGAACCACTCCGGATGCTCCGTCACCCACGGGTGGTCCGGGGAGCACTGGAGGGCGAAGTCCAGCGCGATCTCCATCCGCAGCGTGCGGGCCGTCGCGACGAAGTGGTCGAAGTCCTCGATCGTGCCGAGATCCGGATGGACGGCGTCGTGCCCGCCCTCGGCCGAACCGATCGCCCAGGGCACGCCCGGGTCGTCGGCCCCGGGGGTGAGGCTGTTGTTGGGGCCCTTGCGGTGGGTGGTGCCGATGGGGTGGATCGGCGGGAGATAGACGACGTCGAACCCCATCGCGGCGACGGCCGGAAGCCGCTCGGCGGCGGTCCGGAACGTGCCGCTGAGCATCCGGGGAGCCGGCGCCGGGAGCTGCTCGGTGACAACAGCCGGGGCCTTCCTGCCGGTCGCGGCCGTCTTCGCGGTCTTCGTGGCCCGTGGCTTGCGGGCGGGCTTCGGGGGCTCCACCGGCTCCGGCCGGGCACCCTCGGAGCGCGGGAACATCTCGTACCAGGAGCCGTACAGGGCGCGCCGGCGCTCCACGGTCAGCGGCAGCGGCCGGGACGCGGTGACCAGTTCGCGCAGGGGGTGGCGGCCGAGCGCCTCGTCCACCTCGGCGGTCAGCGCGGCGGCGAGCCGGGAGGCCGCCGGGCGCTGCGTGTCGCGCAGCGCGTCGACGGCGGCCAGCACCGCCTCGCGGCCGTCCTTCTTGGGCACGCCCTCGGCGGCGCGGGCGTAGAGCTCGGCCCCCTCCTCGAACACCAGCGCGGTGTCGATGCCCGCCGGGATCTTGATCTGCGCATGGGCGCGCCAGGTGGTGACCGGGTCGCTCCACGCCTCGACGGTGTACGTCCAGTGCCCCTCCGACCCCGGGGTGACGTCGGCGCCCCACCGGTCCGTGCCCGGGGCGAGCTCGCGCATCGGCGTCCAGGGGCCGGGCCGTCCGGCCGGGTCGCAGAGGACGACATTGGCGGCCACGGCGTCGTGACCCTCGCGGAACACGGTGGCGCTGACCTCGAAGGTCTCGCCCGCGACGGCTTTGGCGGGCCGCCTGCCGCAGTCGACGAGCGGACGGACGTCCAGGACGGGAATGCGACCGATCATGGAATCACCTGGGGGTCGGAGCTCGGCATGCACGGCGTGCGACGTGGGCGTGAAGGGCTGACCGCGCGCGCCGCGATGGTGGGGTTGCGTCCTTTGTAGCTGCTCGGTTGTCGGCTGGCGGGCTGTGGGCATGGCCGCTCCTGTCCGCGTTCACTCGAATGGCACTCGAATGGCAGGCGCGCGGGGGATCCGTGCTCCGACCGGGGCACCTGAGGATGTGCAGCGCGGGGCTCTCGACCTGGTGCCAGGTCGTTCCCGGGGGAGCCTTCCCACCGTTTTCGGGCGGCCAACCCGGCGGTGTGTCAACTCCTGGGTGCAACCGGAGCACGCGCTGTGGGCCGCGCGCCGGTCCCCCGGCCGACGAGCGGGCACCTCCGAAGCCTTCCCTGAGGTGCTGGGTGCCACAAGTCCGCGTGAGGTGAGGAAATCAGCCATATCGCCCGTGACAGAAGGGTACGTAACTGGCGCATCTGGCCCATGGGGCGGGAGGGTCCCGAGAGGGCGGCGGGGCCCCCGTGACAAGGGAGATCCAGGAGCCGCCGGAGGGAGGGCGCGCGCGGTGCGGCACGGGGACCCGGAGCGGGTGGGCCGCCCCGCGCCGTACCCACTGAGCCGGTCGCGCGCCGTGGTCGCGTACGGCGGCACGCCGCTACCGTCGAGGGTGACGGAGAGGGCGCCCACCGTCGTGCGTCCCCTCGGATCCGTACGTCCCCTGTAAAGGTGGGATACGTGAAGGCCATTCGTCGATTCACCGTGCGTCCCGTCCTCCCCGAACCCCTGCGACCGCTCAGCGACCTCGCCCGCAACCTGCGCTGGTCCTGGCACACCGAGACCCAACAGCTCTTCCAGGCGGCCGACCCGGAGGGCTGGCGCCCCGCGGACGCCGACCCCGTCCGTCTGCTCGGCGCCGTCCCCGCGGCACGCCTCGCCGAGCTGGCCGGGGACCAGCACTTCATGCGCCGGCTCACCGAGGTGTCCGAGGGCCTCCGGGACTACCTCGCCGGCCCGAGGTGGTATCAGAACCAGCTCTCCCAGGGCGCGGAGCTCCCCGCGGCCATCGCCTACTTCTCACCCGAGTTCGGCGTCACCGCCGCTCTGCCCCAGTACTCGGGCGGGCTCGGCATCCTCGCCGGCGACCATCTCAAGGCCGCCAGCGACCTCGGCGTACCGCTCATCGGGGTCGGCCTGCTCTACCGGCACGGCTACTTCCGCCAGAGTTTGTCCCGGGACGGCTGGCAGCAGGAGCACTACCCCGTCCTGGACCCCAACGAGCTGCCCCTCACCCTCCTGCGGGAGGCCGACGGCACCCCCAGCAAGGTGGTGCTCGCCCTGCCGGGCGGCCGGTCCCTGTACGCCGCGGTCTGGCAGGCCCAGGTCGGGCGTGTCCCCCTGCTGCTCCTCGACTCCGACGTCGAGGAGAACGCGCCGGGCGAGCGTGACGTCACCGACCGGCTCTACGGCGGCGGCAGCGACCACCGGCTGCTGCAGGAGATGCTGCTCGGCATCGGCGGGGTGCGCGCCGTGCGCACCTACTGCCGGCTGACCGGGCACGCGGCCCCCGAGGTGTTCCACACCAACGAGGGGCACGCCGGATTCCTCGGCCTGGAGCGGATCCGGGAACTCTCCGAGACCGGTCTGGACTTCGACGCCGCCCTGGAGGTCGTGCGGGCCGGCGCGGTCTTCACCACGCACACCCCGGTCCCGGCCGGGATAGACCGCTTCGAGCGGCAGCTCGTGGCCCGTCACTTCGGTGACGACGGCGAGCTGCCCGGGGTCGCCGTGGAGCGGATCCTGCGCCTCGGGATGGAGACCTACCCCGGAGGTGAGCCCGACCTCTTCAACATGGCGGTGATGGGGCTGCGGCTCGCCCAGCGCGCCAACGGGGTCTCCACCCTGCACGGGGCCGTCAGCCGGGAGATGTTCTCCGGGCTGTGGCCGGGATTCGACCCCTCCGAGGTGCCGATCACCTCGGTGACCAACGGGGTGCACGCCCCGACCTGGGTCGCGCCCGAGGTCCTCCGGCTCGGCGCCGGCACATTCGGCGCGGAGCGCGCGGAGAACGCCCTCGCCGGGGCCGAGGTCGGCACCGAGGCCGGCGGCGACAGCGGGGCGGCGGGCACCCCCAGGCGCTGGGACGCCGTGACCGCGGTCCCCGACCGCGAGATCTGGGACCTCCGCAGAGGGCTGCGCGAGCAGCTCGTCACCGAGGTGCGCAAGCGTCTCTACGCCTCCTGGCGCCGCCGCGGTGCCGGCACCGCCGAACTGGGATGGATCGACGGTGTGCTCGACCCGGACGTGCTGACCATCGGCTTCGCCCGCCGGGTGCCCTCGTACAAGCGGCTGACGCTGATGCTGCACGACCGCGACCGGCTCCGTGAGCTGCTGCTCCACCCGACGCACCCGATCCAGATCGTCGTCGCCGGCAAGGCCCACCCCGCCGACGACGGCGGCAAGCGGCTCGTCCAGGAGCTGGTGCGCTTCTCGGACGACCCACGGGTCCGCCACCGCATCGTCTTCCTGCCCGACTACGGCATGGGGATGGCCCAGAAGCTCTACCCCGGCTGCGACGTCTGGCTCAACAACCCGCTGCGCCCCCTGGAGGCCTGCGGCACCAGCGGCATGAAGGCGGCGCTCAACGGCTGTCTCAACCTCTCGGTGCGCGACGGCTGGTGGGACGAGTGGTTCGAACCCGACTTCGGCTGGGCGATCCCCACCGCCGACGGTTCCGCGACCGACGAGGAGCGGCGCGACGAGCTGGAGGCCAACGCCCTCTACGCGCTGATCGAGGACCGCGTCGCCCCCCGCTTCTACGACCGCGACGCCGACGACCTGCCGCAGCGGTGGATCGAGATGGTCCGCCGCACCCTGGTCACCCTGGGGCCCAAGGTCCTCGCGGGCCGCATGGTGCGGGAGTACGTCGAGAGGCTCTACGCCCCCGCGGCGCGGTCCCGCCGGGTGCTGGAGCCGGCGGCCGCCCGCGAGCTCGCCGCCTGGAAGGCCAAGGTCCGCGCGGCCTGGCCGCAGGTGGCGGTCGACCACGTGGAAGCCTCCGCCGACACGGTCGTCGGTGGCTCCGCCGAGCTCGGCTCCACCCTGGCGCTCCGGGTCCGGATCGCTCTGGGCGGCCTCGACCCGGAGGACGTGGAGGTCCAGGTGGTCGCGGGCCGGGTCGACTCCGCGGACGCGATCGCGGAGGCCCAGACGTATCCACTGAAACCGGCGGGCGGCCACGACCTGGAGGACCGCTGGCTGTACGAGGGCCCGCTCGCCCTCGACCGTACGGGCCCCTACGGCTACACCGTGCGCGTCCTGCCCTCGCACCGGCTGCTCGCCTCGGGGGCGGAGCTGGGTCTGGTCGCGGTGCCGAACGCGACCACGGGCGACGGCGGCGGGGTGCTCCTGCGCTGACTCCCCCCGCTCACGGTGGGCCCGGGGTGCTCGCGCACCGGGCCCACCCGCGTGCCCTGCGGTCCACCGGGTACCGGCAGGGGTGCATCCGGCGTGATCTCGCTAACATGACAGCCCTGCCGGTGTGGCCCCGAGGCCACCGACACGACAGCGAGGCGTCCCCCCGGGCGCGAGTGGAGGTCAGCACGGTGAACGGCGGCGGAGGCCGAGCGAGACGCCTGACCCGTCGGCTGGCCGCGCAGAACGGCACATCACGGCAGTTGCACCTCCGCCGGCCCGAACCCGCGGGACCGCCGAGGGCCGACCGCTTCACCACCGCGGCCCGGATGCGCTGGCTCAACGAGGCCAGCACCCGGATCGGCACGACGCTCGACCTGGAGCGGACGGCCAGCGAACTGGCCGCGTACAGCGTGCCCCGACTGGCCGACGCCGCGGCCGTCGATCTGCTGGAGTCCGTGCTGCGCGGCGAGGAGGGCGAGCGCGTCACCGGCGCGGCGGTGCCCGTCACCCGCGCGATGGCCGTGCGCGCCATCGCGGCGCTGGACGAACTCGAACCCGCCCCGGTGGGCGAGGTCGTCGACCGCCGGGAACGCCGCGAGACGCTGCTGACCACCGAGTGCCTGCGCAACGGCCGGCCCGTGCTGGTCGGCCGGATGACCCCGGAGGACTACGAGCGCGTCGCGCCGACGCCCAGCGCGGCGGAGGCGATGCGCCGGCAGCGTGTCCACAGCTACATGGCCGTGCCGCTGACAGCCCGCGGGGTCCTGCTGGGCTCCGCCGACTTCGTACGCGCCGGTGACAGCCCGCCCTTCAACCGGGCCGACCTGGAACTCGCGAACCAACTCGCCTCGATGGCCGCGGTGTTCATAGACAACGCCCGGCTCTACGGACGCGAGCGCGAGCACGTCGTCTCGCTCCAGCGCTCCCTGCTCCCGCGCGCCACACCGCACACCCCGGGGCTGCGGGTGCACGCCCACTACGCCCCGGCCGTCGACGCGCACGGGGTGGGCGGTGACTGGTACGACGTGGTCGCGCTCCCCAGCGGGCGCACGGCGCTGGTCGTCGGCGACGTCACCGGACACGGTCTGCCCGCCGCCGCCACGATGGGCCGGCTGCGGACCGTCGCCCGTACGCTCATGATGCTGGACATCGCCCCCGACCGGCTGCTCGCCCGGCTGGACCTGGCCACCCGCGACCTGGAGGACGACCAGGTCGCCACGTGCCTGTGCGCGGTCTACGACCCGGCGGACTCCAGCTACACGATCGCGAGTGCCGGGCATCCGCCGCCGCTGCTCGTGGAGGCGGACGGGACCGCCCGCTATCCCGACGTGCCGGTGGGAGCGCCGCTGGGCGCCGGAGTCATCCCGTACGACCCGCTGAGACTGCGCGGACCGGCCGGCGGCCGGCTCGTGTTCTACACCGACGGGCTGATCAAGACCCGCACCGACGACGTGGACGTACAACTGGAGGGCCTGCGTGCCTCCGTGGCGGCGATGGCGCCCGCGAAACTGGACGCCGGCGGCCCGCTCACCTCGCCGCGCCAGGACGACGGCCGGTTCGACGAGGCGGTCCTGCTGGTCGCGGGGGGCCACGAGCTCACCCCCGACGTGCGGTTGCGGGAGTGGGACCTGCCGACGGAGGGCAACCCCGCCTCCACCGCCCGCAAGCTGGTCACCGAGCAGCTCGCGAGCTGGGGGCTGGACGAACTCGCCGATGTGACCGAGCTGGTGGTCAGCGAACTGGTCGGCAACGCCCTGCGCTACGGCGGCGGACCCGGCCGGCTCAGGCTGCTCTGCGACGAGCGGCTCCAGGTGGAGCTGGCCGACACCGGGCCCGACCTGCCGCAGATCCAGCACGCCGACCTCAGCGACGAGGGAGGCAGAGGGCTCCAGCTCATCAACCTGCTGTGCCGCAGCTGGGGTTCGTGCCGTACGGCGACCGGCAAGATCGTCTGGGCCGAGCAGAACATCCCCGGCCGGGACGGGAACCCCCCGCACTGAACTGAGAGGTGGAACAGCCCCGGGGAGGCACTCCCCGGGGCTGTTCCGCTGCTGCCTGCGCGCGTTCCGTGGCGACGCCCTGGTCAGCGTCCCCGTACGGGGCTCAGAAGGTGAGCTTGACGCTGTTGAAGGTGCCGGTGTCGCCCGAGTAGACGTCCTGGACCCTGAGGTTCCACGTGCCGTTGGCCGTCTCGGACGACGCGTTGACCGTGTAGGTCGCCACCACGTCGTTCGCGGAGTCGCTCGACGAGGAGTTCTTCAGGCGGTAGGCCGTGCCGTCCGGGGCGACCAGGTCGAGGACGAGGTCACCGCGGTAGGTGTGGCTGATGTTCACCGCCACCGACAGGTCGCTGGGCGCCTTGCCGGAGACTCCGCTGACGACGACGGGGAAGCTGGCGGTGCTCCGGTCGGCGATGGCCTTGACGGTCGTGTTCTGGAAGACCGTGCCGCCCGGGTCGGGGTCGGTGCCGCCGCCGGGACGGGAGCCCACGTTGATGGCGGCCCAGGCGTTGGCGACTCCGGCGTACTCGGCGCTCGTGGTGCCGTACAGCTCACCGGCCACGGCGAGGGTGCCGGTGCGGGCCGCGGCGTAGTTCGTGGTGGAGGTGAACTTCGTGGTGAGCGCCTTGAACCAGATCTGCAGCGCCTTGTCCCGGCCGATGCCGGTCACCGGGAGCCCGTCGGACGTCGGGGAGTCGTACGAGACACCGTTGACGGTCTTGGCGCCGCTGCCCTCGGAGAGCAGGTAGAAGAAGTGGTTGGCCGGCCCCGAGGAGTAGTGGACGTCGACCCCGCCGAGGCCGGAGTACCAGGAGTCCTTGGACGCGCCGTCCTTGCTCGGCTTGTCCATGTAACGCAGGGGCGTACCGTCGCCGTTGATGTCGATCTTCTCGCCGACCATGTAGTCGCCCGGGTCCTCGGCGGTGTCCGAGTAGAACTCGACGCCCGCCGCGAAGATGTCCGAGGTGGCCTCGTTGAGACCGCCCGACTCACCGCTGTAGTTCAGCCCGGCCGTGTTGGAGGTGACGCCGTGCGTCATCTCGTGTGCCGCCACGTCGAGCGAGGTGAGCGGCGCGGCGTTGCCGCTGCCGTCGCCGTACGTCATGCAGAAGCAGCTGTCGGACCAGAAGGCGTTCACGTAGCTGTTGCCGTAGTGGACGCGGGAGTACGCGCCGACGCCGTCGCCCTTGATGCCGGTTCGGCCCATGACGTTCTTGTAGAAGTCCCAGGTCTCCGCGGCGCCGTAGTGCGCGTCGGCCGCCGCCGTCTCGGCGTTGGACGGGCTGCCGTTGCCCCAGACGTCGTCGGTGCCGGAGAAGAGCGTCCCGGTGCCCGAGGTACCCCGGTTCAGGTTGTACGTCTTGTGGTTGCCGCGCGCGGAGTCGGTCAGGTTGTACGAGCTGCCCGAGCCCGAGGTGCCCAGCGTGACCGTGCCGCTGTACTGCGTGTTGCCGGTGCCGTTCTCGATGGCCTGCCACTCGTAGAGCTTCGCGCCGGAGGAGGCGTCGGTGATGACGTGCAGCTCGTTCGGGGTGCCGTCGTGCTGGAGGCCGCCGACCACGGTCTCGTAGGCGAGCTGCGGGGTCCCGCTCGCCGCCCAGACGACCTTGCGCGGGGCCTTGCTCGCCTCGGTGCTCTTCGATCCGTCGGCCCGGGCCGCGGTGATCGCCTGCTTCTCGGCGGCGGCCGGTGCGACGTCCGCGGTGGTGCCGACCGCCTTGAGCTGCGCGCCGGTCGCCCTGGACGCCTTGCTGACGCCCTCGGTCGTGCCGGACTTCGACTCGGCCACGACCAGGTCGCCGCCGAGGACGGGGAGGCCGCCGAGCGTGCGCTCGTAGCGGGTGTGCGTGGTGCCGTCGACGTCCTTGACGACATCGCGGACGACGAGCTTCTCCGTGGCGCCGAGACCGAGCTCCTCGGCGGTGGCCGCCTTGGTGGAGTTGGCCTCGCGGAGCAGTTCGGCGCGCTGGGCGGGGGAGAGCTTCGCGGGGAGCGCGCCGGGGTCGGCGCCCTTCACCGCGGCCGCCGGGGCGGCGCTCGCGGCTTCGGGGGCGGCCGTTGCGGCACCGCCCTGCATTCCGACGGCGAGGAGGGCTGCTGCTGCGATCAGAGCGCCGGTCGCGGTGGCACGACGGCTGGGCGTGGGTCTCACGCGGACTCCTTCTGCGAGGGGGAGCCGGTCGACTGGGTGAGCCGGCCGGGCAGAGCAGGCGGTGCGTGGAACGGGGGAAGAGTGTCAGCCGGAACAGGGGTATGTCAGGACCGCGTCAACACATTGGCCGGAAGTCGTCCGTTGCCGGAATGGTCATGTTCGTTAAGCGGACGTTTCGCCGTGTGTCGTCTGTGTGGCGCAGGAGGTTGCTGGGATCGTCATCCGCCGTACATCGCAGGGCAGAGAGGGGTTTCCGTCGGTAGCCTCCGGACCCGGCGCGTGCGGGCGGAAGCGGACGGGACCACGGGCTGAGACGGCGTGAGGGTATGGCCGGTTCCGGGCCGGAGCGGGAGAGTGGCCCGGTGCGTGCAGCATGGGGCCGGGCGTGGCAGGCCGGCCGGCGGGCGCCGCGAGCCCCCGGGCCGGGGAGGCACGGCCGGGGCGCGGCGCGGCGCCGTCGTCGTCGAAGCCCTCAGGCCAGGCTCTCCCGCCACGCGCGGTGCAGGCCCGCGAACCGCCCCGTACCGCCGATGAGTTCGGCCGGTGAGCCGTCCTCCACGATCCGGCCGTGCTCCATCACCAGGACCCGGTCCGCGATCTCCACGGTCGACAGGCGGTGCGCGATCACGACCGCCGTGCGGCCGTGCAGGACCGTGTCCATCGCACGCTGCACCGCCCGCTCACCGGGGATGTCCAGCGAACTCGTGGCCTCGTCGAGGATCAGCACCGCCGGGTCCGCGAGCAGCGCCCGCGCGAAGGCCACCAACTGGCGCTGGCCTGCGGAGATCCGGCCTCCCCGCTTACGGACATCCGTGTCGTACCCGTCGGGCAGGGAGCTGATGAAGTCGTGCGCCCCGATGGCCTTGGCCGCGTGCTCGATCTCCTCCGGTGTCGCCTCCGGGCGGCCGATCGCGATGTTCTCCGCGATGGTCCCGGAGAACAGGAACGCCTCCTGGGTCACCATCACCACGCCCCGCCGCAGCTCGGCCGTCGCCAGCTCGCGCAGATCGGCGCCGTCCAGGAGGACCCGGCCCTCCGTCGGGTCGTAGAAGCGCGCCAGCAGCTTGGCCAGCGTCGACTTGCCCGCACCCGTCGAACCGACCACGGCCACGGTCTGGCCGGCGGGCAGGGTCAGATCGAAGCGCGGCAGGACCTCGCCGCCCGTGCGGTAGGCGAACCGCACCCCCTCGAAGACGACCTCCCGGCCCGGGTGCTCGCCGGCGAGGGCCGGCAGCGCCTTCGGGGCCACGGGCTCGGGCACCGAGGGTGTCTGCGCCAGCAGACCCGCGATCTTCTCCAGCGAAGCCGCCGCCGACTGGTAGGAGTTGAGGAACATCGCGAGCCGGTCGATCGGGTCGTACAGCCGCCGCAGATAGAGCACCGCGGCGGCCAGCACACCGAGCGCCAGCGTGTCCGACGCCACCCGGTGGGCGCCCCAGAGCACCATCGCCGCCACCGCCGTGTTGGCGACGAGCCGGGAGCCCACGACGTAACGGGCCATCTCCAGCAGCGCGTCGCCGTTCCGCCGCTCGTGACGGCGGTTGAACACCGCGAAGTCCTCGTCGTTGGCGCGCTCCCTGCGGAACGCCTGCACCGGGCGGATCCCGTTCATCGTCTCGGCGAACTTCACGATGACCGCCGCGATCGCCGACGAACGCGCCGAGTACGCCTTGGCCGCCCGGCGCCGGTAGGTGCGCACCAGCAGGTACAGCGGGGCGAAGGACGCCACGGCGATGGCGCCGATGCCGAGGTCGAGCCAGAGCAGCATCAGGGAGATCGAGACGAACGACAGGATTACGCCGATGAGCTCCTGGAGGCCCTCGCTCAGCAGCTCCCGGAGGGACTCCACGTCCGTGGTCGAGCGGGAGATCAGCCGGCCCGAGGTGTAGCGCTCGTGGAAGTCCACACTCAGCGCCTGCGCGTGCCGGAAGATCCGGCCGCGCAGATCGAGCAGCACGTCCTGGTTGATCCGGGCGGCCGCCCGGATGAAGGCGTACTGGAGCAGTCCCGCACCGACCGAGCACACCGCGTACCCGATGCCCACGGCGGCCAACGGGCCGTAGTCGTGGTCGCGGAACGCGGGCACACCGCTGTCGATGGCGTACGCGACGAGCAGCGGCCCCGCCTGCACGGCGGCCTGCTGGACGAGCAGCAGGAGGGAGGCCACGAGCACCCTGGCCCGAAGCGGTGCGAGCAGGGAGGTCAGCAGCGCCCGGGTGGCGCCCGGGGGAGCGGGCAGGGCGTCGGCGTCGAACGCGTCCCCGTCGCCCCCGGCGGGACCGGGTTCCCTCCCGGGAAGGTCCTCGTCGGCGAGGGCGGGGCCGTCGGCAGTCGTACTGGTCATCGGGTGCTGCCCTCCTCGGGGACGAGAACACCGGTGTTCCGGTCGCCGGACATCAGCCAGGCGTACTCGGCGTTGGTGCGCAGGAGTTCCTGATGGGTACCCACGGCGCTGATCCGGCCCTCGGACAGCAGGGCCACCCGGTCCGCCAGCATCACCGTGGACGGCCGGTGGGCGACGACCACGGCCGTCGTCTCCTCCAGCACCCGCCGCAGCGCCGCCTCCACCAGCGTCTCCGTATGGACGTCCAGGGCGGAGAGCGGGTCGTCGAGCACCAGGAAGCGTGGCCGGCCGACCACGGCGCGGGCCAGCGCGAGGCGCTGACGCTGACCGCCGGAGAGGCTCAGCCCCTGCTCGCCGACCTGGGTGTCGACGCCCTGCGGCAGCTCGTGCACGAAGTCGGCCTGCGCGACCGACAGGGCCCGGTGCAACTCCTGTTCGCCCGCGCCCTCCGCGCCCATCAGTACGTTCTCCCCGACGGTCGCCGAGAAGAGGGTGGGTTCCTCGAAGGCCACCGACACCAGCTCGCGCAGCCGGGGCCGCTCGATGGCCGCGATGTCCTCGCCGTCCAGCAGGATGCGGCCGGCGGTGACCTCGTGCAGCCGGGGGACGAGAGCGGTCAGGGTCGTCTTCCCGGAGCCCGTGGCGCCCACCAGGGCCATCGTCTCGCCGGGCCGGATCCGGAGGTCGATGCGGGCCAGGACCGGCGGTGAACCGGGCTCGGCGTCGGGGTAGCGGAACTCCACGCCTTCGAAGACCATGCCCTCACCGGCCTTCCGGGACGCCTCCCCCGGGGCCCCGGACTCCGGCTCCTCCGCGACGTCCATGACCTCGAAGTAGCGGTCGGCTGCCGTCGCCGACTCCTGGCTCATCGCCAGCAGGAAGCCGATCGACTCGACCGGCCAGCGCAGCGCCAGGGCCGTCGACAGGAACGCGACGAGGGTGCCCGCGGACAGACTGCCGTCCGCGACCTCGATCGTGCCGAGCACCAGCGCCGCACCGATCGCCAGCTCCGGGATGGCCGTGATGAGCGCCCAGATCCCCGCGAGCAGCCGGGCCTTGCCCAGCTCGGTGGTGCGCAGCCGCCGCGCGAGCGCCCGGAAGGCCAGCGCCTGGCTGCGGTTGCGGCCGAAGCCCTTGACGATCCGGATGCCCAGCACGCTCTCCTCGACGACCGTCGTCAGATCGCCGACCTGGTCCTGGGCCTTGCGCGCCACCAGGGCGTACTTCGTCTCGAAGAGCGAGCACAGGACCATCAGCGGGACGGCCGGCGCGAGCAGCACCAGCCCCAGTGACCACTCCTGGGCGAACAGGATGACGAAACCGACCAGAATCGTCGTGGCGTTGACCAGCAGGAACGTCAGCGGGAAGGCCAGGAACATCCGCAGCAGCATCAGGTCCGTCGTGCCGCGCGAAAGCAGCTGCCCCGAGGGCCAGCGGTCGTGGAACGCCACCGGCAGCCGCTGGAGATGGCGGTAGAGGTCGGCACGCATCGACGCCTCGACGCCGGCCAGCGGCCGGGCCACGAGCCACCGGCGGAGCCCGAAGAGCCCGGCCTCGACGATCCCCAGCAGCAGCAGCCAGAACGCCCCCAGCCATACGCCGCCCGGGTCGCGGTCCGCGACGGGACCGTCCACCATCCACTTCAGGACCAGCGGGATCACCAGTGCGAGACAGGACGCGAGAACCGCGACGAGCGCCGCGCTGATCCAGCGCGCACGCACCGGTCTGACATAGGGCCACAGGCGCAGGAGGGAGCGCACGGCGGACCGGTCCGTGGGCTCTGCAAGTGTTTCGGGCATCAGGACCGACCCTATGGTTCACCACTGACATCCCTCACGTGGTTTTCCGGTCACACGCCGCTGGTCGCAGTGACCGGTCAACCGATCGGCTGATGCCGTACGGGCGTGACGGCGGATACCGGCGCCGCCCGCCCGCCGGAATTCTTACGGACATGGCAATCATCGAAGTACACGGGGTGCACAAGGCCTACGGCGGCCGCCCCGCGGTCGACGGGGTGGGCTTCACCGTCGACGAGGGGGAGATCTTCGGGATCCTCGGCCCCAACGGGGCCGGCAAGACCACCACCGTCGAATGCGTCGAGGGACTGCGGATCCCCGACTCCGGCAGCGTCCGCGTCGCCGGACTCGACCCCGCCGTGGACCGCCGGGCCGTCACCCGGCTGCTGGGCGCGCAGCTCCAGGAGAGCGAGCTCCAGCCCAAACTGACCGTGCGCGAGGCGCTGGAGCTCTACAGCGCCTTCTATCCGCGCCCCGCCGATCCCCTGGCGCTCGCTGCGCGGCTCGGTCTCGACGACCACCTCGACCGCCGGTTCGCCAAGCTGTCCGGCGGCCAGAAGCAGCGCCTGTTCATCGCGCTGGCCCTCATCGGGAACCCGCGCGTGGTCGTGCTGGACGAACTGACCACCGGCCTCGACCCCCGGGCCCGCCGGGACACCTGGCGGCTCATCGAGGAGATCCGGGACAGCGGGGTGACGGTCCTGCTGGTCACCCACTTCATGGAGGAGGCCCAGCGGCTCTGCGACCGGGTCGCGGTGATCGACAAGGGCCGCGTCGTGGCGCTCGACACTCCCGGCGGGCTGATCGGCGGCGCCGCGGGATCGACGGCCATCTCCTTCACACCCTCGGAGCCGATCGCGTACGCCGAACTCGAGGCGCTGCCGGGCGCCGTCTCCGTGGACGTGACCGATCCCGGCGGCCGGGTCGTCATCCACGGCACGGACGACACCGCCAACGCCGTGATCACGCTGCTCGCCCGCCACCACGTCACCGCCCGGCAGCTGCGCGTCGTCGAGGCCGGCCTGGACGACGTATTCCTCGACCTCACGGAACAGGCCTCATGACCATGACCACGACCGTCACCACGACCGCCTCCCGCCCCACCCCGCTCGCCGCCGTCCTCAGGACGGAGACCCGGCTCTTCCTGCGTGAACCCGGCAGCCTGTTCTGGATCCTCGTCTTCCCGACGGCCCTGATGACGATCCTCGGCCTGATCCCGTCGTTCCGGGAGGCCGACGACACCCTCGGCGGCCGCAGCGTCATCGACCTGTACGTACCTGTGGCCGTCCTGCTGGCGATGATCATGGCCGGTCTGCAGGCCATGCCGCCGGTCCTCACCGGCTATCGCGAACGCGGCATCCTGCGCCGGATGTCGGCCACCCCGGTGCGCCCCTCGGCCCTGCTCGCCGCGCAGATCGTGCTGCACGGCGCGGCCTCACTGGGCTCGGCGGTACTGGTCATGGCCGTCGGACGGACCGCCTTCGGCGTGCGGCTGCCCGGGCAGGTGCCCGGCTACCTGCTGGCACTCCTCCTCGCCGTCGCGTGCGTCCTGGCCCTGGGCGCGACCATCTGCGCACTGTCCCGGACGTCCAAGGCCGCGACCGCCGTCGGTTCGGTGGCCTACCTGCTGATGATGTTCACCGCCGGGGTCTGGGTGCCCGTCCAGACCATGCCGGACCTGCTGCGCCGGATCGTCGAGCTCACCCCGTTCGGTGCCGCCTCCCAGGCCATGGACCAGGCGGCCTCGGGGAACTGGCCCGGCTGGACGCATCTGCTGGTCATGGCCCTGTGGACCGCCGTGCTGGGCAAGGTGGCAACGCGTCTGTTCCGTTGGGAGTGACCGGCGAGGAGACTGACGGCATGACGAAAGCGCGTACGCCGCCGCTGCGGAGCGGGGTGGCCGGGAGGACCACGGTCGAGCAGAGGTGGGAGCAGTTCTACCGGTACGGGCCCTACGCGGTCCTCACCCTGGCCACCCTCGTCTCGGCCGTCGCCGCCGACCTGCTCATGACCCGTGGCGAGATGTACGTGACCGGGGCGCTGGTCGCGGCGGCGTACGGGCTCCAGGCCGTATGGGGCTGGGCTCGCCCGCGTACCGCGCCGGCAGCGCCGGCCGCAGTGGCCTACTACGCTCTGCGGACCGTCCTGGCCTTCGCCTTGTCATGGCTCAACCCGTTTTTCGCGATCTACGCGGCCCTCGGCTACTTCGACGTCGAGCCTCTCCTGCCCAAGCGCGCCATCCGCATCGGGCTGCTCACCACCGCCGCCACCCTGGCCGGCTCACAGAGCGGAGGGCTGCCGCCAGCCTCTCTGATGAACTGGTTCGCCTTCGGCGCACTGTACGTCATCAACACCGCTCTCGCCCTTTTCTTCTGGTACGTCGGGATGCGTGAGGAGGAGAAGGCCCGGATCCAGGCCGAGACCATCGTCGAGCTGGAGCGCACCAACACCCGGCTGGAACAGGCCCTCGCCGAGAACGCGACCCTGCACGCCCAACTCCTGCTCCAGGCTAGGGAGGCGGGGGTCGCCGACGAGCGGCGCAGGCTCGCCGCCGAGATCCACGACACCCTCGCGCAGGGCCTGACCGGGATCATCGCCCAGCTCCAGGCCGGCACCTCCACCCACAGACCCCGCCCGGGCCCGTGAGCACCTCGACCGCGCGTCGGGGCTCGCCCGCCACAGTCTCGGGGAGGCGCGCCGCTCGGTGCGCAACCTGGTGCCCACCGCGCTGGAGGACGACGACCTGCCCGGGGCGCTGAAGAAGACGGTCACCGGCTGGGCCGAACGTGCCGGCATACGCGCGGAGTTCACCGTCACCGGCACTGTCGAACCGCTGCACGACGAGGTCGGGGCCACACTGCTCCGCATCGCGGAGGAGGCCCTCGCCAACGCCGCCCGGCACGCCGGGGCGACCCGGGTGGGCGTCACCCTCTCCTACATGGGCGACGAGATCACCCTGGACATACGCGACGACGGCTGCGGCTTCGACCCGACTGCCCTGCCCCCGCACAGCGGCACGGGCGGATTCGGCCTCGGCGGGATGCGGGCCCGCGCCGGGCGGATCGCGGGCACCGTCGAGGTGGAGACGGAGCCCGGCCTGGGCACCGCCGTCTCCGCCCGGGTACCGCTGGTCCGGCGCCCCACGACCGATAATCTGGAGCCGATATGAACGAGGCCACCGGAACCACACGCGTCATCACCCTCGTGCTCGTCGACGACCACCCCGTCGTACGGGACGGCCTGAGCGGCATGTTCGCCTCGGCCCCCGGCTTCGAGGTGCTCGGCGAGGCCGCCGACGGAGTGGCCGCCGTCGAGCTCGCCACCCGCCTGGACCCCGACGTCGTCCTCATGGACCTGCGGATGCCGGGCGGCGGAGGTGTGGCCGCCATCGCCGAGCTCGCCCGGCTCGGCGCCCGCTCCAAGGTGCTCGTCCTCACCACGTACGACACCGACTCCGACACCCTGCCCGCCATCGAGGCGGGCGCGACCGGCTACCTCCTCAAGGACGCGCCCCGCGACGAGCTGTTCACCGCCGTACGCGCCGCCGCCGACGGCCGCACCGTGCTGTCGCCGGCCGTCGCCTCCCGGCTCGTCTCACGGGTGCGCGCCCCGGGCGGACCCGGTCAGGAGTCGCTGTCCACGCGTGAGCGCGAGGTGCTCCGGCTCGTCGCCAAGGGCACTTCGAACCGGGAGATCGCCGCCGAGCTGTTCATCAGCGAGGCGACCGTGAAGACCCACCTCACCCATGTCTTCGCCAAGCTGGGCGCGAAGGACCGCGCGGCGGCCGTCGCCGTCGCCTACGAGCGCGGCATCCTCGGCTGATACCTGCCCGGCCCCTCACTCCGCCACCCGCAGCAGCAGCACCGACCTGCCCTCCACCCTGAGTTCCGTGCCGCCCCGGTGGAGCGTGCCGGGGCCTGTGGCCTGCTCCTCGCGCGAGGTGTCCAGCACCAGTTCGTAGGCCTGGGCCCAGGGCGGGCCGGGCAGCCGGAACGCGCAGGGCCGGTGGTCCGCGTGCAGGACCGCCAGGAAGCTGTCGTCGGTGATCTGCTCGCCTCGGGCGTCCCGGCCCGGGATGTCGCGCCCGGAGAGGTAGAGCCCGAGCGTCGCGGCCGGTGCGTACCAGTCGCCCTCCGTCATCTCCGTGCCCTGCGCGGTGAACCAGGCCAGGTCCCGCAGGCCGTCCGGGGCCTGCGGCGTACCCGCGAAGAAGGCGCGGCGGCGCAGCACCGGATGGCGGTGGCGCAGGGCCAGGACCCGGGCGGTCAGCTCGGTCAGCTCCCGCCAGCGGGGCTCCTCCAGGAGCGACCAGTCCAGCCAGCTGACCTCGTTGTCCTGGCAGTAGGCGTTGTTGTTCCCGCCCTGCGTCCGTCCCATCTCGTCGCCCGCCACCAGCATCGGCACCCCGGTCGACAGGAGCAGCGTGGTCAGGAGGTTGCGCAGCTGCCGCAGGCGCAGGGCGTCGACCTCCGGATCGCCGGTCTCGCCCTCGGCGCCGCAGTTCCAGGCGCGGTTGTCGTTCGTGCCGTCCCGGTTGCCCTCGCCGTTGGCCTCGTTGTGTTTGTTCTCGTAGCTGACCAGGTCGCGCAGGGTGAAACCGTCGTGCGCGGTGACGAAGTTGACCGAGGCGTACGGCCGTCTGCCGCCCCAGGCGTACAGGTCGCTCGACCCGGTGAGCCGGTAGCCGATGTCGCGTACGTCGGGCAGGGCGCCGCGCCAGAAGTCGCGTACGGCGTCGCGGTAGCGGTCGTTCCACTCCGTCCACAGCGGGGGGAACGCGCCCACCTGGTAGCCGCCGTTGCCGACGTCCCAGGGTTCGGCGATCAGCTTGACCCGGCGCAGCACCGGGTCCTGGGCGATCACCGCGAGGAACGGGGAGAGCATGTCCACGTCGTGCATCGAGCGGGCGAGCGCCGCTGCCAGGTCGAAGCGGAAGCCGTCGACGCCCATCTCCGTCACCCAGTAGCGGAGCGAGTCCGTGATCAGCCGGAGGACCTGCGGCTGCACCACGTGCAGGGTGTTCCCGCAGCCGGTGTAGTCCGCGTAGCGGCGGGCGTCCTGCTGGAGGCGGTAGTAGCCGCGGTTGTCGATGCCGCGCAGGGACAGCATCGGGCCGAGTTCGCCGGCCTCCGCCGTGTGGTTGTAGACGACGTCGAGGATCACCTCGATCCCGGCGTCGTGCAGGGCGCGCACCATCTGCTTGAATTCGCCGACCTGCTGTCCCGCCGTGCCGCTCGCCGCGTAGTCCGCGTGCGGGGCGAAGTAGCCGATCGAGTTGTAGCCCCAGTAGTTGTGCAGTCCGCGCCGCAGCAGATGGTCCTCGTGGGCGAACTGGTGGACCGGGAGGAGTTCGACGGCGGTCACACCGAGGCGGCGGAGGTGTCCGATCGCGGCGGGATGCGCGAGTCCGGCGTAGGTGCCGCGCAGCTCGGGCGGGATGTCCGGGTGGAGCCGGGTGAAACCGCGTACGTGCAGTTCGTAGATGACCGTGTCCGCCCACGGGGTCTTGGGCCTGCGGTCCTCCGCCCAGTCGTCGTCGTCATGCACGACGACGGACTTGGGGACGTACGGCGCGGAGTCCCGGTCGTCGCGCACGGTGTCGGCGACGTGCTGCTCTGGCCAGTCCCTCACATGGCCGTACACCTCGGGCGGCAGGGTGAACGATCCGTCCACCGCACGGGCGTACGGATCGAGGAGCAGCTTCGCCGCGTTCCAGCGGGCGCCGGTCCAGGGGTCCCAGCGGCCGTGCACCCGGTAGCCGTAGCGCTGTCCCGCGCCGACGCCGGGAACGAAGCCGTGCCAGATCTCATGCGTCAGCTCGGTCAGCGGGAGACGGGTCTCGGCGCCCCGCTCGTCGAAGAGGCAGAGCTCGACGGCCTCGGCGCCGCCCGCCCAGAGGGCGAAGTTGGTGCCCGCCACACCGTCCGGACCGACCCGGAAGCGTGCTCCCAACGGCATCGGGGCACCCGGCCATACGGGTGGTTCGTCCCGTTCGTCCATCCGTGGCTGCCGGGTCGGCTCCGGCCTCCCCGTCGTACGCGGCGTTTCCTCCTGCTCGGCTGTGCTCGACACCTCTAGCCTCCTGCGGCTCGTGGGAGCGGCCACCCGCCGTAGGAGTGCGCGGCGTCCCGGCCGCGGCCTTCCGAGCGGTGTCCTCCCCTCTGTTCTGCCCATCGGCGGGCCCGCACTCACGTTTCCCCGGGGCGGCCACGTCGTTGGGGGGAGCGTGAACCACGTAGCGAAGAGAGCACGGGCGGGTTCGGCCGCCGTGCTGACATGGGCAGGACTGTTCACCGTGTGGGCCGTACTGACGGGCTGCACCGAGGCGACGTCGCTCTTCGGGGACGACCGGTCACCCGGCGACGCCATCCGGATCGTCCCGAAGGACGGCGCCGAGAACGTCGGCGCCGACAGCCGGCTCGGAGTGACCGTCCCCGACGGACGGATCGAGCGGGTGAAGGTGACCCGGATGGAGGACGCGGAACACCAGGAGGTGCCCGGCCGGATCTCGGAGGACGGCCGTTCGTGGGCCCCCCGGGACGACGGATACCGGCTCGGGCTGGCCGGGAAGTACAGCGTGGAGGCCGTCGCCGTCGACGAGGACGGCCATCGCTCGGCCCGCAGCACCACGTTCACCACTCTGGTCCCCAAGGACCGGTTCATCGGCTACTTCAAGCCGGAGAACCGGTCCACCGTGGGCACCGGGATGATCGTCTCCTTCGACTTCAACCGGCCCGTCAAGAACCGGGCCGCGGTGGAGAAGGCCATCAGGATCACCAGTGAACCCCGCGTCGAGGTGGTCGGCCACTGGTTCGGCGAGGACCGGCTCGACTTCCGCCCGGCCCGCTACTGGGAGCCGGGCACCGAGGTCACCGTCGATGTGGGCCTGCGCGATGTGGAGGGCGCGCCGGGGGTGTACGGCAGCCAGCGGAAGAAGGTGGCCTTCCGGGTGGGCCGCTCCCAGACGTCCGTGGTGGACGCCCGGGCGCACACCATGGAGGTACGCCGCGACGGCGAGGTCGTCAGCACGGTGCCGATCACCGCGGGCGCCGCGAAGACGACCACGTACAACGGGAAGATGGTGGTCTCCGAGCTGCACGACGTGACCCGCATGGACGGCAGCACCGTGGGCTTCGGCGGCGAGTACGACATCAAGGACGTGCCCCACGCCATCCGGCTGACGAAGTCGGGGACCTTCCTGCACGGCAACTACTGGGAGTCCCCGGACATCTTCGGCTCCGAGAACACCAGCCACGGCTGCATCGGACTGCGTGACGTGAAGGGCGGCAGCTCGGACACCCCGGCCGGCTGGTTCTTCGAGCGCACCCTCGTGGGCGATGTGGTCGAGGTGGTCAACTCCACCGACAGGACCGTCGCCGCGGACAACGGCCTCGGCGGCTGGAACATCGACTGGCCCCGGTGGAAGGCGGGCTCCGCCCTGCGCTGACCCCCGCCCGACCAGGGAAGGTCCCGGAGGTGAGCCCTCCGGGACCACCCTCGGGCAGTGCGGCGCGACTTGGGACCGAACAGTGACATTCCGGGGAACTCCTCCTTACGTGCGGTGTGATTATCTTGCGCCGAGCGTGCATGTACAGCGCGCGGGGGTGCGGGCACTGGCGGGGCCAGGCCGTGCGAGGGGAGACGACCACATTGAACGGGCAGCCGATATCGGGGGCATGGACCGACGCGGGCGGGGGACGGCGCGGGCGCGGAACCCGGGGCGTCCTCGCGCTGGGACTGGGTGCGCTGCTGTTGCTGGTGACCGCGTGCGGCGGCGACGGGAACGCCGCCGACAAGGACGGCGGCAAGGCGGGCGGGAAGGTCGACGACACCAGCGCCTCGCAGGCGGTGGTGACGATCGCGCCCAAGGACGGCGCCGACGACGTGGCGACCAGCGGGGCGCTGAAGGTCTCGGCGGCCAAGGGCAAGCTGAGCACGGTGAAGGTGGCGGACCCCAAGGGCAAGGCGGTCGAGGGCAAGATAGCCGCGGACGGTCTCAGCTGGGTGCCTGACCGCCACCTGGCCGCCGCCACCAAGTACACCGTGCACGCGGTCGCCAAGGACGACGAGGGCCGTCAGTCGGCGAAGGACACCACCTTCACGACGCTGGTACCGCAGAACACCTTCATCGGTCAGTACACGCCCGAGGACGGTTCGACCGTCGGCGTGGGCATGCCGGTGTCGATCCACTTCACCCGGGGGATCACGGACCCGGCGGCCGTGGAGAAGGCGATCAGCGTGAAGGCGGAGCCCGCCGTGCGGGTCGAGCCCCACTGGTTCGGCAACGACCGCCTCGACTTCCGCCCCGAGAAGTACTGGGCGGCGGGCACGAAGGTGACCGTGCGGCTCGACCTCGACGGTGTCGAGGGGCGGCCGGGGGTCTACGGCAAGCAGGCCAAGACCGTGAAGTTCACCATCGGCCGCAGCCAGGTCTCCACGGTCGACGCGAGCTCCCACCGCATGAAGGTGGTGCGTGACGGCAAGCAGATCAAGGACATCCCGATCTCGGCGGGTGCCCCCGCCACGACCACGTACAACGGTCAGATGGTCATCAGCGAGAAGCTCAAGGTGACCCGGATGAACGGTGACACCGTCGGCTTCGGCGGCGAGTACGACATCAAGGACGTGCCGCACGCGATGCGTCTGTCGACGTCGGGCACCTTCATCCACGGCAACTACTGGGGCGCTTCCAGCATCTTCGGCTCGACCAACACCAGTCACGGCTGTGTCGGTCTGCGGGACGTGCGCGGCGCCTGGGACAGCAAGACGCCCGCCGCGTGGCTCTTCGACAACTCCCTGATCGGGGACGTCGTCATCGTGAAGAACTCCCACGACAAGGTGATCCAGCCGGACAACGGCCTCAACGGCTGGAACATGGACTGGTCGGAGTGGATCAAGTAGATCCGTTCCAGGTGCGGGCCCGGTGCTGTGACCAACGGCACCGGGCCCGCAGCCGTTAGTCCTCGTTAACCTGCCTCCTATGACCGTAACCCTCGAAGTACAGGACAACGTCGGCACGATCCGGCTGGACCGGCCGCCGATGAACGCTCTGGACGTCGCCGTCCAGGACCGGCTGCGCGAGCTCGCCGAGGAGGCGGGCCGGCGCGACGACGTGCGGGCGGTGATTCTCTACGGCGGCGAGAAGGTGTTCGCGGCGGGCGCGGACATCAAGGAGATGCAGGCGATGGACCATGCGGCGATGGTCGTACGCTCCCGGGCCCTGCAGGAGTCGTTCACCGCCGTGGCGCGCATCCCCAAGCCCGTGGTCGCCGCTGTCACCGGCTACGCCCTGGGCGGGGGCTGCGAGCTCGCGCTCTGCGCCGACTTCAGGATCGCCGCGGAGAACGCGAAGCTCGGCCAGCCGGAGATCCTGCTGGGGCTGATCCCCGGCGCCGGCGGCACCCAGCGCCTGGCCCGGCTGGTGGGGCCGTCCAAGGCCAAGGACCTGATCTTCACCGGTCGTCAGGTGAAGGCCGAGGAGGCCCTGGCGATCGGCCTCGTGGACCGCGTGGTGCCCGCGGCCGAGGTGTACGAGCAGGCGCGCGCCTGGGCGGCACGGCTCGCCAAGGGGCCCGCGCTGGCGCTGCGGGCCGCCAAGGAGTCCGTGGACGCCGGGCTGGAGACGGACATCGACACCGGGCTCACGATCGAGCGGACCTGGTTCGCAGGGCTGTTCGCCACCGAGGACCGCGAGCGCGGCATGCGCAGTTTCGTGGAGGAGGGCCCCGGCAAGGCCGAGTTCCTCTGACCCAGCGTGAGTTGCGTACAGGGGCGCGTACGTTCATCCGTGCGGGCGGATTAGCGGGACCTTAAGAGAACCTTAAGGCGTGCCGCCCGCTCGGCTCGTGCAATTACCCGGCCTCCTGCTCCCGTCCCAGGTGGACACGGCTGAACAGGGGTCCGTTCTGCCGCTGGCATATGCCGGAGAACCGGCGCGGAATGACTGGTTCCGGCAGAGGGATTCTGCCGGAACGGTCACGGAGAGCGTTCTGTGCGTCCATGATGGGTGGCATGGCGGGCCTGGAGGGTGTGGAGCAGCCGCGACAGCGCGGCGGCGCGACAGCGGCGCGGTGGACGACTGCCGTCGAAGACGAACAGGCGTTCAAAGCACTGGAGTTGTTCGGAAATCCGACGGAGGGTGAAGTCCGTCTGCCCTCCCGTCCGGAGTCCGCCGCCACCGCCCGGCGCATCACCTCGTGCGTGATGCTGCGTCAGTGGCAGCTTCCTCCGCAGGCCGCCGAACACGGTGTGCTACTGGTCTCCGAGCTCGTGGGCAACGCGGTGCGGCATACCGGGGCGCGGGTTTTCGGCCTGCGGATGCTGCGCCGCCGCGGCTGGGTGCGGATCGAGGTGCGCGACCCCTCGCGCGGGCTGCCGTGTCTGATGCCCGTCCGTGAGATGGATGTGAGCGGACGGGGTCTCTTCCTGGTCGACAAGCTTTCCGACCGGTGGGGTGTGGATCTCTTACCGCGCGGGAAGACCACCTGGTTCGAGATGCGCACCGCCGACCGCTGACGCGTCGGACCTCTGACACGCAGAAGCCCCCGTTCCGCCTGGGTGGTGGCGTGTCGGGGGCTTCTGAGGGGGCCGTGGAATGGGGGGTGTGTCCACGGCCGCACAGGGGACCTGGCTCGGGTCGGAGGAGGTCGTGCCCCCGACTATGGCAGATGGGCGACCTCGGAGCCAAAGCCTCAAAGCGGGCATTACGCAATAAAGCCATCCATTTGGTTTCTGAATCGCAGGTGTGATGGTTCACTCGCCTGGCATTCTCTCAGTGTCGGTCCGCTTCGCTCGGTGATTCATCGATCACCTCCTGGAGGCGACCACACCTCGCCGCCCCGGAATCTCCACGTGCTCCGCCTTACTGTGTCTCGCGTCCCGGCGAAAATCGCACCCGAACCGACCCGCGAGGTGGACGCCCATGAGCGGTCGCAGGACACCGGTGCCCCGGCGCGGTGCGCTGCGTACGGCGGCCGGAGCGCTCCTGGCGGGCACCTCCGCGACGGGCTGCGCACAGGACGGCGCAGCGCGGTCCCCGGCCCCGGCGGCCGCGCGGAACGGCGAGAGCACCCGGAGCGCGGCCCGTCCTGCCGCCACCCCGCGGCGCTTCCCCGGGCAGCCGGTGCAGATCGAGCACGGCCCCCGCGGCCGACCTCGGGTCGCCCTCACCTTCCACGGCCAGGGAGACCCGGCGCTGGCCCTGGCCGTCCTCGCCGAAGCGGAACGGGCCGGCGCCCGGCTCACCGTCCTGGCCGTCGGCAGCTGGCTCGACCGGCACCCCGGCATGGCCCGCCGGATCCTCGACGGGGGCCACGACCTCGGCAACCACACGCAGAGCCGTCTCGACATCAACGCGATGGACGAGGCGCGGGCGTACGAGGAGATCACCGGCTGCGCACAGCGCCTGCGCCGGCTCACCGGTTCGATCGGCACCTGGTTCAGGCCGTCGCGGGCCCGGTACGCCACCCCGCTCGTCCAGGACCTCGCGCGCCGGGCCGGCTACCCGCACGTCCTCTCCTACGACGTCGAGTCCCTCGACTTCACCTCACCAGGGGTCGCGGCCGTCACACGCAAGGTCGCCGGCGAACTCCGCAACGGCTCCGTGGTGAGCCTGCACTTCGGCTACCGGGACACCGTCGCCGCACTGCCCCTCCTCCTCACCGAGATCGACCGCCGCCGGCTGCGTGCGGTGACCGCCACGGAGCTGCTGTCCTGATCCGCCCCGAAGCCTCGCCCGGTGCGGTCGCCCGCCGGATCCGCCCTCAGGGGTGCCGGATAATCTGACCTCCGTCAACGACGCTTAACGAAGGGGCGGAACAGTGGCGGACATCGAGTCGGCACGAGCGGCATTCGAGCGCTTCGACCAGAACGGCGACGGCAGCATAACGGCCGCCGAGTACAAGAGCGCCATGGCGCAGCTCGGCGACCCCTATGTCACCGAGACGGTCGCCCAGGCCGTCATCAACGCCCACGACGGCAACGGCGACGGCGAGCTCACGTTCGACGAGTTCTGGGCCTCGCAGAACAAGGCCTGACCCGCCCGGCAGCTGACGGTCCGGCCCTTCGCGCCGGCGAAGGGCCTCGGATCCGCCGACGCCCCCCGGCCCGCGGAGCGGGCGGAACCGGCGTGCGCAGCGCCGTCCGTCCGCGCCGCGGGCCTCCCCGCGAGACCGCGTCGCCGCGGTCGCCGGCCGGATCAGGCAGCCGGAGTCGCTGCCAGCAGGTCCGCGGGGATGCCGCCCTTGTCGGGGGCGTAGAAGTTCTTGATCTCGGCCTCCCAGACGTCCACCCGGACCCGGTCGTCGTCATCGGGCTCGAAGGCGTCGAAGAGCGCGTGGATGTTCGGCAGGTCGAAGCCGACCCCTCTCATCATGCCGATGAACACCGGCCGGATGACAGTGCCGCTGCCGTCCAGGTCACCGAGGCGGGCGAAGCCGGCCGCGAACTGGTCGATCGCCATGCCGAAGCGCTCGGGCGAGAGGACGCACGCCTGGTACTCGTCGTAGGTGATCCGGCCGTCGTGATCGGCGTCGAGCTCACCGGCCAGCGTGTTCCAGTACTGCGTGAACCCGGCCCGCATGGCGTGCTTCCGTGCCTCGTCGGCCCCGGGTACGGCAGCGGCGACCCGGCTGCTCATCAGCTCGAAGTCGTCGGACTCCAGGACCCCGTTGCCGTCGGCGTCGAACAGGGTGAACACGAGTTTGACTCGGTTGATGGCTTCGTTCCGCATGGGTGCTCGCCTTTCGTCGGACCGGGAGACGGGACGGCCGGTCGCACGGCCGTCGTGTTGTCACTATGCGGGCTGCGGCATCCGGATCTCCGGGAAGGAACAGCCGTTCAGCAGAAGGAATGAACCTGCCGCCCGGCGCGCATACACCGGCCGCTCCGCCGACTGCCGGCACCGTGTCCCACGACGCCCGCCGGGCCGCCGGACCGTGCGGTTCCGATGGGATCCGCTGAGAACCGGCGTGCACGGCGCACTGGATACGGCAGTGCCCCGTTCGATCTCCCCGCGCCCTACCGGCGGTCAGGGGGCGCGCCGAAGATGAGCCGACCGCAAGAAATCCGAGCGACTCCGCACACCTGCTTCCCGGTCAGGTGGACACGCGGTGGAAGGAGCCCACTTTGTTGCTTCTCATCTCCCCGGACGGCGTCGAGGAGGCCCTCGACTGTGCGAAGGCGGCGGAGCACCTCGACATCGTCGACGTGAAGAAGCCCGACGAGGGCTCGCTCGGCGCGAACTTCCCGTGGGTCATCAGGGAGATCCGAGAGGCCGTCCCGGCGGACAAGCCGGTGTCCGCCACCGTGGGAGACGTGCCGTACAAGCCCGGCACAGTGGCGCAGGCGGCACTCGGTGCGGCCGTCTCCGGAGCCACCTACATCAAGGTCGGCCTCTACGGATGCACGACGCCCGAGCAGGCGGTCGACGTCATGCGAGGGGTCGTCCGCGCGGTGAAGGACTACCGGCCGGATGCCTTCGTCGTCGCCTCGGGCTACGCCGACGCCCACCGGATCGGCTGCGTCAACCCGCTCGCCCTGCCCGACATCGCCCTGCGCTCGGGCTCCGACGCGGCCATGCTCGACACCGCGGTCAAGGACGGGACACGGCTGTTCGACCACCTGCCGCCCGATGTCTGCGCGGACTTCGTGCGACTGGCCCATGAAGCCGGTCTGCTCGCAGCCCTCGCGGGCAGCGTGAAGGTGGGAGACCTCGGTGTGCTGCACCGCATCGGTACGGACATCGTGGGGGTGCGCGGGGCGGTCTGCGAGGGCGGCGACCGCAACTCCGGAAGGATCAAGCCGGAGCTGGTGGCCGCCTTCCGCGCGGAGATGGACCGGCACGCCCGGGAGCACACGGCTGCCGTCAGCGCGGCGCGTTGACCGCCAGGATGGCCGCGCAGCAGCGCCGGCACGGGCCCGCGACCCCCGGCGAGCGCTTCGACGTCCTCGATCCGGCGACCGGCGAGGTCTTCGACGAGGCTCCCCGGCAGCAGCCGGGCGAACTGGACGCCGTCGTCGGCCGGGCCCACGAGGCGTGGCTCGGCTGGCGGTCCGACCCCGCCGTCCGCTCGGCCGCACTGCTCGCGGCAGCCGACGCCGTGGAGGAGGCAGGGACGGACCTCGCCCCCTTGCTCACCCGTGAACAGGGCAAGCCCCTGGCCGAGTCCTACGCGGAGATCGCCCGCACGGCGGCGCGCCTGCGCTACTTCGCCGAGCGGACGGCCCCCCGGCCCCGGCTCCTCACGGACGGCCGTCCGATGCGCAGCGAGATCCGCTGGCGGCCCCTCGGGCCGGTCGCCGCGATCACCCCGTGGAACTTCCCCCTGCAGCTTGCCGCCGCGAAGTTCGCGCCCGCACTCGCCGCGGGCAACACGATGGTGCTCAAGCCCTCACCCTTCACACCCCTCGCCACACGCCTGCTGGGGTCCGTCGTCTCCACCGCCCTCCCCGAGGACGTACTGACCATCGTCACCGGTCCCGAGCCTCTCGGCGCCCGCCTCGCGGCCCACCCGGGCATCCGCCATGTGACCTTCACCGGTTCGGTTCCCACCGGTCGGGCCGTCGCGCAGGGCGCAGCGGCCTCACTCGCCCGCGTCACCCTGGAGCTGGGAGGCAACGACGCGGCCGTCCTGCTGGACGACGTGGAGGTGGAGCGGATCGCGGACCGGCTGTTCTGGGCGGCGTTCCGCAACTGCGGGCAGGTCTGCATGGCGGTGAAGCGCGTCTATGCGCCCGTCCGGCTCTACGACCAGGTGGTGGAGGCCCTTGCGGAGCGCGCGAAGAGCGTCGTCCTCGGAGCCGGCCTCGATCCGGCGACGCAGCTGGGCCCGGTCAACAACGCTCCTCAGCTGGCCCGGGTCGGGGACTACACGGCGCGGGCACTGGCAGACGGCGCCCGGGCCGTGGCCGGGGGGCACCGGCTGGACCGGCCCGGCTACTTCTTCGCCCCGACGATCCTGGCGGATGTCCCGGCGGCCAGCCCCGTGGTGACGGAGGAGCAGTTCGGGCCCGTCCTGCCGGTGCTGCCGTACGGGAGCACCGACGAGGCCGTCGAGGCGGCCAACGACACCGGCTTCGGGCTGGGCGGCTCGGTATGGGGGACCGACCTCGACCGGGCCGAGGAGGTGGCCGGCCGGCTGGAGTGCGGAACGGCATGGATCAACCACCACGCCGAACTGTCCCTCGACCAGCCCTTCGCAGGATCCAAGGAGAGCGGTGTCGGCGTCGCGGGCGGCCCATGGGGGCTGTACGGCAACCTCGCGCCGTTCGTCGTGCACCGTCCGCAGGAGGCGTGAGGATGAGGTTCGGCGCGGCGGTGCTGCGTTCGTACGAGAGCCCCTTCGCCATCGAGGACGTGCTCCTGGACACGGGGCCGGCCGCCGGCGAGGTCCTGGTCGAGATCGCGGGCTGTGGAATGTGCCGGACCGACCTCGCGGTCAGGCGTTCCGCGGGCCGCTCACCGCTGCCGGCGGTACTCGGGCACGAAGGCGCCGGGGTCGTGGTGGAGACGGGCGGCCCGCACACCGGCCTGAACAACGGTGACCATGTCGTGCTGAGCTTCGACTCCTGCGGCCACTGCCGGAACTGCCTGGCCGCCGCCTCCGCCTACTGCGACTCCTTCGCCTCGCTCAACCTCTTCGGAGGGCGCAAGGAGAACGCGGCGCGCTTCACCGACGCGGCCGGGGGCGAGTTGGCCCCCCGGTGGTTCGGGCAGTCCTCGTTCGCCGAGTACGCGCTGGTCCCGGCGCGCAATGCCGTGCGGGTCGACCCCTCGCTGCCCGTCGAACTGCTCGGCCCGCTCGGCTGCGGGTTCCTCACGGGCGCCGGTGCGGTCCTCAACTCCTTCGGCGTCGCACCCGGCGACACCCTCGCGGTCTTCGGCGCGGGCGCGGTGGGCCTGGCCGCGGTGATGGCGGCAGCCGCCTCCGGAGCGGTGACCGTGGCCGTCGACCGGTACCCCGAACGGCTGGCCCTCGCCGAACGCTTCGGCGCGACCCCGCTGAACGCCGCTTCGCCCGACCTGCCCGGCCGGATCCGGCGACTGACCGACGGCGGCGCGCACTACGCACTGGACACCACAGCCTCCGCCCAGCTGATCAACGACGCGCTCCGGGCTCTGCGCCCGACCGGCCGTCTCGGCCTGGTGGCACGGCTCCGCACCAGGCTGCCCCTCGAACCGGGAGCGCTGGACCAGGGCAGGACGATCTCCCACATCTGCGAGGGCGACGCGGTGCCGGGACTGCTCATCCCGCGGCTGACCGGGCTGTGGCAGGCCGGGCGGTTCCCCTTCGACGAGCTGATCCGTACGTACCCACTCGCCGGGATCAACGAGGCCGAACGCGACTGCGAAGCGGGGCGCGTGGTCAAACCCGTACTGATTCCAGGAGGAGGAAGCCGATGAGTGAGGCACCCCCAGTCCCTCACCGCCCCGTGGCCCGACCCACCGATGGAGGAGACGTGAACGGCGCGACGCATCGCAGCACCGGTGTGGAAGGAGGGGTGGGTGTGACCGCTCTCCTGGTCGCCGCGGCACGGGCGATCGAGACCCACCGCCACGACGCCCTGGCACAGGACGTGTACGCGGAGCACTTCGTGCGCGCCGCACCGGCCTCCGACGGCTGGCCGGTCCGGATGGAACAGGTCCCGGACGGGGACGCGAACCCGCTGTGGGGACGATTCGCGCGCTACTTCGGTCTGCGGACGAGAGTCCTCGACGACTTTCTCCTCCGGTCGGTGCGCACGGGGGAGGCCCGCCAGGTGGTGCTGTTCGGCGCGGGGCTGGACTCGCGCGCGTACCGGCTCGACTGGCCTCCCGGCTGCGTGGTCTACGAGATCGACAGGGGAGGAGTGCTGGAGTTCAAGCACGGGGTGCTCGACGGGCTGTCGGCCACCCCGCAGGCGGCGCGCGTACCCGTCCCGGTCGATCTGCGCGCCGACTGGGCCGAGGCGCTCACCGGCGCCGGCTTCGACACGGCCGCCCCCAGCGTGTGGCTGGCCGAGGGCCTGCTGTTCTACCTCCCCGCCGCCGCCGAGACGTACCTCATCGAGATGGTGGACCGGATGAGCCCGGAAGGGAGCGCCCTGGCGTACGAGGTCAAGCTGGAGAAGGACCTGCTGGAGTACCGCGACAGCCCGCTCTACACGTCGACGGCACAGCAGATCGGCATCGACCTGCTCACCCTGTTCGACAGGGAGCCGCGGCCGGACTCAGCCGGTGATCTCGAGGGCAGGGGCTGGTCCACGGCGGTCCACACCCCCTTCGACTTCACCCGCCGGCACGGCCGCGGCCCGTTGCCCGAGCCGAACGACGCCCTGGCGGGCAACCGGTGGGTCTTCGCGAACAAGCTCCGGCCGTCGGTCTAGCACTCGATGATGTTCACCGCGAGCCCGCCGCGTGCGGTCTCCTTGTACTTCACGCTCATGTCCGCGCCCGTCTCCTTCATGGTCTTGATGACCTTGTCCAGGGAGACCTTGTGGCTGCCGTCGCCGCGCAGCGCCATCTTGGCCGCCGTGACCGCCTTGACCGCCGCCATGCCGTTGCGCTCGATGCACGGGATCTGGACGAGACCGCCGACCGGGTCGCAGGTCAGGCCCAGGTTGTGCTCCATGCCGATCTCGGCGGCGTTCTCCACCTGCTCGGGGGACCCGCCCAGGACCTCGGCGAGGGCGCCGGCGGCCATGGAGCAGGCGGAGCCGACCTCGCCCTGGCAGCCGACCTCGGCGCCGGAGATGGAGGCGTTCTCCTTGAAGAGCATGCCGATCGCGCCGGCGGCCAGCAGGAAACGGACGACGCTGTCGTCCTTCTCGGCCTCGGTGCAGCCGCTCGCCGCGAAGTTCATCCAGTAGTGCAGGACGGCGGGGATGATGCCCGCCGCGCCGTTGGTCGGGGCGGTCACCACACGGCCCCCGGCGGCGTTCTCCTCGTTGACGGCCATCGCGTAGAGGGTGATCCACTCCATCGCGTGCGTCTGGGGGTCACCCTCGGCGCGCAGCTGCCTGGCCGTGTTCGCGGCGCGGCGGCGGACCTTCAGGCCGCCGGGCAGGATGCCCTCGCGGGACATGCCGCGGGCGATGCAGGCCTGCATGACGCGCCAGATCTCCAGCAGCCCGGCGCGGATCTCGTCCTCGGTCCGCCAGGCCTTCTCGTTCTCCAGCATCAGGGAGGAGATGGACAGGCCGGTCTCCCGGGCGAGCCTCAGCAGCTCGTCGCCCGTGCGGAAGGGGTGCTTCAGGACGGTGTCGTCGGGAACGATCGGGTTCTCGCCGGCCACCGCGTCCTCGTCGACGACGAAGCCGCCGCCCACCGAGTAGTACGTCTTCTCCAGGAGCGGGGCGCCGTCGCGGTCGTACGCGAGGACCGTCATCCCGTTGGCGTGGTACGGCAGGGCCTTGCGCCGGTGCAGGACCAGCTGCTCGTCGGCGTCGAAGGGGATGTCGTGCATGCCGAGCAGGTTGATGCGCCCCGAGGCGCGGATCTCCTCGACGCGGGCGTCGGCGCCCTCGACGTCGACCGTGCGCGGCGACTCGCCCTCCAGACCCAGCAGGACGGCCTTCGGGGTGCCGTGCCCGTGACCGGTCGCGCCGAGCGAGCCGTACAGCTCGGCCCGTATCGAGGCGGTGTGGGCCAGCAGGCCCTCGTTCTTGAGGCGGCGGGCGAACATGCGGGCCGCGCGCATCGGACCGACCGTGTGGGAGCTGGAAGGGCCGATGCCGACCGAGAAGAGGTCGAAGACCGAGAGGGCCACGGGAGTACTCCTAAGGCGTTGGTGGACGTCGTTGTCCGCCGGGTGGTGCGGGGACGGGCCGGTGGGCCCGGGAGCGCGGGGCAAAGGGGTGGGGGCACCGGGCTCACTGTGTTCAGTGTGCGCGGTGCCCCCACCCTGCGTGCAAATTGCGGGTGACTACTTGATGCCGGGGTACAGCGGGAACTTCTCGGCCAGCGCGATCACGCGGGCCTTGAGGTCGTCGGCGTCGTACGTCGGCTTCAGCGCGGCCGCGATGATCTCGGCGACCTCGGTGAAGTCCTCCGCCTGGAAGCCACGGGTGGCCAGGGCGGGCGTACCGATCCGCAGACCCGAGGTGACCATCGGGGGCCGCGGGTCGTTCGGGACGGCGTTCCGGTTGACCGTGATGCCGACCTCGTGGAGCCGGTCCTCGGCCTGCTGGCCGTCCAGCTCGGAGTTGCGCAGGTCGACCAGGACCAGGTGCACGTCCGTACCGCCGGAGAGGACGGAGACGCCCACCTCGGTGACGTCCGGCTGCACCAGGCGCTCGGCGAGGATGCGGGCGCCGTCCAGGGTGCGCTGCTGGCGCTCCTTGAACTCCTCGGTCGCCGCGACCTTGAAGGAGACCGCCTTGGCCGCGATCACGTGCTCCAGCGGGCCGCCCTGCTGACCGGGGAAGACCGCCGAGTTGATCTTCTTGGCGAGCTCCTGCGTCGACAGGATGACGCCACCGCGCGGACCACCGAGGGTCTTGTGCGTGGTGGTCGTGACGACGTGGGCGTGCGGCACCGGGTTGGGGTGCAGACCCGCGGCGACCAGGCCGGCGAAGTGCGCCATGTCGACCATCAGGTACGCGCCGACCTCGTCCGCGATGCGGCGGAAGGCGGCGAAGTCCAGCTGACGCGGGTAGGCGGACCAGCCGGCCACGATGAGCTTCGGCTTCGACTCCTTGGCGAGGCGCTCGACCTCGGCCATGTCCACGACACCGGTGTCGTCGACGTGGTACGGGACCACGTTGTAGAGCTTGCCGGAGAAGTTGATCTTCATGCCGTGGGTCAGGTGACCGCCGTGGGCCAGGTTGAGACCCATGATCGTGTCGCCCGGCTTCAGCAGCGCGAACATCGCGGCGGCGTTGGCCTGCGCGCCGGAGTGCGGCTGGACGTTGGCGGCCTCGGCGCCGAAGAGCGCCTTGATGCGGTCGATCGCGATCTGCTCGACCACGTCGACGTGCTCGCAGCCACCGTAGTAGCGGCGGCCGGGGTAGCCCTCGGCGTACTTGTTGGTGAGGACGGAGCCCTGCGCCTCCATGACCGCGACCGGAGCGAAGTTCTCCGAGGCGATCATCTCGAGGGTGGACTGCTGACGGTGGAGCTCGGCGTCGACGGCGGCGGCGACGTCCGGGTCCAGCTCGTGGAGGGAGGAGTTGAGAAGCGACATCAGTGGGTCCCTAAGGTCTCAGTTGCCGGAGAACGCGGTGTACTCGTCGGCGGAGAGAAGGTCTTCCGGCTCCTCCGCGACGCGCACCTTGAACAGCCAGCCGCCCTCGAAGGGAGCGGAGTTCACCAGCGACGGGTCGTCCACGACGTCCTGGTTGGCCGCGGTCACCTCGCCGGTCACCGGCGAGTACAGGTCGCTGACCGACTTGGTCGACTCCAGCTCACCGCAGGTCTCGCCCGCGGTCACCGTGTCGCCGACCTCCGGGAGCTGGGCGTAGACGACGTCACCGAGCGCGTTGGCCGCGAACTCGGTGATGCCGACCGTGGCCACGCCGTCCTCGAGGGCCGACAGCCACTCGTGCTCCTTGCTGTACCGCAGCTGCTGGGGGTTGCTCATGACCTGAATTCTCCTGTACGCGGGGGAGTGCTGATGAACGGTGGTCTTACGGTGTGAGACACGACTGCGTCACGTGCGCGGCGCGCCGTGTGACAGGCGCGCCGCACCGCGTCACTTACGGCGCTTGTAGAACGGCAGGGCCACGACCTCGTACGGCTCGTGCTTGCCCCGGATGTCGACCCCGACACCCTCGGTGCCGGGTGCTGCGTGCGCCGCGTCCACGTAGGCCATGGCGATCGGCTTGCCCAGGGTGGGCGACGGCGCACCGGAGGTGACCTCGCCCACGACCTGCCCGCCGGCCACGACGGGGTAACCCGCGCGCGGTACCCGGCGGCCCTCGGCGACCAGGCCGACGAGCTTGCGGGGCGGGGCCGACTCCGCACGGGCCGCCGCGGCGGTCAGCGCCTCGCGGCCGACGAAGTCGCCCTCCTTCTCGAACTTCACGACCCTGCCCAGGCCCGCGTCGAAGGGCGTCAGCGCGGTGGTCAGCTCGTGCCCGTACAGCGGCATGCCCGCCTCCAGGCGGAGCGTGTCGCGGCAGGAGAGCCCGCAGGGGATCAGACCGTACGGCGCGCCCGCCTCGGTCAGCGCCCTCCAGAGCTGCTCGGCATGGGCGGGGGCCACGAAGAGCTCGAAGCCGTCCTCACCGGTGTAACCCGTACGGGCGATGAGCGCGGGGACGCCGGCGACCGTTCCGGGCAGTCCCGCGTAGTACTTCAGTCCGTCCAGGTCGGCGTCCGTGACCGACTTCAGTACGGCGGGGGAGTCGGGGCCCTGGACGGCGAGCAGCGCGTACGCGTCGCGGTCGTCCCGCACCTCGGTGTCGAAGTCACCGGCGCGCGCGGTGAGGGTGTCCAGGACGAGCTGGGCGTTGCCCGCGTTGGCGACGACCATGTACTCGGTCTCGCCCAGGCGGTAGACGATCAGGTCGTCCAGGATCCCGCCGTCCTCGGCGACGATCATCGTGTAGCGGGCCCGGCCCACGCCCACGGTGGCGATGTTGCCGACCAGCGCGTAGCTCAGGAAGGCCGCCGCCTGCGGACCGGTGACGGTGATCTCGCCCATGTGTGACAGGTCGAACAGGCCGGCCCGCTCGCGTACGGCGTTGTGCTCGTCGCGCTCACTGGCGTACCGCAGCGGCATGTCCCAGCCGGCGAAGTCGGTCATGGTCGCGCCCAGGGAACGGTGCAGGGCATCGAGGGCGGTGAGACGGGGGGCGGCGCTCGGGGCAGTGCTCATGGACATGGCTCCAGGGCATGACGACAGGGGGTGGTTCCCTCCCCATCTGTCATCGGAACCTGAGAGGTTCGCCGAAAGCCCCTGAAAGGGTCCCGACGGGGTCGGCCCCGTCAGCGTCGGCTTGCACCTTGGGTGGAGCCGCAGAGCGGCCCGCTTTTCAGATCTGCCTCATCCACGCGGTACGGGGCCTGAGAGATTCAAGGGAGGAACTTGCTCCTTCGGCGCCCGGCGCACACGGTGACCGGGACTCTCCCGCGCGGATTCAAACGGCCGGTATGCAGTTGGCGGGGTCATCATCGCACGCATTGCGGGAGAGTGGGGCGTCCAGGCCCGGACGGGTGCCGGACCCGACACGTACGGGCGGAAGCGGTTGTGCCGCATTACCTTTTCTTTACACTTCTTGGGCAGGTCAGTGGGTGACTCGGCAGGGGGAAGGCGATGACGTTGCAGCGCTACGCGACAACCGCGGGGGCGGCACGCGGTGCGATGCCCCAGCAGCCGGGCGTGCCCGCCCGGGAGCTGACGGGCGGGCCCGCTCCGGTGGTGCGTGATCTGCGGGGCGGGGGCGGCCGGGGGCCGCGCGGCCTGGACTTCACGGCGGGTGACGTGGTCGTGGTCTCGGGGCTGCCCGGCAGCGGGAAGTCGACGCTGATCCGGCGGGCGGTGAAGGAGTACGCGGTCGACTCCCAGGACACCAGGGACCGCTGGGCGGCGGCCCTGCCCGCCTTACTCCCGTACGCCCTCTACCGCCCCCTGGTGCGTGCCGCGCACTACACCGGGCTGTGGCGGGCGCTGCGGTCGGGCGGACCCGTCGTCGTCCACGACTGCGGCACGCAGGCGTGGGTGCGGAACTGGCTGGCGCGTGAGGCCAGGCGCCGGGGCAGCGGCCTCCATCTCGTCCTGCTCGACGTCACCCCCCGGGTGGCCAGGCAGGGGCAGCGGGAGCGTGGGCGCGGGGTCTCCGGATACGCCTTCGCCCGGCACCGGCGGGCGGTGGGCCGGCTGCTGCGCGACACGGAGACCGGACTGCTGCCGCCGGGGTGTGCCTCGGCGGTCCTGCTCGACCGTGAGGCCGCCGCGGACATCGACCGGATCTCGTTCCCGGAGGCGCGGCTCCCGCAGGAGTAGAGGACCCGGGGGCGTCACCGTTCGCATACGCACAGTTCGCAGGCGCTCCGCGCACTGTCCGGGATCTGGACGGTGCGGTGGACGGAGGTGCCGCCTCTGCGGGCTCTGCCCTCCTGCCGCGACCCGGTCTAGAGTTTCAGCCGCACCGCATGGCGAGAAAGGGACACAGACACCGTGGACATTCCGGCTCAGGCCCAGGCCCCGTCGCACCCGCCGCAGGGATGGCCGGCCAACGAGCTAGAGGAGGTGCTCAGTGCCTCGCTCGGCGTGCCCGGCGCGGGCGGAAGGCTGGTCGAGGTGCTCGGCCGCAGCCAGATCTGGGTCCCCCTCCCGAACGGCGGAGGGCGCGACAGCACCGACCTCGATCTGCCGACGGTCGACATCGACGGCGGCGCGTACGTCCCCGTGTTCAGCTCCGAGGCGCAGTTCCTCCAGTGCGTCGGCACCCATCTCTCCTTCACCGTCGCGCCCGCACGCGAGTTCGCCCGCGGACTGCCGCCGCAGCTCGGTATAGCGGTCAACCCCGGCGGCGCCGTCGGCGTGCCCCTGCCGCCCGGCGCCGTCGCCGAGCTCTGCCGGGCCGGGCGCACCCCGCTGGACGGCCCCGCGAGCGGCGGCCGGGTTCGGCTGTACGAGCCGGACTGGAAGGAGGACCCCGTCGACTTCCTCGCCGCGGTGTCCGCCGAATTCCAGGGGACCGCCGAGGTGAAGACCGCGCGCCGGGCGCTGGCCAGCATCGAGGGCGAGAGTCCCGTCCTCTTCGTCGGCGTCGAGTCCGCCGTGTGGGACGCCGCCGGGCAGAGCGCCCCGCTGGACGCCCTGGGGCGCGCGCTCGGCCGGGTCCAGGTGCCCTGGCCGGTCAATCTCCTGCTGCTCGACGTGGCGCAGGACCCGGTCGGGGACTGGATGCTGGAGAAGGTACGTCCGTTCTACCGGCGCGACGCGTACTGAGAGACGGAGCCGCCGTTGCCACGTGGCGTCAAGACGGTGTCAGGGGCGGCGCATAAGCTGGTTGGATGACGAGGCCGCCCCGTGTGCCCGGGAGTGGCACCACAGCACAGTGCGGCATGCGGGAACAGCGGAACGAAGAGGGGCGGGACCCAGGGTGAGTGCGTCAGGTACCGCGGCGGCCGGTCAGGTCGAGCACATGCTGCGCCAAGTGACCCCGGGGCGCCTCGACGCGTACGAGTCGCTGCTGCGGTCCCTCGCGGACGGCCAGGTCTGGATGCTCCTCTGGCACGGCACGGCGGGCTCCCCCGACGCCCAGTACGGCAACATGGAGGTCGAAGGGCAGGGTTACGCCCCCTGTGTGACCTCCGCCCAGGAGCTCTCGGCCAGCGGCTGGAACAGGGCCCACGAAGTGATCACGGGCCGCGACATCGCCCGCTCCCTCTTCCCCGACCGCTGGGGCATCTGGCTCAACCCGCACGCCCCCGGCGGCGGCGTCGGCATCCCGTGGCTGGACCTGCGCCGCATCGCCACCGACCTCGACCGGATGCCCGCCGGGCCGCTGCGGCTGACCGAACCCTCCATCGAACTCCCGCAGTTCTACGCCCTGCTGTCGCAGAACGCCCACCGCACCTCCGCCGTCCGCGCGCTGCGCCGCGCCTGGGTGCAGCCGGCGCTCGGCGCCCCGTACCTCGCGATCGGGCTCGACCTCTACGACACGGGCCGGCCGTCCGTCGACGCGGTCCGCGCGATGATGCAGCAGTCGATCGGCGTGGTCCCCGACGGGCTGCCGGTCTCCACGGTCTCGCTGTCCGACGAGTACGACCCCGTCGCGATGTGGCTGAACGCCAACTCCCGTCCGTTCTACGACCGCGAGGCGCACGCCCCGGCACCCGCTGCCCCGGGTTACGGCTACCCGCCCGCCACCGGGCCGGTACCGCACGCGTACTGAGAGGGCGTCGGCCGCCACCGCGGTGTCGCGGCCAAATAGTCACCTGAACAACGTAGTTGGGAGACATGTCCGTTAGCAACGGATTGGTTCCCCGGGGGCCCGCTCAACAAGCACAGCTGTCCGCATAACGGAAGCCTCTTGGCAGCATCACGTTTGAGCAAACATTCCCCGTCAGGTCTGGCGGGTGATCGCAAAGTGGTTGAAGACTCCACACAGCAGGTGCTCCATGCCCGGCGAAACCCTCTTTCAAACAGGGTCAGTTCGGCATGTGTGATCGCATCTGTCATGTTTTGTTAGAGCCGCTACAGCGGCGGTCACAGGCCGGCCACCGTCGGCCGAGAGGGGTCTCCAGCGCAATGACGGCACCGATCGAGACCACCGGGGCGGATGCGCGGCCCGAAACGGTGCTGGAAGGCGCCGGGCGCAAGGAGATCGAGGGCCGCTCGCTCGGCCGCATCGCCTGGACGCGCTTCAAGCGGGACAAGGGCGCGATGGCCGGCGGCATCGTCGTCGTGCTGCTGATCCTCACCGCGGTTCTGTCCAAGCCGCTCCAGTCGCTCCTCGGGCTCGACCCCAACGCCTTCAACCAGAGCCTGGTCGACCCCGTCATGCTGGCGCCCAAGGGCTCCCTGGGCGGGATCAGCTGGGATCACCCCCTCGGAGTCGAGCCGCAGACCGGACGCGACATCCTGGCGCGCATCCTCGAAGGCTCCTGGGTCTCCCTCGTGGTCGCCGTCGGCTCCACGCTGCTCTCGGTCGTCATCGGCGTCGTCATGGGCGTCGTGGCCGGGTTCTACGGCGGCTGGGTGGACAGCTTCATCAGCCGGCTGATGGACACCTTCCTCGCCTTCCCGCTGCTCCTCTTCGCGATCTCCATCTCCGCCTCCCTGCAGGGCAACGCCTTCGGGATGGAAGGGCTCACGCTGCGGATCGCGGTCCTGATCTTCGTGATCGGATTCTTCAGCTGGCCCTACATCGGCCGCATCGTCCGTGCGCAGACGCTGTCGCTGCGTGAGCGGGAGTTCGTCGAGGCCGCCAGGTCCCTGGGGGCCCGCGGCCCGTTCATCCTCTTCCGCGAGCTGCTGCCGAACCTCATCGCGCCGATCCTCGTGTACGCGACGCTGCTGATCCCCACGAACATCCTCTTCGAGGCCTCCCTGTCCTTCCTCGGCGTGGGTATCGCGCCGCCGCAGGCGTCCTGGGGCGGCATGCTCACGCAGGCCGTCGACCTCTACGAGGTGGACCCGATGTTCATGGTCATCCCCGGTATGGCGATCTTCATCACCGTGCTGGCCTTCAATCTGCTGGGGGACGGGCTGCGCGACGCACTCGACCCTCGTGGCAAGTAATCGCGGCAGTGCCGCACCGGACTAGCGAGGGGGCTTTCCTCAGCATGCAGAACAGAAAGACAGCAGCGGCCATAGCCGTGGCCGTAGCGGTGTCGCTCGGCGCATCGGCCTGCAGCGGCAGCGATTCGGACGGCGCCAGCAACGGCGGTGGGGGCAACGCCAAGGCCGACGCCGGTCTGACGAGCATCGTCAACCCGACGGACAAGAAGGGGGGGACGGTCACCTACGAGCACTCCAGTGGCCCGGACTCCCTGGACCCGGGCAACACGTACTACGGCTGGGTGCAGAACTTCTCCCGCCTGTACGCCCGTTCCCTGGTCACCTTCAAGCCGGCCGCCGGCAAGGAGAGCCTGAAGGTCGTCCCCGACCTCGCCACCAGCCTCGGCAAGGCCAGCGCGGACGCCAAGACCTGGACGTACACGATCCGCAAGGGCGTGAAGTTCGAGGACGGCACCGAGATCACCTCGAAGGACGTCAAGTACGCCGTCGAGCGCTCCAACTTCGCGCCCGAGGCCCTGTCCAACGGCCCGACGTACTTCAAGGCGTACCTCGAGGGCGGCGACAAGTACAAGGGTCCGTACAAGGACAAGTCGGCCGGGGGTCTCAAGTCCATCGAGACGCCGGACGACTACACGATCGTCTTCAAGCTGAACAAGCCCTTCGCGGACATGGACTACCTCGCCGCCTTCTCGCAGACCGCTCCGGTCCCGCAGAAGGCCGACACGGGTGCCAGCTACGTCCAGAAGATGGTCTCCTCGGGCCCGTACAAGTTCTCGGCGTACGACGAGAGCAAGGGCGCGACGCTGGTCCGCAACCCGGAGTGGGACCCGAAGACGGACCCGATCCGCAAGGCGCTGCCGGACAAGATCCAGCTGAAGCTCAACGTCAACCCCACCACGGTCGACGACCACCTCCTCAACGACGTGACCACCGCGGACGTCGCGGGCACGGGTCTGCAGTCCAAGACGCAGCCCAAGGTCCTGGTCAAGGCATCCGAGAAGGCCAAGACGGACAACCCGTACGCCGGCGTCCTGCAGTACATGGCGCTCAACGTCAACGTGAAGCCGTTCGACAACATCGAGTGCCGCAAGGCCGTCCAGTACGCCGTCGACAAGCAGAGCCTGATCGACTCGATCGGTGGCTCGGTCAAGGGCGACCCGGCCACCACGGTCATCCCGCCGACCGTCGCCGGCTACAAGAAGTTCGACCTGTACCCGACCGAGGGCAACAAGGGCGACATCGCCAAGGCCAAGGACCACCTGGCCAAGTGCGGTCAGGCCAAGGGCTTCAAGACCACGCTGACGGCCCGTTCGGACCGTCCTGACGAGATCACCGCCGCCACGCAGCTCCAGGGCAGCCTGAAGGCGATCGGCATCACCGCCGAGATCAAGCAGTTCCCGTCGGACAAGTACTTCACCGACTTCGCGGGTGTCCCCGAGTGGGTCCACAAGAACAACGCGGGCATGATGATGATGCAGTGGGGTGCCGACTGGCCGACCGGCTTCGGCTTCCTCGACCAGATCGTGAACGGATCGGCCATCAAGCCGTCCGGTGGTACGAACCTGATGGAGCTCGACGACAAGGGCGTCAACGACGCCCTCGTCAAGGGCATCGGCACCGTCGACACCACGGCGCGCAACGCCGCCTGGGGCGAGGTCGACCAGAAGGTCATGGAGAACGCCTCGGTCGTTCCCCTCGTCTACCGCAAGAACCTGCTCTACCGCCCGGAGTCCGCGGCGAACGTCACGGTCACCGACGCGTACCTCGGCATGTACGACTACGTGCTGATGACCTCGACCAAGTAACACCTGTTCATCAACAGCATCCCTTGAAAGGCAGGTGAAGGCGCCGGGCCGGCGGGCGTACCCCGTCCGCCCGCCCGGCGCCGCACGGCTGTGGCTGCGTACATCATCCGACGCGTATTCGCCGCGGTGTTGCTGCTGCTGGTGGTCAGCGCAGTCACGTTCGCGATCTTCTTCCTGGTTCCCCGCCTCGGCGGGCAGACCCTCGACTCGATGGCCGCCCAGTACGTCGGTAAGAGCCCTGACCCCGACGTCATCGCCGCGGTCAAGAAGAACCTGGGGCTCGATCAGCCCCTGTACATCCAGTACTGGGAATTCATCAAGGGCATCGTCGTCGGCGCCGACTACCAGTTCGGCCCCGACCCGGTCACCTGCAACGCCCCGTGCTTCGGCTACTCCTTCAAGACCCACACCGAGATCTGGCCGCAGCTCGTCGACCGCATCCCGGTCACCCTGTCGCTGGCCGTCGGTGCCGCGGTCATCTGGGTCGTCTCCGGTGTCGCGATCGGCGTCCTCTCCGCGCTGAAGCGGGGCTCCTTCTTCGACCGCCTCTCCATGGGTGTCGCCCTCGCCGGCGTCTCGCTGCCGATGTTCTTCACCGGCCTCGTCGTCCTGGCGCTGTTCGGCAACGGGGAGTACGTCCCGTTCGCCGACGATCCCCTCGCGTGGGCGGGCAGCCTGGTCCTGCCCTGGTGCACGCTCGCCCTCCTGTACTCCGCTCTCTACGCCCGGCTCACCCGGGCCGGGATGCTGGAGACGATGGGCGAGGACTACATCAGAACCGCCCGTGCCAAGGGCCTCAAGGAACGCAAGGTCGTCGTCAAGCACGGCCTGCGCTCCGCGCTGACCCCGCTCGTCACGATCTTCGGCATGGACTTCGCACTGCTGCTCGGCGGCGCCGTCATCACCGAACGGGTCTTCTCCTTCCAGGGCCTCGGTGCCTTCGCCATCCAGGGCGTGACCACCGCCGACCTGCCCAAGGTGATGGGCGTGACCCTGGTCGCCGCCTTCTTCATCGTCATCTGCAACCTGCTGGTGGACCTCGTGTACGCCGCGATCGACCCCCGGGTGAGGCTCTCATGAGCGACGCAATCAAGAAGGACTCCCCGGCGGCGGACACCGTCCCCGCCCCGCGGTCCGGCGACGGCCACGAGTTCCTGTCCGTGCGCGACCTCAGCGTCCACTTCGACACCGACGACGGCCTGGTCAAGTCCGTCGACGGCGTCAGCTTCGACCTCAAGGCCGGCCAGACCCTCGGCATCGTCGGCGAGTCCGGTTCGGGCAAGTCCGTGACCTCACTGGGGATCATGGGCCTGCACACCTCGGAGCGCGCCCGGATCAAGGGCGAGATCTGGCTGGACGGCGAGGAGCTCATCGGCGCAGGCCCCGAGCGCGTACGGAAGCTGCGCGGCCAGAAGATGGCCATGATCTTCCAGGACCCGCTGTCCGCCCTGCACCCGTACTACAGCATCGGCGCGCAGATCGTGGAGGCCCACCGGGTCCACCACAAGGTCGACAAGAAGACGGCGAAGAAGCGCGCGATCGAGATGCTCGACCGCGTCGGGATCCCCGAGCCGCACCGCCGGTACGAGGACTACCCGCACCAGTTCTCCGGCGGCATGCGCCAGCGCGCCATGATCGCGATGGCTCTGGTCAACAACCCGCAGCTGCTCATCGCCGACGAGCCGACGACCGCACTCGACGTCACCGTCCAGGCGCAGATCCTCGACCTCATCCGCGATCTGCAGAAGGAGTTCGGCTCCGCGGTCGTCATGATCACGCACGACCTCGGTGTCGTCGCCGAGATCGCGGACCACCTGCTCGTGATGTACGCGGGACGCTGCATCGAGCGCGGCACGGCCGAGAAGGTGTTCTACGAGCCCCAGCACCCCTACACCTGGGGTCTGCTCGGCTCGATGCCGCGCATCGACCGGGAGCAGACCGAGCGGCTCATCCCGGTCAAGGGCTCGCCGCCCAGCCTCATCAACGTCCCGTCGGGCTGCGCCTTCCACCCGCGCTGCCCGTACGCCGACGTCCCGCCGGACAACATCACCCGCACCGAGCGTCCTGAGCTGCAGCTGGTCAGCGACGGGCACTACTCCGCGTGCCACATGTCGCGTGAGAAGCGCGACCGGATCTGGACCGAAGAGATTGCGCCGAAGCTGTGACTGATCGAGACAAGAAGACTCCCGCGTCCCCCGCGGCCGGGTCGGACGGGTCCGGGTCCGAGCCGCTCCTCAAGGTCGAAGGCCTGGTCAAGCACTTCCCGATCACCAAGGGCGTGCTGAAGCGCAAGGTCGGCGCGGTCCAGGCCGTGGACGGGCTCACCTTCGACGTGCGTCCCGGGGAGACCCTGGGCGTGGTCGGTGAGTCGGGCTGCGGGAAGTCGACCATGGGCCGGCTGGTGACCCGTCTGCTGGAACCGACCGGCGGCAAGGTCGAGTTCCAGGGCCGCGACATCACCCACATGTCGGCGGGGCGGCTCCGGCCGATGCGCCGCGACATCCAGATGATCTTCCAGGACCCGTACGGCTCGCTGAACCCGCGCCACACGGTCGGCGGAATCGTCGGCACCCCCTTCCGGCTCCAGGGCGTCGATCCCGAGGGCGGTGTGAAGGCCGAGGTCCAGCGGCTTCTGGAGCTGGTGGGGCTCAACCCCGAGCACTACAACCGCTACCCGCACGAGTTCTCCGGCGGTCAGCGCCAGCGCATCGGCATCGCGCGGGCGCTCGCACTGAAGCCGAAGCTGGTCGTCGCCGACGAGCCGGTCTCGGCGCTGGACGTGTCGATCCAGGCGCAGGTGGTGAACCTGCTGGACGACCTCCAGGAGGAGCTCGGGCTCACGTACATGATCATCGCGCACGACCTGTCGGTCATCCGCCATGTGTCGGACCGGATCGCGGTCATGTACCTCGGCAAGATCGTGGAGCTCGCGGACCGCACCTCGCTGTACGAGGCGCCGATGCACCCCTACACCAAGGCGCTGATGTCCGCGGTGCCGGTGCCGGACCCGCGCAGGCGCGGTGCCAAGAGCGACCGCATCCTGCTCAAGGGCGACGTGCCGTCGCCGATCTCGCCGCCGACCGGCTGCCGGTTCCACACCCGGTGCTGGAAGGCGACGCAGGTCTGCAAGACGACGGAGCCGCCGCTGCTCCAGCTGAAGACCGGGCACCAGGTGGCGTGCCACCACCCGGAGAACGGCGAGGACCAGGCACCGGGGGACGCGCCGCTCGTCGCGGACGTCATCACGGTGAAGTCGGCGGCAGCCGCGGAGCCGGCCGCCGCGACGGAGGAGGCGACCGCCCCCGCGACGGCGTCCCTGTCCGAGGAGGCGTCCGTGTCCGAGGAGGCGTCCGTGTCCGAGGCTTCGGGCGAGCCGGGGAAGTCCGCCGCGCTCGCGGCCGACGGTGACGGCGAGGACTCGTCCTCCGCGCCGTCCCCGGACGCGGAGGGCAAGGCGAAGGAGTAGTACCGGCACAATTGCCCGGTGCTCAACGAACTCTTCACCCCCTCCGTCCAGCATTCGCTCGACATCGTCGGAATCTTCGTCTTCGCGATCTCGGGCGCACTGCTCGCCGTACGCAAGAACTTCGATGTCTTCGGCATCGCAGTCCTCGCCGAGGTGACAGCGCTGGGCGGAGGGATCTTCCGTGATGTGATCATCGGTGCGGTCCCTCCGGCGGCCTTCACGGATCTCGGCTACTTCGTCACCCCGCTGCTCGCCGCCGCCCTGGTCTTCTTCCTGCACCCGCACGTGGAGCGGATCCAGGTCGGCGTCAACGTCTTCGACGCGGCCGGGCTGGGGCTCTTCTGCGTGGCCGGCACGGTCAAGGCGTACGAGTACGGTCTCGGCCTCACCTCCTCCGCCGCCCTGGGGCTGGCCACCGCGGTCGGCGGCGGTGTGCTCCGCGACGTCCTGGCCAACGAGGTGCCGTCGCTGCTGCGCTGGGACCGGGACCTGTACGCCGTGCCCGCCATCGTGGGCGCCGTCATGGTGGTCCTCTGCATCCGGTTCGACGCCCTCAACGGTTACACCAGCGCCGCCGCCGCGATCACCGCGTTCCTCCTGCGGCTCCTGGCCCTGCGCTTCCACTGGCGGGCCCCGCGCGCCTACAACCGGCGCTCGGCCACGGCGGAGGAGAAGCCCGCCGTCATGTGACGGCAAACAAAAAGCTACCGCTCAGTAATGCGATCGGTGTACCGTGCATGCCATGGCACAGGCAGCAGCGCAGGAGTCGCGCGCGGTACAGGCGACCATCGGTGACAGCGAGTTCGACCGCGACACCGCGGTCAGGTTCCGGGAGGAAGGCGTCTACGACGCGGAGCTCTCCGCGGGCTGGACGATCATCCACGCGGTCAACGGCGGCTACCTGCTCGCCATGCTCGGCCGCGCGCTCGGCGAGGCGCTCCCGCACTCCGACCCCTTCTCGGTCTCCGCGCACTACCTCACGGCCTCCGTCCCCGGCCCCGCAGTGATCCGCACCCAGGTCGTCCGCACCGGCCGCACGCTCTCCACCGGCGAGGCATCGCTCTTCCAGTTCGCGGAGGACGGTACGGAGATCGAGCGCATCCGGGTGCTTGCCACCTACGGCGACCTGGACGGCCTGACCGACGAGGTCCGCACGGCGGCCGAGCCGCCCGCCATCGCACCCATCGAACAGTGCTTCGGCACGAGCGACGGCACGGCACCGATCCCCGGCAGCTCCGCCATCACCGAACGCCTGGACATCAAGCTCGACCCCGCGACGGTCGGCTGGGCCGTCGGCGCGCCGTCGGGCAAGGGCGAGATGCGGGGCTGGTTCGCGCTCGCGGACGGCCGTGACGCGGACCCGCTCTCGCTGCTGCTCACCGTGGACGCGCTGCCGCCGACCTCGTTCGAGCTGGGGCTCAAGGGCTGGACGCCCACCATCGAGCTCACCACCCACATCCGCTGCCGCCCGGCCCCCGGGCCGCTGCGCGTCTCCATCACCACCCGCAACCTCGCGGGCGGCTTCCTGGAGGAGGACGCGGACGTCTGGGACAGCGCCGGCCGTCTCGTCGCCCAGTCCCGCCAGCTGGCCCGCGCGCCCCGCGGCTGAGGCGCGCCGGACCGGGCGCATCGCGTGGTTCCCGAAGCGGCGGCCGCGGTCACGGAGCCGTACGCAGGAAACGGGTGAGGGCCGCGGTGAGCTCGGCGGGAGCGTCCTCCTGGACCAGGTGCCCCGCCCCCTCGATCAGCCGCAGCTCGGCGCCCGGGATCATCCCGGCCAGCTCATGGCCGCGGGCGACCGGGATCCAGGTGTCCTCGGTGCCCCAGCACACCAGCACCGGCAGCTCCAGCTCGCCGAATCGGTGCTGGATCTCGTCGGTGAACCGCTGGTCGTTCTGGGTGATCTGCCGGTAGAACGCGGGCTGCCCGGCCTCGGTGCACCAGGGGGCGACGAGGCTCTCCAGCACCGCCGGATGCAGCCCCCGGTGGCTGGCCGATCCGACGTACTCCGTCACCAGGGCCCGGTGCAGGTCCGGCGGCAGGTCGCCGAAGACCTCGGAGCGGCCCCCGAGCAGCCGGTAGGCGGGCGAGCCCCACGGGGCCAGCGCCACCGGGTCGACGAGGGCCAGGCGCCGGTAGCGGGCACCGTGCAGGAGATGGGCCCGCAGGGCGACGCAGCCCCCGAAGTCATGGGCGGCCACCGCCGGTTCACCGAGCCCCCAGTGCTCGATGAGCTCGTTGAGCACCCGGGCCTGGGAGCGGAGCGACACGTCCTGCCCGTCGTACTGCGCGGAGGCGCCGTAACCCGGCAGGTCCCACACGTACACACGGTGGTCCTGCGCCAGCCCCCGGGCGATGCCCCGCCAGACGTACGAGGAGAAGGGTGTGCCGTGCACCAGGACGACGGGCGGAGCCTGCTCGGGCCCCAGCGCCGCCCAGCGCACCTCGCCCGCGGAACTGACGAAGGCCCGGTCCAGTATCCAGTCGTTCATGGCACCGACCCTACGGCCCGTCCAGCCAGTGGGCACGGCCCAGCGTGACCAGGCGCAGCCGGCGCCGCGCCACCCGGACGACCTCCTCCTCGCCCTCCGGGCCGGCGTCCAGCAGCGCCGACGCGGTCAGCACCATGTGGTCGACGTAGAGCCCGCCCAGCATCAGAAGGTCCTCCCGCTCCCAGCCGGCTGACTCCTGCTCCTCGCCGAGGACTTGGGCGACCTCCTCGGCGAAGCCGCGCAGCTGGGCGGCGATGGCCCCGCGGACCTCCTCCACGCCGCCGTGCTGTTCGCGTGAGATGAAGCGGAAGTGGGCGGGCTGCGCCGTGACATGACGCGCTATCAGCTCGACGCTGCGGTCGAGCCGCTCCTCGCTGTTCCCCGTGTCGGCCAGGATCGCGCCGATCATGCCGTGCAGGCTGTCCAAGGCCTCCTGGACGAGGGCGACGCCGAGCGCCGCCATGTCGTCGAAGTGACGGTAGAAGGCGGTCGGGGTCACGCCCACGGCCCTCGTCACCTCGCGCAGGCCCAGGCTGCTCAGGCTCTGGTGCTCCAGCAGTCCGAGTGCCGCGTCGAGCAGCGCCTGGCGGGTCTTCAGCTTCTGGGCCTGGCGGATGCCGACGGTGTGACTCATGCCATTCAGTAAACAACCGTTCTCCGAGTTTCGGAAGTGGCGCAGGGTCTAAACTGATAAGTCAGTGCACAGTCGTACTCTCAAAGCTCGCAGAAAGGCCCGGACATGTTCGTCCTCGTCGCCGCCCTGCTCCTGCTGGGGGTTGTCCTCGGAGCGGTCGCGCACCTCCCGCTCCCCGTGGCCCTGGCCGCCGCCGCCGTGATCGGCCTCTGGCTGGCGGTCTTCGCCGTTCGTGAACGCCTCGCCCGCCGCACCCGCTGACGAAGGAGCCGCACCATGACGCTCATCACCGCACGCACCGCTCCGCGCGACGCCCGCTCCGGCGAGTCCCCCTCGGCCGCGGCTCGTTCCGGCACCCGGGACGGCGACGGGCTCGCCGTCGCCTCGTTCGTACTCGGGCTGCTCGGCCTCCTCGTGATGAACATCCTGCTCGGACCCGTCGCCATCGTCATGGCGCTCGTCGCTCTCGCCCGCTCCACCGCCCGACGGGGGCGCGCGCTGCTCGGACTGGCCCTCGGTATCGCCGACCTGGTCGTCCTGGCCGTCCTGGTCACGGCCAACGGCACCGTCTCCTGGAGCCTCACTGCCTGAGGCCCGTGAGGGGGACGCTCCGCGTGAATATCTGGAGTGAGTCTCTTGAATCCGCTTCCGCTTCCGGTGCCCGCTGGCCAGACTTTCCCGGTACGGAAACGGTGTGTCACGGGGGGACAGCGTGGGCGTGTTAGACCTGACGGGCAGCGGGGCCAAACCGCTGGAAGCGGACGATCCGGTGCAGATCGGTGGGATTCCGCTCGGCGGCCGGCTCGGCTCCGGCGGAATGGGGCGCGTCTACCTCGGCGTCCACGAGGGGCGGTACGTCGCCGTCAAGCAGGTGCTGCCCTCGATCGCCGGTGAGGACCAGGACTTCGTCCGCCGCTTCGGGCACGAGCTGGACAACCTCGCCGAGCTGCCCGCGGAGGCCACCGCGCCCCTGATCGCCAGCGACCGCGACGCCCGGCCCCCCTGGCTGGCGACCGCGTACGTCCCCGGGCTCACCCTGAGTGACGCCCTCAGGCTGCACAAGGGCCCGCTGCCCGCCGGCACCCTCTGGCTGCTGCTGCGCGAGGCGGCCGCCGGGCTGGTCCCCGTGCACGAACTGGGCATGGTGCACCGGGACCTCAAACCGTCCAACGTCATGCTGACCGTGGACGGCGCCACGGTCATCGACTTCGGTGTGGCCCGCGCCACCGAGCAGAGCCAGCTCACCAGGAGCGGCATGGTCGTCGGCACCCCGGCGTACATGGCTCCCGAACAGGCCACCACGAAGAGGGATCTGACCGGCGCCGCCGACGTGTTCGCGCTGGGCTCGGTCATCGCGTACGCGGCCAGTGGCAGCCCGCCCTTCGGCGAGGAGTCCGGCCCCGCCGTGCTGTACCGCATCGTGCACGAGGAGCCCGACCTGGCAGCGCTGCGGGAGCTGGATCCCGCACTCGCCGACATCGTCACTGCCTGCCTGGCCAAGGACCCCGAGGCCAGGCCCTCGGCCTCCGAGCTGGTGCGCAGTGCCACGGAGCACGGGCCGTTCACGGCTCCTCCGTGGCCGGAGTCCATCAGCGGCAACCTCGCGGAGAAGGCCGCCTTCGCGGCGAACGTCCAGGAGATCGAGCTGCCGCCGCCCGTCTCCATGGAGACGCGGAACCTCGGGCGGAAGCCACGTACGAAGTTCCAGGACCACCCGCGGCGTACCCGCGTCGCCTTCGTCGTCCTTCCCGTCGTCCTGACCGTGGGCGGGGCGACGCTCGCCGTCCAGCTCCTGCCCCATGTCTCGGGGGCGAACGACCACGAGGCCGCCGGGCCGTCCGCCTCGGTCTCGGCCCCGGCCGTGCCCGGGGCCTCCTCCTCGGATGCGAGCCCGTCCGGCCCGGCGTCACCCGCGAAGTCGCCGAAGGACAAGGGCGAGGGCGCTGACAAGGAGGCTGACGGCGGATCCTCGCCCGCGCCGGGGGCCGGTGACGCGGGGAGCGGTTCCCAGGACGGTTCCGGCGGGTCCGGAGCGGCGGGTGGGTCAGGCACGTCCGGCGGCTCCAGTGGCTCCGGTGGGTCCGGTACCTCGGGAGGGTCCAGTGGCTCCGGTGGGTCCGGTACCTCGGGAGGGTCCAGTGCCTCGGGTGGGTCCGGTACCTCCGGGGGCACCGGCTCCGGGGGCTCCACCACACCCTCCGGGATGCACCGCTACCGCAACGGCGAGAACGGCAAGTGCCTCGTCGCCCCGTACGGCGGGCCCTCGGCCGCCGGTGACTGCGAGGGCATGGGTGCCGGCTGGACCGTCCGCCCGCTGTCCGACGGATCCTTCCAGATCGCCGCCGAGTCAGGCAGGAACTGCCTGAGCGCGAACATCCTCAACGCGGGGACCCTTCAGCTCTCGTGCAACGAGGCCGAATCACGCCTCTGGCGCGCAGGGGAGGGGGGCAGCCTCGTGAGCGTCGGCACCGGGGGCTGCCTCGGTCTGGCCAGTGGGAGCGGCGTCACGACGAGCCGCTGTTCGGGCAAGGCGTCTCAACGCTGGACGGCTTTCTGATCGCAGCCGGACGGGACGCCTCCCTCGCACGCCCCGGGCTGCGCCCGCCCCGAACCTGAAGCGAACAGGGGGCGGCCGCGACTCGGACCGGCCCTCCCCGGGGCTGCCGCGAGCCGGCACCTGATGCGCCGGGCGCCGCCCTCGGCACGCGCCGTGCCGCGGACTCGTAGAATCGTCAGCACCATGGCTTACCTCGACCACGCCGCGACCACGCCGATGCTTCCGGAGGCGATCGCGGCGATGTCCGCGCAGCTCGCCGTCACCGGCAACGCGTCCTCCTTGCACGCTGCCGGGCGCCGGGCCCGCCGTACCGTCGAGGAGTCCAGAGAAACCCTCGCCGACGCCCTCGGGGCACGCCCCAGCGAGGTCGTCCTGACCTCCGGCGGCACCGAGGCCGACAATCTCGCCGTGAAGGGCCTCTACTGGGCCCGCCGCGACGCGGACCCCCGGCTTACCCGGGTCCTCGCCAGCCCTGTGGAGCACCACGCCGTCCTCGACGCCGTTGACTGGCTCGCCGAGCACGAGGGCGCCACCGTCGAATACCTCCCGGTCGACGGGTACGGGCGTGTCCACCCGGACGCGCTGCGCGAGGCGCTCGCACGCGACCCGGACGACGTCGCCCTGGTCACCGTGATGTGGGCGAACAACGAGATCGGCACCATCATGCCGATACGCGAACTCGCCGACGTGGCCCGCGAGTTCGGCGTTCCCATGCATTCCGACGCGGTGCAGGCGTTCGGGCAGCTGGAGGTCGACTTCGCCGCGTCGGGGCTGGCCGCCATGACGGTCAGCGCGCACAAGATCGGCGGCCCGTTCGGCATCGGGGCGCTGCTGCTCGGCCGCGACCAGACCCCCGTGCCCGTCCTGCACGGCGGCGGCCAGGAGCGGCATGTGCGCTCCGGCACCCTCGACGTGCCCGCCGTGGCCGCGTTCGCCGTGGCCGGGCGGCACGCAGCCGATGGGCGCGAGAGCTTCGCCCGGGAGATCGGCGCACTCCGTGACGAGCTGGCCGAGGCCGTGCTGAAGGCCGTGCCAGACGCCCTCCTCGGCGGCGACCCGGCCCCCGGCGGGCGGCTGCCCGCCAACGCCCACTTCACCTTCCCCGGCTGCGAGGGCGACTCCCTCCTGCTGCTGCTCGACGCCCAGGGGATCGAATGCTCCACGGGCTCGGCGTGCACCGCCGGCATCGCCCAGCCGAGCCATGTGCTGCTGGCCACCGGCACGGACCCCGCGCTGGCACGCGGCACGCTGCGTTTCTCGCTCGGCCACACCACGACCGGACAGGACGTGGAGGAACTGGCGCGGGCGATCGGTCCCGCGGTCGACCGGGCCAGGACGGCGGGACTCAGCTAGCCGTGGCCTTCTCGGCTGTCCCCGTGGACGCGGCGCGCACCAGCTTCATGTAGCGGGGCCAGTCCCAGTGCGGTCCGGGGTCGGTGTGGTCCGTGCCGGGCACCTCGACGTGCCCGATGATGTGCTCCCGGTCCACCGGGATCGCGTACCGCTTGCATATCTCGGCCGTCAGCCGCGCGGAGGACTCGTACATCTTCGTGGTGAAGTCCTGCGGGCGGTCGACGAAGCCCGCGTGCTCGATACCGACGCTGCGTTCGTTGAACGAGCGGTTGCCCGCGTGGTAGGCCACGTCGAGCTCACGGATCATCTGCGTCACCCGGCCGTCCTGGCCGACGATGTAGTGCGACGCCGCCTTGTGCGCCGGGTCCTGGAAGACGTTGACGGCGCTCTCGAAGCTGCCCTGCGTGACATGGATGATCACCCGGTCCACGCCGTAGTCGTCGGGGCGGTCGGCCCGCCGCCAGTTCGCCTCGGAGGCCGCGACCCAGCTCGCCGGTGCGTAGTCCCGCTCGCCTTCCTCACGGGGCTTGCCCACGCCGGGCAGCCGCCACCACACCTGCCGGATCTCGTCGACGGCCACAGCGGCCGTGGCCGCCGCCGCTGCCCCGCCGCCGATCAGCAACGAGCGCCTGCTGATGCCGTGACCAGGACCCTTCCCCGACGACCCGGCACTCCCGTTGTTCCCCATATGATCCCCAACGCATATCCGCGAGCATTCGGTTCCCGGCGCCCCGTACTCTGGAGAGGCTATGACTCAGACCTCCCAGCGCCCCCTCCGTGTGCTCGCCGCCATGTCAGGCGGAGTCGACTCCGCCGTAGCGGCGGCCCGAGCCGCCGAGGCGGGCCACGACGTGACCGGTGTGCACCTCGCCCTCTCCGCGAACCCGCAGTCCTTCCGGACGGGCGCGCGCGGCTGTTGCACCATCGAGGACTCCCGGGACGCCCGCCGCGCGGCGGACGTCATCGGCATCCCGTTCTACGTCTGGGACCTGGCGGAACGCTTCCGCGAGGACGTCGTGGACGACTTCGTCGCGGAGTACGAGGCCGGGCGCACCCCCAACCCCTGCCTGCGCTGCAACGAGAAGATCAAGTTCGCCGCGCTGCTCGACAAGGCGCTGGCCCTCGGCTTCGACGCCGTGTGCACGGGCCACTACGCCACGGTCGTGGTGAAGGACGACGGCACCCGTGAGATGCACCGCGCCTCGGACATGGCCAAGGACCAGAGCTACGTCCTCGGGGTCCTGGACGAGAAGCAGCTCGCCCACGCGATGTTCCCGCTGGGCGACACCCTGACCACCAAGGACGAGATCCGGGCCGAGGCCGAGCGCCGTGGCCTGGCGGTCGCCAAGAAGCCCGACAGCCACGACATCTGCTTCATCGCCGACGGCGACACCCAGGGCTTCCTGGCCGGCCGCCTCGGCGGCCCCGCGGAGGGCGACATCCTCGACGAGTCCGGCGCGAAGGTCGGCACCCACGAGGGCGCCTTCGGTTTCACCATCGGCCAGCGCAAGGGGCTGCGCATCGGCCACCCCGCCCCCGACGGCAAGCCGCGCTACGTCCTGGACATCTCCCCGGTGAACAACACGGTGACGGTCGGCCCGGCCGAGGCCCTGGACGTCACCGCCCTCACCGCGATCAAGCCCCGCTGGTGCGGCACGGCCCCGTCCGGCCCCGGCACGTACACCGCGCAGCTCCGCGCCCACGGCGGCGAGACGGAGGTGACGGCGGAGCTGACCGACGGCACCCTGTCGGTCACGTTCACCGAGCCGGTCAGGGGAGTGGCACCGGGCCAGGCGGTGGTGCTGTACGACGGGACGCGGGTGGTCGGGTCGGCGACGATCGCTACGACGGTGCGGCGGGAGAAGGCGTCGGCCACCGGCTGAGGGCCGGGGCTGGCACGGCCGGTGCAGGCGTCATAGGCTGCACATGCGGATCGTCCGCATGCGGTGTACGTACGACGGGGTCAGCCTCCCCGTCCTGTCGGGAGGCCGAGGGTGCTACTGCGTTTCCGGGTGGCCAATCACCGCTCGATCCGTGATGAGTGCGAGCTGTCACTCATCGGGTCTGCCTCCGGTGACGGCAACGCCCGAGTGACCGGACTCCGTCACGACGGGCATGACGTGTCGGCTCTGCCGGTGCTGGGCATTTTCGGCTCCAACGCCGCAGGCAAGAGCAATATGCTCAGTGCGCTGTCCGACATGCGGCACGCGGTCCGCACCTCCTTCGCCGACTGGACGAAGTCGCCCGGTGTGCCCCGTGAGCCCTTCAAACTCGACCCCGCGTGCACGGAAGAGACCAGCCTTTACGAGGTCGATCTCTCCCTCGGTCGCAACAGCACCCGGTTCACCTACGGCTTCGAGCTCTCGGACGAGCGCGTCGAGGCGGAATGGCTGCACGCTTACCCCGGCGGCAAGCGGGAGACCTGGTTCGACCGCGAAGCGGGCCGTCCCGACGCGGAGGGCGGGGAGTTCGTCTTCGAGGGCGAGGGCTACAAGGGGAATCGCGAACTCCTGGTGTCCGTCACGCGACCTGATTCCTTGTTCCTGTCCACCGCCGCCACCCTGAACGACCCCCAGCTCTCCGCACTGCACCGCTGGTTCCTGGACAACATGTGGCTGGTCACACCAGGCGAGGACGTCGGGCACCGCACCAGGTGGACTCTGGACCTCATCGAGCAGAACGCGAAGGACGGGTACCGCGAGCGAGTCCTGCACCTGCTGGCCGCCGCCGATATCGGCGTCACCGGCATGGACGTCGACCCGGAGACCGGGGCCGTCAGGCTGCGGCACCGTACAGGGGACGGAACCGACACCCCGCTGGACTTCCTCACCGAGGAGTCCTTCGGCACGCACGCCTGGTTCGCCTTCCTCGGGCCGATGTTCACGGTTCTCGACAAGGGCGCAGTGCTGCTCGTGGACGAGCTGGACTCCTCCCTGCACCCGACACTGGCGGCGGAGGTCGTACGGATCTTCCAGGACCCGAAGGCCAACCCACGCAACGCCCAGCTGATCTTCACCACGCACGACGCCACCCTCCTCGGCAGCGAGGTGCTGGACCGCCCGCTCGCCCGCGACCAGGTCTGGATCGCGGCCAAGGACCGGTCGGGTGCGACGGAGATCTATCCGCTGACCGCCGCCCACCCCAAGGACGGCGAGAACCTGGAGCGTGGCTATCTGCGAGGGCGCTACGGCGGAGTGCCCCGAGTCAGCGCGGGGGAGATCGCCCGCGAACTGTCCTGGCAGGAGGAGAAGGCAACAGCGTGAGTACGCGGGGTGGGCAGCAGGGCCAGCACGGCACCGAGGGGCAGGCGGACGAGCCGCCCCGGCGGAAGCGCAAGAGCCGCAAGGGCGAGGAGAAGCCTCTCGTCGCCCCCGCGCCACCGCCTCCCGCCGATACGCGGGCGCAACGGGTGCTGTATGTCGGCTGCGAGGGCGAGTCCACCGAGCCGGACTACCTCAACTACCTCAACGAACGCTTCGGCGATGGCAGCCTCACCGGCGGACGGCGGTTCCGTATCCAGCCGGTGTTCGCCAAGAACGGGCTGACTCCGGCCAAGGTGGTCGCCAAGGTCCAGGAGAAGGCAGAGGAAGACGAGGCCTGGGCCCTCTTCGACCGGGACCAGCACCACGACATCCCCGAGGCCTTGGACCTGGCGGCCGAGCAGGGCACCGAGGTCTGCTTCTCGCATCCCTCGTTCGACCTGTGGCTGCTGCTCCACTTCCAGGCGTTCGGGGGCAGTCGCGGGGGCAGCAGCAAGGACGTGGTGGACGCGCTGCGGCAGGCGGACCCGGCCTTCAAGAACTTCGACAAGCGGAACGACAAGAGCGTCAAGGACGGGCGTCGTACGGCGCTGGGGAAGAAGGAGTCCGCCGCCGTCAGCCATGCGCGGAGCCTCGTCGACCAGTGCGAGCACGACAGGTGCAAGGCGAAGTCCACTCGCAAGGACCGTTACCGGTGGGAAGGTGCTCCCGAGCGCCCCGACCCGCTGATCCCGGACTCGGGCCACGCCGCCGACTGCCCGGTCCTCGACCGTGACCCGTCCACCGATGTCTGGAGGCTGCTGGTGAGCCTAGAAATCGTGGACGCCTGACCATTCGGGACGTCGCCCGATCCGGTCATCGGTCCGCACCGGATCCACGGGACGTCTACGCTTCCCTGAGCATCCCGATCCCCTCACCGTACGTACGAAGGAATGGCGCGTGGCCAGAATCACCCTGCCCGAGCTCGAACGGCACCTGTATTCGGCCGCCGACATTCTGCGCGGTCGGATGGACGCCTCCGAGTACCGGGACTACATCTTTGGGATGCTCTTCCTGAAGCGCGCCTCGGACGAGTTCCAGCCCGAGTGGGACCGGGTGTACCGCAAGCACCTGGACCGGACGAAGGACGAGACGAAGGCGCTGAAGCGGGCCAACGACCCGGACTCGTACACCGAGGTCTTCTACGTGCCGCCCCGGGCGCGCTGGTGGAAGGGACCCCACCGCGACCTGGAGGACCCGGAGAATCCCGCGCCCGGCATCCAGACGCTCACCGACAAGGTCGGTGAGCGTCTCGACCAGGCGATGGTCGCGCTCAGCGAGGGCAACGAGCGTCTCGCCGGCGTCACCACGCACATCAGTTTTAATGAGGTCGTCGGTACGAAACCCCGCTTCACCGACGCTGAACTGTCCCAGTTGATCCGCCACTTCACGCTCTACCGGCTGCGCAACGAGGACTTCGAGTTCCCCGACATGCTGGGCGCGGCCTACGAGTACCTGCTGGGGGAGTTCGCCGACTCGGCCGGGCAGAAGGGCGGAGAGTTCTACACCCCGCGCGCTGTCGTACGCATGATGGTCCGGCTCGTCGACCCGAAGGCCCAGGAGTCCGTCTACGACCCCTGCGCCGGCTCCGGCGGCATGCTGATCGCGGCCCGCGAACATGTCGAGGAACATGGCGAGGACCCGACGCTCCTCTCGGTCAACGGTCAGGACAAGAACGGCCCCTCCTGGTCCATGGCCAGCATGAACATGGTGCTGCACGGCATCCGGGAGTTCGACCTCCAGCACGGTGACACCCTCACCGAACCACTGCACTTCCAGCCGGGCACCACGCAGCTGCGCCGGTTCACCAAGGTCCTGTCCAACCCGCCGTTCTCCCTGAACTATGACGCCTCGCTGGTCAGGAAGGCCGATGAGGACCACGGGAAGCGGATGAAGCACTGGGCGCCGGAGGGCGGCAAGAAGGCCGACCTCATGTTCGTCCAGCACATGGTGGCGGTGCTGGAGGAGCGGGGCGTTGCGGCGATCGTCATGCCGCACGGAGTGCTGTTCCGGGGCGGCAAGGAACGCGACATCCGCGAGCAGCTCCTCAGGGACGACTGCATCGAGGCGGTCATCGGCCTCGGCCCGAACCTGTTCTACGGGACGGGTATCCCGGCCTGCGTGCTGGTGCTCCGCCGTCCGCACCGCAAGCGCGTCGAGCGGGTGGACAAGGTTCTGTTCATCAACGCCGACCGGGACTTCACGGCGGGCCGGAACCAGAATGAACTCCGCCCGGAGCACGTCGAGAAGATCGTCACCACGTACGAGCAGTGGCGCCAGATCCCTCGGTACTCGCGTGCGGTCGAGGTGAAGGACCTGCTGGCGGCGGAGGCCAACCTCAACATCCGCCGCTGGGTGGACAACTCGCCGCCCGCAGAACCCCAGGACGTACGGTCGCATCTGTACGGCGGTGTACCGGTGACCGAGGTTGCGGACCAGGCCGAGTTGTTTCGCTCGTTCGGCGTGGACGCGACAGAGCTGTTCGCCGTACGGGACGGCGACCCGGACTACTACGACTTCCTGCCCGAGGGCCCGGACGCTACGGCGGCCCGCATCCCGTGGCTGGCGGAGAAGAAGAAGTCGGAGCTGGACGAGGTCTACGCCACGTGGTGGAAGGCCCACGCGCCGCTGTTCGCGGGCCTCGCGGCAGACCGTGAGCTGATGAAGCTTCGGAGCGGGCTCCTGGACTCGTTCAAGCGGGACATCGGCGCGGTCGGCGTGATCGACGAGTTCACCACGGCCGGCATCATCGCCGACTGGTGGGCCACCAACCGCTACGACATGAAGGCCCTGGCGGCGGGCGGGTTCGAGCGGGTACTGACCGGCTGGGTCGACTCGGTCGAAGCGATCGTCGAGCCCGTGATCCCGGACGACGACACCACGACCCGGAAGACGACGGTCACGGCGACCGACCGCCGCCGCGCCATGGACCAGCCGGTCGTGCGCGTGCTGATCCCGGAGTTCCTGGACGAGGTGGTGACGGCGGACAAGGCGGTCACCGAGGCCGACGTGGCGCACAAGACGGCACTGGAGGCGCTGGCCGAGGCGAAGGAGCCGGAGGCGGCTGACGGCGGCGAGGACGCGGAGGGCGCGGACGGCGCCGAGCCGGAGGAGGACGCCGCTCCGGTGGCCTCGGCGGAGAGGATCGCCGAACTGACCCGGGATGCTGCCGCGTGCAAGAAGGCTCTGGCGGTGGTCAGGAAGAAGCGGAAAGCCTTGGACGAGGTGTTCCTGCGCAGGCTGCGGGCCGCGCGGGACGTGGTGCTGGCTGAGGACGGCGGCCCGGAACGGGTGGTGCTGGAGGTTCTGGACGCGGACCTGTCCGGGCGCCTGGACTCGGCTACGGCTGCGCGCAGGCGTGAGCTGGTGGCGGCGTTCCGGAGGTGGGCGGAGAAGTACGCGGTGTCGCTGACGGACCTGGAGGCGGAGAGCGACGAGGCTGCGGGCGAGCTGGGGAAGTGGCTGGAGGAGCTGGGTTATGCGCGATGAGCTGGAGCTCGGTGATGTCCTCGTTGACATCGGAGTCGGTGTCGCAAAGGGAGCCCATGCACAGGAACCGGCTGACGGAGAGTGGGGACTCTTGCGACTCGGCGCCCTGCGTTCCCAGGTCTTCGGCTCCACGCAGGCGAAGCGGCTGCAGGCGTGGGACTCCGCTTATGAGAAGCTGGAAATCCGTGAACTCGACGTCCTGATGGTGAGGGTGAACGGTGCCCCTGCACTAGTAGGGGCAACTTGTGTGGCCAGGGGAGTGCGGCCTCGGCTAGTGCTTTCCGACCTCATGTACAGGCTCGTTCCGGACGAGCGGAAAGTAAGTCCAGAATTTCTTGGCCTGTTGCTGAACGCTGAGAATGTTCGACGTCAGATTCGTACTGCGATGAGAGGGACTAGCGGGCAGTTTCAGCTTCCGCAGGCGGAAGCTAGGTCGCTCAGGATTCCTGACGTTCCGCTCTCGCAGCAGCGCCGGATCGTCGCCGTGCACGCCGTCTTCGAGCGGCGGATCGGGGCACTGGAACGGCTGCACGACAAACTCGCAACAGTAAAGCGTGCGTCCCTCGCCAGTGAGCTGTCCGCCGGTAGCGCACACGGCATTGTGCCGCTGAGGCACCTGTTGGACGCTGTCCAGTCCGGGTGGAGTCCTGTGTGTGACAGCGTCCCCCCGGCACTTGATGAGCATGGAGTCCTGCGCCTGAGCGCGGTCACGTCTGGAACCTTCGTTCCGGAGGAGGCTAAGCGGCTGCCAAGCGGGGTGGTTGCCCGCTCAGCTCTCGAGGTGTCGGCAGGAGATGTGCTTGTGTCTCGCGCCAACGGGGTCAAGACTCTGGTTGGAGTTTCTTGCTACGTGGAGCAAGTGCGAGCAGGGCTGTACCTGCCGGACCTCGTATTCCGGCTGTCCCCCAACCCGGAGCAACTGGATCCAAGATTCCTGAGCCTGGTGCTTGGGTCGGGCGAGATGCGGCGTCAGATTGACTCGGTCATGCGGGGCACTAGTGGGCAGTACAAGATCTCGAAGGAAGACATCCAGAGACTTTCAATCCCTGCTGTGCCGCTCAGTGAACAGCGCAGGATCGCTGCAGTGCAGAGCGGCTTCGAGTGTCGATCCAGAGCACTCAGAAAGCAGGCCGCGAAATTGCGGGTAGCGCAGCAGAGTGTGGTTGAAGATCTGATCCGCGGGACTTCTTTGGCTCACATGGATTGTGTTAATTTTGAGACGAGTGAGAATTAATCCCTTCCAGGCTTGATGGCAGCCAGTAGCCCCCTGAGTGCTTCCCGGCTGACAACCAAGGTGGTGTTGGGGCTCTCGCTCTCGCGCAGCGCGACGCCGGTGTCGTCGGGCAGCGCGGCGACCTCGACGCAGTTGTTGCCTCCGCCTGAGCAGAACGACGAGCGTTGCCAGTCATGTTCGAGCACGGTGGGGCCTCTCACAGTTCGCGGGCGATTGACCGGATGAGATCACGCGATTCATCGGGTGGGAGGGCTGACCCCTCCATCAGGTCGAGAAGAGAACGATAGTTCCCCAGTGGCGTCGGCGCATCAATGAAGTGGCTGCCGAACGATGTGTCGAGCTGGACCGTGTCGAGTTGTCTGACCGGTCCTTCGGCGTACAGGATCGACTGACCGGCTCCGTGGAAGGCGCCTGCGCGGAACGGGATAACCAGCAAGGTCACATGGGGCAGTTCGGACGTATCTGCCAGGTGGATGAGTTGTTGGCGGGCAACTTCGCGTCCCCCGAACTCAAGCCGCAGTGCCGCCTCGTGAATGATTCCGAGGTACGGAGTCGGGTTCTCGCCGGTGACAACGGCCTGGCGGCTCATGCGATGTGCCACACGTAGCTCGACTTCCAACCTCGGTAGCGGAGGTACGGAGAGGTTGAAGATTGCTCGGGCGTGTTCCTCGATCTGGAAGAGGCCGGGCAAGTGCACTGTCTGGGCTGTCCGGATGCGTGCGGCGAAGTGCTCCGTCTCGGAGATGTCCAAGTGGCCGTCTGGAAGCTTGCCCCGGTACTCGTCCCACCAGTGCCTGGTGCGGCGCCCTCCCGCCATCTCCGCGAGAGCATCAATCAACTCGGGATCCCCGCAACCGTAGTGGCAGGCGATCTGCCGCACGCGGTCCGCGCTGAGACCAGTGCGCCCTGCCTCGACGTTGGAAATCATGGTGCGGTCCGACCCGAGGAGTGCTGCAGCTTCCTGGATTGAGACGCCTGCCTGCTCGCGCATGCGGCGAACTTCGGTCGCTAGGCGGCGCTGGCGGCCGGTGGGTGCGTTCCGTGGAGCCATGGGTCCTCTCTCGTGTGCTCGCACAGTCTTGCAGGGGCTGCGCTCTGTGGTCCAACACGAGTTACCTACTCACTCGTTCGTGGAAAAGTGCTCACATGTGAGTCGTTGTCCTCTAGCTTATGAACAGCGCCACAGGGGCACGGGCACGGAAGTGCACCGATCCATCCTGCCCACCCGGGAGGCAGGCCCCCGGATCGGCATTGCCACCGTCACTCGCGGCGCAAAGTCCGCAACCTCCCCTGGCACATGTCAACTTCTGCCCACCCGCCCGCACCCTAGGAGGTGCCCGTGAGGACCGATCCCACCCCCTACGTCCCGTATGACGCCCCTGACACCCCGTACGCACTCCACCCCGCCCCCATTCCCTTCGCCGGCCCCTGGAGTTACGAACTCGTCTTCCCCCGCGACCCGCGCGGCCCCCGAATCGCCCGTACCAACCTCCGGGCCATCCTCGACGCGCATGAACTTGCCGAACTCAGCTACCGCGCCGAGCTGCTGGCCTCCGAGCTGACCACCAACTCCGTGCGGAACGCCCAAGGCCCCGCCGGAGTGCGGGTCCAGTGGCGGCATCCCGTGCTCAGAGTCAGCGTCTGGGACCTGAGTCCGGACCTGCCCGAGCCCTGCAGGCCGGCCGTCGGCCCGGAGGCCGAAGCCGGGCGGGGCCTGGCCATCCTCGAACTCGTCGCCGACCGCTGGGGCGGATGCGCCATAGGGGAGGGGGAGCTGGGCTCGGGCGGCAAGACCATCTGGTTCGAGCTGGCGCTCACCAGCTGACCGCCGCCCCACCCTTCCGCCCTGGCCGATCCGGCGCCCGCCGGTAGAGTTCCGCGTACACCCATACGGGTGCGGGTGGGATGCACGGTGACGGGCGCGCGGGGAGACCAGGCATGGGGCAGCCGGAGTACGACAAGACCGAGAAGCCGCTGACCGGGCAGCTGACCGCCATGGGGTGGACGCACCTCGAAGGCGGTCCGCCGCACGGCACGGTCACCGAGCCTGACCCGTCCGGCCGGGCGAGCTTCGTGCAGGTCGTCTACGCGCAACGGTTCCGGGCCGCGGTGGCCCGGATCAACCCTGGCCCCCATGGCACGACCTGGCTGTCCGATGCCCAGCTGAATCACCTCCTCGCCCGGGTCCAGGGCAAGGCGCCGGGATTCGGGAGCCCCGGTCGGGGTGTCGCGGGCAACCTGGAGGCGACCGAACTCCTACGCAAGGGCATCAACTCCCGGACCGTCCCCGGCTGGACCAAGGGCGACCCCGAACACATCAGACTCGTCGACTGGGACGGTGAGTTCGAGAACGGCAATGACTTCCTCGCGGTCTCCCAGTTCCGGGTGGAGCGCAAGAACGCCAAGCCCGTCATCCCCGACATCGTCCTGTTCGTCAACGGCCTGCCCTGGGTCGTCATCGAGTGCAAGGCCCCCTTGGTGTCCGCCCGGCAGGAGCAGCGAGCGGCGCTGGACGCGGCCGTCGAGCAGGTCATCGGCTACGCGGGTGTGGAGGCGCCGGCGCCCGTCGCGGAGTTCGTACGCTTCGCCCAGGTGCTGATCGGAACGGACCGGGACCACGCCGAGCTCGGCACCGTCACCGCCGACTCGCTGCGCTTCGCACCCTGGCGCACCACGCTGCCCGCCACCGAGGAGCAGGTGCGCGAGGAGACCGGCAGGAGCAGCAGCACCGCACTGAGCGCCCAGGACACCCTGGTGGCAGGTGTGCTGAGACCAGCACATCTGCTTTCCCTGGTCCGGAATTTCACCACCCAGGCCGGGAGCGGCCCCCGCACCGTCAAGATCATCGGTCGCTACCCGCAGTTCAAGGCCGTGCACAAACTCGCGCAGCGCCTGCTGGAACGGCGCAGGAAGATCGAAGCCGGTGAGCCGGTCGACCAGCGCGGCGGAGTCGTCTGGCACACCCAGGGCTCTGGGAAGAGCCTCACCATGGCCTTCCTCGTACGCCATCTCCGCAGCACAGCCGGTCTCAAGGAACACAAGGTCGTCGTGGTGACGGACCGCCTCGACCTGGAGAAGCAGATCCGGGGGAGCCTCGCGGCGACCAACCAGAAGATCTACCGGGCGTCCAGTGTGGCGCAGGCGCGCAGCTACCTCGCGGTGCCCGTACCCGACCTCGTACTCGTCACCTTGCAGAAGGCGCGGAGGGACGATACGGAGTACGACGGCCGGGAGGAGAAGCTTCCGGACGCGGACGACGACGGCCATCTGCACAACAACGCCGAGAACACGAGCTCCGAGATCGTCGTCCTGATCGACGAGGCCCACCGGGGGCAGGCCCTGTGGCAGCACGCGCGACTGCGCGCCATGCTGCCGAACGCCATGATGGTCGGCTTCACCGGAACCCCGATCCTCAGCGACAACCGGAAGACCACCGAGGACATCTTCGGTCCGTTCGCCGACCTCTACACCCTGCGCGACGCCGAGCGGGACGGCGCCGTGGTGCCGGTGCGCTACGAGGCCTACAGCGTGCCGCTGAAAGTGATCGAGAAGGCGGCGCTGGACGCCGAGTTCGACGAGAAGGTGCCCGAGGACCCCAAGGAGCGCGAGCGCGTCCTGGAGAAGTTCGCACGGCGCAAGGAGGTCCTCGAAGCGCCCTCCGTGATCGCAGCCAAGGCCGACTACATGCTGCGACACTGGGCACTGAACGCCCTGCCGGACCGCTTCGGTGCCCAGCTCGCCGCTGTTTCCCGGCTCGCGGCAGTGCGTTACCGCGAAGCCCTGCTCGCGGCACGTGACCGCTTGGTGGAGCAGATCGACGCCCTCGGCCCGGAGCTCGTCCACGACCCGCTCGCTCCCTTCGAGTCCCAAGGACAGCAACGCGAGTTGTTGGACCTGGTCGCCCACCGGGACCTGCTCAGGTCCATCGATGCCGCCGTGGTGATCTCCGAGGCCCAGCCGAACAGTGGGCGCAAGGACCCCGAGGCATGGAAGTGCTGGACCTCGAAGTCCCAGCAGGACGATTACATCGAGCGCTTCCAGAAGGGCCTCGGCGACCCGCTCGCCGCTGCCGACGACCCCGCGTGGAAGGCATCAGCCCACGGAACCTCGGCGTCCGGCCTGGGCACGCCAAGCGGATCGGGGGAGGTCTGGCACCCGGACGGGCAGCAGTCGGCCCCGCCGGCGGCCGAGCAGGAGGAACCGGGCGATGCGCCCATGGCCTTCCTGGTCGTGCAGTCGATGCTGCTCACCGGCTTCGACGCGCCCGTCGAGCAGGTGCTCTACCTCGACCGCGCGCTGTCCGGCGCGGGGCTGCTCCAGGCAGTCGCCCGCACAAACCGCCCGTACCGGCACAAGCGTTGGGGGCAGGTCGTCGATTTCATCGGGATCGGCCCGGAGCTCGCCCGCTCGCTCGGGGAGTACGAAAAGGCCCATCTTCGCGAGCTGTACGGCTACGACACGTCCGTCGACCACCTCGACAAGAAGACGTTCACGGGCGACCAGCCGGTCCGGGACCGTCTGCTGCTCCAGGCCGACGCCGCTGCCCATGCCCTGCTCGCGGATCTGCGTACGCGGGTCTCCGAATTCCTGGACCGGGTCGGCGTCGCCTCGCTCAAGGTGGAGGAACAGCGCGAGGACCTGCTGGCCGCGCTTGAGGACCCGCTGTTGCGCGCCGACTTCGACGAACTCGCACGTGACTTCCTCACTGCTCTCAACGCCGTACTGCCACAGCCTGAGGCCTTGAAGTACGAGGCGTTCGCCCGTCTGCTCGGTGAGGTCCAGTACCTGGCCCGTCGCCGCTACCTCGACGCGCGCGACGACTTCAGCCCGCGCCGCTACGGTGCCAAGATCCGGCAACTGATGGCGCGGCATCTGAAGGTGACACGGATCGAGCAGCGGGTTCCGCCCGTCGACCTCACGGCCTCGGACTTCATGGAGCGGGTCAACGCCAACAGCGACCCGCGTGCCCGGGTCTCCTACATGACCGGCTCGGTCAAGGTGCGCATCGCGGCGGAGATCGGCTCCGACCGGTCCCGCTACACCCGCTTCAGCCGGCGTCTCGACGAGATCGTGCAGCAGATGCAGGACGACTTCGAGAAGGCCGCCGCCGATCTCTCCCGGCTGGTCGGCGACATGAACACGAACGAGGCCGAGGATGCCGGTGCCGGCAGCGGACTCGACCCGCTGACCGAGCGGCCGGTCCACGGACTGCTCGTACAGGAGCTGGCGGAAGGCGCGCTGACCCCGCCGGGGGCCGACCTGATGGCAGCCGCCCGAGCCCTCACCGTGGAGCTTGCCGGGCATGTGCGCTCACCGGACATCGTGCACCTGACGGACACCAGGGACCGGGTTCGCAAGCAACTTCGTGTCAGTCTGGAGACGCATGTCTCCCTGGACTGGGACGACACCGGCCCGCTCGCCGGGCTCCTGGTGGAACTGGCCGTCGAGCGCCGTGACGACTTCCTGCGGTACGGGGAGCTGAAGGGGCGCTGACCGAGGGGCGGTCCCCCGGAGAAGCCGTGGGGCGGATGGTAGGAATGCCTCGTGAGTACTCCCGTTCACCAGGCGATCGCGGCGCTCCCCGTGCCGGGGGAGTGGACGTGGCAGGTCGTCGTGCGGCCCCGGCGGCGCACCCTGGGCATCGAGGTCGGCGAGCGTGGGGACGTCCTGTTCGCCGTACCGACGGATGCCGACCCGGCCGAGGTCGCGCGCGCCGTACGGACGAGGCTGCCACGCCTGGCGCGTGAGGTGCGGCGCAGGCGAACCAGGCCTGACGAGCCGGTCAAGGAACTCGTAGGTGGTACCGGCTTCACCTACCTTGGGCGAAGGCACCGGCTCAAGCTCCTCCCACCGGGGGACGGTGGTCGCGTGAGGCTGCACCGGGGATGGCTGGAGCTGCCCCGGCCGCACACGGCCGATGAGGGCGCACGCAGGATCGCCCAGTGGTACGAGGCGTGCGGCACCCGATGGCTCTCGGCGAGGCTGCCCTCGTACGCCTCACGCGTCGGGCTGCCGACGCCCCGGGTCGAGGCCCGTGACCTGGGCCCCAGGTGGGGCGCGCTGGGGCAGGAGGGGTCGATCACGGTGCACTGGGCGGCACTGCAGCTACCACCGTCATTGGTGGATCTCGTCCTGGTCCATGAACTCTGCCATCTGCGTGCGGCCGGGCACGGCGCGACGTTTCGGCGCCAGATACGGCTCGTGCTCCCGGACGCCGACGCGCGCGAAGAGCTGTTCGCGAAGGCCGAGCCCGGACTGTGGCGTGGAGCGGCTCGGTAGCGCCCCGCCGGGGCGCCCCGGAACCCCTCCCATGCGCGTCACGTCCGACCCCTGTACGGACGTGACCCGCGCAGGAGAAATCAGGAAACCTGGCGCGCGAACACGTCCCGGGCGAAGAAGTCCGCCAGCACCGGCGCGATCGCGTGCGGGGCCAGCTCGCGGGTCTGGCCGGTCAGGGTGCGGTGTCTGGCCCGGGGGATCGCGGACGCGAGGGCCAGCGTCGTACGGTGCGCCTGTTCCGTGCTGAAACCGCCGGTCACCACCAGGGTGCGCGCCGTGACGGAGGCCAGCCGCCCGGCCGGGACCGAGCCGTCGCCCAGCAGGGCGTCGTCGTACGCGAGGGTGTGGGCCACCGCTTCGAGGCCGCGCCAGAGCGGGGCCCGGCGCATGCGGGCGATCGTCGTCTCCGGGACCCCCGTCCGCGACAGATACAGCTCGACGGCGCCGCCCCGGTCGCCCGCAGCCAGCAACTGGTGCAGCAACGATGTGCAGCGGGACTTGTACAGGAGGCCGGCGGGGCCCGGGGTGTACGGCGGCTCGTAGACCGCCAGGAGGTCCACGGGCAGCCCCGCGGCCTGCGCCTCCAGGGCCAGCGCCCCGCCCGACAGCATGCCGAACACCGAGACGCGCTCACCCGCCGTCGCCGCGACCGCCGCCAGGTCCTCGATCTCGCGGCGGGGCGCGTACGGCCCGCCGTCGCCGCTCGCCCCGCGGCCCCGGCGGTCGTACGTGACGACCGTGAAGCGCGGGGCCAGCAGAGCGGCCAGCGGTGCCTCGTCGGCCGCGGTGCTCAGGGCACCGCCGACCAGGATCACCGGCGGCCCGTCACCGTGGCGGCGATACGCGATCGACGTGCCGTCACGGGAGAGAGTCTTGTCCATGTGAGGGTGGACTGCCGTGCCCCGCGGAACTCATCGCCGCGACGGAGAAATAGTTCTGACGGTCAGTCGGTGAGCACGTCCGTGGCGTAGAAGCAGTAGTGCCCCTTGATCGCCGCGACCTGTTCCTTGGGCTCCGGGTAAGCCCACACGAGGTCCGCCGCATCCGGCAGAGACCAGTACGACGCGTCACCCTTGAACGGGCAGTGCGTACGCGTGTCCGAGGGCGTCAGCAGCTCCGTTCGGACATCCTCGGGCGGCAGGTAGTAGCGGTCGGGACAGCCCGTCTCGCGCAGCACCAGGGGGCGGCGGCTCTCTGCGAGCACCTGCCCGTCGTGCACGGCGCGCACGTGCAAGGCGGCCGGTTCGACGGTGATCGTGTGTCCTGTGAGAGAAGTCATACAGGGTTCAGCCGTGGGGCAGGCCGCTTTCTTCCCGTGTCAGCGACCCGCCGTACGGTATCCGCATGAACATCTGCGTCTTCCTCTCCGCCGCCGACCTCGACGACCGCTACACCCGGCCCGCCCGTGAATTCGCCGAGCTGCTGGGCCGGGGCGGACACACCCTGGTCTGGGGCGGCTCGGAGAGCGGCCTGATGAAGGTCGTCGCCGACGGTGTCCAGGAGTCCGGCGGACGGCTCGTCGGGGTGTCCGTGGACTTCCTTGCGGCCAAGGCGCGGACGAACGCCGACGAGATGGTGACAGCCAAGGACCTGGCCGAGCGCAAGGCGCTGCTCCTGGAGAAGTCCGACGCGATCGTGATCATGGTCGGCGGGACGGGAACGCTCGACGAGGCGACGGAGATCCTGGAGCTGAAGAAGCACGGCAAGCACACCAAGCCCGTCGTCCTGCTGAACACCGCCGGGTTCTACGACGGTCTGCACCAGCAGTTCCGTCGCATGGAGGACGAAGGCTTCCTGCCGGTCCCGCTGACCGAGCTGGTCTTCTTCGCCGAGGACGGCGTCGGGGCGCTGGCCCACCTGGAGGAGTCGGCCGGCCTGCAGTGATGCGAGCATGAGCCCATGCCTACTCATCTCATCACCGGCGCCGGCTCCGGCATCGGAGCGGCCGTCGCCCGCCGTCTCCTGGAGCGCGGCGACGAACTCGTGCTGCTGGCCCGGGACGCGGGACGCGCCAAGGAACTGGCCGCGCTCCACCCCGGGGCCCGCACGCTCGTCGGCGACCTCGGCAACCCCGACCGGCTCTCCTGGGCGTTCGGGCAGCAGCCCATGCCCGAACGCCTCGACTCGCTGCTGCACATCGCGGGCGTCGTCGAGCTCGGCACGGTCGGCGACCTCACCCCCAAGGCCTGGCACTTCCAGCTCAACGCCAACCTGGTCTCCCCTGCCGAGCTGACACGGCTGCTGCTGCCGCAGCTGCGCGTCACCCAGGGACACGTCGTCTTCGTGAACTCCGGCGCGGGACTCGCGGCGCACGCCGAGTGGGGCGCGTACGCCGCGAGCAAGCACGGGCTCAAGGCCCTCGCCGACTCGCTGCGCCACGAGGAGCACGGCAACGGGGTCAGGGTCACCTCCGTCTACCCGGGCCGCACCGCCAGCCCCATGCAGGCCAAGGTCCACCAGCAGGAGGGCAAGGAGTACGACGCCTCGCGCTGGATCGACCCGGAGTCGGTGGCCACGACGATCCTGCTCGCGCTCGATCTGCCGAGGGACGCCGAGATCAACGACCTGACGGTCCGCCCCGGCCGCTGAGGCCCCGCGCCCCGGGGCCCGTAGGCTTTCCGCGTGAGCGAGAAGAGCGGGTTCAGCGCGAGTGCAGCCACCGGGATCGGATCCATGCCGGGGGGAGACGCCCGGGAGGCGGCGAAAACCGTCACCGGGTCCTTCGCCGACGGCCAGGGCATGCCGTATCTGGCGGAGCTGCCCGCGCGGGGCCCCGGCGCGGACATGATCGGCCGCACCATCGGCCTGCTCATCGAGATGTACGGCCATGTCGAACCCAGTGGCTGGCGGATCAGCGACCGCCCCGGCCGCGACACGCGCCGCGCCCGCTCCTGGCTCGGGGAGGACCTCGACGCGCTGGAGGAGTTCACCCAGGGTTACGAGGGTCTGCTGAAGGTCCAGGCCGTCGGGCCCTGGACCCTGGCCGCCTCGCTGGAACTGCGGGGCGGCGAGGCCATGCTGGGCGACCCCGGCGCCTGCCGTGACCTGGCGGGTTCGCTGGCCGAGGGGCTGCGCTCCCACCTCGCCGAGGTGCGGCGCAGGATCCCCGGCGCCGAGGTCGTGCTCCAGCTCGACGAACCCTCCCTGACCGCCGTACTCCAAGGGCGGGTCAGGTCGGCGAGCGGCTACCGCACCTACCGTGCGGTGGACCGCCAGGTCGTCGAGGGAGCGCTCCGCGAGCTGCTCGCGGTGAACGGCGACGGGCCCACGGTCGTCCACTCGTGCGCCCCGGAGGTGCCGTTCGCGCTGCTGCGGCGCGCCGGGGCGGGCGGGATCTCCTTCGACTTCTCCCTGCTCACCGAGCGTGAGGAGGAGGCGATCGGGGAAGCCGTCGAAGGCGGTACCCAGCTCTTCCTCGGCGTGGTTCCCGGCATCGACGCCGCCTCGACCGCATTGTCGGACCCGGGCGGTAGCGTCATGGAGGTCAGGACGTTGTGGAGCAGGCTGGGGCTGAATCCGGGGACTCTCAGCGAGTCCGTCGTGGTCACCCCGTCCTGCGGGCTGGCGGGAGCGTCACCCGCGTACGCGCGCGCCGCGCTCGCCCACTGCGCCCGGGCCGCGAGGTCGCTCGCGGACAACCCTGAGTGACGGGTCGTCGTAAGAGGTCTTAACGGGGCAACGGAGGAACAGTCGATGGCCGGCGAAGAGCAGGCGCAGCAGCTGACCGGGGTGCCGGCGGAGGTGCAGGAACAGCACGCACTCCTCGCCGAGCAGATCGAGGAGCACCGCTTCCGGTATTACGTGAAGGACCAGCCCGTCATCGACGACGCCGAGTTCGACCGGCAGATGCGCGCGCTGGAAGCCATCGAGGACGAGCACCCCGAGCTGCGCACCCCGGACTCGCCGACCCAGAAGGTCGCCGGTCCCTACACGACGGAGTTCACCTCCGTCGAACACCGTGAGCGTCTGCTCTCCCTCGACAACGCGTTCGACGACGCGGAGCTCTCGGCCTGGGCCGACCGTGTGGCGAAGGACGTCGGCAGGGGCGGGTACCACTTCCTGTGCGAGCTCAAGGTGGACGGCCTCGCCGTCAACCTCACGTACGAGCACGGCAGGCTGACCCGCGCGGCGACCCGGGGTGACGGGCGTACGGGGGAGGACATCACGCCCAACGTCCGCACGATCGCCGAGATCCCGCTCCGGCTGAAGGGCGGCCACGTCCCCGAGCTCGTCGAGATCCGGGGCGAGGTCTTCTTCCCCATGGAGGCATTCGAGGGGCTCAACGCCCGGCTGGTCGAAGCAGGCGACAAGCCCTTCGCCAACCCGCGCAACGCGGCGGCCGGTTCGCTGCGGCAGAAGGACCCGAAGGTCACCGCGACCCGCCCCCTGCACATGGTGGTGCACGGCATCGGAGCCCGCGAGGGCTTCGACATCGACCGGCTCTCCCAGGCCTACGACCTGCTGAGGGAATGGGGCCTGCCCACCGCCAAGCACAACAAGGTGGTCGGGTCCCTCGACGAGGTGCGGGAGTTCATCGCCTGGTTCGGCGAGAACCGGCAGTCCGTCGAGCACGAGATCGACGGTGTCGTCGTCAAGCTCGACGAGATCCCGCTCCAGGGAAGGCTGGGCTCCACCTCGCGCGCGCCCCGCTGGGCGATCGCCTGGAAGTACGCTCCCCAGGAGGTCAACACCAAGCTGGTCAACATCCGGGTCGGCGTCGGGCGCACCGGCCGCGTCACGCCGTACGCCCAGGTCGAGCCGGTGGAGGTGGCCGGTTCGGAGGTCGAGTTCGCCACCCTGCACAACCAGAACGTGGTGAAGGCCAAGGGCGTCCTCATCGGCGACACGGTGGTGCTCCGCAAGGCGGGCGACGTCATCCCGGAGATCCTCGGCCCGGTCGTCGATCTGCGGGACGGCAGCGAGCGGGAGTTCGTCATGCCCTCCGAGTGCCCGGAGTGCGGGACGGCGCTGCGGCCCATGAAGGAGGCCGACATCGACCTCCGCTGCCCCAACGCCCGCTCCTGCCCCGCCCAGTTGCGGGAGCGCCTCGCCTATCTCGCGGGCCGTAAGTGCCTGGACATCGACCACTTCGGCTATGTGGCCGCCGCGGCCCTGACCAAGCCCCTGGAGCCCGCCGAACCGCCCCTGCTGGACGAGGGCGACCTCTTCGGCCTGACGGTGGAGCAGCTGCTGCCGATCCGGGCGTACGTCCTGGACGCCGACAGCGGGCTGCCCAAGCGTGACCCGAAGACGGGCGAGGAAAAGATCGCCACGGTCTTCGCCAACCAGCAGGGTGAGCCGAAGAAGAACGCCCTCGGCATGCTGGAGGGCATCGCGGAGGCCAGGCAGGCCCCGCTCGCCCGGATCCTCACCGGCCTCTCGATCCGGCACGTGGGTCCGGTGGCCGCCGTCGAACTGGCCCGGCAGTTCCGGTCCGTCGACAGGATCGACGCGGCGTCCGAGGAGGAGCTGGCCGCGGCGGACGGGGTGGGCCCCATCATCGCCGCCTCGGTCAAGCAGTGGTTCGCCGAGGACTGGCACCGCGAGATCCTGCGCAAGTGGCGGGAGGCCGGGGTCCGGATGGAGGACGAGGGCGCGGGGGAGGACGAGGGCCCGCGGCCGCTGGAGGGGCTCACCGTCGTGGTCACCGGCACCCTGACCGCGCACACCAGGGACGGAGCCAAGGAGGCGCTCCAGAGCCTCGGGGCGAAGGTCACCGGATCCGTCTCGAAGAAGACCTCCTTCGTGGTGGTCGGCGACAACCCGGGTTCCAAGTACGACAAGGCGATGCAGCTGAAGGTGCCCGTCCTCGACGAGGACGGCTTCGCCGTGCTCCTGGAGCAAGGGCCTGACGCGGCGCGGGAGGCCGCTGTGCCCGCCGAGGAGACCTGATCGAGGCGCGATCGAGACGCCGGCGACGCGTGGCCGTGAGCGACGGGGGAAGTATGCCGACGAGGTGACGCGGCCGGCCGGCCCGCATCACCCGTTCGGCGCTTATCAGAAGGTGATCGGTGAAGGACCGCATTCGGGCAAGAGCTGCAGAGCGCTGCCCGTGGGGCCCCTCGTCGGCCTACTGTTGAACGAGCACCTGCCGTGCCCGGCCGCGTGGTGGGATCTGGGTCGTGGTGGCATGGGAGCGGGGGCCACCATGGGACATCGGCACCGCCGGCTGTGAGAGGGACGGAATGAAACCGACCGAGAGCGCCGCACCGGTGTCGCGTCTGCAAGGTTTCGTGGGCCTCACGTCCAAGGTGGGCGCCGTCGTCGTGGCGGTCGCCGCCGTGCAGCTGGCGACCGGGTTCTACCGGACGGTCCACGACGGACACGCGCTCTTTCCCGCGGGCACCGCCGGCTGGTCGCTCGCCCTGCTCACCGGAATCATCGTGGGCCATCTGGTCGCCCTCGGGCGCGACCGCTGGTGGGGCGGGACCGGTTCCGGCGCCGCCCTCACCCTCGCCGTCCTGCTGCTCTACGGCTGGGTGGCCGCGGGCCTGGTCAGCCTCGTCGTCGTGGTGCTCGTCGGTACGGCCAGGCGGCACCGGTGGTGGCAGGGGCTGCTGCACGGGGCGGTGGACATACTCGGCATCGGGGCGGCCGCGCTGGTCCTGTCCGCCTTCGGCGAGGTGCCGACCGTCGAAACCCCCTGGCGGCCACTCCACTGGGGGATCGGCGCCGTGCCGGAAGTGCTGCTCGCCGCCGGCACGTATCTCCTCGTCACCCGCTTCCTGCTCTGGTACGCCAGGGCGTCCCAGAACGGCGGGCTGCCGACGATCGCCCGCACCGCCCTGCTGCGCCAGGGGCTCGTCGCGGTCGCCCTGCTGGGCATCGCCCCGCTGATCTGCGTGGTGGCCTCGGCCAAGCCCGTGCTGCTGCCGCTCTTCGCCGTCCCGCTGATCGCCCTGGACTCCACGCTGTGGATCGCCCGGGCACGGGCCGAGGAGCAGCTGAGGGATCCGCTCACCGGCCTGCCCAACCGCCAGTGGCTGCTGGAGCGGACGTGGACGGCGCTGGAGGAGGCCGCCGGCACCGGCACCAGAACCGCCCTCGTCCTCATCGACCTCGACCGCTTCCGGGCCGTCAACGACACCCTCGGGCACCTCGCCGGTGACCGGTTGCTGCTCCAGATAGCGGAACGGCTCCGGCTCGCCCTGCCGCGCGGCGCGGAGGCGGCACGGCTCGGCGGCGACGAGTTCGCCGTGCTGCTGCCGACCGCGGACTCGGCCACCAGCGCCCAGCGGATCGCCCGCCATCTGGTCGCCGAGCTCTCCTCCCCGCTCGACCTCGACGGGCTCACGCTCGTGCTGGAGGCGAGTGCGGGGGTCGCCGTCCACCCCGACCACGCGCTGGACGCCGAAGGGCTCCTCAGACGGGCGGACGTGGCCATGTACCAGGCCAAGCGGGACCGCACCGGCGTGGAGGTCTACGAGTCCAAGCGGGACAGCAACACCCCGGACCGCCTCGGCCTGCTGGGCGATCTGCGCAGGGCCCTGGACGCCCGGGAGGTGGAGCTCCACTACCAGCCCAAGGTCCGCTTCGACGGCCAGGTGGCGGGCCTCGAAGCGCTCGTGCGCTGGGTGCATCCGGAGCGCGGGCGGGTTCCCCCGGACGAGTTCATCGCCATCGCGGAGTCCTCCGGGCTGATGCCCCACCTCACCGAGTACGTCCTGGAGACCGCGCTGGCCCAGGTGGCGCGGTGGCGGGCCCAGGGGCTGTTCGTCCCCGTCGCGGTCAACGTGTCGCCGCGCGACGTCCACACCCCCGGCTTCGCGGGCAGCGTCGCCGCCCGGCTCGCCCGGCACGGCGTCCCGGCCGGCGCACTGCAGCTGGAGATAACCGAGCACGTCCTGCTGGAGGACCCTCAGCGGGCCGCGGACACCCTGGCCGGGCTGACCGGGCACGGCGTGAAGATGTCGCTCGACGACTTCGGCACCGGTTACTCCTCCCTCGTCCATCTGCGGAAGCTGCCGGTCAGCGAGCTCAAGATCGACCGGTCCTTCGTCGCACGGCTGGCCGTGGACAACGAGGACGCCGAGATCGTCCGCTGCACCATCGACCTGGCCCACTCGCTCGGCCTGATCGTCGTCGCCGAGGGCGTCGAGGACGACGAGACCTGGGAGCGGCTGCGGGACCTGCGCTGCGACGCGGTGCAGGGGTGGCTCGTCGCCGCCGCGATGCCGCCCCAGGAGACGACGGCCTGGCTGCGGGCACGCGGCGAGCACGGGTGGCGGCGGCCGGCCGACCGGGAGGCCGCGGCGGCGGCACTTCAGCCCGAGGTGGAGCAGCAGCGCCCGGCCGGCCGGGCGGTCTCCGGCCCGGCGACGGCCTGAGGGCCGCAGGGCCCGCGCGGGAGGCATGAGAGCGTACGCGCGCGACGCCTGAGGACCGTGCCCGTACGACGGCCTGAGGACCGTGCCCGCGCGGAGGCTGAGGACCGCGCGGTCCCGACCGGGGGCGTTTTGTCCTCAATCTCCGGACGGGCCCGGTGCGGCCGGACCGGGGTTGCGGGGCGGCGGGTGGTCATGCAGTCGGGGCAGTGCCCGGCGACCCCATAGGATTGGGCCAAAACCACACACCAAACCCTGAGGATCGCTGCATGCCTGGCATCACGCGCGAGGAGGTCGCCCACCTCGCCCGGCTGGCGCGTCTGGAGCTGAAGGGCGAAGAGCTCGAGCACTTCGCCGGTCAGCTCGACGACATCATCGGCGCGGTCGCCCGCGTCTCCGAGGTCGCCGACCAAGACGTACCGCCGACCTCCCACCCGCTGCCGCTGACCAACGTCATGCGCGCGGACGAGGTCCGTCCGTCGCTCACCCCCGAGCAGGCGCTCTCCGGCGCCCCGGCCCAGGAGCAGCAGCGTTTCAAGGTGCCGCAGATCCTGGGGGAGGACTAACAGCCATGACGGACATCAGCACCATCATCAAGCTCACCGCGGCTCAGATCGCCGCGAAGATCGCCTCCGGCGAGCTGACGGCCGTCGAGGTCACCGAGGCCCACCTGGCCCGGATCGACGCCGTCGACGAGAAGGTCCACGCCTTCCTGCACATCGACCGGGAGGGTGCGCTCGCGCAGGCCCGCGCCGTCGACGCCAAGCGTGAGGCGGGTGAGAAGCTCGGCCCGCTGGCCGGCGTCCCGCTCGCGCTCAAGGACATCTTCACCACCCAGGACATGCCGACCACCGTCGGCTCGAAGATCCTCGAGGGCTGGGTCCCGCCGTACGACGCGACCCTCACGAAGAAGCTGAAGGCCGCCGACGTCGTCATCCTCGGCAAGACCAACATGGACGAGTTCGCCATGGGGTCCTCCACCGAGAACAGCGCCTACGGCCCGACCGGCAACCCCTGGGACCTCACCCGCATCCCGGGCGGTTCCGGCGGCGGCTCGTCCGCCGCGCTGGCCTCCTTCGAGGCGCCGCTCGCCATCGGCACGGACACCGGCGGCTCCATCCGCCAGCCCGCGGCCGTCACCGGCACCGTCGGCGTCAAGCCCACCTACGGCGGCGTCTCCCGCTACGGCATGGTCGCCTTCTCCTCCTCCCTCGACCAGGGCGGCCCCTGCGCCCGTACGGTCCTGGACGCGGCGCTGCTCCACGAGGTCATCGGCGGCCACGACCCGATGGACTCGACGTCCATCGACGCCCCGGTCCCGCCGGTCGTCGAGGCCGCGCGCAACGGCTCCGTACAGGGCATGCGCGTCGGCGTGGTCAAGCAGTTCGCCGGCGAGGGCTACCAGGCCGGCGTCGTCCAGCGGTTCAACGAGTCCGTCGAGCTGCTGAAGTCGCTCGGCGCCACCATCGTCGAGCTGGACTGCCCGTCCTTCGACCTCGCCCTGTCGGCGTACTACCTGATCGCGCCGTCCGAGTGCTCCTCGAACCTGGCCCGCTTCGACGCCATGCGCTACGGCCTGCGGGTCGGCGACGACGGCACGCGGTCCGCCGAGGACGTCACCGCCCTCACCCGTGAGGCCGGCTTCGGCGACGAGGTCAAGCGCCGCATCATCCTGGGCACGTACGCGCTGAGCTCCGGCTACTACGACGCGTACTACGGCTCGGCCCAGAAGGTCCGCACCCTCATCACCCAGGACTTCGAGAAGGCGTTCGAGCAGGTGGACGTCGTCGTCTCGCCGACGACGCCCACCACCGCCTTCCCCATCGGCGAGCGCGCCGACGACCCGATGGCGATGTACCTCGCGGACCTGTGCACCATTCCGACCAACCTCGCCGGCAACTCCGCCATGTCGCTGCCCTGCGGTCTGGCACCGGAGGACGGCCTGCCGGTCGGGCTGCAGATCATCGCCCCCGCCATGAAGGACGACCGGCTGTACAAGGTCGGAGCAGCCGTCGAGGCCGCTTTCGTGGAAAAGTGGGGGCACCCGCTGCTTGAGGAGGCTCCGTCACTGTGAGCGCAATGGCTAAGAAGGCCCAGAACTTCAAGAAGTCCAAGTCCGGTGTGTACGTGTCCCTGGGCACCACCGCCTTCGGCGCCCTGAGCGTCGTCAAGCAGGCGAGGATGGCCCGCCAGGACAACGACACGCTGCGGCTGGTCGACGCCGCCGTATCCGCCGCCGCGATCGTGACCGGACTCGCGATCCTCTACCGCGAGCTCAAGCGTCTCGGCGACGACGACGTCCTGCTGGGCTGAGAGGGAAAGTTTCAACGTGACTGTCATCGACCTGGAGTCGTACGAGGATGCCCTCGCGACGTACGACCCCGTCATGGGCCTCGAGGTCCATGTGGAGCTCGGCACCAAGACCAAGATGTTCTGCGGGTGCTCCACCGAGCTCAAGCAGGACGCGAACTCGCAGACCTGCCCGGTCTGCCTCGGGCTGCCGGGCGCGCTGCCGGTCGTCAACGAGATCGGCGTCGAGTCCGCCGTCAAGATCGGGCTCGCGCTGAACTGCGAGATCGCCGAGTGGTGCCGCTTCGCCCGGAAGAACTACTTCTATCCGGACATGCCGAAGAACTTCCAGACCTCCCAGTACGACGAGCCGATCGCCTTCGACGGCTATCTGGACGTCCAGCTGGAGGACGGCGAGATCTTCCGCGTGCAGATCGAGCGCGCGCACATGGAGGAGGACACCGGCAAGTCGACGCACGTCGGCGGTGCCACCGGCCGCATCCACGGCGCCTCCCACTCGCTGCTCGACTACAACCGTGCGGGCATCCCCCTCATCGAGATCGTCACCAAGCCGATCGAGGGAGCGGGCGCACGCGCCCCCGAGGTCGCCAAGGCGTACGTCGCCGAGCTCCGCGAGCTCATCAAGGCGCTCGGCGTCTCGGAGGCCCGGATGGAGATGGGCCAGATGCGCTGCGACGTGAACCTGTCGCTGCGCCCGCACGGCCGCGAGACGTTCGGCACGCGCTCCGAGACGAAGAACGTGAACTCGCTGCGTTCCGTCGAGCGTGCCGCCCGCTTCGAGATCCAGCGTCACGCGGCGGTGCTGAACTCCGGTGGGACGATCGTGCAGGAGACCCGGCACTTCCATGAGGAGGACGGCTCCACCACGGCCGGCCGCATCAAGGACAACGCCGAGGACTACCGCTACTTCCCCGAGCCGGACCTGGTGCCGGTCGCCCCTGCCCGCGACTGGGTCGAGGAGCTCCGCAAGGGACTCCCCGAGCTGCCCCGGCTGCGCCGCAAGCGGCTGAAGGAGGAGTGGGGTGTCAACGAGCACGACATGCAGTCCATCCTCAACGCCGGGGCGGTCGACCTGATCGTCGCGACGACGGAGGCGGGCGCCCCGTCCGACCAGGCACGCAAGTGGTGGATGGGCGAGCTCGCCCGTAACGCCAACGAGACCGGCCGCAGCCTGGACGAGCTGCCGGTCACCCCGGCGCAGGTCGCCCGGGTGGCGGAGCTCGTCGCCGCCGGCGACCTCAACGACAAGCTGGCGCGCCAGGTCCTCGAGGGTGTCCTCGCGGGCGAGGGCGACCCGGACACCGTCGTCGACAAGCGCGGCCTCAAGGTCGTCTCCGACGAGGGCGCGCTGTCCACCGCGGTCGACGAGGCCATCGCGGGCAACGCCGCCGTCGCGGACAAGATCCGCGGCGGCAAGGTCGCCGCGGCCGGCGCTCTGGTCGGCGCGGTCATGAAGGCCACCCGCGGACAGGCCGACGCGGCGCGTGTGCGTGAGCTGATCCTGGAGAAGCTCGGCGTCGAGGGCTGACCCCGGCACGCCCCTGGGGGCGGCGCACCCGTTCACCGGGTGTGCCGCCCCCTTCGCGCTGCCCGGGCCGGCCTGCGGGACGTTCACCACCAGGCCGTACGGCGGTCTTCCCGTAGCCACCCGGCATGACTAGCTTCCAGCCGTAGACACGGAATCGGGAGGCTCAATTGACCACGGACATGTCACGGCGGCGGCTCTTCGCGCTCGGGGGCGGTGCGCTCGGCGCCGCCGCGGCGGGATCGTTCCTGCCCCCGTCGCTCCAGGCGGCGATCGCCGCGCAGCCCGTGGACGGGCGGTCCGGTGGTGCGGGGCTGGACGCCATCGAGCACGTGGTGATCCTGATGCAGGAGAATCGTTCCTTCGATCACTACTTCGGAACGCTGCGCGGAGTGCGCGGCTTCGGCGACCGCAACGCGATCGAACTCCCCTCCGGCCGGCCCGTCTTCGAACAGCCGGGGCCGGCGGGCGCGACCGTGCTGCCGTTCCCCGTGCGCGAGGCCGCGGAGGCGCAGAAGAAGGACCTGCAGTACATCGGCGCCCTCGACCACTCGTGGAGCGGTGGCTCCAAGGCGTGGGCCGACGGCTGGATGAACGGCTGGGTCACCGCGAAGACCGCCGCCACCATGGCGTACTACGACCGCGGCGACATCCCGCTGCACTACGAGCTGGCCGACACCTTCACCGTCTGCGACGCCTACCACTCCTCGATCCACACCTCCACCAGCCCCAACCGCAACCACCTGTGGAGCGGCAGGACGGGCGACGAGCCGAACGGCAGGCGGGCCGTCGGCAACGACGCGTACGACGAGGGCACCCACCCCGGGTACGACTGGGGCACCTACGCCGAGCGGCTGGAGAAGGCCGGGCGGAGCTGGAAGACGTACACCGAGTGGGAGAACTTCACCGACAACCAGATCGAGTTCTTCGCCACCTTCAAGGCCATCGCCCGCAAGGCCCTGGCGAGGACCGGCGGCCACACCTACATGGAGTCCTTCTACGCCACCGTGCGCGACGCGGACGGGGCCGCCGAGCGGGAGCGGCTGCTCGGCCTGCTCGACGAGGGTGTCGCCGCCCTGACGGCGGCCGAGCGCAGCCTGTTCGAACGGGGACTGCGCCGGGTCGAGACGGGCACGCTCGCCGACGAGTTCGCCAAGGACGTGGCGGCGGGGACGCTGCCCGAGGTCTCGTACCTGGTCCCGTCGGCGGTCGATTCCGAGCACCCCAGCGTCTCCTCGCCGGTGCACAGCGCGACCGTCGTCTACAAGATCCTGGACGCGCTCGGCAAGCACCCCGATGTGTGGCGGCGCACCGTCGTCCTCATCAACTACGACGAGAACGACGGGTTCTTCGACCATGTGCCGCCGCCGGTCCCGCCCGCGGAGGTGACCGAGGAGCACTGGGAGGGCAAGCCCACCGGGCTCGGCGTGCGGGTGCCGCTGCTGGTCGTCTCCCCGTGGTCCGTCGGCGGATACGTCTGCTCCGAGGTCTTCGACCACACCTCCGTGATCCGCCTCCTGGAGCGCTGGACGGGGGTGAAGGAACCCAACATCGGCGACTGGCGGCGCCGGGTCACCGGAGACCTCACCTCGGCCTTCGACTTCACCCGTGCGCGGCGGCAGCCCGAGACGGAGCCCCCGGCCGCGATCCCCCCGTTCGGCGGACGCTGGCAGCCGAAGCCGCCGGCCGTCCAGCACATGCCCGTCCAGGAGGCCGGCGTCCGTCCGGCCCGGCCCCTGCCCTACCAGCCCGACGCGCAGGCCAGGCGCGTGGCCGGCGGACTGCGGCTGGACCTCGGCAACACAGGCAGGTCCTCCGCGCACTTCACCCTCTACCCGTACGCGGGCGAGTTCCCCGCCCCGCAGCACCGGGACGTCAGGGGCACGGCACGGTGGTCGGTGCCGCTGACCGGTGAGGCGTACCGCTTCACGGTCACCGGTCCGAACGGCTTCCGGCGGGAGTTCGAGGGCGCGTCCGACGGTGGTGCGGAACTCGCCTCCCGCATCGACGCCCACGAGCGGGACCTGCACCTCACGCTGCGCAACAACGGCAGGCGGACGCTGACCTACACCGTGCGGCCCCTCGGATACGTCGACGAGGACGACCTGCGGAACTGGACCCGGACGGTCCAGGTCAAGCCCGGGCGCAGCCGTACGGTCGTGCACTCGGCGGCCGACGCCCACGGCTGGTACGACATCGAGGTGACGGCCGACGAGGCGGGCTCCTTCCGCCGCCGGCTGATGGGCCACATCGAGAACGGCCGGGCGAGCGTCACCGGCTGACGGACAGGAGGAGTGCGGTGGTGGCGGCCGCACGGCGAAAGGGGCGAAGTCAAGCCATGTGACCATGGCCACGAAAGCGGCAAATGGTGAGGAATGGCTGACAGAGTGTGGCTCTCAGGTCATGCGACTTCGTGGGATGTTCCCGGTATATCCCCTACGGTCCACGAATCCCAGGAGCGCCTTTGCTGGCCGCCACCGCACGCCGGTGTCTCAGGCACCGCCTCGCCACCGTCCTCATCTGGCTGTCCGTCCTCGGAGGCGTGGCGACGGCGGCCGGGTTCGCGGGGTCCGCGTACTCCGTCGACTACGAGGTGCCGGGCACCGAGTCCGGCCGTGCCGGCGAGCTGCTGCAGACGGGTTTCGACGACCTCGGCGGCGAGACCGGCACCGTCGTCTGGCACACCTCCGGCTCCACCGTCCGCGACCCCGGCGTCGAGCGGACGATGGCCAGGACGCTGCGCGAGATCGGTGCCCTGCCCGGGGTCGGTGACGTCGCCGGTCCCTACGGGGCGGCGGAGCGGGGGCGGATCAGCGCGGACGGGCACACCGCCTACGCGACGGTCACCTTCGACCACCGGGCGGGGGAGATCCCGCCGGAGCAGGCACAGGCCGTCGTCGACACGGCGCAGCGCGCCGCGGGCGAAGGACTCCGGGTCGAACTCGGCGGCGCCGCCGTGGCGTCGACCGAGGCGCCCGCGCTCCATCTGAGCGAGGCCGTCGGGGTGGCCGTCGCCGCGGTCGTCCTCTTCCTCGCCTTCGGCTCGCTCGCCGCGAGCCTGCTGCCCATCGCCACCGCACTCGTCTCCGTCGGCACCGCGTACGCGGGCATCGTGCTGCTCGGCCATGTCATGACCGTCGCCGACTTCGCGCCGATGCTGGGGATGCTCATCGGGCTCGGCGTGGGCATCGACTACGCCCTCTTCATCGTCACCCGGCACCGGCGAGGCCTGCGACGCGGCCTGCCCGTGCCCGAAGCGGCGCGGAACGCCGTCGCGACGACGGGGCGCGCCGTCGTCTTCGCCGGAGCCACCGTCTGCGTCGCCCTGCTGGGCATGCTGGTCCTGCGGCTGGGTTTCCTCAACGGGGTCGCGATCGCCGCCTCCCTCACCGTGGTGCTGACCGTCGCCGCCTCCGTGACCCTGCTGCCCGCGCTGCTCTCCTTCATCGGCATGCGGGCCCTGAGCCGGCGTGAGCGCGCCCGGCTCACCGAACTCGGGCCGCAGAGCGAACGCGCCACCGGCTTCGCCGCCCGCTGGTCGGCCTTCGTCGAGCGACGCCCCCGGCTGCTGGGAGCGGCCGCCGCCGCCGTCATGGCGGTGCTCGCACTGCCCACCCTCTCCCTGCACCTGGGCACCTCCGACCAGGGCAACAACCCCTCCACGGCCACCACCCGTCAGGCGTACGACCTCCTGGCCGACGGGTTCGGCCCGGGCGTCAACGGGCCGCTGACCGTAGCCGCCCGCCTCGACGGAGCCGACGACCGGCTGGCCCTGGACGGCCTGCCCGCGGTGCTGCGGGACACCGAAGGAGTCGCCTCGGTGAGCCCGGTGACCTACAACGGCAGCGGCGACACCGCCTTCCTGACCGTCGTCCCCGACTCCGCCCCGCAGTCGCAGCGGACCAGCGAACTCGTCGACCGGCTCCGCCACGACGTCCTGCCGCCGGCCGGGGAGACCACCTCGCTCCGGACGCACGTGGGAGGGGTGACGGCCTCGTACGACGACTTCGCCGAGGTCATCGTCGGCAAGCTGCCGCTCTTCGTCGGGGTCGTCATCGGGCTCGGCTGCCTGCTCCTGCTGCTGGCGTTCCGCTCCCTCGCCGTTCCCCTCAAGGCCGCCGTGATGAACGTGGCCGCCGTGGCCGCCTCCTTCGGCGTCGTCGTCGCGGTCTTCCAGTGGGGATGGGGGAGCGAGCTGCTGGGACTCGGCAGCGCGGGCCCCGTCGAGCCGTTCCTCCCCGTGATCATGGTCTCGGTGCTCTTCGGGCTGTCGATGGACTACCAGGTCTTCCTCGTCGGACGGATGTACGAGGAGTGGCTGGAGACCGGCGACAACCGGCGGTCCGTACGCGTCGGCCTGGCCGAGACCGGCCGGGTCATCAACTCGGCCGCGGTGATCATGATCTCCGTCTTCCTCGCCTTCGTCCTCAGCGGCGACCGCGTCATCGCGATGTTCGGCATCGCGCTCGCCGCGGCCGTCGCCCTCGACGCCTTCGTCCTGCGCACCCTGCTCGTGCCCGCGCTGATGCACATGCTCGGCGGCGCGAACTGGTGGCTCCCCGCCCGGCTGGACCGGCTGCTCCCGTACGTCAGCATCGAGCCGCCGGACCGCACGGCACCACGTGCGAGGATCCCGGGGGAGCGCGCGGGGGACGAGGCCCGGGCGGCCCCGCAGCGCGTTCACTGAGACAGCACGAAGACCGAGGAGATCCACTGTGTTCACGGTGTCACTGGGAGACGACGGAGCGGAGCTCCGCCCGATCGAACCCTGGCAGGCCGAGGAGTTCCTGGCCCACATGGACAGGGCGCGCGCCCTGGTCGACCCCTGGATCCCGTTCGCCGCGGCCGCCACGGACCTCACGTCCGCACGGGCCCTGCTCCAGCGGTACGCGGACAAGCAGGCGGCCGACACCGGCCGGCTCTACGGCATCTGGCTGGACGGCACGCTGGTCGGCGGCGTCCTGTTCCGGATATTCGAGACGAAGACCGGCAACTGCGAGATCGGCTGCTGGCTGGAGGCGGCCGCCGAGGGCCGCGGTCTGGTCACCCGGGCTTCACGGAAGCTCATCGACTGGGCCTTCGGCGTACGGGGCATGCACCGCGTGGAGTGGGTCGCGTCCTCGGCCAACAGGCGCAGTGTCGCCGTCGCCGAACGGCTCGGCATGACCCGCGAGGGGGTGCTCCGCGAGGCCTATCCGTACCGCGGTGAACGCCACGACGAGGAGCACTGGGCCGTTCTGGCGCACGAATGGCGGAACGGGCGGAGCTGAGGGCGCCGCTCTTAAGGAGGTTCTCATCCGGGACCCCTAGCGTGCGGCGCATGAACACCTCCCCCACCACTCCGACCACAGACGACACCGAGGAGCAGAAGGCGGCCGACGAACAGGCCACCACGCCGGGCGTGACGAAGCAGGCCGGGCCGGCGGAAGACGCCGCACCGGACGGAGCCGCACCGGGCGCGACCGAGTCGGACGTGACCGCCATGGACGTGGCGGCGACGGACGCGGCCGCGGAGGACGGCCTCGAGACCGACCTGGAGCCCGACCCCTACGCCGAGGCCGAAGCGGCAGCGGCGTCCGGGGCCGGAACCGGAGCCGCGGCCGTCGTGGCCGCCGGGCTGGGCGTCATCTCGCTCTCGGGCGCCTGGACCGGCCGCGTCGCCGCCGAGCGCGAGACCCTGGTCGGCCAGATCAAGACCTCGGGCGGCACCGGCAGCGCCGCCCAGCAGATCTCCGAGATCTACGGCGACGCGTGGCACAGCACGGCCCTCGTCAACGGGGTCTTCGCGCTGCTCGCGCTGCTCGTCGGCGTCTTCGTCCTGGTCCGGCCCTCCTTCGGCACCCCCTCCCTCGTGCCGCAGGCGGGCTGGGTCCGCTCCGTCGCCATGGCGGGCATCGCGCTCGGCGTCCTCGGCCTGCTGATCTCCGTGGGCATGTACCTCGACCTCTTCGTCGCCCTGCCGTCCGCGGCCGGCTGAGGACCTGGCCGCTGCCTCCGACCCCCGGTGACGGCCGGTCTAAGGCATACGCCACCCGGGCCTAAGGCCCCCCACCCGCAGAGATGCGGCACTCGCCCGATGTGGCGGCGACCCCTGGCGGACGAGAGTGGGGGCACGGCAGGAAGCCGTGCCCCCACTTTCCGTTCCACCAGGGAGAACACCATGTACGAGTACGAGATCCACCAGCTCGCCGTCGCCGAGCTGATCCGCAGGGCCGAGGCGCAGCGGACCGTCCGTCAGGCGGTGCTCGCACGCCGCGCCGCCCGCCGTTCCGGACGGAACGACACCGAAGGGCGGGTGGAGAAGAACCGGAACTGGTTCGTCCGTGCCGCGTAGCGATGGGCCCCCGAAAATCGGTAGCCGGGGTGTCGTACGCGTATGCGATGCTCGGCGACGTGGAGACCAACACCGTCAGCCCCGTCTTCGTCGGCCGAGCCGGTGAACTCGCCGCGCTCACCGAGACGCTCGCCCGCACCGCCGCCGGGGAACCGCAGGCGCTGCTCGTCGGCGGTGAGGCGGGTGTCGGCAAGACCCGGCTGATCGAGGAGTTCATCAGGGCGGCCTGCCGCCGGGACGCCGTCGTGGCCGTCGGCGGGTGTGTGGAGATCGGGGCCGACGGCCTGCCCTACGCCCCGTTCGCCACGGCGCTCCGCGCCCTGCGCCGGGCGCTCCCGGAGGAGCTGACCGCGGCCCTCGCCGGACAGGAGGGCGAGCTCGCCCGGCTGCTGCCCGAACTGGGCGAGGCCGACCGGGCGCCGGACGACGAGCACGGCACCGCCCGGCTGTTCGAGCTCGCCGCCCGGCTGCTGGAGCGCGTCTCCGCCACCCGCACGGTCGTCCTCGTCCTGGAGGACCTGCACTGGGCCGACGCCTCCACGCGCCATCTGCTCGCCTACCTCTTCCGCACCCTGCGCAGCGGGCACCTCGTCGTGATCGGGACGTACCGTGCCGACGACGTCCACCGCCGTCACCCCCTGCGCCCGCTCCTCGCCGAGCTCGACCGGCTCCGCACGGTCCGACGGATCGAACTCGACCGCTTCAGCCGCGCCGAGGTCGGCCGGCAGCTCACCGGCATCCTCGCGATGGTCCCCGACGCCGCACTGGTCGACGACATCTTCGAACGCTCCGACGGCAACGCCTTCTTCGTCGAGGAACTCGCCCGCAGCGTGGAGTGCTGCGGCGACAGCTCCGGGCTCTCCGACTCCCTCCGCGACCTCCTCCTGGTCCGCGTCGAGGCGCTGCCCGACGACGCGCAGCGGATCGCCCGGATCATCGCCGAGGGCGGCTCCACCGTCGAGCACCCGCTCCTCGCCGCCGTCGCCGGCCTCGCCGAGGACGACCTCGACGAGGCGCTGCGGGCGGCGGTCGGCGCCAACCTGCTGCTGCCCGCCCCCGACACCGACGGATACCGCTTCCGCCACTCCCTGGTCCGCGAGGCCGTCAGCGACGACCTCCTGCCCGGCGAACGCACACGCCTCAACCGCCGCTACGCCGAAGCACTGGAGGCCGACCCGTCCCTCGTGCGCTCCGATGAGCGCGCCGCACGCCTCGCCAGCTACTGGTACGCCGCCCACGACGCGGTCAGAGCGCTGCCCGCCGTGCTCCAGGCAGCCGTGGCGGCCCGGCGCCGCTATGCGTACAGCGAGCAACTCCGGCTGCTGGAAAGAGCCATGGAGCTCTGGGACGACGTCCCCGACGAGGTACGCGCCACCCTGCGCCCCCTCGACCACGCCGAGGCCTACCCGGGGTGCGGCTGCGATCCGGCGGACCCGCTGGGCTACCTCGACCTGATGGCCGAGGCCACGGTTTCCGCCCGCTTCGGCGGCGACCGCGAACGGGCCCTGGCCCTCGCGAAGAAGGCCCTGCGCATCCTGGACCGGGACCGGGACCCGCTGCGCGCGGCATGGTTCTGGGTGCAGCGCTCCCTCCTGATGCAGAGCCTCTCCCGAGGGGACGGCCGACAGGAACTGGCCACCGCCGAGGACCTGGTGCGAGGTCTGCGGCCGTCCGCCGTGCACGCCGACGTCCTCGCCTCGGTCGCCGGCTGGGGCGCCCTGCACCGGCCAGGACCCGAGACGCTCGTCGCGGCCGACCGGGCCGTGGAGTACGCCAGACTCGTCGGCGAGGAGTCCATCGAACTGCACGCCAGACTCACCCGCGGCTGGCTCACGATCGACGCGGGCGACGTCGAGGAGGGCATCGCCGAGATGTACGCCGTCCGCGACCGGGCCGAGGAGCTGCACCTGGTGGGTGTCATGAGCCGTGCCGCCGTCAACCTGCCCTCCTCGCTCGAATCCTGCGGCCGCTCCCTGGAGGCGGTGGCGGCCGCCGACCACGGCATCCGGATCTGCCACAGCCACGGGGTCCCCGAGTCCGAGGCCTGGGCACGGGCCAACCAGGCACAGTCGTACTACTCGCTGGGGCACTGGAAGGAGAGCCGGGCCGCCGCTGAGGCCGCGGCCCCGCTGGCCCGGTCCCGCAAGTCGAACGCCCTGGTGGCCGCCCGCCGCACCGACCTGGCCCTGGCCACCGGGGACTTCGAGGAGGCCGAGGAGCAACTGGCCCTCAACCGCCGCCATCTCGGCCACGAGACGCAGCCGCAGCACCTGATCTCCCCGGTACGGCACTCCATGGTCATCGCCGCCCGGAAGGGCCTGCTCTCCGAGGCGCGGGCCGCGTTCGAGGCGCAGTCCGACATCGGACTGCCACCGGGCACTCAGCGGTACTCCCTGCCGCTGCTCGCCACAGCCGCCGAGATCGAGGCCGACGCCCGCGGGCTGCCCACCACGGACCCCGGGCGGCCGGCGATCCTGGAACGGATCCGGGGCCACCTCAAGCGGCTGCCGATGCTGGTGCCCGTCTGGGCGGCGTACGGCGTGCTGATCGAGGCCGAACTGGCCCGGGCGGAGGGGGCGGACACCCCGGACCACTGGTGCCGGGCCGCCACCGCCTTCGCCCCGCTCCAGCGCCCCTACGAGCTGGCCCGGATCCGCCATCACTGGGCCGAGGCGATCCTCACCGCCTCCGGTGACCGGACACCCGCGGCGGGCCTCCTGCGGGAGGCCCACGCGGTCGCCGTACGCCTCGGGGCACGGCCGCTCGCGGAGAGCGTCGAGCTGCTGGCCGGCCGGGCCCGGATCGCGCTCACCGGTCCGGACGACGCGGCCGAGGGCGAAGCCGGGCCCGCCCCGGCGGTGGACGCCATCGAGTCGTTCGGGCTGACCTCGCGGGAACAGGAGGTGCACCGGCTGGTCGCGGCGGGCTACACCAACCGCCGGATCGCCGAAGAGCTGTACATCTCGCCGAAGACCGCCAGCGTGCACGTGTCCAACATCCTGGCCAAACTCAGCGTGTCCAGCCGTGGCGAGGCGGCCGCCCTGGCGCACCGCTTCCGGCTGTACGCGGCGGGGTGATACCGGGCCGGGCGCGGAACCCCGCTACCGCACCTTCAGGAGCAGGATCCTGTCGTCGCCCGACTTCGCGGAACCACGGCCGTCCGTGTTGCTCGTGACCAGCCACAGCCTGTCGCCGCCGGCGGCGAGCACCGTGCGCAGACGGCCGTACTTCCCCTCCAGGAAGGCCTGAGGCGCGGCAAGAGGCTCCCCGTCCGCCTTGCCCGACAGCGGGATCCGCCAGAGCCGTTCACCCCGCAGGCCGGCCATCCAGACCGAACCCTCGGCGTACGCGATACCGCTCGGCGACGCCTCGGAGGTCTTCCACTGGGCCACCGGGTCGACGAACCCCGCCTCCCCCTGCTCGCCCTCGGCCTCGGGCCAGCCGTAGTTCCTGCCCGGCTCGATCAGATTCAGCTCGTCCCAGGTGTCCTGGCCGAATTCCGATGCCCAGAGCCGTTTCCCGCTGTCCCAGGCCAGGCCCTGCACATTGCGGTGCCCGTACGAGTAGACCAGCGAGTCGGCCTCGGGATTGCCGTGCACCGGCTCGCCGTCGGGCGTCATCCGGAGGATCTTGCCCGAGGGGGACGCCTTGTCCTGGGCGAGGCCCGTGTCGCCCGTCTCGCCCGTACCCACGTACAGCATGCGGTCGGGGCCGAACGCGATCCGGCCGCCGTTGTGGACGGTGCCCTTCGGGATCCCCCGCAGGATGGTGTCCGGGGCCCCCAGCTGCTGTCCCGCGGGCTTCTTCTCGTCGTACTGGAGGCGGACGACGCGGTTGTCCGACTCGGTGGTGAAGTACGCGTAGACCAGGTGGTCCGCGCCGTAGGTCGGTGCCACGGCGAGGCCCAGCAGGCCGCCCTCACCCGCGGGCGCGACCCCCGGCACCGAACCCAGCAGGGTCTTCCTGCCGCTCTCCCCGTCGACCCTGGTGATCGTCGCCTCGTCACGCGAGGAGACCAGCAGGTCGCCCCCGGGCAGCGCCGCCAGGCCCCAGGGTGACGCGAGGCCGTCCGTGAGCGTCTTCACCACCTCGACCGAGCCCTTGGCCGGCGGCAGGTCCGCCGACGGGCTCGCCGAGGCCGGGGGAGTGGACGTGGCGCTCGCCGTGGGCGAGGAGGCGTCCTCACCGGCCGTGGGGCCGTCGTCGGACGAACAGGCGGTCAGCAGGAGTGAGGCCGAGGCGAGCAGGGCCACCGCCCCCTTGCGCAGCACGGGAGTTTGCACAGCACCGATCCTTTCGAGGGTCGCACGACCATGTTCTTACACCGCCGCTCCGCCCCGGGTCCCCGGTCTCCGCCAATTCTCCCGCCCCGGAGCCGGGCCGTCCTCCCGTGCCGGCCGTCTCAGTCCCACGACCCGCGGGCCCGCGGCAGCCCGGCAATCTCGGCCAGATCCCGGTCGGTGAGCGCCAGGCCCGCCGCCCCCGCGTTCTCCACGGCCCACTGCTCCCGCTTGGTGCCCGGCACGGGCACCACATGGCGGCCCTGCCGCAGGACCCAGGCCAGGGCCACCTGCGCCGGAGTGGCGCCGTGCCGCTCCGCGATCCTGCGCAGCCCCGCCACCACCGGCTGGTTGGCCGCCATCATCTCGCCCGTGAAGCGGGGGTGTCTGGCGCGCGGGTCGTCCGGCTCGAAACCCTGGCCGGGCTTGAGCGTGCCCGTGAGATAACCGCTTCCCAGCGGCATCGCGGCGAGGATCCCCACCCCCCGGGCCGAGCACCACGGCAGCAGATCCTCCAGTGCCTGGGGCGACCACACGGAGAGCTCCGCCTGGACCGCGCTGACGGGAAAGACCTGCTGCATCCGCTCCAGCTGCCGGATCGTCCCGTCGTGCATCCGCGCCCCCGGCCCGCGCCCGGCCCGGGCCCCCACCGCGCACAGTCCGAGCGCCCGCACCTTGCCCGCCGTCACCAGGTCCGCCATCGCGCCCCAGGTCTCCTCGACGGGCACCTCGGGGTCCGCCCGGTGCAGCTGGTAGAGATCGATCACGTCGGTCTGGAGCCGTCGCAGCGAGGCGTCGCATGCACGGCGCACATAGCCCGGACGCCCGTTGGCCACGATGTGCTGATCACCCACCAGCAGACCGCACTTGGTGGAGAGGAAGGCCTCGGAGCGGCGGCCCTTGAGAGCCCGGCCCACCAGCAGCTCATTGGTGAAGGGCCCGTACATGTCGGCGGTGTCGAGCAGTTGGACGCCCGCGTCCAGCGCGGCGTGCACGGTCCGCACCGAGCGGTCACCGCGCTGCTGCGACGCGCTGTACGCCCAGCTCATCGGCATACAGCCCAGCCCGACCGCGCCCACGGCGAGTGCCGCCGCACCGATAGTCCTGCGCTCCAACTCCCCGAACCCTCCCTCGGCCCATGATCACGGGCCACCAGCACCCCAAAGTAACCTCTGCGGCTCCGCGCCCTTCGCATAGCCTCCTGACCATGACTTCTACATCTGCTTCCGACGTATGGCTGCCGTTCCCCGCCGATGAGATCGACGGCCTTCCCGAGGGTCTCGACTACCGTTTCTGGGACGGCGGCCGGGACTACCCCGCGGACCCCGCCGACTGCGCCTTCTACGTCGTTCCCTACATGAAGGGTTCCGAGGTCGCGGTCCGCCCGCTCGACGGGATGAAGGCCGTCCAGGTCGTCCAGACCCTCTCCGCGGGCATCGACCACGTGGAGCCCGGACTCGGCCTGCTGCCCCCCGGGGTGCGGCTGTGCAACGCCAAGGGCGTGCACGAGGCCTCGACGGCCGAGCTGGCGCTCGCCCTGATACTCGCCTCGCTCCGGGGGTTCCCCGGTTTCGTGCACGGCCAGGACAAGGAGGAGTGGCGGTCCGGCTTCTATCCGGCGCTCGCCGACAAGTCCGTTCTCGTGGTGGGGTACGGATCGATCGGCGCGGCCATCGAGGACCGGCTCGAACCCTTCGAGTGCGCGCGGGTGGTGCGCGTCGCGCGCTCCGCACGGACAACCGCGCGCGGACCCGTACACGCGCTCGACGAGCTGCCCGCCCTTCTCCCCGAGGCCGACATCGTCATCCTGTCCACCCCGCTGAACCCTTCCACGCAGGGGCTGGTGGGCCCCGGCTTCCTCGCCGCGATGCGCGACGGCGCACTGCTCGTGAACGTCGCGCGGGGGGCCGTCGTCGACACCGCGGCCCTGCTGGCCGAACTCGAGTCCGGGCGACTGCGTGCCGCGCTCGACGTGACCGACCCCGAACCGCTGCCCGCCGGCCACCCTCTCTGGCATGCTCCCCACACACTGATCACCCCTCATGTGGGCGGAAGCACCTCCGCGTTCATGCCCCGGGCCAAGCGCCTGCTGGCCGGACAGCTCACCCGGTTCGCCGCCGGGGAGCCGGTCGCCAACCTCGTACTCACCACCGGGTGACCACGCTCCGGAGCGGTTCCGGCGCTCTCCGTCCCGACAACGCCGCAGGTGGTAACGGAGAGTAGAGAAGGTATGTCCCTGAGTGACGGCTCTGGTGTATCGTCCACAAGAGGGCTGCACCGTGGAAGGGACGGTGCCGGGGGGGAAGCGGAACGCGAGGGGGCGACGGGCATGTTCGGCCAGCGGAGAGACGATCCGACGCGGCGTGACGGGCAGGCGAGGCAGGCGGCGGCGAGGGCCCCGGGGTCCGACCGTGGAGCTTTCCGGTGAGCGCCCTCGCGGCCCTGCTCTCCAGGCGGCCGGCCTCGGGACGGGCCGTGGGGCTCCGCTCCCAGCTCGTCCTCGGCGCCGTCTGCGCCGGATACGCGGTGGGGGCCGCCCTCGGCTGGGGTTCGCCCGGAGTCGCCCTCTTCATGGGCGACTTCGGACTCTGCGCAGCCGCCCTCATCGCGGCGGTGTCCTGCTTCCTCTACGCCCGCTCCGGCGGCAGCCGGTTCCGGCCCGCCTGGCTCCTCTTCTCGCTCTCCTCGGCCATGGCCGCCGGGGGCAACGCGGTCTGGGGGTGGTACGAGGTGGTGCTGAGCCGGCCCGTGCCCGCCCCCTCCCTCGCGGACCTGTTCTTCCTCTGCTTCGCGCCGCCCGCCATCGTCGGGCTGCTCGTCCTGGCCAAACGGCCCGTCACGCGGGCCGGCTGGGTCTGCCTGGTGCTGGACGCCTGGCTGATCGGAGGGTCCCTGCTGACGCTCTCCTGGAGCCTCGCACTGGCCCACACCGCCCATGTCGCCAACGCCGCCGGTGAGAGCGTGGCCAGGGCGGCGCTCTCGCTCGCCTACCCGCTGCTCGACATCGTGCTGGTCTCCATGGTCCTCGCGCTCCACTTCCGGCGGGTCAACATGAACCGCTCCGCGGTGAACACCGCCATCGCCGGCCTCGCCCTGACCGTGCTGTGCGACGCCCTGTTCACGGCCCCGCTGCTGCGCTCGGCCTACCAGTCGGGCCAGTTGCTGGACGCGGGCTGGTTCGCCGGCTCCCTGCTCCTCGCCTACGCCCCCTGGGGTGTCCGCCGTGGCCAGGACAACGCTGTCGAGGCCCCCGCCCTGGAGCCGCGGGCCGTGAGCCGCCCGATCGCGGGGTCCCTCGCCGCGCTCACGCCCTATCTGGCCGCGGCGGTCTGCACCCTCGGCATCCTGTACAACGTGGTGGAGGGCCGCAGGGTCGACCGGGTCGTGGTCCTCACCGGGTGCACGGTCGTGCTCGCGCTGGTCCTCCGGCAGGCCATCATGCTCCTCGACAACATCGCGCTCACCCAGGAACTCGCCCAGAAGGAGAACCACTTCCGCTCCCTGGTGCAGGGCTCCAGCGACGTCATCATGATCGCCGAACCCAGCGGCAGGCTCCGCTACGTCAGTCCCGCGGCGGCCGGCGTCTACCTCCGCGACGCCGAGGACCTCGTCGGCGCCGAGCTCTCGTCGATCATCCACCCCGACGACCTCGGGGGAGTGGTCCACGAGCTGCGGCGCTTCCTCGCCGTGCCGTCACGGGAGGAGCCCACCACACGGATCGAGTGCCGCTTCAGATCGGGCACGGGGGACTGGCTCCACGTCGAGTCCACCGTCAACCGCCACCAGGGCGGCCTGCTCCTGAACAGCCGCGACGTGACCGAGCGGGTCAGACTGCAGGCACAGCTGCAGCACAACGCCGAACACGACCCGCTCACCGACCTCCCCAACCGCGCGCTCTTCACCACCCGCGTCGGCCAGGCGCTCGGCGGACGCCGGGCCGGGGACCCGGGCACCGCCGTGCTCTTCATCGACCTCGACGGTTTCAAGGCGGTCAACGACTCCATCGGCCACCAGGCGGGCGACGAGCTCCTCGTCCAGGCCGCACGCCGCCTCCAGGAGTCCGTACGCACCTCGGACACAGCGGCCCGCCTCGGGGGAGACGAGTTCGCCGCGCTCATCGTCGGCGACGGCACGCGCGACCAGGCCGCCAGGGAGTACCAGGTCCACGAGATCGCCGACCGGCTGCGCCTCAGGCTCTCCCAGCCGTACCGGATCGGCACCGGCGAGGTCCGGGTGGCCGCCTCCATCGGGGTCGCCTTCGCCGAGCCCTCCATCACGCCCAAGGACCTCATGCGCAACGCCGACCTCGCCATGTACCGGGCGAAGGCGAGCGGCAAGGACCGGGTCGAGCTGTACGCCCCCCAGATGCAGGCGGACGTCGTCCGCCGCTCGGAGCTCGCCTCACGGCTCCGCACGGCCCTGCGCGACGGCGAGTTCGCCCTGTTCCACCAGCCCGTCGTCCACCTGGCCAGCGGCACGGTCGCGGCCGTCGCCGCCCAGGCCCGCTGGCGCTCCGCCCAGGGCATCCTGTTCACCCCCGCCGAATTCCTCCGGGTCTCCGAGGGCAGCGACCGCGCCGCCGAGCTCGGCACCTGGCTGCTGGAGGAGGCCGTCGAGCAGGCCGCCGACCGGTCCAGGGCCGGGCATCCGGTCTCCGTGTCGGTGCGCGTGTCGGCCGCCCGGCTCCTGGACCGCACCCTCCCCCTGAGGTCCGTGGAGGCGCTCCTGACCCGGCACGGGCTGCCCTCCGGCGCCCTGATGATCGAAGTGGCCGACAGCGACCCGCGGATCTCCATCGACGAGCTGGAGCGACGGCTGGTCGCGCTCCGCCGCCTGGGTGTCCGGATCGCGCTCGACGGCTTCGGCAGCGGCTATGCCGCGGTCAACGCCCTGCGCCGGCTCCCCGTCGACGTGCTGAAGCTGGACCGGTGCCTGGTGGAGGGCGTCGTCGAGTCGGCGAGGCTGCACAAGATCACCAGTGGACTGCTGCGCATCGCCGGAGACCTCGGGATGCAGTCCGTGGCCGACGGGGTGGACGTCCCCGAACAGGTGCGCGCCCTGCGGGCCATGGGGTGCACGCACGGCCAGGGGATGGCCTTCGCCGGCCCACTGGACGAGTACCGGCTGCGGCGCACGCTGACCAGGGGGAAGTACCCCGTCCCGGGCGTCGGCCCGGCCGCTCAGCCGGTGCTGGCGGGCGGCGCGCTCCCGCTCCAGGGACGCTCACATGATGAGACTCCCGTCCCACCCACTTGACACCGTGTGCGTGCCGGAGAGAGGGTCAATGCCATGCGCACCCGAATTCTCGTACTTGGAAAGCGCGTCGGCTGAAGCAGGGTCACTCATGGAAACCTTGCAGACCGCACCGGCGCGCTCCCCTCGCTTGCCTCACGGCACGAGGGGTTTTTTGTTGCACCGGGACCTTTCGAAACCCCACAAAAACACCGCATAAACCCTCAGCTTCGAGAAGAGAATGCCGATGACCGAGCAGGCCACCGGGGCCCAGCACCCGCAGCCGCGGGCCCGTAACGGCGGACCGTCCTCCGCCACCGTTGAGCACCTCACGGGCGCGCAGTCCCTCATCCGTTCTCTCGAGGAAGTCGGCGCCGACACCGTATTCGGCCTCCCCGGCGGCTGCATCCTCCCGGCGTACGACCCGCTGATGGACTCCACCCGGGTCCGTCACATCCTGGTCCGTCACGAGCAGGGCGCCGGTCACGCGGCCACCGGTTACGCGCAGGCCACCGGCAGGGTCGGTGTCTGCATGGTCACCTCGGGTCCCGGTGCGACCAACCTGGTCACCCCGATCGCCGACGCGGCCATGGACTCGGTGCCCATGGTCGCGATCACCGGTCAGGTGGCCTCCGCGGCCATCGGCACGGACGCCTTCCAGGAAGCCGACATCTGCGGCATCACCATGCCGATCACGAAGCACAACTTCCTGGTCACCCGCGCCGAGGACATCGCCCACACGATCGCCGAGGCCTTCCACATCGCCTCGACCGGCCGTCCGGGCCCGGTCCTCGTCGACATCGCCAAGGACGCGCTGCAGTCGAAGACCACCTTCAGCTGGCCGCCGACGATGGACCTGCCGGGCTACCGCCCGGTCACCAAGCCGCACGCCAAGCAGATCCGCGAGGCCGCCAAACTCATCACCCAGGCCAAGCGCCCGGTGCTCTACGTCGGCGGCGGCGTCATGAAGGCCGGCGCCACCGCGGAACTGAAGGTCCTGGCAGAGCTCACCGGAGCGCCCGTCACCACCACCCTGATGGCGCTCGGCTCCTTCCCCGACAGCCACCCGCTGCACGTGGGAATGCCCGGCATGCACGGTTCGGTCACCGCCGTCACCGCGCTGCAGAAGGCCGACCTGATCGTCGCGCTCGGGGCCAGGTTCGACGACCGGGTCACCGGCAAGCTGGACAGCTTCGCCCCGTACGCCAAGATCGTCCACGCGGACATCGACCCGGCCGAGATCGGCAAGAACCGCGCCGCCGACGTCCCGATCGTCGGTGACGCCCGCGAGGTCATCGCCGACCTCGTCCAGGCCGTCCAGGCGGAGCACACCGAGGGCAACACCGGCGACTACGCCGCCTGGTGGAAGGACCTCAACCGCTGGCGCGAGACCTACCCCGTCGGCTACGACCTGCCGGAGGACGGCAGCCTCTCGCCGCAGCAGGTCATCGAGCGCATCGGCGAACTCGCCCCCGAGGGCACGATCTTCGCGGCGGGCGTCGGCCAGCACCAGATGTGGGCCTCGCACTTCATCCAGTACGAGCAGCCCGCGACCTGGCTCAACTCCGGCGGTGCCGGGACCATGGGCTACGCCGTCCCGGCCGCCATGGGCGCCAAGGCCGGCATGCCCGAGCGCGCGGTCTGGGCGATCGACGGCGACGGCTGCTTCCAGATGACCAACCAGGAACTCACCACCTGCGCGCTCAACAACATCCCGATCAAGGTCGCCATCATCAACAACGGCGCGCTCGGGATGGTCCGCCAGTGGCAGACCCTGTTCTACAACCAGCGCTACTCCAACACCGTGCTGCACTCGGGCCCGGACGCGGACGGCAACGCCGCCAAGGGCACCCGCGTCCCGGACTTCGTCAAGCTGTCCGAGGCCATGGGCTGCTACGCGATCCGCTGCGAGGACCCGGCCGACCTCGACAAGGTCATCGCCGAGGCCAACGCGATCAACGACCGCCCGGTCGTCATCGACTTCATCGTCCACGAGGACGCCATGGTGTGGCCGATGGTCGCCGCCGGCACCTCCAACGACGAGGTCATGGCCGCGCGCGGCGTCCGCCCCGACTTCGGCGACAACGAAGACGACTGAGAGACAGAGAGAGACCGACTCCATGTCCACCAAGCACACGCTCTCCGTCCTGGTCGAGAACAAGCCGGGTGTCCTCGCCCGGATCACGGCCCTGTTCTCCCGGCGCGGCTTCAACATCGACTCGCTGGCGGTCGGTACCACCGAACATCCCGACATCTCACGCATCACCATTGTCGTGAATGTCGAGGGCCTGCCCCTGGAGCAGGTGACCAAGCAGCTCAACAAGCTGGTGAACGTCCTGAAGATCGTCGAACTCGAGCCCTCCGCAGCGATCCAGCGGGAGCTCGTCCTGGTGAAGGTCCGCGCCGACAACGAGACCCGCTCCCAGATCGTCGAGATCGTCCAGCTGTTCCGCGCCAAGACCGTGGACGTCTCCCCGGAGGCGGTCACGATCGAGGCGACAGGGGGCGCCGACAAGCTGGAGGCCATGCTCAAGATGCTGGAACAGTTCGGCATCAAGGAGCTCGTCCAGTCCGGCACCATCGCCATAGGGCGCGGCGCGCGCTCGATCACCGACCGTTCTCTGCGCGCACTCGACCGTACGGCGTGACCCCGCACGGGTCGCTCCGCCGCTCGTATGGCGAGACCCGGCAACGTATCCGACGCACCCCGCCGTACGGTGGGACGCAACACCTGCACACCAAGGAGAAGACCCAGTGGCCGAGCTGTTCTACGACGACGATGCCGACCTGTCCATCATCCAGGGCCGTAAGGTCGCGGTCCTCGGTTACGGCAGCCAGGGGCACGCCCACGCGCTGTCGCTGCGTGACTCGGGTGTCGACGTCCGTGTCGGTCTGCACGAGGGTTCGAAGTCCAAGGCCAAGGCCGAGGAGCAGGGCCTGCGCGTGGTGACCCCGTCCGAGGCCGCCGCCGAGGCCGACGTCATCATGATCCTCGTCCCGGACCCGATCCAGGCCCAGGTCTACGAGGAGTCCGTCAAGGACAACCTCAAGGACGGCGACGCGCTGTTCTTCGGCCACGGCCTGAACATCCGCTTCGACTTCATCAAGCCGCCGGCCAACGTCGACGTCTGCATGGTCGCCCCGAAGGGCCCGGGCCACCTGGTCCGCCGCCAGTACGAGGAAGGCCGCGGCGTCCCGTGCATCGTGGCCGTCGAGCAGGACGCCTCGGGCAAGGGCCTGGAGCTCGCCCTCTCCTACGCGAAGGGCATCGGCGGCACCCGCGCCGGCGTCATCAAGACGACCTTCACCGAGGAGACCGAGACCGACCTGTTCGGTGAGCAGGCCGTCCTCTGCGGTGGCACCGCCGCCCTGGTCAAGGCCGGTTTCGAGACGCTGACCGAAGCCGGTTACCAGCCGGAGATCGCGTACTTCGAGTGCCTCCACGAGCTGAAGCTCATCGTCGACCTCATGTACGAGGGCGGCCTGGAGAAGATGCGCTGGTCCATCTCGGAGACCGCCGAGTGGGGCGACTACGTCACCGGCCCGCGCATCATCACGGACGCCACCAAGGCCGAGATGAAGAAGGTCCTCGCCGAGATCCAGGACGGCACCTTCGCCAAGGCGTGGATGGCCGAGTACCACAACGGTCTGCCCAAGTACAACGAGTACAAGAAGGCCGACAGCGAGTCCCTGCTGGAGACCACCGGCAAGGAGCTCCGCAAGCTCATGAGCTGGGTCGACAACGAGGACGCCTGAGTTCTCGCCGGAGGGCAGGTCCGAAAGGGCCTGCCCTCCGGCGCAAGGCCGGCCTCACACCCCGTGTCACTGCGGGGAGGGGCGGGTGGCAGGAGGCGGCACCGTACGTCTGTACAGACCGTCCACCCCGTGCGGGTGATCCTTCCACCGGGGCGCAGTCCGCGCCCGGCCGCATGACTACACTCTCAAACACATACACGCGTCAGGGCCCACAGTGTCGTGCGTCTTCCACGCGGCTAGCCCCTCCACCGCCTGCGGCCGTCGGGACGGCCGTCCGCACTGGACTTGTGAGGACACACGTGAGCTCGAAACCTGTCGTACTCATCGCCGAAGAGCTGTCGCCCGCCACGGTTGACGCCCTGGGTCCGGATTTCGAGATCCGGCACTGCAACGGCGCTGACCGCGCCGAACTCCTCCCCGCGATCGCCGACGTCGACGCGATCCTGGTGCGCTCCGCCACCAAGGTCGACGCCGAGGCCATCGCCGCCGCGAAGAAGCTGAAGGTCGTCGCCCGCGCGGGCGTCGGTCTGGACAACGTCGACGTCTCCTCGGCCACCAAGGCCGGCGTGATGGTCGTCAACGCGCCGACGTCCAACATCGTCACCGCCGCCGAGCTGGCCTGCGGTCTGCTCGTCGCCACCGCGCGCAACATCCCCCAGGCCAACACCGCCCTGAAGAACGGCGAGTGGAAGCGCTCCAAGTACACGGGTGTCGAGCTCAGCGAGAAGACCCTCGGCGTCGTCGGCCTCGGCCGCATCGGCGTCCTGGTCGCGCAGCGCATGTCGGCCTTCGGCATGAAGATCGTCGCGTACGACCCCTACGTGCAGCCCGCGCGCGCCGCGCAGATGGGCGTCAAGCTCCTCACGCTGGACGAGCTGCTCGAGGTCTCCGACTTCATCACGGTGCACCTGCCCAAGACCCCCGAGACGCTCGGCCTGATCGGCGACGACGCGCTGCACAAGGTGAAGCCCTCGGTGCGCATCGTCAACGCCGCGCGCGGCGGCATCGTCGACGAGGAGGCACTCGCCTCCGCCCTCAAGGAGGGCCGGGTCGCCGGCGCCGGCCTCGACGTGTACACCAAGGAGCCCTGCACGGACTCCCCGCTCTTCCAGTTCGACCAGGTCGTCTGTACCCCGCACCTCGGCGCCTCCACCGACGAGGCGCAGGAGAAGGCGGGCATCGCGGTCGCCAAGTCCGTCCGCCTGGCGCTCGCCGGCGAGCTCGTACCCGACGCGGTCAACGTCCAGGGCGGCGTCATCGCCGAGGACGTGCGTCCCGGGCTGCCGCTCGCCGAGAAGCTCGGCCGGATCTTCACCGCGCTCGCGGGCGAGGTCGCGGCCCGTCTCGACGTCGAGGTCTACGGCGAGATCACCCAGCACGACGTGAAGGTGCTGGAGCTCTCCGCGCTCAAGGGTGTCTTCGAGGACGTCGTCGACGAGACCGTCAGCTACGTCAACGCCCCGCTCTTCGCGCAGGAGCGCGGTGTCGAGGTCCGCCTCACCACCAGCTCCGAGTCGCCGGACCACCGCAACGTGGTGACGGTCCGCGGCACCCTGTCGAACGGTGAGGAGGTCGCGGTCTCCGGGACGCTGGCCGGCCCCAAGCACCTCCAGAAGATCGTCGCCATCGGCGAGCACGACGTCGACCTGGCCCTCGCCGACCACATGGTCGTCCTGCGGTACGAGGACCGTCCCGGCGTCGTCGGCGCGGTCGGCAAGATCCTCGGTGAGGCCGGGCTGAACATCGCCGGCATGCAGGTCTCCCGGCAGGACGCGGGCGGCGAGGCGCTGGTCGTCCTCACCGTCGACGACACCATCCCGCAGTCGGTCCTCAACGAGATCGCCGACGAGATCGGCGCGGCCTCGGCCCGCTCGGTGAACCTCACCGACTGACCGGTCCTCGCACGCACGACGGCCGCGCCCGGTGGACAGACTCTTCGCTCTGTCCCCGGGCGCGGCCGTTCTCACGGTCCGGGACTCACAGCCGGGCCTGTTTCAGCGCCATGTGCAGCAGGAGCCGGTCCTCGCCGTCGTTCAGGTCGAGGCCGGTGAGCTGCTGGACCCGGGCGAGCCGGTAGTAGAGCGTCTGGCGGTGGATCCCCAGCTCCGTGGCCGTCCGGCTCGCCTGGCCCGCCAGGTCGAGGAACACCTCGGCGGTGCGTGCCAGCTCCGCGTGGGGCGGGGCCAGCAGGGGGCGGACGGCCCGGTCAGGCGCGTCGTCCAGGGTGCGGGGCAGCGCGGTCAGGAGCCGGTACGGGCCGATGGCCGACCAGTCGGCGACCGGGCCGAAGCGGGACTCCGCCGCGGCGGCGCGGGCGGCGGACAGGGCCTCGTGCCAGGAGTCCGCCAGCTCCGCCAGGCCCCGGCGGGCGGCGGCGAGGCCCGCGGTCGCGGCCGGCCCGGCGGTGGTGCGCAGCCGCTCAGCGGCCGTCGTCGCCGGGTCGAGCGCCTCGGGGGAGCGGAGCCGGACCAGGGCGGCCAGGGCCTGGCCGCCCGTCCAGGGAGCCGTGGCGAGGGCCGCCGCCGAGGGCACCGTACGTACGGACGGGGTCTCGCCGGGCCACGGGGTCACGCAGACCACCGTGTGGAGCCCGGCCGCGTCGGCTCCCAGAGCGTCGTGCAGCGCGGCCACCGCCATGTCGCGCTGCCAGCCGCGCCCGGCGACGAGCACCGCGCCGAACTCCCGCGACAGATCCGCGCCCGCCCGCTCCTCGTCGGCGAGCAGGGCCCCGATCCGGGACGCCACATCCATCGCCGCTCCCAGCTGCCCGTCCGTCGGCCCCGGGTCGGCGTCCAGCAGCCAGACGTAGCCCAGGACGACACCCCTGTGGCGTACCGGAAGGCAGATGCGGTCCCGGAACACCCCGGCCTCCGGGGCGGCCGGGATGCGGACCGGGCCCGTCGCACGGGTGATGCCGAAGCCCTCGAACCAGGCGCGGACCGCGGGGGTGGAGCGCCGGGTGAGGATCGAGCGCGTACGCACGGGGTCCATGGCCGTGTCGTCGTCGCTGTCGTGGGCTCCGAAGGCGACCAGGCCGAAATCGCGGTTCTCCAGCGTCGCGGGGGCGCTGAGCAGCGCGGAGATCTCGTCGACCAGCTCCTGGTAATCGCCCTTCACCCCGCCATTCTCGCACCCCTTCAGACAAATGTCTGAGATCCAGTACACGGATGCGTGACAGCTGTCGATGGCAGGCGGGTACGCGGGTCCCTAGATTTCACAGTGGTTCTCCGTGCCGTCCCGGTCTGTTCATACGCGTACCGGTCCGGCCCCGTCCGTACTCCGTGGAGGTGCCCCGTGCTGGGTCCCGTGATTCTCGCCGCGTCACGCAGCGACAAGATGCGTCGTTTCATCTCGGCCGCGCCCGGCACCAAGCAGGTCGTCGACCGCTTCATCGCCGGTGAGGGCGTCGACCAGGTCGTCCCCGTCATCCAGGACGCGGCCGCCAAGGGCCTCGAGGTCACCCTGGACGTCGTGGGTGAGGACATCACCACCCCCGAGCAGGCCGCCGCCGCGCGCGACGCCTACCTGGAGCTCGTCGGCCGCCTCGAGGAGCTCGGTCTCGGTACCCGGGCCGAGATGTCCGTCAAGCTGTCGATGTTCGGCCAGGCGCTGGAGAACGGCCACGAGCTGGCTCTCGCCAACGTCCGCCCCGTCGTCGAGGCCGCCGCCGCGATCGGCACCACGGTCACGCTGGACGCCGAGGACCACACCACCCTCGACTCGATGTTCGCCATCCACGAGGAGCTGCGGAAGGACTTTCCGCAGACCGGCTGCGTGATCCAGTCCTACCTGTTCCGCACCGAGGCCGACGCCCGCCGCCTCGCCGCCGCGGGCAGCCGGGTCCGCCTGGTGAAGGGCGCCTACAAGGAGCCCGCCTCCGTCGCGTACCAGAGCAAGCCGGAGATCGACAAGGCGTACGTCCGCATCCTGAAGACCCTGATGCTGGGCGAGGGCTACCCGATGATCGGCTCGCACGATCCCCGTCTCATCGCCATCGGCCAGGAGCTCGCGCGCCAGGCAGGGCGCAAACTGGACGAGTACGAGTTCCAGATGCTGTACGGCATCCGAAGCGACGAGCACATCCGGCTCGCGGCCGAGGGCCACCGGATGCGCGTCTACACGGCCTACGGCACCGACTGGTACGGATACTTCATGCGCCGCCTCGCGGAGAAGCCGGCCAACCTGCTCTTCTTCGCCCGCTCCGTCGTCACCAAGGGCTGACCCGCCCGGCCGACCACCCACCTCAACCAAGGAGACAAGGCACTCATGGACGCTGTCACCCAGGTCCCCGCGCCGGTCAACGAGCCGGTCCACTCCTACGCCCCGGGCTCCCCGGAGCGCGCCCGCCTGGAGGCGAAGCTCAAGGAGCTCGCCGAGAACCCCATCGACCTGCCGATGACCATCGGCGGCGAGAAGCGCATGGGCGGCGGCGAGCGTGTCGACGTGGTGCAGCCGCACAACCACAAGGCCGTCATCGGCACCTTCGCCGGTGCCACCGAGCAGGACGCCCAGGACGCCGTGGACGCGGCCCTCGCCGCCGCTCCGGCCTGGCGCGCCATGTCGTTCGACGACCGCGCGGCCATCATCCTGCGCGCCGCCGAGCTGCTGTCCGGCCCCTGGCGCGAGACGCTGGCCGCCTCCACGATGCTCGGCCAGGGCAAGACCGCGCAGCAGGCCGAGATCGACTGCCCCTGCGAGCTCGTCGACTTCTGGCGCTTCAACGTGCACTACGCGCGCCAGATCCTCGCCGAGCAGCCGCCGGCGAACTCCCCCGGCGTGTGGAACCGCATGGACCACCGCCCGCTCGAGGGCTTCGTCTACGCGATCACGCCGTTCAACTTCTCGGCCATCGCCGCCAACCTGCCGACCGCGCCCGCCCTCATGGGCAACGTCGTGGTGTGGAAGCCGTCCCCGACGCAGACCCACGCCGCCGTGCTGCTGATGCAGCTCCTGGAGGAGGCCGGGCTGCCCAAGGGCGTCATTAACCTGGTCACCGGCGACGGCATCGCCGTCTCCGAGGTCGCGCTGAACCACCGCGACCTGGCCGGTGTCCACTTCACCGGCTCGACCCCCACCTTCCAGCACCTGTGGAAGACGGTCGGCAACAACATCGAGAACTACCGCACCTACCCGCGGCTCGTCGGCGAGACCGGTGGCAAGGACTTCGTCGTCGCGCACCCGAGCGCCGACCGCGCCGTCCTGAAGACCGCGCTGACCCGAGGCTCCTTCGAGTACCAGGGCCAGAAGTGCTCCGCGTCCTCCCGCGCCTACGTTCCGGCCTCCATCTGGAACTCCGGTTTCAAGGAGGAGTTCGCGGCCGAGGTCGACTCCATCACCATGGGTGACGTCACCGACCTGTCGCACTTCATGGGCGCCGTCATCGACGCGCGGTCCTTCGCGAAGAACAAGGCCGCCATCGACCGCGCCGCGGCCGACCCGACGTGCACGATCGTCGCCGGCGGCACGTACGACGACTCCGTCGGCTACTTCGTCCGCCCGACCGTCATCGTCTGCGACGACCCGGCCAACGAGGTCTTCACCACCGAGTACTTCGGCCCGATCCTCGCCGTGCACGTCTACGAGGACGAGAAGTACGACGCCATGCTGGAGCAGATGGAGTCGGTCTCCGACTACGCGCTGACCGGAGCGGTCATCTCCAACGACCGCGCGGCCGCCGCGTACACGATGGACAAGCTCCGCTACGCCGCGGGCAACTTCTACATCAACGACAAGTCGACCGGTGCCGTCGTCGGCCAGCAGCCCTTCGGCGGCGGCCGTGGCTCGGGCACCAACGACAAGGCGGGCGCCCCGCAGAACCTGCAGCGCTGGACGCTGACCCGCGCCATCAAGGAGACGCTGGTCCCGCCGACCGAGTACACCTACCCCCACCAGGGCTGACGGCCGCCCTCAGGGGCGCCCCCGCACTCCGCCTCCCGACCGGCTCCCCCCGCCGGCCGGGAGGCGGTTTCCATGTCAGGGGCCGTTTCGCCCCCGCACGGTGAAACCTCAGCCCTTGACGGTGAAGCCCGCCCGCAGGAGGGCGTCGTCCGACGAGGACGGACCGACGAGCAGCTCGAAGGCGCCGGGCTCGACGACGCGCCGGCCGGCGGCGTCCACGAGGGTGCACTCGGAGACGGGCAGTTCCAGCAGCACCTCGCGCTCCTCTCCCGGCGCCAGCGTCACCTGCCGGTAGGCCTTGAGCTCCTTCTCGGCCCAGGTCACGGACGTCACCATGTCGCTGATGTACGCCTGCACGGTCTCCAGGGCCGGCCGCTCACCCGTGTTGCGCAGAATGACGCGGGCCCGCAGCGTGTCGCTCTCCCCGACGCTCGCGGTGAGCACCTCGAGACCGGAGTACGCGACGGTCGTGTAGCTCAGGCCCTCGCCGAACACGAAGGCGGGACGCTGCGTCAGATCGGCGTACCGGGAGCCGTGCTGGCCGCGGATCTGGTTGTAGTACGTCGGCTGCTGCCCCGCGTGCCGGGCGAAGGAGACCGGCAGCCGGCCCGACGGCTCGACGAGGCCCAGCAGCACCTCCGCCACCGCACGGCCGCCCTGCATGCCCGGGTTGAAGGCGTGCAGGATCGCCGCCGCGCCCAGCGCGGACGGCGGCAGCACCAGGGGCTTCGAGCTGATGACCACGACGACCAGCGGCTTGCCGGTCGCGGCGAGGGCGTCGAGCAGCGCCACCTGGCCGCCGACGAGTTCCAGGGTCGCGGTCGAGCGCCCCTCGCCGACCAGTTCGATGCGGTCGCCCACCACCGCGACGACGTGGTCGGCGGCCTCGGCAGCGGCGACGGCCTCGGCGATCAGGGTCTCGGAGGGCTCCGCGGGGACGACCACGTCCGGGCGGGGCTGCCCGTCCGGGAAGTACGCCCCTTCGGGGTCGGGCCCCACGGAGAGGATCTCGGCCCCCCGGGCGTAGGTGACGTGCCAGCTGTCCGGGACGTGCTCGCGGAAGCCGTCGAGGACCGTACGGATCATGGCGCGGGGGTGACCGTCCGGCAGCCAGTCCGCCTGGCCGGAGGAGCCCGCCCAGTCGCCCAGCTGGGTCTGCGCGTCATCGGCGTTGGGGCCGATCACGGCGACCGTACGCGGCGCGGAGCCGGCTCCCGCGACGGCACGTCCGTCCTGGCCGGCCGTGAGACCGCCGGCCAGCGGCAGGGTGCCGTCGTTGGTGAGCAGGACCAGCGAGCGGCGCGCCGCCTCCAGATTCAGCGCGGCGTGCCCGGCGCTGCCGATGACGGCGGCCTGCCGGGCGGCGTCGGGGTGGCGGGGGTTCTCGAAGAGGCCGAGCTCGAACTTCAGGGTCAGGACACGCCGCACCGCCGCGTCGATCTCCGCCTCGTCCAGGCTGCCTTCGGCGACCGCGCTCTGCGCGCCCTCGAAGAACTGGGGGGTGGTCATCACCATGTCGTTGCCCGCCCGGACCGCCGCCGCGGCGGCCTGGGTGTGGTCGGCGTAGATCTTCTGCTCCCACACCATGCGGCCGACGTTGTCCCAGTCGGTGACCAGCGTGCCGGTGTAGCCCCACTCGCCGCGCAGCACCTCGCTCAGCAGCCAGTCGTTGACGGTGATCGGCACCCCGTCCATGGACTGGTAGCCGAGCATGAACGTACGGCAGCCCTCGCGGGCCACCCGCTCGAACGGCGGGAGGAACCAGGACCGCAGCTTGCGCCGGGAGATGTCGGCCTCGCTGGCGTCACGGCCGCCCTGCGTCTCGGAGTACCCCGCGAAGTGCTTGGCGCAGGCCAGCACCGCCGTCGGGTCGCTCAGCCCCTCGCCCTGGTAACCGCGGACCATGGCCGAGGCCAGCTCGCCGATCAGGAAGGGGTCCTCGCCGAAGGTCTCGCTGACCCGGCCCCAGCGCAGGTCCCTCGTGATGCAGAGCACCGGCGAGAACGTCCAGTGGACGCCCGTCGCCGCGACCTCGACGGCGGTCGCCCTCGCGACGCGCTCCACGAGCTCCGGGTCCCAGGTGGCCGCCAGCCCCAGTTGCGTGGGATAGATCGTGGCCCCCTCCCAGAAGGAGTGGCCGTGGATGCAGTCCTCCGCGACGAGCAGAGGGATGCGCAGCCGGGTCCGCCCGTTCACCGCCGCGGCTTCGAGGACACGCTCGGGGGAGGCGTGGAGGATCGAGCCGGCGTGCAGGTCCTCGATGAGGTGACGTACCCCGTCCTTGGCGTTGAGCTGGAGCATCTGACCGGTCTTCTCGGCCAGGGTCATGCGGCCGAGGAGGTCGTCGACCCGCTCGGCGACGGGGAGAGCGGGGTCGAGATAGGGCAGGGAGGGGGCCACCGGGGGGTCCTTTCGCGACATGGTTCGCCTTCACCATAGAGTCAATACCGACCACCTGGTAAGTATCTCCGGGGTCCAATCTCCGGGGCCGGACCTGTGGGCGGTTGAATGGGTGTCCGATCGGTCGCGTGAGTGTCCGACGGACCGAAGAGCCGGCCTGACCGATGGCCGGCGGACCGGGAGAGTGGCGAGTGCCGGCCGAAGCACCGCGCGGCTACGCGAAGGGCCGCGCCAAGCGGCGCGAGATCCTCGATCAGGCCATGGCCCTGTTCGGCGAGGCGGGTTACCGGGGGGCGTCGCTGCGGGTGATCGCGGCCCGCAGCGGAATCTCGCACACCGGCCTGCTGCATCACTTCCCGACCAAGGAGGCGCTGCTGCTCGCCGTGCTGGAACACCGTGACGAGGTGGACGACGTATGGCTCTCGCTCGGCGGCACCACCGGCGTGGAAAGACTGCGGCGCTTCACCGAGCTGGCCGAGCGGAACGCCGGGCGGCGCGGGATCGTCGAACTCTTCTCGGTGGTCTCCACCGAGGCGACGGCCGCCGACCACCCCGCCCACCGCTACTTCGTCCGCCGATACGAGAACTCGGTCGCGGGCGCACAGCTCACCTACGAGCAGGTGCGCCTGGAAGGCGCGTTGCGGCCCGGCATCGCCCCGGCCGCGGCGGGCCGGCAGCTGATCGCGCTGATGGACGGGCTCCAGGTGCAGTGGCTGCTCAGCGACTGCGCCACGGACATGGCGGGCGTCCTGCGCGCGCACATCGAGGCGCAGCTCACCGTGGAGTTCTGAGGCCCGGCCGCGCGGTCCGGCGGGCGCCGCCGTCTCAGATAGTAGGAAGTCCGAGTATCTGTAGAGACAGATGGCCCGAGCTGTCCTAGCTTTGTAGAAGCCGAACGAATCGCTGATCCAGCGACCGGCGTGTGTGAGCGTGCCCCGAGCAGGCAATCCCTGCGGCAGCTCCCCGCCCTGCCGGCGCCTCGAAATCCCGATCTCGATATCCGTCGTGCGAAGTCCCGATCTCGAAATCCACGCGATCTCAAGGAGTCGATCCCTCATGGCCGAGACCACTGTCCGCCGCGTCCGTCACAGCACCCGCTCCGCCGAGTCGGAGCGCAAGAACGCCGCCGCCGCCCTGCAGCGTGCCCTCGACCGCCGGGACAACGGCGGGTCGACCGGCCACTGAGGTCCTGGTCCCGCCCCGTGGCGTCCGTCCCTCGCACGGGACACCCGCTGTCCGCATCATGGACGCCGAATGTCATGGGGTGGGACGGAAGCTAGGGTGCCTGTATGTCTCGCAGCATCGATCTCGCAGTGATCCCCGGCGACGGTATCGGCCAGGAGGTCGTCACCCAGGGCCTCAAGGTTCTCAACGCTGTTCTCCCGCAGGATGTGAAGCTGGAGACCAAGGAGTACGACCTCGGCGCCCAGCGATGGCACCGCACCGGTGAGACCCTTCCCGACGCGGAGCTCGAGGCCCTCAAGGGCCACGACGCCATCCTGCTCGGCGCCATCGGCGACCCGTCCGTGCCGTCGGGCGTGCTGGAGCGTGGACTGCTGCTGAAGCTCCGCTTCGCCTTCGACCACTTCATCAACCTGCGGCCGTCGAAGCTCTTCCCGAACACCGCCACCCCGCTGGCGGGCCGCCCCGAGATCGACTTCGTCGTCGTCCGCGAGGGCACCGAGGGCCCGTACACGGGCAACGGCGGTTCCCTGCGCACGGGCACGGAGCACGAGGTCGCCACCGAGGTCAGCGTCAACACCGCCTACGGCGTCGAGCGCGTCGTGCGTGACGCCTTCGCGCGTGCCGCGGCCCGCCCGCGCAAGAAGCTGACGCTGGTCCACAAGAACAACGTCCTCGTGCACGCCGGCCACCTGTGGAAGAACACCTTCGACAAGGTCGCGGCCGAGTTCCCCGAGGTCACCACCGACTACCTGCACGTCGACGCCGCGACGATCTTCTTCGTCACCCAGCCGGAGCGCTTCGACGTCATCGTCACCGACAACCTCTTCGGCGACATCCTCACCGACCTGGCCGCAGCCGTGACCGGCGGCATCGGCCTGGCCGCGTCCGGCAACATCAACCCGACGGGCGCCTTCCCGTCCATGTTCGAGCCGGTGCACGGCACCGCGCCCGACATCGCGGGCCAGGGCAAGGCCGACCCGACGGCCACGATCCTCTCCGTCGCCCTCCTGCTGCGCCACCTCGGCTACGAGGCCGAGGCCGTGCGCATCGAGGAGGCCGTCTCCGCCGACCTCGCGGAGCGTGACGGAAAGAACGCACGTACCACCGACGAGATCGGCGACGCGCTCGCGGTACGCGTAGCGAGCTGACCCGACGACTCCACTTCGAAGCCGCCGGGTCGCAACCGCACCCGGCGGCTTCTTCTCGCGGTCCCCGGGTGCCACCATCGACCCCAGGACCGCGTTTTCGCGTCGCGTGAACGTCACCGTGAGCTTCACCGCAATCACATCATTTCGTGCACAGCCGCCCCCGGGAGATAATCGAACGCGGGACCGCGGCACGCGGTAGAGCTCGGACGTCCTACAACCTGCCCGGCCGCCGCCGGGCGGGATCGGGCGTGAGCGCGGTCCATCACACACAAGACCGGTGAAGGACACGCACTCATGACGACGCCCACGATCGAGCTCAAGCCCTCCTCGCACCCGCTGTCCGACGCGGAGCGCGAGGCGGCGATGGCCAACCCCGGGTTCGGCCGGCACTTCACCGACCACATGGTGACGATCAGCTGGACCGAGGGCCGCGGCTGGCACGACGCGCAGCTCGTGCCGTACGGCCCGCTGTCGCTCGACCCGGCCAACATGACCCTGCACTACGGGCAGGAGATCTTCGAGGGACTCAAGGCCTACCGGCAGCCCGACGGCTCGGTCGCCACCTTCCGGCCCGAGGCCAACGCCGCCCGCTTCCAGCGGTCCGCCGCCCGCATGGCGATGCCGGAACTGCCCGTCGAGACCTTCATCGAAGCCTGTGACGTCCTGGTCCAGCAGGACCAGGCATGGGTCCCGCCGCACGGTGGCGAGGAGTCCCTCTACCTGCGCCCGTTCATGATCGCCGCCGAGGTGGGGCTCGGGGTCCGCCCGGCCAACGAGTACCTCTTCGTCGTCATCGCCTCTCCCGCCGGCGCCTACTTCCCCGGCGGCGTGCAGCCGGTCTCGATCTGGCTCTCCCAGGACCGGGTGCGCGCCGTTCCCGGCGGCGTGGGCGACGCGAAGACCGGCGGCAACTACGCCGCCTCCCTCCTCGCCCAGGCCGAGGCGGCGGAGCAGGGCTGCGACCAGGTCGCGTACCTCGACGCGGTCGAGCACAAGTGGGTCGAGGAGCTCGGCGGCATGAACCTCTACTTCGTCTACGGGCAGGAGGACGGCGGCAAGCGGATCGTCACCCCCTCCCTCACCGGTTCGCTGCTCGCCGGGATCACCCGCGACTCCCTCCTCACCGTCGCCCGTGACCTCGGTTACGCCTCCGAGGAAGCCCGCGTCTCCATCGACCAGTGGCGCGCGGACACCGAGAACGGCACCCTCACCGAGGTCTTCGCCTGCGGCACCGCAGCCGTCATCACGCCCGTCGGCACCGTGAAGTCCGCGGGCGGCGAGTGGACCCAGGGCGACGGCACCCCCGGCGAGGTCACCATGAAGCTGCGGGACCGCCTGCTGGACATCCAGCGCGGCACCGCCGAGGACACCCACGGCTGGATGCACAAGCTCGGCTAGCCACCCGCCGTACCCCCGAAGGCCGCGCCCCCACCCCGGGTCGCGGCCTTCGTCGTGGTGCAGGTCGTTGGGAAGTTGCGGACCGATCGCGGGTGCTTCTGTCCGTTTCCTCCGTCCGTTACTTCCCAACGAGCGGCGGAGCGGAGCGAGGGGGGCGGGGGTCGGGGGACGGGGGGTTTGAGTGTTGCTCAAAGGCTGGTTAGAGTGCTGCTCCAACCAGGAGGTGCCGTGACGTGCGACTGACCCCGACCGAACGTGACCGGTTGCTGCTCTTCGGCGCGGCCGAGCTGGCCAGGGCCCGGCGCGCCCGTGGTCTGCGGCTCAACGTCCCCGAAGCGACCGCTCTGATCGCGGACACCGTCTGCGAGGCGGCCAGGGACGGACGGAGGCTGGCCGAGGCGATCGAGGCCGCCCGCGCCGTGCTGGGGCCGGACGACGTACTGCCTGGCGTGGCAGACGTGGTCACCGAGGTGCAGGTGGAGGCCGTGTTCGACGACGGTTCCCGGCTCGCCGTCGTCAGCGATCCCCTCGACGGCGGGACGCTCGGCGACGACGCCCCCGGCGCGCTCCTCCCGGGGCCCACGACGCCCGAGCCGGAGCCCGCCGTGCGGATCGCCGTCCGTAACACCGCGACGGTCCCGGTCAGTGTCACGTCCCACTTCCACTTCTTCGAGGCCAACCCCCGGCTCGACTTCGACCGGGCGGCGGCGTACGGGATGCGGCTGTGCGTGCCGGCCGGGTCCTCGGTCCGCTTCGGTCCGGGGGAGAGCGCCGAGGCGGCCCTCGTGCCGATCGGCGGCGACCGGGTCGCGATCGGCTTCGCCGGGCTCGTCGACGGACCGCTGGACGCGCCGGGCGCCAAGGAGGAGGCGCTGCGCAGAGCGGCCGCCTGCGGCTACCTCGGAACGGGGGAGGGGGAGTGATGGACCCGTACGCATACGCCTCCGCGCACGGACCGCGCGCCGGGGACCGGGTCAGGCTCGGTGACTCCGGGCTGACCGTGCGCGTGGAGTCCGACGCCCAGAAGCAGGGCGACGAGTTCCTCGCCGGCTTCGGCAAGACGGCCCGCGACGGCCTGCACCTCAAGGCCGCCGCAGTCCGGGAGACCTGTGACGTCGTCATCAGCAACGTCCTGGTCATCGACGCCGTGCTCGGTATCCGGAAGGTGTCGATCGGCATCCGGGAGGGCCGTATCGCCGCGATCGGACGGGCCGGGAACCCGGACACCCTCGACGGGGTCGACGTGGTGGTCGGCACCGGTACGACGATCGTCTCCGGCGAGGGGCTGATCGCGACGGCAGGCGCCGTGGACCCTCATGTCCATCTGCTCTCCCCGCGGATCATGGAGGCGTCCCTGGCCTCGGGCGTCACCACGATCATCGGCCAGGAGTTCGGCCCTGTCTGGGGCGTGGGCGTCAACTCCCCGTGGGCCCTGCGCCACGCCTTCAGCGCCTTCGACGCCTGGCCCGTCAACATCGGCTTCCTGGGCCGGGGTTCGTCCTCCCACGAGGCGCCGCTGGTCGAGGCGCTCGCCGAGGGAGGCGCCTGCGGCTTCAAGGTCCACGAGGACATGGGCGCCCACACCCGCGCCCTGGACACCGCGCTGCGGGTCGCGGAGGAGTACGACGTCCAGGTCGCCCTGCACAGCGACGGGCTGAACGAGTGCCTGTCCGTCGAGGACACCCTGAGCGTGCTGGAAGGCCGCACGATCCACGCCTTCCACATCGAGGGCTGCGGCGGCGGACACGTGCCCAACGTGCTGAAGATGGCCGGGGTCCCCAACGTCATCGGGTCCTCCACCAACCCGACGCTCCCCTTCGGCCGGGACGCGGTCGCCGAGCACTACGGGATGATCGTCTCCGTCCACGACCTCAAGACCGACCTCCCCGGCGACGCGGCGATGGCCCGCGACCGGATCAGGGCGGGCACGATGGGTGCCGAGGACGTGCTCCACGACCTGGGCGCCATCGGGATCACCTCCTCCGACGCGCAGGGCATGGGCCGGGCCGGCGAGACCGTACGCCGCACCTTCGCCATGGCCGCGAAGATGAAGGCCGAGCTCGGCCCGATGGAGGGTGACGGCCCCGGCGACGACAACGCGCGGGTGCTGCGCTACATCGCCAAGCTCACCGTCAACCCGGCCATCGCCCACGGACTGTCGCACGAGGTCGGCTCCATCGAGCCGGGGAAGCTCGCCGACATCGTCCTCTGGCGCCCCGAGTTCTTCGGCGCGAAGCCCCAGCTGGTGTTGAAGTCCGGCTTCCCCGCCTACGGAGTCACGGGCGACCCCAACGCGGCCACGGACACCTGTGAACCCCTCGTCCTGGGGCCGCAGTTCGGCGCCTACGGGGCCACGGCCGCCGACCTCTCCGTCGCCTTCGTCGCCGAGGCCGCCACCCAGCTGGGCGCCGACCTCATGCCCACCCGCCGCCGCAGGGTCGCGGTCCGGGGCACACGCGGGATCGGCCCCGCGGACCTGCGCCTCAACTCCCGTACCGGCCACGTCGGAGTCGACGGCGAGACCGGCCTGGTCACCCTCGACGGCGACCCGCTGCGCTCACCGGCCGCCGACTCCGTCTCCCTCAACCGCCTCTACTTCCTCTAGGGACCCGCCATGACCTTCCGCATGCCGCCCGAGTGGGCCCCCCACGAGCGCACCTGGATGGCCTGGCCGGGCCCCAACCCCACCTTCGCCACCGGAGCCGAGCTCGAAGAGGCCCGCCGGGCCTGGGCCGGCGTCGCCCGAGCCGTACGCCGCTTCGAACCCGTCACCGTGATCGTCGGGCCGGGCCAGGAGGACAGCGCCCGGGAGCTCCTCGGCCCGGACATCGAGACGGCCGTACGCCCTCTCGACGACGCCTGGATGCGCGACATCGGCCCCACGTTCGTCACCGACGGCCGGCAACTCGCGGCCGTGGACTGGACGTTCAACGGCTGGGGCGCGCAGGGGTGGGCCCGCTGGGAGCACGACCGGCACATCGCGCGGGCAGTCGCCGACCTCGCCGGCGTCCCCGTGCACAGCTCGCCCCTGGTCAACGAGGGCGGCGCGATCCACGTGGACGGCGAAGGCACCGTGCTGCTCACCGAGACCGTCCAGCTCGGCAAGGAGCGCAACCCCGGCTGGACCCGGCAGGCCGTCGAGGACGAGATCCACGCACGCCTCGGCACCGAGAAGGCGATCTGGCTGCCCCGGGGCCTGGCCGGGGACTACGGGACGTACGGCACCCTCGGCCATGTCGACATCGTCGCCGCCTTCGCCCGCCCCGGTGTCGTCGTCGCCCACGTCCAGCCGGACCCCTCCCACCCGGACCACGCGGTCACCCGGGAGACCGTACGGATCCTGCGGGCCGCGACCGACGCCCGGGGCCGCCGGCTGGAGGTCGTGGAGGTCCTCGCGCCCACGGCGCTCACCGACGACGAGGGCGGGTGGGTGGACTACTCCTACATCAACCACTACCTCTGCAACGGCGGAGTGGTCCTCTGCGCGTTCGACGACCCGAGGGACGAAGAAGCGGCGGCCGTCTTCGGCGACCTCTTCCCCGGCCGTACGGTGACACCCGTCGACGCCCGTACGATCTTTGCCGGTGGTGGAGGCATCCACTGCATCACGCAGCAACAGCCCAGGATCTGAAACCGTGCCCAGTACCCCGCGCCGTCGCAGTCGCAACATCGCCCCGCCCCGGGAGGACGTGCTCGCCGCCGTCATGGCCACCGTCGCCGAGCGCGGACTCGACGGCCTCACCATGGCGGGGCTCGGCCGCGAGGTGCGGATGAGCAGCGGCCACCTCCTCTACTACTTCCGCACCAAGGACGAGCTGCTTCTCCAGACACTGGAGTGGAGCGAGGCACGGCTCGGCGCCGAGCGCCGGGCCCTGCTCACCGGCCCAGGCACCGCACGCGAGCGGCTCGACGCCTACATCGCGCTGTACGTCCCCGACGGCCACCGCGACCCGCACTGGACGCTCTGGCTGGAGGTCTGGAACCGCTCGCAGGACGCCGACGACGACGCCCGCGCCCGGCAGGCCGCCATCGAGGACGCCTGGCACCGCGACCTCACGGAGCTGCTGGCCGACGGCATCACGCGCGGCGAGTTCCGCGCCGTCGACACCGACCGGGCCGCCACCCGCCTGCGGGCCCTGCTGGACGGCTTCAGCGTCCATGTCACCGTGGGCATCCCCGGTACCGGGCGGGAGCAGGTCCTGGACCAGATGCGCGGCTATGCGGACGAGACGCTCACGCCTCCCGGCCCGGCCGCGCCTGCGACGGACATCACGCCCGCATCCTGAGACGGGCCGGGACGCGGGAGCGCCGCTGTGCCAGACTGCGGGCGTGTCCTCGTTCGCCATGATTATCGGCAGCAGGCGCGCCGGTCCGCAGTGACCGTCCCGTACCACCACGTACGGAACGGACATCGTGCCCCAGACCCGCGCGCAGACCTCTCGCACCCGCGAGGGGTTTTTTCGTTTTCCGGCCCACACCACGGCCGGGGCGAGGCACGCGAGATGATGGGGGCAAGTGGAGCCGATTCGTCCGGATCCGCTCACCCGACAGGAGTCAGATCAGCATGACCACCAAGGCCACGGCCCCCGACGACGCCTTCCATGTCTTCGACACCACCCTGCGCGACGGTGCGCAGCGTGAAGGCATCAACCTGACGGTCGCGGACAAGCTGACCATTGCCCGGCATCTGGACGACTTCGGCGTGGGCTTCATCGAGGGCGGCTGGCCCGGCGCGAACCCCCGCGACACCGAGTTCTTCGCCCGCGCCCAGCAGGAGATCGACTTCGAGCACGCCCAGCTCGTCGCCTTCGGCGCCACCCGCAGGGCCGGCGGCAAGGCAGCCGAGGACCCGCAGGTGCAGGCGCTCCTGGACTCCGGCGCCCCGGTGATCACGCTGGTCGCCAAGTCGCACGACCGGCATGTGGAACTGGCCCTGCGCACCACCCTGGACGAGAACCTTGAGATGGTCCGCGACACCGTCAGCCACCTCCGGGAGCAGGGCCGCCGGGTCTTCGTCGACTGCGAGCACTTCTTCGACGGCTACCGCGCGAACCCGGAGTACGCCAAGGCGGTCGTGCGCACCGCCCACGAGGCCGGCGCCGACGTCGTCATCCTCTGCGACACCAACGGCGGGATGCTCCCCGCCCAGGTCCAGGCCGTCGTCTCCACCGTCCTCGCCGACACCGGCGCCCGGCTCGGCATCCACGCCCAGGACGACACGGGCTGCGCGGTCGCCAACACCCTGGCCGCCGTCGACGCCGGCGCCACCCATGTGCAGTGCACCGCCAACGGCTACGGAGAGCGGGTCGGCAACGCCAACCTCTTCCCCGTCGTCGCCGCGCTGGAGCTCAAGTACGGCAAGACCGTCCTGCACGAGGGCGCGCTCGCCGAGATGACCCGCATCTCCCACGCCATCGCCGAGGTCGTCAACCTCACGCCCTCCACCCACCAGCCGTACGTCGGTGTCTCCGCCTTCGCGCACAAGGCCGGGCTGCACGCCTCCGCGATCAAGGTCGACCCCGACCTCTACCAGCACATCGACCCGGAGCGCGTCGGCAACACCATGCGGATGCTGGTCTCCGACATGGCGGGCCGCGCCTCCATCGAGCTCAAGGGCAAGGAGCTCGGCATCGACCTGGGAGGCGACCGCGCACTCGTCCAGCGGGTCGTCGAGCGGGTCAAGGAGCGGGAGCTCAAGGGCTACACCTACGAGGCGGCCGACGCCTCCTTCGAACTGCTGCTGCGTTCGGAGGTCGACGGCAGGCCCCGCCGCTACTTCCGCACCGAGTCCTGGCGGGCCATCGTCGAGGACCGCCCCGACGGCACCCACGCCAACGAGGCGACCGTGAAGCTCTGGGCCAAGGGCGAGCGCATCGTCGCCACCGCCGAGGGCAACGGCCCGGTCAACGCCCTGGACCGGGCGCTCCGCGTAGGCCTGGAACGCATCTACCCGCAGCTCGCCAAGCTGGAGCTGATCGACTACAAGGTCCGCATCCTGGAAGGCCGCACGGGCACCGAATCCACCACCCGGGTGCTGATCACGACGGGTGACGGAACCGGTGACTGGGCGACGGTCGGCGTGGCCGAGAACGTCATCGCCGCGTCCTGGCAGGCCCTTGAGGACGCGTACACGTACGGCCTGCTGCGCGCGGGCGTCGAGCCGACCGACTGAGCGACCCCGCGTGCCGCCCGTCCCCGCCGGGGACGGGCGGCACGCGTGTGAGCGGGCCTGGAGCAGGGCCCGTTACCGGAGCCGCCACTTCTGGTTCGCGGCTCCCGTGCAGGTCCAGATCTGGACGCGGGCGCCGTTCGCCGTGGACTGGTCGGTCACGTCCAGGCACTTGTCCGCCGCCGTGTTGACGACGTCCCCCGTCCCGGCGTCGTACCGCCAGCGTTGCGCGCCCGTCCCGTTGCAGGTGTACAGCTGGACCTTTGCTCCGTTCGCCGTGGAGCCCCCGGTGACGTCCAGGCAGGCGCCGAGCACCGTGATGCTTCCGTCGCCGCTGACCGTCCAGCGCTGGTTGGCCGCGCCGTTGCAGGACCAAATCTGGACGGGGGTGCCGTCGGCTCCGGTGCTGCCCGTGGCGTCCAGGCACTTCCCGCCGGTGCCCGCGAGGGCGCCGCTGCTGCCCGAGGAGCCCGACTGGGTTCCCGACCAGGTGAAAGTCGCCGAGGTGCGGCCGGGCAGGGAGTACGTGAACTTCTGCCCGCCCCAGTTGACCGTGAGCTGCTGGGCCGACGAGGAGCCGTTGTAGGCGATCAGGGCCTTGGAGCCGTCCGGGTTGCGCCAGGCCACGTTGGGTACGGCGGAGCTCGCGGTGGAGTCGATGCGGGAGGCGCCGGGCCGGACGTACTTCGTGAGGTGGCCCATCGTGTAGTACTCGACCGTGTAGTCGACCTGCCCGTGCCTGCCGTCCCCGTTGTGCACCGTGACCAGCCCGTCGCAGGTGCCGCAGCCGCCGTTGTGCGGGCCGCGGTTCTGGTCCACGGCCAGCGACCACTTGGTCACCGACTTCGCCCAGTTGCGGGTGTAGTCGATGATGTTCAGCATGTCCTCGCGCTGCTGGTCGGCGATCCACGTACCGCCCGAGTGCTCGGTCTGGAAGGCGTCCAGACCGGGGTACTTGTCGTGCACCGCGGTCTGCTTGGCGATGTCACCGCCGTACCCGTGCCAGGCGATCCCGCCGAAGTTCGGGTGGCTGCGCACCGCCGCGTCGTCGACCGTCGGGGCGGCGTACGCGTCGTAGGTGTCCCAGTTCCAGTCGTGGGCCAGCACCTTGGTGGGGAGCCCCGCGCCCTGAAGCTTCGGCAGCAGCTCGCTCTTGGTGAAGTACGCGAGGCCCGAGCCGTTCCAGCTCATCGACGGATAGCCGGAGCAGCAGGTCGGCTCGTTCTGCGCGGTGACGTAGTCGACCGGGACGCCCTGGTCCTTCCACGCCTGGAGGTACTTCACGAAGTAGTCGGCGTACGTGCCGTAGTTCTCGGCCTTCAGCCACCCGCCGTTGAGCTGCCCGCTGTCCTTCATCCAGGCCGGCGCCGTCCACGGGGAGGCGACCGTCGTCAGCGCCGGGTTGAGCTGCCGGGCCTGCTTGGTGAGCGGCAGGACGTCCTGGAGATCGTGTGCGATCGAGAACTTCGTGAGGCCGGGGTCGGTCTGCCCGGCCGGCAGGTCGTCGTACGTGTAACCGAACCGCGCCAGGTCCGAACCGCCCATCGGATTGCGTACGAACGACAGCCCGATGCCCTCCGTGGGGGAGAAGAGCTTCTTCATCGTCTCGTCGCGGGTCGCCTGGCTCAGCGCGCCGCTGCCCTTCATCAGCCAGGCCGCGGTATCCGTGAACGAGGCCCCGCCGCCGGTGAACGTCTGGTAGCGGGTGTTCTCGTCGACGGTGATGTTCGTGCCGGAGCCGCCGTTGCCGGCGCCGAAGGAGGCCGGCGTCTGCGCCTGGAGACCCCGGGTGACATGCCGGCCGCCGGAGTCGTCCGTGGTGGTCAGCACGATGTTCACGGTCTCGCCCGCGGCCTGGGCGGTGCCGGAGGAGAGCCCGGCCAGTCCCGCGGTCGCGAGCGCCGTCGCGACGAGGACGCTCGCCGCTCTGCTTGTCCGAATCATGGGCTGCTGCCTTTCTCGGCAGGGGCGTGGGGAATTGCCGTCGAACGAGCCGTGAGTGAACTGCTCTTACGTGTTCGCGTCAAGAGCTTCATTCGTTCAACAAATGAACGGAAGCTCTCCTGGACCTGCTTCGATCATCGGTACGGACCAATCTCGGTGTGAAGTATTGACGACCCTGTTCCGGCGCGGTTAACTCCAGCCGCAACGCCGGTACCGGTTCCGGTACCGGTTACGGAACCGGTACCGAATTCCGTGCCACCCCCTGTCCTGCCTTGTCCCTGGAGGCCCCGTTGCGCGTCACCATCGCCGATGTCGCCCGTGAGGCCGGCGTCAGCAAGACGACCGTCTCGCGGGTCATCAACCTCAAGGGCGAAGTGGACGGTTCGACCGCCGCCCGCGTTCGTGAAGTGATCGCGGACCTCGGCTACGTACCCAGCTCCGGCGCCGTCGGGCTGGCACGCGGACGCAGTCGTACGGTCGGGCTGCTGGTGCCCTCGTTCACCTGGCCCTGGATGGGTGAGGTGCTCCAGGGGATCGTCGACACGGTCGAGGCCGCCGACTACGGGCTCCTGCTCTTCACGTGCACCCGGGGCGCGCGGTCCGTCGAGCGCTTCACCACCCAGGTGTCGGCACGCGCCTTCGACGGACTCGTCGTCGTCGAACCGGAGAACACGCTCGACCAGCTCACCGCACTGCACCGCTCCGGTCTGCCGATCGTCCTGATCGACGACCGGGGCCACCACCCGGAATTCCCCTCCGTCGTGACCACCAACCACGAAGGAGGCGCGTCCGTCGCCCGCCATCTGCGGGACGGAGGGCGCACCAGACCGCTGGTCGTCACCGGCCCGCGCCACTTCGGCTGTGTCCGGGACCGGCTCGCGGGCTTCCGCTCGGTCCTGCCCGCCGAGCTGGTCGTGGACGGGGACTTCACCGAGCGCCGTGGCCGTCTCGCCGTGGAGGAACTCCTGGCGGCCGGCACGGAGTTCGACTCCGTCTTCGCCCACAACGACATCTCCGCGGCCGGGGTCCTGCGGGCCCTGAGAGCCGCCGGCCGCCGCGTCCCCGACGACATCGCGGTGGTCGGCTTCGACGACATCCCGATGGCCGAGCACACCGAACCACCGCTGACCACCGTGCATCAGCCCACGCGGCAGATGGGCGAGGCGGCGGCGAGCCTGCTGCTCTCCCACCTCGGCGGCACCGCCGTACCGGACGGACCGGTCGTGCTGCCCACCGAACTGGTCGTGCGCCACTCGGCGCCGTAACGGACCCGGTCCCGCCGGTCACCCGTCCGTATCCCCGAACCAGCCGCACCCGCCTCACCCGCACCCCGCGCGTCCAGCGCTGCCACCACCGCCGGATCTCCCAGACCCGCAGTCCTCCTGGAGTCGCCATGTCCGTACGCCGTCGTCACACCCTGAGAGCGCTCTCAGCCGCCACCGCCGTGGTCGCGCTCGCCGCCGGCTGCTCGTCCGCCAACTCGGGTGCCAACAAGGGAGGCGGTGCCGGCGCGTCCGGCGTCCTGACCCTCGGCAAGCCGGACGGGCCGCAGACGAACAACAGCAACCCGTTCCTCGCGACGTCGGCGGGCGCCACCCTCGGCTACCGCTTCATGATCTACGAGCCGCTGGTCATGACGAACCTGATCCGCCCCACCGACAAGGGGGACCCGTGGCTGGCGACCGCGTGGGACTGGGAGGCCAACTTCACCAAGGTCACCTTCACCCTGGACGAGCGGGCCAAGTGGGCCGACGGCAAGCCGCTGACCGCCGAGGACGTCGCGTTCACCTTCGAGCTGCTGAAGAAGCACCCGGCACTCAACGGCAACGGCATCCCGTATGACGGCATCACCGTCGAGGGCAAGAAGGTCGTCCTGACCTTCAAGGAATCCCAGTTCGTCAACCAGAACAAGATCATCACGACGTTCGTCGTGCCCAAGCACATCTGGGAGAAGGTCGAGAACCCGGAGACCTGGCCCAACCGCACCCCGGTCGGCTCCGGCCCGTACAAGCTGAAGACCTTCACCCCGCAGACCACCACCCTGACCGCCACGCCCACCTACTGGAAGGGCGAGACCAAGGTCAAGGAGCTGCGCTACAGCACGTACAACGACAACAGCGCCGCGACCACGGCCCTGGCCAACGGCAAGCTCGAGTGGTCGTTCGTCTTCATGCCGAACTACAAGCAGCTGTACGTCGCCAAGGACCCGAAGAACCACAAGCTCTGGTTCCCCTCCGGGCTCGGCATCCACGGCCTGTGGTTCAACACCGCCCGCAAGCCGTTCGACAACCCGGCGCTGCGCAAGGCGATGGCCATGGTCGTCGACCGCAACGCGATCCACGTACAGGCGCAGGCGACCCTCTACCCGGAGATCACCAACCCGACCGGCATCCCCCTGCCCGCCGGCGAGAAGTTCCTCGCCCCGGAGTACAGGAGCGCCACCACGAAGCCCGACGTCGACGGCGCCAAGGCGCTCCTCAAGGACGCCGGGTTCCAGCTCAGCGGCGGTGTCCTCAAGGACCCGAGCGGGAAGCCGGTGGAGCTGACCTTCACCGACCCGGCCGGCTGGAACGACTACATCACCGGGCTCTCGATCATCAAGGACAACATCAAGCAGCTCGGCATCGAGGCCAAGGTCAAGACGCAGACCGCCGAGGCCTGGACCAACGACGTCGCCGCCGGCAACTTCGACGCCACCCTGCACTGGACCAACAGCGGCGCCACTCCGTACGACATGTACCAGAACATCATGGACGGGGCGATCCTCCAGCCCATCGGCAAGCCCTCCCAGCTCGGCAACTTCGGCCGCTTCAAGAGCCCCGAGGCCACCGCCGCCCTGAAGGAGTACGCCAACGCCACGGACGACCCCACGCGCACCAAGGCCATGAACGCCCTCCAGAAGATCATGGTCGAGCAGGCGCCGCTCATCCCGACCGCCGCGGCCCCCATCGGTGCCGAGTACTCCACGAAGAACTGGGTGGGCTGGCCGACCGAGAAGGACCAGTACGCAGCCCCGCAGCACACCCAGCCGGACGCGCTGGAAGTCGTGCTGAACCTGAAGCCCGCCAAGTAGTCACGGGGAAGAACCGGCCATGACCACCGAACAGTCCGCAGACGTGCGCACCGAGACCGATGTGGTGCTCGAAGCACGCGGAGTCACCAAGCACTTCCCCGTACGGCGCACGGCGGGCGACCTCGTCGCCCGCAGACGCCGCACCGTCCACGCCGTCGACGACGTCTCGCTGAAGCTCCGGCGCGGCACCGTCACGGCCCTGGTGGGGGAGTCGGGCTCCGGAAAGTCCACCGTCGCACGGCTGCTCGCCCAGCTGTACCCGCTCACCGCGGGCGAGATCCAGCTGGGCGGCACGACGGTGAAGGCCGGGCGTGGCCGGTCCTTCCGCAGATACGTCAAGCAGGTCCAGCTGATCTTCCAGGACCCGTTCGCCTCGCTCAACCCGGTGCACACCGTGCGCTACCACCTGACCCGCGCCCTGAAGATCCACGGACGGGCCGGGAGCGGGGACGCGGAGCTGGAGACGAACCTGGCGGCCCTGCTGGAACGCGTCCAGCTGACTCCTCCTCACCAGTTCCTCGACAAGTTCCCGCACGAGCTGTCCGGAGGGCAGCGCCAGCGCGTCGCGATAGCGCGCGCGCTCGGCGCCGACCCTCAGGTGCTGCTCGCCGACGAACCGGTCTCGATGCTCGACGTGTCGATCCGGCTCGGCGTCCTCAACCTGCTGCGCGACCTCAAGGAACGCCTGCACCTCGCGATCCTCTACATCACCCACGACATCGCGTCCGCCCGCTACTTCGCCGACACCACCCTGGTGATGTACGCGGGCCGCATCGTCGAGGGCGGCGACAGCGAGCAGGTCACCCAGCACCCCGCGCACCCCTACACCCAGCTGCTGATCGCCTCCGCGCCCGACCCCGACCGGGTGGCGGACGAGGGGGCGCAGGAGGAGACCGGGAGCGGCGAACCGCCCTCCCTGATCGCCCCGCCCGACGGCTGCCGCTTCCACCCCCGCTGCCCGAAGGCCATGGAGCGCTGCCGCACCGAACTGCCGCCCCGCTTCGACCTGGCGGACGGCCAGTGGGCCGCCTGCTGGCTGTACGACGGCACGACCGCCGAGGGAGCAGCGAAGTGAAGTACATCCTCCAGCGGATCGCCTTCTACGCGGTCACCGCGTGGGCCGCCATCACCATCAACTTCCTGATCCCGCGCATGATGCCGGGTGATCCTGTCGACGCCCTGATGAGCCGCTACCAGGGGCAGCTCGACACCACCGCCATCGCCTCGCTGAAGGCGCTGTTCGGTCTCGACGAGAACCAGTCGATCTGGGCGCAGTACACCGACTACTGGTCGCATCTCCTCGACGGCGACCTCGGACTGTCCTTCACCTTCTTCCCGACGCCGGTCGGCGAGGTGATCTCCCAGTCGCTGCCCTGGACGCTCGCCCTGGTCGGCATCACCACCCTGATCAGCTTCCTGCTCGGCACCGGCATCGGCGTCTACAGCGGCTGGCGGCGCGGCTCCTGGCTGGACGGGCTGCTGCCCGTGACCACCTTCATCTCGGCCATCCCGTACTTCTGGCTCGGCCTGATCGCCATCGCCCTGTTCGCGGTGAAGTGGCAGATCTTCCCGGCCGCCGGAGGGTACGACAACTCCCTGATCCCGGCCTTCGACTGGCCGTTCGTCTCCAGCGCGCTCTACCACGGGGTGCTCCCCGGGGTGACGATCGTGCTCAGCGCCATCGCCGGCTGGATCCTCGGGATGCGCAACATGATGGTGACCGTCTCCTCCGAGGACTACGTCATGGTGGCGCAGGCCAAGGGGCTGTCCGAGCGGCGCGTGATGTTCTCCTACGCCGCGCGCAACGCCGTCCTGCCCAACATCTCCGGCTTCGCCCTCTCGCTGGGCTTCATCGTCGGCGGCACCCTGCTGGTCGAGATGGTCTTCTCCTACCCGGGCATCGGCTACCAGCTGTTCCAGGCCGTCGGAGCCAAGGACTACCCGCTGATGCAGGGCGTCTTCCTGATCATCACGCTCTCCGTCCTCGCCGCGAACCTGCTGGCCGACATGGCCTACGCCCTCCTCGACCCCCGTACCCGCAAGGAGGCGTGACGCCGATGTCCGTCACCACCACCACCGACGTCGTCGTCAGCGACGCCGTCCCCGCCGCCTCCCGGGCCAGATTCCGCTTCCTGCGGGGCGGGAAGACCCGCACCGGGCTGCTCATCCTCGCCTTCTTCGTCATCCTCGCCGTGGCGGGCCCCTGGCTCGCCCCGTACGACCCGGACGCGATGAGCGACCAGCTGCTGCAGCCTCCGTCCTCCGAGCACTGGTTCGGCACGACCCAGACCGGGCAGGACGTCCTCTCGCAGATCCTCGTCGGCACCCGCGGGGTGCTGCTCGTCGGATTCCTCGCCGGCATCCTGGCGACCGTGCTGTCCGTGCTCATCGGGGTCAGCGCGGGATTCCTCGGCGGCGCCGCCGACGAGATCCTCTCGATGCTCTCCAACATCTTCCTCGTCATCCCCGGCCTGCCGCTGATCATCATCATCGCGAGCTTCGTCGAGGACACCGGCGACATGCTCATCGCCTCCGTCATCGCCCTCACCTCCTGGGCCTGGGGCGCGCGCGTCCTGCGCGCCCAGACCCTGTCGCTGCGGCGCCGCGACTACGTGGAGGCGGCGCGGGCCACCGGCGAGTCCACATGGCGGATCATCCTCTTCGAGGTCATGCCGAACCTCACGGCCGTCATCGCGTCCGGGTTCGTCGGCACCGTCATCTTCGCCGTCCTCTCGGAGATCACGCTCGCCTTCATCGGCGTCGCCGACATCTCCCACTGGAACTGGGGCACCGTGCTCTTCTGGGCCCAGTCCAACCAGGCCCTGGCCCAGGGCGCCTGGTGGTGGTTCGTTCCCGCCGGGCTGTGCATCGCCCTGCTGGGCACCGCCCTCTCGCTCATCAACTTCGGCATCGACGAGTTCGTCAACCCGCGCCTGCGCACCGCGACGGGCTCCTCCCGGAAGGTCCGGATGCGCGTCGGCTTCACCCCCGTGGCCCGGACCTCCGCGCCCGAGGGGACCGCGCCCGGCTTCACCCCGGTGGCCCGCACCGCCGAGCCCGCCGCACCCGGGCCGTCCGCCGCACCCGAGTCGCCAGGTACGCCCGGAACGCCCGAGTCGCCCGGAACGCCCAGCAAGGAGCACAGCGCATGACCGCCGAGCCGATCCTCACCATCAGCGGCCTGAACGTCGACTACGGCACCGGCGCGAACGGCGTCCGCGCCCTGAGGGACATCGACCTCACCCTGCACCGCGGCGAAGTCCTCGGCCTGGCGGGCGAGTCCGGCTCGGGCAAGTCCACCCTCGCCTACGCCGTCACCCGGCTGCTCTCCCCGCCCGGGGTGATCACCGGCGGCGACGTCCACTACCACCGGCCCGGCGGCGGCGAGGCCGTCGACCTCCTCTCCCTCACCCCGGACGAGCTGCGCGCCTTCCGCTGGCAGGAGCTGTCGATCGTGTTCCAGGGGGCGATGAACTCGCTGAACCCCGTGCACACCGTCCACAGCCAGCTCACCGACGTGCTCACCGCGCACCGCCCCGGCATGCGGGCCGCCGAGCGGACCGCGCGGGCCGAGGAGCTGCTGGGCCTCGTCGGCATCTCCGCCGACCGGCTCGCCGCCTACCCGCACCAGCTCTCCGGCGGCATGCGCCAGCGTGTGATGATCGCGATGGCGCTCGCGCTGGAACCCGAGATCGTCATCATGGACGAGCCCACCACCGCGCTCGATGTCGTGATGCAGCGTCAGATTCTTCGCAAGCTGGTGGAGTTGCGGGAGCGCCTCTCCTTCTCCGTCGTGTTCATCACCCACGACATCTCGCTGCTGATCGAGTTCTCCGACCGCATCGCGATCATGTACGGCGGCCGGATCGTGGAGCAGGCCGGCGCGGCCGAGATATACCGCGACCCCCGCCACCCCTACAGCGACGGCCTGCTGCACTCCTTCCCCGCGCTGCACGGCCCCCGCCGCGAGCTCACCGGCATCCCGGGCTCGCCCCCGCACCTCTCCGCGATGCCCGCCGGCTGCGCCTTCCACCCCCGCTGCGGCAAGGCCTTCGAGCCGTGCGCCGTGCGGGTGCCGGTGCTGGCCCCGCCGGACGCCGGCCAGGACCGCGAGGTCGCCTGCTGGCTGCACCACTGACCGACCGCACGACGCCCACCACCCACAGCAGAACCGGAGTCCCAAGACCCATGAATCCCGTCACGCCCCGCAGCAGCCTGCAGCCCGCCGCCGTCCAGGGACTCCCTGCCGACTTCCGCTGGGGCGTGGCCACCTCCTCGTACCAGATCGAGGGGGCGGCCTCGGAGGACGGCCGCACCCCGTCCATCTGGGACACCTTCTGCCGGGTGCCGGGCGCCGTGCACAACGCGGAGCACGGCGACGTGGCCTGCGACCACTACCACCGGATGCCCGAGGACGTCGAGCTGATCGCGGGCCTCGGGGTCGACACGTACCGCTTCTCGCTGGCCTGGCCGCGCATCCAGCCGGGTGGCCGCGGCCCCGCCAACGCCAAGGGCCTCGACTTCTACAAGCGGCTGGCCGACGAGCTCCGGGGGCGCGGCGTCACCCCCTGGATCACCCTCTACCACTGGGACCTGCCGCAGGAGCTGGAGGACGCCGGCGGCTGGCCGGCCCGCGACACCGCCCTGCGCTTCGCGGAGTACGCCATGCTCGCGTACGAGGCGCTCGGCGACCGCGTCGAGCACTGGACGACCCTGAACGAGCCGTGGTGCTCGGCGATGCTCGGATACGCCTACGGGGCCCACGCCCCCGGCCGCACCGACATGGGCGACGCCGTGAGCGCCGTCCACCACCTGCTGCTCGGCCACGGGCTCGCCGCCCGGCAGATGCGCGAGGCGGCGGGCAGCAGCCCGCTGGAGCTCGGCATCACCCTCAACCTCGGCACCGCCACCCCGGAGACCGACAGCGAGGCCGACCGGGAGGCCTGTCGCCGCGCCGACGGCATGGGCACCCGCCTCTACCTCGACCCGATCGTCCACGGCAGCTACCCGCAGGACGTCGTCGAGGACCTCGCCGCCCAGGGCATCGAGCTGCCCGTCCAGGACGGCGACCTGGCCGCCATCGCGACCCCCCTCGACGTCCTCGGAGTCAACTTCTACCGCGGCGCCCTGTTCTCCGGAGTGACCGAGGACGGTTCACCGACCGACGCCGACGGCCTCCCCGTCGTCCGCGGGGTGGAGCGCGACCTGCCCCGCACCGCCATGGACTGGGAGATCACCCCCACCGAGCTCACCGACCTGCTGCTGCGGCTCCAGCGCGACTACGCGCTGCCGACCGTCATCACCGAGAACGGGGCGGCCTTCGACGACACCGTCGCCGACGACGGCTCCGTGCCCGACACCGACCGCACCGCCTACCTCGCCGACCACATCACCGCCGTGGCCGAGGCCCGCGCGCAGGGCGCCGACGTCCGCGGCTATTTCGCCTGGTCGCTGATGGACAACTTCGAGTGGGCCTACGGGTACGACAAGCGGTTCGGCATCGTCCGCGTCGACTACGACACACAGCTGCGGACGCTCAAGGACAGCGCCAAGTGGTACCGCGACACGATCCGCCTCACCCGCGACGGCCGGCCCGACACCGGACAGTAGCCCGCCGCAGCAGTCCACCGCCCGCACCGTCACCGGAGTAGGGAAGAGCCGCACATGCCCCGTACACCGCACACCCGCGCCCGCCACCGGGCGAGACCGGCCACGGCCGCGCTCGCCGCCGCCACCGTCCTCGCCTCCCTGCTCGCCGGGGCCGTCCCCAGCGCGGCGGCCGGCGCCGAGGACCCCGCCCCCGTCCTCGTCGACCGCTTCGAGGGTGAGGTCCCCCTCGGCAACCCACCCGCCGACGCCCTCTTCACCTGGGGCGGCGACACCGACGACCACCCCGCTCTGGAGCTGAAGGAGCGCGCCGACGCCCCCGAGGGCGCCAAGGTCCTCCAGGGCACCTACGACATCAGCGCCTACGGCGGGCTCAGCCACGAGTTCGCCGTGGACCAGCCCCCGAAGGACTGGACGGCCCACAAGGGCATCCGCTTCTGGTGGTACGGCCAGAACACCGCGCCCCTGCCGCCCGGTTCGGGCAAGCGGATCAACTTCGAGATCAAGGACGGCGGAGCCAACGGCGGCGCCTCCGAGCTGTGGACCACCTCCTTCACCGACGACTGGGAGGGCTGGCACCAGGTCGAGATCCCCTTCGCCGACTTCGTCTACCGGGCCGACTACCAGCCCGTCGGCGGCATCGACCAGATCCTCGGCCTGAACGAGATGTGGGGCTACGCCCTCACCCTCCCGACCGGCGCCCCCGGCTCCTTCGCCATGGACGCCGTGGAGCTGTACGGCAAGGCCGACCCGGCCCTGAAGTCGAGCGTCGTCGTCGACTCCGCCGTGCACCCGGTCGAGGAGGGCGCCACGGCGGACATCAGGATCTCCGTCGCCACCACCGGATCGGCCCCCACGGAGGAGCCCGTCACGGTCGCGTACACCACCGAGGGCGGCAGCGCCGGGTCCGGCAAGGACTACACACCCGTCACCGGCACGCACACCTTCCCGGCGGGCACCGCCTCCGGCACCACCCACACCGTCTCCGTGGCCACCACAAAGGACAAGGGCGCCGAGTCGGCGGAGACGATCCCGCTCGAACTCACCGTCACCGGGGCCAAGGCGCCCAAGGAGAACCCCCAGGTCGTCATCGACGCCCACGGGCTGCCGTACCAGAACGCGAAGCTCCCGGTGAAGAAGCGCGTCGCCGACCTGCTCGGGCGGATGTCCCCGGCCGAGAAGGCCGGCCAGATGACCCAGGCGGAGCGCAACGCGCTGAGGTCGCCGGGCGACATCGCCACGTACGACCTCGGGTCGCTGCTCTCCGGCGGCGGTTCCGTACCCACGCCGAACACGCCCGAGGCATGGGCGAAGATGACCGACGCCTACCAGCTGCGCGCGCAGGCCACCCGCTTCCAGATCCCGCTGATCTACGGCGTGGACGCGGTGCACGGCCACAACAACGTGATCGGCGCGACGATCATGCCGCACAACATCGGCATCGGCGCCGGCCGCGACCCGAAGCTCGCGGAGAGGACCGGCGCCGTCACGGCGAACGAGGTCCGCGCCACCGGGATCCCATGGGACTTCGCCCCCTGCGTCTGCGTCACCCGCGACGAGCGCTGGGGCCGCTCCTACGAGGCGTACGGCGAGGACCCGGCGCTGGTCGAGGCCATGGAGACGGTCATCACCGGCATGCAGGGCCACCCCTCCGGCAAGGACCTCGACCGCAACGACAAGGTGCTGGCCAGCGCCAAGCACTTCGTCGGCGACGGCGGCACGGAGTTCGGCTCCTCCACCACGGGGTCCTACACCATCGACCAGGGGGTCACGAAGGTCACCCGCCAGGAGCTCGAAGCGGTGCACCTCTCGCCGTTCGCCGAGTCCGTGAAGCGCGGCGTCGGCACGGTCATGCCGTCGTACTCCTCGCTCGACGTCCTCGGCGACGACGCCGGCCCGGTGAAGATGCACGCCAACGCCGAGATGATCAACGGCGTGCTCAAGGACCGGATGGGCTTCGACGGCTTCGTCATCAGCGACTGGCAGGCCATCGACCAGATCCCGGGCGACTACGCGAGCGACGTGCGCACCTCGGTCAACGCGGGCCTGGACATGATCATGGTCCCTACGGCGTACCAGGACTTCACGAAGACGCTCCAGGACGAGGTCACCGACGGCCGGATCAGCCGGGCCAGGATCGACGACGCCGTCTCCCGGATCCTCACCCAGAAGTTCCGCCTCGGACTGTTCGAGAAGCCGTACGCGGACACGTCGAACCTCGGCAAGGTCGGCTCGGCCGAGCACCGCGCGGTCGCCCGCGAGGCAGCCGCCAAGTCCCAGGTGCTCCTGAAGAACGACGGCGCGGTACTGCCGCTCAAGGCGTCCCAGAAGGTCTACGTCGCCGGATCCAACGCCGACGACCTCGGCAACCAGGCCGGAGGCTGGACCGTCAGCTGGCAGGGTGCCTCCGGCGCCACCACCCCGGGCACGACGATCCTGAAGGGCATCGAGAAGAACACCTCCTCGGCCACCTTCTCCCAGGACGCCTCCGCCCCGACCGAGGGATACGACGCCGGAGTCGTCGTGGTCGGTGAGAAGCCGTACGCCGAAGGCATCGGGGACGTCGGCAACGGCCACGACCTGGAGCTCACCGACGCCGACAAGAAGGCCGTCGACACGGTCTGCGCCGCCATGAGGTGCGCGGTCCTCGTCGTGTCGGGCCGCCCCCAGCTCATCGGCGACCGGCTCGGGGACATCGACGCCCTGGTCGCCTCCTGGCTGCCGGGCACCGAGGGCGACGGAGTCGCCGACGTCCTCTACGGCAAGCGGGCCTTCACCGGGCAGCTTCCGGTGACCTGGCCGAAGTCCGAGTCGCAGCTGCCGGTCAACGTCGGCGACGCCGCGTACGACCCGCAGTTCCCGTACGGCTGGGGACTGACCACCCTGCGGAAGGTCCCGCAGGGCGGCGAAGCCACCCTCACCGGCCTCGCCGTCGCCGCGCAGCTCGCCGAGCGAGCCGGCCTCGGGAGGACCGCGGTGGGCAAGGAGATCGTGGACCGGGCGAGACTCCTGGTCCAGCGGAACACCGGCGGCAAGCTGACCGCGGCGGTGTCCAAGCCGTTCGCCGAGGCCGACCACCTGCTGCTCACCGGCGATCTCACCGGGGCGGTGGCGAAGCTGCGCACGGCGTACCGCGCCGTGTGACAGCGGGAAGCCGCGTAACAGCATGGAAGGGACCCGGGCGGGCGACGCATTTTTCGCCCGTTCGGGTTACTTTCGGAGTATGCGGAAGAGGCTGTTCGCTCCCCTGTGGGCCTGCCTGCTGCTGATGGTTTCGGCGGCCGTGCTGGCGATCATCCCAGCTGCCCAGGCCGCCGCCCCCTCGACGATCGACGACGTCGCCACCGCCCTGCGCGAGGACCCCGTCTACGTCGACCCGGCGGCGACCGGTCAGCTCTCGGCATCCCAGGAGGCCGCCCTGGAGAAGAAGATCGAGGACGCCGACAAGCCGGTCTTCGTGGCCGTGCTGCCCGCGACGTCCGAGTACCCGCCCGAGAACCTCCTGCAGAACCTGCGCACCGACACCGGAGTCACCGGCGTCTACGCGGTCCGCCTCGGTGACGGCTTCGACGCGGGCGCCGACCCGCAGGTGATGCCGGTCCGGGCCGTCGACAACCTCACCACAGCCGTGAAGGCACCCGGCACGGACACCGACGCCGCGACCCAGCTCAACGCCTTCGTCGACCGCGCCGTCGACGAGGCCAGGGGCAGCGCCCCGGCCTCCTGGTCCGGCGGCGGCGCCGGCGACGGCGCGCAGGACGGCACTCCGGTGGCCGGTCTGATCGTCCTCGGAGGCGTGGTCCTGGTGGGCGGAGGCACCGCGCTCGCGGTCGTCCGCCGCAACAGGAAGCGCAAGGAGGAGGAGGAGCGGGCCGCCCTGGAGAAGCTCCGTGTCGTCGTGGACGAGGACATCACGGCGTACGGCGAGACCCTGGACCGGCTGGACTTCCACCCCGCCGAGAAGGGCGCGAACGACGCGATGCGCGTCGACTACGAACGCGCGCTCGACTCCTACGAGGACGCCAAGTCCCGCATGGGCAACGCCCGGCAGCCCTCCGACGTACGAGGGGTGACCCAGGCTCTGGAGGACGGCCGCTTCTCGCTCGCCGTCCTGGAGGCCCGTCGCAAGGGCCGCGCGCTCCCGGCCCGCCGCCCGCCCTGCTTCTTCGACCCGCGCCACGGCCCGTCGGTCGCGGACGTCCTGTGGACGCCGTCCGGCGGAGCGGCCCGAGAGGTCCCGGTCTGCGGCGCCGACGAGGTGCGGCTGCGCGACGGCGAGGACCCCATGAGCCGCACGGTCGACGTGGGCGACGGCCGACGGCGCCCCTACTGGGAGGCGGGCCCGGCCTACGGCCCCTGGGCCGGCGGCTACTTCGGCGGCGGCCTGCTCCCGGGCCTGCTGGTCGGCACCATGCTCGGCTCGATGCTCGCCACCCCGGCGTACGCGGCCGAGTACGGCGGCGGTGACTTCGGCGGAGGCGGCGGGGGCGGTGACTGGGGCGGCGGAGACGTCTCAGGCTCCGACTTCGACTCGTCCGGCTTCGGCGGTGGCGGCTTCGGCGACGGCGGAGGGTTCGGAGGCGGCGGAGGCTTCGACGGCGGCGGGTTCTAGACCCCGGGCACTTTCGGCCTTTCCCGCCGCGCCCTCCCACGTCTCCGGAGCCCACATGCCCGAGCGCTTGAGCGAGGCCGGGCAGTGCAGATATATCTCGTCGATCTCCACGACCAGGGCGAGGTCGGGGCGCCGCCCCTTCACCGTCATCGCGTCGAAGAAGGGGGCGTCCGTGAGGACGCGGGCGCGGCCGTTGATCCGCAGGACGGTCATCACGCCGGGTATCAGGTAGAGCAGGCCGACGTGCGGGTTGGACAGGATGTTCCGGAAGCTGTCGCCACGACGGTTGCCCGGCAGGTCGGGCAGGGCGAGCGTCCGCGCGTCCAGGACCCGGGTGAAGCCCGGTGCGCCGCCGCGCGGGGAGGTGTCGCAGTTGCCGTCGGCGTCGGACGTCGAGACAGCGCAGAACGGCGCGCGGGCCAGCAGGTCCAGGTCGTCCTCGGTGAGCTCGTCGTGGACCTTGTCGATGACCAGCGGCCACGGGGTGCCGAGGATCTCCCGCAGCTGCTCGGCCGACTCCAGGAAGACCGCCCCGGCCAGGGGCTCACCGCCCGGGGAGGGGGCGTCGGTGGTGGCGGCCACGGGCGCGCTGTTCGACAAGGGGTTCTCCGTACCTCGCGGGGGCACAGCAGCGGATCGCTGACCTGGCACTGTGAGGACAACCTTACGTAGGGGCGGGCCGCTGCCCGCCGCCCCCACCTCCTGGTGGCGCGAGGGCCGAACGGGTGACAAGCTTGATCAGGTGGACCGTGACCAGGTGGAGAAGCAACTGCTGGACGGCTTGACCGTCGACACCAGCCGGCCTGAGCAGCCGATCCTGCTCGACGAGACGGGCCGGCCGATCAGGACCTGGCGTGAGAACTACCCGTACGACCGCAAGATCCGCCGCAACGAGTACGAGCGGATCAAGCGCATCCTGCAGATAGAGATGCTCAAGCTCCAGCGGTGGACCAAGAACACCGGCGCGCGGGTGGTCGTGGTCTGCGAGGGGCGGGACGCGGCCGGCAAGGGCGGCACCATCCAGCGGTTCACCGAGCGCCTCAACCCGCGTGGCGCGCGCATCGTGGCCCTGGACAAGCCCACGGACCGCGAGCTCGGCCAGTGGTACTTCCAGCGTTACGTGGCCCATCTGCCGGCACCCGGCGAGCTCGTCTTCTTCGACCGCTCCTGGTACAACCGGGCCGGAGTCGAACGCGTCATGGGCTTCTGCACCCCGCCCGAGTACGAGCTCTTCCTCAGGCAGTGCCCGGAGTTCGAGAAGATGCTCGTCGACGACGGCATCATCGTGGTCAAGTTCTGGTTCTCGGTCTCCCGCGCCGAGCAGCGCACCCGCTTCGCCATCCGCCAGGTCGACCCCGTCCGCCAGTGGAAGCTGTCGCCGACGGACATCGACTCGCTGGACCGCTGGGACGACTACACCACGGCGAAGGTCGACATGTTCCGCGCGACCGACACCGAGCACGCGCCCTGGACCGTCGTGAAGAGCAACGACAAGCGCCGGGCCCGCCTCGAAGCGATGCGCAGCCTGCTCGCCCGCGTCGACTACACGGCGAAGAGCGAGGAGGCCGTCGGCAAGCCGGACCCCCTCGTCGTGGGCCCTGCCGCCACCCTGCTGGAACCGGGCGAGGAGGACACCGCCCTCTCGCCCACCCGCCTCGCTCCGAACACCGAGGGGCCGGGGGCGCACCCGTAAAAGGCTCAGTCATGTGTGGCGGTGACGTCACCGTTGACGGTAGCCAGGGTCATCTCGTGCCCGTTCCCCTCCGCGGCGGAAGGGAAGGCCACCGAGGCCCGGCCGTTCCGCGTCGTCGCGTCGACGGCGTACGGGGGCGCGTCGTGCGGCAGCGACACCCGTACCGAGCCGTTGGTCGTGGCGGCGTCGACACGGGACGGCGATGTGGTGCTGCCGAGCGTCACGTCACCGTTGACGGTCTCCGCGCGCAGGCGCGCCGAACTCACGGCCCCGGTGCGCACGGAGCCGTTGCGGGTGGCCAGCCGGACGGTGGCGTCACCATGGCCGGACCGGGCGACCGTCACGTCCCCGTTGACGGTGGTCAGGTCCAGTGCCGCAGCCACACCCGCCACGTCGATGCCCGCGTTCCTGGCGGTGACCGTGACCGGGACGCCGTCGGGGACGCCGACCGCGGGCATACGGGGACACGGCCCGTCCTCGTGCTCCCCCTGATCCTCGTGCCCGGGACAGGACAGATCGAGGACCCAGGTGCCGTCGCGGTGGGACCAACGGCTGTCGATCCGGGCCCCGGTGACCGCCCGGTCGCCCTCGGCGGGCCGCAGACGCACGCCGTTGTCGGTCGTGATCACCAGATGTGAGTCCCGGCCCAGGGCGGGCGGCGCTCCGTCGAGCCGTGCGCCGGGGTCCCCGCCGCACGCGGCCAGGAGGGGGACGGCCGCCAGCAGCGCGGCCCATCGCGATCGGTGCGTGACAGCGGTGATGTCCATGCCTGCCCGTGTTCCCCGCACCGGGCCGTCCCATGGCAGGAGACGGCCGCACGACCGTGACTCAGCGGGACAGCACCTCGATGAGCTGGTAGGGGACCAGGAAGAACCCGAGGACCAGCAGCGACGTGCCGCCGAAGGCGACACCGATCGTCCTGAGCACCCAGGTGCGCAGAGGGAGGACGGCCTTGACCCGTCCGACGTGCTCGGGGTCGTACACGACGGCGACCTGCCGGGGCGAGACGCTGACGGGCTCAGCGGCGGAGTCGGGCTCGCAGAACCGTTTCACGCCCTCCGCGTCGACGAAGCCGTACATCTGCTTCTTGCCCTGGACGTGGTCGGACGTCGCCAGCACCGAGATGCCCCGACGGCGCAGGAGCCACCGGTCGTACAGGTTCTTGGCCGACAGGCCGTACAGGAGCAGGCCGAAGGCCAGGGGCTTCAGACCGAGCAGCCAGAACACCACCCCGAAGATGTCCCCGTGCGCGATCAGGACGACCAGGCCCGCCACGTAGAGCGCCACGGGCAACAGCGCGGCGGCGATCAGCAGCCGGTCGCGGGCCGTTCTCCTGTCCTTGTCCGCGAGTCGGGGAAGCACGACGACCTGTGCCGCGCCGTCCTCGCGTGCTGCGCCCGCGTCCCGGACGGGCAGCGCCCGCTGAGCCGCGTCCACGAAGGCCGTGGCCGACGCCCGGTTGCGGCAGCCCACCCGGTAGACGGTGCCCGACGCCCCCGCGGGAGCGGTGAGGACGACCTCCACCCCGGGCCCGCGCCGGCTTTCGAGGCGCACTTCCTCGACGGCCTCCAGCGGTATGCGTCTTCGGACACCGCCCTGTTCCAGGAGGATCGACCGCTTCTCCAGCGAGAAGGAGCCGGCTCGGCTGCGTACGGTCAGGGAGGGCAGGGCGGGGGCGTCGGGTGTGGTGGCCATGGCGGGACTTTAGCCAGGATGACGGTGAAGAGCCGCCCGATTCCGATATGACCGTACGACTTCATCTGCCAGACTTCTTGAGTGATCGTCAGACTCGCGCGGGAACAGGATCTGGCCGGCTTCATCGCGCTCGCGGCCCAGGTCGAGGAGTGGTTCGGGCCGATGGTGGAGGAGCCCGGCTTCCACCGTGCGGTGGAGGAACACATCCGCCGGTCCGCGGCGCTCGTCGCGGTCTCGCCGGATGCGGAGATCGTCGGAGGCCTGCTGTTCGGCGCGGAGGCGCCGGTCCATCATGTGCACTGGCTCGTCGTGGCCGAGAAGGCGCGCGGAACCGGTGCCGGCCGGGCACTGATGGCGGACGCGTTCCGCCGGTATGTGCGCGGTCCGGGCACCGTCGAGGTGGTCACCTTCGGGGCCGACCACCCGGGTGCCGTGGACAGCGGGGCGCGCGTCTTCTACGAGCGTCTCGGCTTCACACCGGCCGAGGCCGCCGGACCCGGCCCGGAAGGCGGTTCACGGCAGGTCTATCGCCGGGCCGTCGCCTGAGCACCCGCGGTGCCGGGGGCGGCAACAAACTCCTGGCAGCCCAGCGCCTGGGCATCTCCCGCACAACGATCTGCCGCAAGATGCGCACGCACACAATCACCCTCCCCTCCCCCCCCGGGACCCCTCCCGTCGTCGGGAAGTCACGGACAGAAAGTCGGGCGTATTGTCCGGTTCTCCCGTCCCTTGATTCCCAACGACGATCTGACCCCGCGCACGCAGGGCCGTCCCATGGGTGACCCGATGTGCAGCAGTTGCGGCGTAAGACGGATCGTCTTACGCTCGGATCGTGGCTGACACCGTAACGATCCGCACCGACTCGGAGACCGAGCGCGCTCTTGAGGTCCTCACATCGGACGGCGATTCCCGGTCGGCGGCCATAAGACAGGCGGTGCTGGAAGCTGCCCGGCGCAAGGAACGGGCAGCTGCGATGCGGCGAGCCGCTCTGCGCATGCCGCTGGGGGAGCCCGACGGCATCGATGTGGCGGCCGAGATCTCCCGTGATCGCGAAGGCGAGAGTCGATGATCTATCTGGACTCGGCCGCCGTCGTGAAGCTTGTCCACGCCGAGTCGGAGTCACACGCGCTGCGGGCATGGCTCGACGAGCGGGTGGAAACCGCGTGGACGAGTTCTGCCCTGACCGAGATCGAAACGGTCAGAGCGCTGGCTCGCCACGCACCCGCAGCCGTTGTCCGGCTGCATTCGGTGCTCGACCTGATCGAGATGGTGGACATCGACGCCGGCGTAAGGATTCTGGCGCAGACGGTGAAGCCGGCGACCGTGCACAGCCTTGACGCCATTCACCTGGCGACGGCCCTTCGCACACGGTCCCGGCTCACCGCGTTCCTCACGTACGACAAGTGGCTTGCCGACGCCGCGCGCGAGGCCGGACTGCCGGTGGAGGCGCCTGCCTGAGGGCAGGCGCCGGAGCGGCGGGGGTGCTCCCGCCACCGGTCAGCTGGTGGGGAAGCTGTCCGGGGTGCTGATGCGGCTCTTGAGCAGCGCACCGGAATCGGTCAGCACGCCGCTGCTGCTGTAGTCACCGCCGCCGCAGGTGCCGGGCCGGAGCGCCGCGCTGCTCTCGGGGGCGTCGGAGTAGGTCCAGTTCGCGTAGCTGATCTTCAGCTGATCGAGCAGGTCCAGCCAGGCCGTGGTGCTCGCCCGGTCCATCGCTCCGCCGCCCGTGGCGCTCACCGTGCCGAACTCGGTGACGAACAGGGGGAGTCGCGAGGCGGCGCGGCTCAGGGTGGAGCGGTAGGAGTCCTTGTGGCTCGCGGCGTAGAAGTGGAACGCGTACATGATGTTGGACGCGTTGACGGGGTTGTTGACGACCTCGCTCTCGTTGGAGCCGTCCGAGACCCCGAGCGAGGACCAGCCGCGGGTGCCGACGATGACGACCGAGTCCGGGTCGGCCGCGCGGACCACCGGGATGACCTGCTCGGCGTAGCTCTTGATGCCCGACCAGCTCACGCCGTTGGGCTCGTTGGTGATCTCGTAGATCACGTTCTTCTTGGCCGCGTTGCGGGCGGCGACGGACGCGAAGAACGTCTTCGCGCGGTCGAGGTTGTAGTTCGGGTCACCCGGCGTCAGGGTGTGGAAGTCGATCAGGGCGTACATGCCGCGGGCCTCGGCCATGTCGACGAGTTCGTTCACGCGGGCCGTGAAGCCCGCCGGGTCCGTCTCGTAACCGTCCTCCTGTACGTACATGGAGACGCGCAGCAGGTCCGACTTCCAGTCGTTCGCCAGCGCGTCGAGCGACGCGGCGTTGTAGCAGGCGTCGAACCACTGGATGCCGTGCGTGCTCATGCCCCGCAGCTGGACGGGGCGGTCGTACTGGTTGCACAGGTTCACGCCACAGACGTGGAGCGGCCCGTTGATGTCCACGGGGGTGCCGTCGGACGGGACCGGCGGGGGCTCCTCTTCGAGGGAGCCCGTGCAGGCGACACCGTTGAGTGTGAACGCCGTGGGCTTCGGGTTGGCGCCCGTGAAGGAGCCCGTGAATCCCACCTCCGCCGCCGCGCCGGTGGCCAGCGTGCGGTTCCAGTCGAGCCCCGCGACGCTGACGGCCGGGCCGGACTGCGACCAGGTGGCGTTCCAGCCCTGGACGACCTTCTGGCCCGCGTCCGGCATGGTGAAGCCGAGCGTCCAGCCGGTGACGGGAGCGCCCAGGTTGGTGACCTTCACGCCGGCCTGGAAGCCGCCTGACCACTGGCTGGAGACCGTGTAGTCGACCTTGCAGCCGGTGGCTGCCACAGCGGGGGAACTGAACGCTGCCGTGAGGCCCAGGACGGTCGCGAATGTCGCGAGTAAGGCGAACAGGCGTTTCATGGTGCTCCTCCTCGTGCGAAGCGGAAACAGTGGGGGGTGGGAGCGCTCCCAAGGTCCATCGGGCCGAGACCGTACACGGTGTGGGGATGCGCGTACAGACATCCGGCAGGCTTCGGTGAGGAGAGGTACGGGAGGCCATGGCTACGCTGTGGCGGCGAGCTGGGAAGATGTAACGGTCAGGCCCAGGACGATGTGCCGTGCACGGTGTCGGCCGACTGCACGGGGCACCCCATACGTTCCACGGCCGCGAGCACGGCACGGCGGGCCGCCGCGCTGTCGGCGGGCGGGAAGGCGACCCGGAGCTGATGGCCGTAGGCCGACTCGTACGTCATGAGCCAGCCGGTGGCCTCCACGGCGAAGTGGTCCTGCCGCTGGCCGTCGTGCTCGTAGCCGCCACGGTCGGACGTGGGCGCGAGCGCGTCGCGCAGGATCCGCAGGCGTTCGGCGTACGGACGGGCCCCCTCGCCCAGCCGGACGTACACGTGGTCGAGCTCGACTGCGGGGTCGAACCAGGGGGCGAGCTCGGGGGTGTGATGCAGGAGACCGGGGGTGATGCTGCGGCTCGTCAGGCCGTCCAGGAACGCGCCGGCGCCGCAGTCGAACCGCTCGTAGTCGTCGTCCCGTGACCAGATGACCACGGGCCAGGACTCGGGAGGCCCTTCGGTCAGCCAGCAGACGTGCGCCGCGCTCTCCGTCACCGCCCAGGCGAGCAGCCCGCCGGGCTCCGGGAAGAGCGGGTAGGGGTAATTCTCGGGGGAGAAGTCGCGCAGCGGACCGTAGTCGTCCAGGAGCTCCGCCGTGAGCGGGACCGGGTTGTCATCACCGAACGGGGTGCAAAGGCACAGAGCGCCCCAGAAGTCCCCGCGACCGTACGTTGCGACCAGCTGCTTGTAGTCCTCCGGCAGCGGGGTGCCCAGGGCCCTCTCCACCTCGGCCCAGTCGCCCCGGCCGTCGACCGCCACGGCGGGCGGGCGTACCCGTTCGGCGATCCGGGCGAGCGAGCCGTGCGGGCCGGTCACGCGCGCGCCCTCAGGCTGCGGAGGCGACGAACGCGGCCCAGGCGGCCGGCGGCACGGTCAGCACCGGCCCGTCGGTGACCTTGGAGTCGCGGATGTGGATGGCGGCGGGGTGGGCGGCGACCTCTACGCAGTTGCCGCCCTGATCGCTGCTGTAGCTGGATTTGTGCCAGTCGTAGGCGACTTCGAGGCAGTCGCCGCCCTCGCTTCCGCTGTAGCTCGACTTGAACCAGGTGAGGCCTGTGTCGTGTGCTGCGCGCGTCATGACTCTCCTAGCAGGTCGTCCAGTAGGCGCATGGTTTCCTCGGGGGAAATCGCCTGCGAACGCAGCATCCCATATTTCTGTTGCAGCACACTGACCTCGTCGAGGTCGTCGATCAGGACGCTGACGCGTTGTCCCTCGATGTAGGCCAGCTGATCGTGGTCAGGGGTCTCAAGCAGCACCATCGGACCGTCCAGCGCGGAGTGGGTCTCGCGGTCGGTCGGCATGATCTGTAGCCCCAGGAACGGAAGTTCGGCGCACCTTCGCAGATGCAGGATCTGCTCGCGGAGTACGGACCGGCCTCCGAGGGGCCGCGCCAGAACAGACTCCTCGATCAAAAAGTTGACCATCGGCCGGGGCTTACGGCTGAGGAAGCGCTGCCGGTCGAGGTGGGCTGCGATGCGTTCCTCAAGCTCGTCGTCCTCAAGGGGAGGGTAGAGGCTTGTGAATACAGCGCGCGCGTATGCCTCGGTCTGGAGCTGCCCAGGAACCACTTGGTTCTGATAAGACAGCAGCGTCACCGCCTCCTGCTCGTACTCCACGAAGTCCTGCACGAACGCCGGGAACCGCTCCCTCTGCGGCACCTTCGCCACCGCGACCGCCAACGCCCCCTTCGTGTCCAGCAGTTCGTCCAGCAGCGCCGCGAAGTCCGCCTGGAGCGGTCGGCGGCCCTGCTCGATGGAGGCGATCGTGTCCTCGCCCACGCAGCACCGGTCGGCCAGTGACGCCTGGGTGTATCCGGCCGCGCGCCGGAACGCGGCGAGCTGGGCGCCGATGACGTGCCAGGACGTGACGCGCTTGTTCCTCTTCACCGAGTGCATGACGTGCCTCTCCCCGTACGCGAGCACCGCCTGACCCGTCAGCGCTCGTACAGACGCGGTGTACGACCTGACGCGGTGACCAACAGTAGTGACGTTCTGTGACAGTCGTCCCGTGAACGAGACAACGCAACTCGCCTCCTTCCGTGAGGCGTTCTACCGCCGTGAGCGCAGGTCGGTGCCGCTTGTGCGCCAGTTCGTACGGGAGGCTCTGGTCGACTGGGCGTGCGAGGTGGACCTCGATGACGTACTGCTCTGCGTGAGCGAGCTGGCGACCAACGCGCTGGTCCACGGCGTCCCGCCCGGGAGGGGTTTCCGGGTCCAGCTCACCTGGGGGAGCGCGCTCCGGATCGAGGTGCACGACAGTGGCGGGGGACAGGTCGGGGAGCCGGCGGACCCCGGGCCCCTCGCCGAGTACGGGCGAGGGCTCGCGCTCGTCGGGGCGCTCGCCGATGCGTGGGGAGTGGGGGAGAGGGACCCTGGGAAGACCGTCTGGTGCGAGTTTGCCGGTTCGGCAAGCAGGTTTGTCGAATCGCCGCCATGCGCGCACCATCGTCCGTAACAGGAGGTGATCCGCATGAGTGAGACGAACCAGCGGTACGACGTAGTGGTGATCGGCGGTGGCGCCGCCGGGCTGAGCGGGGCCCTCGCCCTGTCCAGGGCGCGGCGTTCCGTGCTTGTGATCGACGCGGGCAGCCCGCGCAACGCCCCCGCGTCCCACGCGCACAACTACCTGGGCCGGGAGGGTGTCCCGCCCCTGGAGCTGCTGGCCATCGGCCGGGCCGAGGCGGCGGAGTACGGGGCGGAGATCGTCCGGGGCAGCGTCGTCTCGGCGGAGAGGCTGTCCGACGGCTTCCGCGTCGTGCGGGAGGACGGGAGCGCCGTCCACGCCCGTCGCCTGCTGGTGACCACCGGGATCGTCGACGAGCTGCCGGCCGTGGAGGGCCTGGCCGAGCGCTGGGGCAGCGAGGTGCTGCACTGCCCGTACTGCCACGGGTGGGAGGTGCGGGACAGGCCGGTCGGCATTCTGGCGAGCAGCCCCATGGCCGTGCACCACGCGCTGCTCTGGCGGCAGTGGACCGACGACGTGGCGCTGTTCCGCAACGACCAGCCCGACTTCAGCGACGAGGAGTACGAGCAGTTCGCCGCACGGGGCATCTCGGTGGTGGACGGCGAGGTCGCGGCGGTGGAGGTGGCCGACGGCCGGCTCACCGGGGTGCGGCTGGCCGGGGGCACGGTGATCCCGCGTGAGGCGCTCGTGGTCCAGCCGCGCTTCACCGCGCGGTCGGCGGTCCTGGAGAGCCTCGGGCTGGTGCCGACCGAGATGACGATGGGTGACCAGGTCATCGGCACGTACATCGCGGCAGACCCGACCGGGGCGACCGCTGTGCCGGGGGTCTGGGTGGCCGGCAACGTCACCAACCTCATGGAGCAGGTCGTCGGGGCTGCTGCCGCCGGGGTGAAGTCGGCTTCGGCCATCAACATGGACCTCGTCACCGAGGACACCCGCCGCGCGGTCGACGCCCGCCGCGCACCCTTCTCGGCCGAGGCCGAGCGCCAGGTCACCGAGCGTGTGCTCGGAGACCGCCGTCACGGACTTCAGGAGACCTCACGATGACCACCGACAGCACCCGTACCGACGCCGAGATGTGGGACGACCGGTACCGCGAGAGCGACCGGATCTGGAGCGGAAACCCCAACGTCGCCCTGGTCCGCGAGGTGGAGGGCCTCACACCGGGGCGGGCCCTCGACCTCGGGTGCGGCGAGGGCGCGGACGCGGTCTGGCTGGCCCGGTGGGGGTGGCGGGTCACCGCCACGGACATCTCGCGGGTCGCACTGGAGCGGGCGGCGGTCCACGCGGCCGAGGCCGGTGTCGCCGACCGGATCGACTGGCAGTGGCACGACCTGGGCGCCTCGTTCCCCGGAGGGGAGTACGACCTGGTCTCCGCCCAGTTCCTGCATTCGATGGGAGACCTGCCCCGCGAGGAGATCCTGCGCAGGGCGGCGAGGGCGGTCGCCCCGGGGGGCGTGCTCCTGATCGTCGGGCACGCCGGCTTCCCCTCGTGGGAGCACGACCACCCGGACATGGAGCTGCCGACGACGGACGAGGTTCTCGCCTCGCTCGAACTGCCGGACGGTGAGTGGGAGGTGCTGCTCAGCGAGGAGCACGAGCGGATCCAGAACGACCCGGAGGGCAACCCCACCACCCGCACGGACAACGCGCTGAAGGTGCGCCGGAACGCGGGCCGCTGAACCGCCGGAACGCAGGCCGCTGACGCCGAGCGCCCGCCGTCCTCCCCGGGGAAGGGGAGGGCCGGCGGGCGCGCTCGGTGCGGGAGGGTCAGGCCTGCGGGACGGCCTTGATCGCGGAGATGTCGAAGTTCAGCTTGACCTTGTCGCCGACCAGCACGCCGCCGGTCTCCAGCGCCGCGTTGTAGGTCAGGCCCCAGTCGGAGCGCAGGATCTCGGCGCTGCCCTCGAAGCCCACGCGCTGGCTGCCGAAGGGGTCGGTGGCGGAGCCGTTGAACTCCAGGTCGATGGAGAGCGGGCGGGTCACGTCCTTGATCGTGAGGTCGCCGGTGACGCGGTAGGTGTCCCCGCCGAGCTGCTCGGCCCCGGTGGAGCGGAACGTCATCAGGGGGAACGTCTCGGCGTCGAAGAAGTCGCCGCTGACCAGGTGGCCGTCGCGGTCGGCGATGCCGGTGTCGACGCTGGCGATCTTCACGTCGATGGAGGCGGAGGAGTTGGACGGGTCGGAGCCGTCCAGCTCCAGGGTGCCCTCGTGCTCACCGAAGGAACCGCGCACGTTGGTGACCATGGCGTGGCGCACGGTGAAGCCGATGCTGCTGTGGGCCGGGTCGATCGTGTAGGTGCCCGTCAGCGCGGCCAGCGCGGGGTCCACCGCGAGGGTGGCGGTGGCGGCCGGGGCGTCGTTGTTCTTGCGGTTGAACAGAGCCATGGCTCCTCCTCGGGGGACGGATTCAGCGAGTGGTCGTCGAAGCGTTGGTTTAACCTTCAACGACTTCGACTGTAGACCCATCTTGTTCAAAGTTCAACATCAAGGATCCGGATCGGCCCACAAGGCCTTCGAGGCCCGCCTCGGCGCCCTCGCTCAGGCCGGCCCCGGCCCGAAGGATCCGGCACGCCGACCGTGCCGGATCACCCCTTAAAGTTTGCCCATGGGTTTGACAGCAGGTCACGAGGGAGGAGCCCTGCCCGGTCCGCCGGCCCCGGTACAGGGCTGGCAGGCGCCGAGCGCGGTCGAGCGGGGGCTGTACGAGGCGAAGGCGCGCGGCGACTGGCCCGCGTACTACGACCTCGTCGCCCGGGCCGACCTGTACATGATGCAGTCGCGGGCGTACGTCGACGCGAACCCGGGCAACAGTCGCTTCCACCCCTACTGGAGCCCGCAGACCCGGACCATGTGCCTGGCCGTTTACACCGGCGGCATGCTGCCACCGCCCGTCGCGGACCCGGTCTACAACTGCTACGACCTGGGGTGGTTCGCGGACGCCTGGGACCCGCACGACCCGCCCTACCTCGTCGTCAACCCCGGCAGCCCCTGCGAGGGCATCCTGCCGGCCGGGCCGGAGGGCCGCGCCCTGTGGCAGCGCCACTCCGCCCCGGTCGAACTGCCGGGGCTGGCCCAGGACGTCGTCCACACCCTGGAGGTGGGCGGGCCACGCAGCGGCCCCGTCGCCTTCGGTCTCGCGGTCGGCGCGCACATCAACGTGCGCAACGGGCGTTACTGGAACTCGATGGCGTACCACGGCAGCGGCTACCGCAACGAGAAGAACACGCTGGAACGCTGGTGGGGCGTCAGTACCCGCGAGGACTGGCAGGACGCGCAGGAACAACTGCTGCGCGCCGGGATGGTCAGCGGCGTCTGGGAGTTCGTCCTGCAACTGCGCCGCTCCATGGCCCTGGACTTCGCGGGCCCCGTCGACGTCGACCACTGGCGCCAGGCCGCGGCGAACGTGGTGCGCAGGCGCACCGAGGCCGCCACCGAGCCCCGCCTGACCCCGGACGGCGTCACCCAGGGCCACACCGTCACCGCCGCGGAGCTGGAGGGGCAAGTGACCGGCGTGCAGCGGCTGATCGGCCGCATCGCCCGCTACGAGGCACGGTTCCGCGCCGACGGCCTGCTACCCGAAGGCGGCTACGTCCGAAGCGTCGAGGCCTGGGACTACGGCCGGGCCTCCGGCATGGCCCGCTGGGGCCTCGCCGCCCGCCTGTGCTCCCTGCCGGAGGCGGAGGCGGCCGTGGTCCGCGCCGGCCGTCTGGTCCAGCTCAACTACCGCTCGTGGGAGAGCTTCTCGGCCGCCTACGTCCTCGGCCGCTGCCTCCACTTCGACGAAGAGGAGTTCGGCGAGTGGTACGAGACCGTCCTCGCGACCCACCGCGCCCTGACCAGCGACCCGACCAGCCCGTGGCGCACGCTCCCCTGGACCTGAGGTGGGCAGGCCCCTCGTGTCGGTCGACATCCGGAAGTACGACGGCAGCCTGAGTGCGCGGTGGACGGCTGACCGGCTCGGCGAGGACGAGCACGGCGTGTGGCTGGGTACGGCACAGGGGGTCGCGGTCAGTTCCGCCACGGGAGGCTGGACGAGTCGGTTCGCGTGCGTGATGGCGGTCCCGCGGGCCGAGGTCTGCCCCGGGTCGAGGACGAGGACGAATTCGCCGAGCACCGAGTGCTTTACGGCTGTCCCGAGAGCCTGGTCAGCAAGGCTCGGCAGACCTGCGAGTGGCTGATGGAGGCGGGCTGCCGCGACGGTGACGGCGCCGAGCCCTTCGCCTCCGCATACCGCCACTGGCTCGACCTCGTCAGGTAGCCGGGGCGCGGTCTGCCTCCGCGCCGCTTCGGCGGATGACGCGGACGCCGGTCGCCCTCTGGCGGACGCGCGTAGAACTGGGGCACTATCTCCCTGCCCATAAGTTGTCATGAGCAGGAGGATCCCCCATGCTGACCCGCCCCCGACTCCGCTCGGCCCTCACCGCTCTCGCACTCGTCCTGGGCGCGCTCTTCGCGCCCGGCGTCGGTGTCCTCGGCGGCGGCGCCACCGAGGCGCACGCCGTCACCAAGCTGACCCACTCGCAGGCGACCTCCCGCTTCAGCTCGTCCGGGATCACCTGGTCGTCCTCCGGCGGCTGTTCCAACCGGAACGTCTCCACCTGCACGTCCTTCGACCAGCTCAACCTGACCAGCGCCCAGGGCGCCCAGACTCTGAAGAGCGCCACGGGCTGCGCCCTGAACATCACCGGGGGCACGGAGACCGGGCACGCCAGTGGCACGTACTCGCACTGGAACGGCTACAAGCTGGACTTCGGCAAGAGCACCTGCCTGACGAACTACGTGAAGGGCGTCTTCACGTACATCGGTGTGCGAGGTGACGGCGCGCCCCAGTACCGGTCCGGCTCCGGCAACGTCTACGCCGACGAGGGCAACCACTGGGACGTGACGTACTACAACTGCGGCGGCTGCTGACCTCCCCTGTACGCACCGTGGCCCCCGTCCGGCGGGACGGGGGCCACGGTGTCACGGGTGGCTGATCAGGAACCCACGCTCACCGTGAAGCGGCGGGGGTTGCCGTCGTGCGCCGCCCCCGACACGTCCGGCTCGCCGTCCGGGCGTACGTCGTCGTAGGGGAAGGCGTAGCCGATCGGGGAGTTCGCGTGGACCACGCGTGACCAGTGGTTGGTCACCGCGCCCTGGTAGTAGTCCGCCACCGACGTGCCGTTCGGCTGGCTGGGGTGGCTGAGCATGATCGAGCGGTTGAAGCCGGCCGCGATCCTGGCCAGCAGGGCCTTCTTGTCGTCGGAGTCCCCGGGGTTGTTGGTGAAGGGGCCGTGGTTGCAGGTGAAGATGTCCTTCGACGTCGGCTTGACGAAGGTGTGGCCGCCCTCGAACGTCAGGGTGTCCCCGCTGACCCGGCCGGCGAGCGTGCCCCGGCCGCCCTGCAGGTCGATCCGCAGATCGGTGGAGCGGTACTTCTCCCAGACCTCGTCGATCTGTCCGGTGAACAGATCGCGGAACGGCATCTCGGCGGGCCGGTCGAAGAACGGCGCCATCAGGTTCTGCGGCGAGACGACCCGCAGGACCTGCCCGTCCGAGCTCCGGGTGACGAGCTTGTCCCAGGGCTGCCCGTCGGACGCCGCCTGGGCCGTGAGGTCGTCGGCGATGCGCTGGACCGCGCCGTCCGGGAGCGGGGCCACCGTGTGCGTGGCGTCACCCTCCAGGGTCAGCCCGATCGGCAGCGCCGTCACCAGGTCGACGTAGCTGATGTTCGCGTAGAGCTGCTGCGGGTTGAAGGTGAACTCGCAGAACGACCAGGTCCTGCCGTAGTTCGGGTCGGTGGGCGTCGCGAAGGCCGGCTCGACCAGGGACGGGCCCGGGTTGAGGTAGAAGTCCAGCTTGTCGTCGCGTACGAAGTAGACCCGCGCCCCGTACATCTGGGGCAGGGTCAGGACGACCGGGCCGGCTCCCGCGGCCTTCAGCGGAATGGCGCAGTCGACCGGCAGCGGGGTCTGCGGGGCGCCGGGGGAGTCGGGGCGGTAGACGCTGCCGTCCGGGCGCAGGAGCACCCAGCGGTCCGTGCCCTGCTCGTGGCCGGTGACATAGGCGTGCACGGTGCCCGGCAACGACTTGTTCTCCAGGGCCAGTTCGCAGGTCGCGGGGGCGGCCGACGTACGAGGGCTCAGGGCGCTGCCCCAGAGGGGGTAGGTGAGCGCGGTCGCGGAGGCGGCGGCGCCCGTCAGGAACATTCTGCGCGAAATCACGGAGGACTCCCGAGGTGTGGGGGGCCGCAGACAGGGGTCAGGGGTGGTGCGGGGAGGTGGAGCGGTGGGGCCGTCTGCGGTGCGCACCACTCTCGCTACGGCTCCGGTGGGCGTCAAGAGTTAGGACTGAGAGCGCTCTCAAGAAGTTGTCGTTCTTCACAACTCGACGCCGTGGGACGGGTTTTGACCACGCATGGTCCCTCGCCGTGTGCACCGGGTGAACAGATGCTGAACGCGGCCGCCCCGGCCGGCTGCGGGGCCATTCCGGTGGGTCCGGTCGTCCGCCCCGGTGGCTCCGCGGCGTGGCGCGCGGAGCGGCGTGTGGCCGGGGACACATTCCCCGCTTTGTCGAAGCTCTACAACGCGGAAGCCCTGTGAGCTGGCAGATGGGATGCATGGTGCACCGCTTCTGTCAGGTGCCACCAGGAAACCGGGCAGGAGACTGTTCGGTGTGGACGGCAGGAATTGCGCGGTCGGGTTCGTAGGGTCGACGTATGACCGTTGTGGACGAAATCCCGGGCGAGCCGAGTGACACGCGTGGCCGGGTGGCCGAACTGCTGGCACTGCGCGAGCAGGCCCGGCGTGGACCGAGCGACCGGGCGACCGAGGCGCAGCACGCCAAGGGCAAGCTGACGGCGCGCGAGCGCATCGAGCTGCTGCTGGACGAGGGATCGTTCAAGGAGGTCGAGCAGCTGCGCCGGCACCGGGCGACCGGCTTCGGCCTGGAGGCCAAGAAGCCGTACACCGACGGTGTCATCACCGGCTGGGGCACGGTCGACGGCCGGACGGTCTTCGTCTACGCGCACGACTTCCGCATCTTCGGCGGGGCGCTGGGCGAGGCCCACGCCACGAAGATCCACAAGATCATGGACATGGCCATCTCGGCCGGTGCCCCGCTGGTCTCCCTGAA